>JAFYHN010000079.1 GCA_017539165.1 Eubacterium sp.
ACCTTACCTTCCATCTTATCGCCATGGCACTTAACCATTTCCTCTGTGAGGTAAAGAAGACCATAACCTGTAGCCTCTGTACGAGCAAGTGATCCACCATATGTAAGACCCTTACCTGTAAGAACTCCTTCATAGAGTCCCTTGATTCTCTTATACTGACCATACATGAATCCGATCTCACGTCCGCCTGTTCCGATATCTCCTGCAGGAACGTCCTGATCAGCACCGATATATTTGCAAAGCTCTGTCATGAAGCTCTGGCAGAATCTCATGATCTCGTTGTCTGACTTACCCTTAGGATCGAAGTCAGAACCACCCTTACCACCACCGATTGGAAGTGTTGTAAGACTGTTCTTGAAGATTTGCTCGAAACCGAGGAACTTGATGATACCAAGGTTTACTGATGGGTGAAGTCTAAGACCACCCTTGTAAGGTCCGATTGCGTTGTTGAACTGAACACGGAATCCTCTGTTAACCTGTACATTTCCGTTGTCATCAATCCATGGAACTCTGAACATGATCTGACGATCTGGCTCTGTAATTCTCTCAAGGATTGCGAGCTTTCTGTACTTCTCCTCATCCTGATCGATAACTGGACGAAGTGAATCAAGAACCTCTGTTACTGCCTGAAGGAATTCAGGCTGATCTGCATTCTTCTTCTGTACTATCTCAAGTACCTCATCTACGTATGACATAGCTTTTCTCCTTTTATATAATATTTCTTTTTTTTCGGAAAAAACGTTGATCAAAATAATCCAAACACTTTTCCCAACTAAAGCAAGATTATATACCAGAAAGAATTACTTGTAAATAATAAAATTAAGTTTTTTTGACATATTATTATTTTTTTTTAGTATTTAGATTAAAACCCTCATAAAATTATGGTTAACCAAACTATTGTCATTTTAATACTGGTCTATAGAAATCGATTTTGTGACTGCTTTTAGATCCGGATAATACGTGATTGCTCTAACCTTATTTGTCTCAGCATTTATTGTAAGAACAAGGCCGGTATTCTCTTTTTCGTTATAATATATATACGAATCTGAAACTCCACCCAACATATCTTTCAGAATCTCTTTTGACTTCTCGTATTTATATGTCATGTTATTTTCGGCTTCTTTTGCAGACTGATTTATTTCCACATTAAAGAACTTATATTTTTTTCCTTTTGTGTTAATACCAACCTGTTTTCCGCTGACATAGATTATGTTGAGATCACCATCGGAACGAACCCCAACATCTCCACTGGCAAGAAGTGGAACTTCCTTGATAACGTCTTTATTACTTTTCATAAACTTGGTATCCAACTGAGTGGAAATGGTTTTCTCCGGCTTATCCAAAAAATTCGAGATATCCTTTCCACTTGGATTCATTAAATATACAACACCTTCATATCCTATGAATACAATAAGCGCTGCAACAATAAATCCGGCGAATTTAGATGCATACCTTACGAATTGGCGAACTTTTCTTCCTGTTTGATTATATTCAGAAACCTTATACATATGAAGCTGGTCGGAACCATTTACTACAACGTTACCACGATCACTTCTGAATATAACCTGTGTTAATTTTGATAAAGCCTTCGGAAGTACGTCCTGAATAACAAATAATATAACGATACCTGATGCAATAGCGATCGATGCAACAGGAGATACCTCAACTATCATGAGCTGACTCATAATAATTGTAAGAATAAATATCAGAATAACGGATCTGATAAATCCAAGTGCGATCTGGACGGATATCGGAGTTTCATCCAAACCACTTATCTTCGAACCAATCTTTTCGAAGACCTTCTTAAGGATATCGTTAATGACTATAAATACTATCATTGCAACGAACACCTTAAGCAAATAACTTCCTACCGAACCGTTGTTATTCTCACGAATCCAGTTCAGCAGATTTAACCACGTAAAATACGCCTTGTCTTTGATGTACTGTAACATTTTCTCTCAACCTTCCTATTTGTAAAAATATATCAATAATCATCAGCACATAAAAATGATTTGAATATAATATATGCTGATGTTATTATCTATAAAAGTATAAATAATAAAAACATTTTAAACCCGGAGAACGAACATATGAAGCCAATTATTGACAACATCACATGGGACAGAATATGGATAATATTCCACATATCCGGTCTTTCCGATGACTCGGTAGTCTATATATCCGATATCTCAGGCAGCTTTTCGCTCCCTCTCAAAAAGAGTTCAGATAATCCCAACGAATATATGCTGAATATCACCAATCCGGGCAATTCTTGTATGCTTCCGGTAGGAATCTACAAACTTATCTCCTCCTATGATAAAGATCATCCTATCCAGGCGGCCTTATCTGATTCTGGTAAGATATCCAATTATAACAGACAATTTATCTACTTTCATTCAGAACGATCTTATCGTGTTCAATTCTCTGATAAAGAATACCTGAAAATCAAGGCATCTGACGTCAGGCTCAAAAACCTTCCGCCTATCAAAAAGATATCATCCGCAATTCGCAGAACCCGATATGACCTCGCCAAGGCCGTTCTACGGTCCATTTACAACATACAGTACAAATTGTACCACATTAATGCAAGTAGCGATACATCTGATCCATATATTCTTCTTATGTCTGACCAAAGCGAAGAAATAGGCTCGAATATGGCAGCCCTGAAAAATGCGCTTATCCGCGAAGGATACAAGCCTCATACTGCGCTTCGTTCAGTAACAACGAAACATTATAACATATTTCATTGGATTCATACACTGTCAAAAATTGCACATGCGGATTTTATATTTCTTGATGACCACAGCCAGACAACCGACTGGCTCACAATAAAAGGTGCCGTCATCACTCAGCTCTGGCATGCAGGTGCCGGATTCAAGTCCACAGGATACAGCAGATTCGGTCTTCCTGCAAGTCCCGCACCAAAATCAGGACATCGACAGTATACATATGGAATCGCTGGTTCCCGGAAGATACGTCATTTCTTCTCAGAAGTCTGGGGTATCAATGATGAAAAAGTACTCCCTACTGGAATGCCCCGTCTTGACAGCTATTTAAATGAAAAGCATAAAGACGATACTGTAAAGAAACTGACTGAAACTTATCCTCTGATCAAAAAACATTTATCAAAACATTTATCAGAAAATAAGAAAATCATCCTCTTTGCACCAACCTATCGAGGTGAGAACAAAAAAAATGCCTATTACCCATATGATAAGCTGGATATGGATAGACTATATAAATTCTGCGAGAAAACAGATTCAGTTATTCTGTTCAAGATGCATCCTTTTGTATCTGAACTGGTTCCAATACCAGATTCATACCATGACAGAATGCTGGATATGACTGATTATCCCGATATAAATGACCTATTTTATATCACAGATCTTCTTATAACAGATTATTCGTCAAACATTTACGAGTTTTCACTTATGAAGAAGCCGATGCTGTTCTACGCATATGATATAGATGAATATTCAAAAGAACGAGGTTTCCACAGAGATTACCGAAAGAACGTTCCCGGTAAGATTGTAGAAACCTTTGATGATATGATCACAGCACTCGATCAAAATGATTTCGAGTATGAAAAAGTCGAAGAATATATCTCAAATAACTTCGACCATATCGATGACCACGCCTGCGACCGTATAATAGACTGGATTATCCGTGGAAATCTCCCCCACCAAAAAGATGACAGTTGAAATCAGATTTCAACTGTCATCTTTTTCAAGTATCATTTTTTATTCTACCCAGTCGAGGCTTCGGCCGACTGCTTTTCTCCAGCCCGCTATCCTTTCAGCGCGTTCTTCGTCTTCTATAGATGGTTTATATACTTTATCTATACTTACAACTGTTCTCAGCTCATCTCGCGAATCCCAGTAACCTACTGCAAGTCCTGCAAGGAATGCAGCGCCCATTGCGGTGCTTTCAAGACAATTTGGACGAACTACTGTTGCATTTATTATATCGGCCTGTGTCTGCATCAGGAAATTGTTCGCGGATGCACCTCCGTCGACCTTTAATTCATTTAACTTTACTCCTGAATCCTTTTCCATTGCATTCAGCACATCGCTTGTTTCATAAGCTATAGATTCCAGAGTTGCTCTAATTATATGATATTTATTAACACCTCTTGTAATTCCTACTATAGTTCCTCTTGCATACTGATTCCAGTAAGGTGCTCCAAGTCCTGTAAATGCAGGAACAACGTAGCAACCATTTGAGTCTTTAACCTTAAGAGCCATATATTCCGAATCTTCGGCACTGTCAATAAGTCTCATCTCATCACGAAGCCACTGAATTGAAGCGCCCGCAATGAATACTGATCCCTCAAGAGCGTATTTAACCTTACCATCTATTCCCCAGGCTATTGTAGTAACAAGGCCATTTTCTGAGAAAACAGGCTCATCCCCCGTATTCATCAGAAGGAAACAACCAGTTCCGTAAGTATTTTTTGCATTTCCTTTATCCCAGCATACCTGTCCAAAGAGAGCAGCCTGCTGATCTCCAGCTATTCCAGCTATCGGAATCTCACGTCCCAGAATGTGCTTGCTGGCCTTTCCATAGACACAGCTGCTGTCCTTTACTTCCGGAAGCATACTTTTGGGAATATCAAGCTCCTCAAGGATTTCATCATCCCATTTGAGCTCCGTTATATTGTACATCATTGTACGGGAAGCATTTGAATAATCCGTAACATGAACTCTTCCATGTGTCAGCTTCCATATAAGCCAGGTATCAACTGTTCCGAACAGAAGCTCTCCCTTTTCCGCTCTTTCTCTCGCCCCTTCAACATTATTGAGTATCCATCTGAGTTTTGTAGCAGAGAAATATGCATCTATAACAAGTCCGGTCTTATCTCGTATCTTCTGCTCCAGTCCCTTCGCCTTAAGACTGTCCGAATACTCCGCAGTACGTCTACACTGCCATACGATAGCATTATATATCGGTTCTCCAGTATTCTTATCCCATACTATGGTTGTCTCACGCTGATTGGTTATTCCGATTCCGGCCACCTCATCAGCACTGACTCCGCCTTTTGCCATACATTCGACCGCTACTCCAAGCATAGTCGACCATATCTCATTTGCATCGTGTTCAACCCATCCTGGTTTAGGATAAATCTGTGTAAATTCTCTCTGTGCCACGGACACTATCTTTCCATCATGATTAAAAAGAATCGCTCTGTTACTTGTTGTTCCGGCATCCAGTGCCATAATGTATTTTGCCATATTAACTTATCCTCTTATCAAAAAATTCTGTGAGACGTTCAATAGGTATCGGTCTTGAATATTTATATCCCTGAAGATATGAAGCAGACATCTTTATACACATCTTCTCATCAAGCTCATTTTCTACTCCCTCATACAGCACGGAGTAATTCATATTTGCAAACATATTTGCCAGGCTTTCCACCATCTTCTCCGACTTCTCACCTTCACCACTAGCGATAACAAGTGACCGGTCAAACTTGATTATATCAAATGGAAGCTCCATGATACGTTCAAAGTTTGAATAACCCGTTCCGAAGTCATCCAGATAGAACTTAATCCCATGTTCCTTAAGTTCATTTATCATGGCCTTCATAACGATGAAGTCGCTCTCATTCTGTGATTCCGTAACCTCTATAGCTATCTTGTCATCCGGTATCCCACTGCTTTTTATAACAGCGTTGATGTCATTACAGAAATTCTCATCTCTCATCTCCAGAACGGAAATGTTAACCGAGATTCTCTTCACTTCATAACCTGCAACAATCAGTTTTCTAATCTGAGCACAAGTTTTCTGAAGAATTATAAGCGACAGCACATGTATGTACCCATACTCCTCCGCAAGATGAATGAACTGATCCGGAAATACCATTCCAATCTCCGGAAGCTTAAGTCGCATCAGCGCCTCAGCCGTGTCGTATTTCTTTGTCTTAACGTTATATACCGGCTGACAGTAAACCTCAATGCGTGAATCATTCATATCTCTTCTTCTATAGATATCACCGAGTTCATCAAGGATATACTTATGCTTATTGTATACTGTCACATCCGAATACTCTATAAAATGTACATCATTATCTTCCATCCTCATCATGATATCTTTGATAAATCCGACATATTCATTTCTTCGGCTTATCTCATCTATCGACTTACCTATTATAAGTTTATATTTATACTGAAAACGCTCATACTCTGCCAGAAATGCATTTATTATCCTGTTAACCCTATTCTCGTAATCAGGATTCTTATATGTGTCGGCAATCAGTATAACGTGCGCACTGTTAACCTGAAACATAACCGCACCCTTGAAGAATTCACCTGCAAACCTTCTTATAACAGTACGAAGTTCTTTAGGGAAATGTTTTCCTTCGCCTTCAAAATCCTTCATATAAAGGCTTATGATGATCATCTCTCTGTTTCTCCTGTAATTATAAGAGATCAGATCCTCCAGTGCACTCAGGCTTACAGCACCGGATTCTACATCATAAGGATTTGAGTGGAGCAGATAAAACATACAAATGATAGGAAGAAGAAACGTAGAAACGGTAAACGACGTCTGCTGATACATTACTTGTATTCCCAGAATCAGAAACGAAACTACTGCAGAACCGTAAAAACCTATCATAACATTTCTAAATATAGTATTACGGTACTTGATGAGAAGAAATACGATTATACTTACAAAATAAACATATCCAAAGATAAATTCATTAAAACCCTCGACCTGTACATTATTATCTATCCTGAAACCAAACCCAAGAAGAGAGCCAAGCATATCATAAACAAGAATCGTAATAAGCCCAATACCTGCAACTGAGAATACGATCATCCGCTGATTCCAATTAAGTTTCTGAACTTCGGTAATATACCAGACATACAGGAAAAGAATTCCGTACAGCAAGAAATGATATACAAAGCGAGCGATATAGATCAATGCATAGCCAGAACTATGTATTCCATAGATAGTGAGTGTAACATGATATAAGATATCCATAACGGACGCAACAAAAAGACAACAGAGCATAGAAAAGAAAATCGAAAAACTTCTTGTTCTATTGATGTATGTTGTCTGAATAAGAATCAAAATTATTATGCAAATACAAATTACTATAATGTCCCCAACGGGAGTATAGTTCCCAAAATACACAACGGGGTCTGCGGCCTGTTTCATAAGTCCACCCCCTCAAGGTAATCTTGTGAGTTTTACACAAATAAAATTCTATTCCATTTTTATTATACATAGAAATTGAACAAAATTCAAATAAAAACGACCGGTTGCGCAAGGCAACCGGTCAAATTCTTAAAATCTTGTACTATTCTTAGGAGTAAGACTCGAATACTGGAAATACTGAATCTTATCTTCACCGACTATACTAACTTCAATAGTATAATCTGGCTCTTTTTTTGCTGTTCTCTCGTTAACCTTTTTAAGCTTAAACTTGTAACAGTAGTGAAGCATTTCATCTACGAAATTCGTAGCTGCATCCTTGTGATTTTTTGCCATCAACTGCTTACCGGCAGCAGTCGACTTACAGTAAAACATGTTCATTTTTCATAGCCCTCGACATAATCTAATACTTCTTGATTAAAAGTCTCCCCTAATTTACCATACTTTACTTAACATCTTCCGGCTCAATACATTTTTCCACCTTACCAGAAGAACCTTCACGTTTATCACATCTCTCAATAGCATCATCGATAAACTTAATAAATCTATCGATATTACCCTCTTCCATGCTCTTAAGAGCATTCTTGAATCTGTCGAATACCTGTTTATCAGCCTTATATCCTCTTTCTCTAACGTAGCCTTTAGCAAGATGCATCATGCCACGCTCTTTGATCTTATGGATATCAATAAGATATATGAACTGATCGACGATATCTTCATTCTCTTCAAAGAAATTCGCTATCGAGTCGATCTCACCCGTAAGAATAACAACATAATTATTATTCTCAGGAGCAGAATCCTTAATAACTTCAACCAGCTTATCAAATGAAACAAGACCGGCATTCTCAATGATAAGACATCCACCCTTAAGCTTTGTCAGTGCATCGAGACTCATCTTGTTAAGCTGTTTTGCCTTTGTCTTAGCTATCTTATCGGATTTAACAAGTCCCAGCTCATAAAAGCTTCTTGCGAAATCCTCACCAACCTTAACTGTACCGAATCCATTTCTTCCTAATATAACGATATTCTTCGGCATATCAGAATGCTTAATAATGGAATTGATAGCTACTATAACATCATCAGCAGTAGTCTGTATCCTTGTATATTTCTTAAGATAAGTTGCTTCAACCGGCAGTGAACCAAGAGGAATCTCTTCGCCTGTAACAGGATCGATGATCTTCTTATCTGCTCCTGAAGCCTCATCCTTCTCAGCTTTCTTATCTTTCTCTTCTCTCTTTGCAGCTCTCTCAGCACGCTTCTTAACTTCAGCGTCGTACTTCTTCTGCTCGTCGAGTTCTCCCTTACTAACCTTCTCTTCTTTTATACCTTCTTCTTCAGCTATGTTATGAAGAACCTGTTCAAGTTTTGCCTTCTCGTCAAGCTCCTCTTCCTCTGCCGGTTTAGAAGACTCTTCCTCTCCCGGTTCAGGAACCGATGCAGGTTGTTCTTCTTCTGCACCAATTGCACTTTCCTCAGCTGCTTCAGCTGCTGCCTGCTCTCCTTCCTCACCCTCAGGTTTTTTCTTTGAAAAGAGCCCTTGCAACAACTTTTTGATTTTCTCGTAGGCATTAGCAAATGGTTTCTTCATTCGGTGTACCTCCCCCGATAGTTTGTTTTTATAGTGACAACACATAAAAATATAACCCAAATTCTAGCAACTTTAACTATATCATATTTTGATGCTATTTTTCAAGAAAACTTTGTCGTTTTCTAATAATTCGTTATGAATTTTATATAAATCTATTGTAGCACTTTTTATAAAAAAATGCTCATTTTTTTTGAAAGTTGCAATTTTGCGTTGCTCAATATATCACACTTGCTATAAACAGTCAAATCAAAACATACTCTTGATTTTTACTATCAAAAGGACTATGCTATAAACCTATTATTATTCAGAGAGGTAAAAACACTATGAAGCCTATTAAAGAAGGAAAAGTCAGAGAGATTTATGATAACGGCGACAGCCTCATCATGGTTGCTACTGACAGAATCAGCTGCTACGATGTTATTCTCAAGAATATAATCGAGAAAAAAGGAACCGTTCTGACTCAGATGTCAAAGTTCTGGTTCGAAATGACTCAGGATATTCTTCCTAACCACATGATCTCTGTGGATGTAAATGATATGCCTGAATATTTCCGTACACCGGAATTTGAAGGCAAGAGCATGATGTGCCGTAAGCTCACAATGCTTCCTATTGAATGTATCGTAAGAGGTTATATCACCGGAAGCGGTTGGGCAAGCTACAAAGAAAATGGAACCGTTTGTGGCATCAAACTTCCTGAAGGGCTCATTGAAAGCGATAAACTTCCAGAAGCTATCTACACACCTTCTACTAAAGCTGAGATCGGTGACCACGATGAGAACATTTCTTATGAGAAATCTATCGAAGTCCTCGAGAAGGAATTCCCTGGCAAAGGTGAAGAATATGCTAAGAAACTTAAAGAGTACACTCTCGCACTTTACAACAAGTGTGCTGACTATGCTCTTACAAAGGGAATCATTATCGCAGATACAAAATTCGAATTCGGTCTTGATGAAGAAGGAAATATAGTTCTCGGTGATGAGATGCTCACACCTGATTCTTCAAGATTCTGGCCTGCAGATGGTTATGAACCAGGACATGGTCAGCCATCATTTGATAAGCAGTTTGCAAGAGACTGGCTTAAATCTGATGCTAATAAGGCTGAACCAGAGGATTGGAAGCTTCCTCAGGATATCGTTGATAAGACTATCGACAAGTATCTTTCAGCTTACGAAATGCTTACAGGCGAGAAACTCTAATCTATAGAAACTGATCTACGTATAGTTTCATATAAGCAAAAATGCACCGATATGGTGCATTTTTTGTTTAGCTTTATTTAGAAAACAAACTACTCATACTTAGCTGTTATCTCTGCATTAGCCTTTATTGCTGCTTCCTGCATAGCCTTACGCTCTGCGAGAAGCTTTTCTTTTATTTCAGGATGCTTTACAGCTATGATCTCAAGCGCAAGCCATGCCGCATTTTTACCACCATTTATAGCAACAGTAGCAACAGGTATTCCTGGCGGCATCTGTACTATAGAATAAAGCGCATCCTGTCCATCCAGAACAGAACCTGAAAGCGGTACACCTATAACCGGAAGCACTGTCTGAGCTGCCACAACTCCCGGAAGAGCCGCAGCCATACCAGCTGCTGTAATAATTACTTCCGTACCGTCAGAATTTATCTCCTCGATAAATTCTGAAAGCTGTCTTGAAGCTCTGTGTGCTGACAGACATCTGACTTTTACCTCTATTCCTTTATCCTTCAGTATCTCGATCGCAGGTTCAACCTTAGCAAGATCACTGGTAGATCCCATAATTATTGCTGCTTTCATTTATCTATTCAACTCCTTCGATTTGATCTTTCAGATTGTCAAAGAATTCTTATCTGATCCTGAGAGTTCTCGTAGCATTCAGAACCGCTATCACCATAACACCGACATCAGCAAAGATTGCTATCCACATATTGGCTATTCCCAGAGCACCGAGAAGAAGACATATCACTTTTACCGCTATGGCAAATGTAATATTCTGCCTTACTATTCCAAGAGTCTTTCTGGAAATCTTCATCGCAAGCGATATCTTTGCAGGGTCATCATCCATAAGAACTATATCAGCTGCTTCTATCGCCGCATCCGATCCCATAGCGCCCATAGCTATTCCTATGTCAGCTCTTGCAAGGACAGGTGCATCATTTATTCCATCTCCAACAAATGCCAGACGACTCCTCTTCTCATCATCAGTACCTGAACCAAGTTCATCCAGAAGCCTCTCAACTTCAGAAACCTTATCTCCTGGAAGAAGCTCTGATCTATATTCCTGAACGCCGATGGTTTCAGCAATTCCTGCCGTAGCCTTCTCTGTGTCTCCGGTAAGCATCACAGTCTTTATACCCTGGGACTTAAGTCCCTCCATAGCTTCAGCACTATGTTCCTTCAGTTTATCAGATATGACCAGGCATCCAAGATACTTTAGAGAGTCATTTCTGTTCTCGGCAACATATACGACCGTACCTTCTTCATGTGGTTCTATACCATCCAGACCAATCTGCTTCATCAGCTTCATATTTCCGGCATAAACCGTGTCGCTATTTACCTTTACGGAAACTCCGTGACCCGATATTTCTTCAACGTCTGAGAGAATATTATAATTGATTTCGTTCTTGAATTCAAGGCAGTAAGCCTTAAGAATAGACTGTGCTATCGGGTGATTTGAATTTCCCTCAGCATGCGCCGCTCTCTCAAGCAGATAATCCTTTGATACACCATCATTCGGATAGGTAGCCTGAACCTCAAATACACCTTTCGTTAGCGTTCCCGTCTTATCAAATACTATGGTTTTTGTATCTGCCAGAGCCTCAAGATAATTCGAACCCTTCACCAGGATTCCCCTGGATGATGCACATCCTATCCCACCGAAAAAACTCAGCGGAACCGATATAACAACGGCGCAAGGACATGATATCACTAGAAATGTAAGCGCCCTCATAAGCCAGTCTATCCATTCTGCATCTAGTCCTATTATAAGTCTTACCAGTGGAGGCAGAAGGAATAATGCAAGCGCCGAATAACAAACTATCGGCGTATAATACTTAGCAAACTTGGAAATAAAATTCTCCGCCTTTGCTTTTCTCATACTTGAATTCTCTACCATTTCCAATATCTTAGCAACAGTAGAATCTTCAAATTCTTTAGTAGTTTTCACACGGATGCTTCCTGTAAGCGATATACATCCACTTATTATCTCTTCTCCCGCGTGGGCACTTCTCGGAACCGATTCACCCGTAAGAGCACTTGTATCCAGAGATGTATCCCCCTCAACGATCACCCCATCTATCGGTACTCTCTCACCTGGATTCACTACTATGATCGAACCAGCTTCAACTTCATCAGGATCAACCTTTGATATACTGCCATCCTCATTTAGTACATTTGCCACCTCAGGACAGATATCCATCAGATCAGCTATGTTCTTACGACTCTTTCCTACTGCGATACTCTGGAACAGCTCTCCTATCTGATAGAACAGCATAACCGCCACGCCTTCAAGATACTCACCCGTTCCGATTGCTCCGATAGTCGCTACCGACATAAGAAAGCATTCATCAAATACTTGTCCGTTACGGATATTCTTTACCGCCTTCAGAAGAACATCATATCCCACTGTAAAATATGGAATAAGGTACATAGGAAGCCTGAAGTACCACGGAACATCAACGTTATGAAATATCACAGCTAAAATCAGCACAAGAATGAATGCCACGATGCATCTTATTAAATTGTTCTTTTGTTTCTTAGTCATAACAATTCTTCTTTTACCTGACAACCTATAAATATAGATAATCTATAAAATATGATTTCTATAAATAGATTTCAAAATCATCTTCTATCTTCTTACAGTTCTTTCTTGCAGCCTGCATAACCGCATCAGGATCTACATCATCTTCGAATTCCACTTTACATTTAAGAGTCATAAAACTAAGAGATGCATCTTTAACTCCTTCTGTATTCTTTATAGCCTCCTGCATCTTCTCTGCGCATGCAGCACAATCAACTTCTACTTTATAAGTCTTCTTCATAATAATTCCTCTCCTTAACATTTTTGAATATTATTATTTGTGTCATTAAATGATCAACTACTCTTCCAGATGTTCCATACCAAGATTAAGTATCGATCTTACATGGTCATCATCAAGTGCATAAAAAATACTCTTTCCATCACGTCTGAACTTTACCAGTTTTGAATCTTTCAGAATTCTGAGCTGATGACTTACAGAAGACTGGCTGAGATTTAATATAGCAGCTATATCTCCTACGCATAACTCAGAATCAAACAACGAATACAAAATCTTAATCCTTGTAGAATCTCCGAATATTCTAAAAAGCTCTGACAGATCATACAAATACTCATCATCAGGCATATTCTTCTTAACTGTTTCAGCAAGCTCTGAATTTATTAGTTTTTCTTCTGCCATTTATAACTCCTTCCATTACATATGCACGTTTGTTCATATGTTCAATATACGCCACATAATCCAATTTGTCAATTAGAAGTTAACAAAATAGCCATTATTAACAAATAGCCTCTTTACAGCCTTGTAAAAATCATCCAATATGCATCAAATCATGACTTATTTATTAACATCTTTTACAAATTTATTTAGATTTGTTACAAAAGTGTTGCATTTTTCTTAAAAATGTTTTAAAACTATATAGAACGAAAGGAGTAGGAATAATGAAAACTCTAAGAAAAGTAATGCTTGTTACTACAGTATCAATTGTATCGTTCGTTGGATTAAATACACCAACAGACAAAATAACAGCTGAAAGCTTGAGACTCTATGAAACAACTCACTCCGCAGACATTCACTCTTCCGTTTTTCAGTCACTTGACTCAGAAGAGACGGAAATCGAAAAGATTCTCAATGATAACAAAACTGAGCTCGTTCTTGAAACTAATGAGAATGTGCCTCAGCAAGAAACATCTAATGAAGATATCAAAGTTGAGTCTATAGATGCTAAAATCGAAGTCCCTGTCGAGAACGATAAGGAACCTCATGAATGTGTCTACATATCAGAAGATGCAGTTGCAATAAACCCAGAAACTGACAAACCAGAAAAATCCAGATCATACGCAGGAAGCTATGAACTTACAGCATATATAGCCACCGGTTGTCCATGTGCTGATGGAAATTACCCTCAGGTCGGACACACAGTTGCCTGCAACGACCCAGCACTCTGGCATAAATGGATTGAGATTGAAGGTTACGGAGTCTACTATGTACACGACACTGGTGGAATGGCCAGTAACGTTATCGATGTGTTTGTAGGCTCTTACAATGAAGCTATCCAGTTCGGAAGAAGAAGCGCAAATATATATGTACTTGAATATTAATAATTAATATATATCATTATAAAGAAAACCTCGGAGTTCATTCCGAGGTTTTCTTCGCTATATAAGACTATATGAGATTGCTTTTGCTTTATGCAATCAATTCAATCCATTGCTTCGAGTATATCCAGAGCCTTTTTATATTTACTGTACCTGGCTTCATCTATATCTGTATCTTCCACCAGTCTTGTTCTATCAGAATTATGTTTTAAATCTGCAAGTTTTACCTGTCTGGCAATACTATTCTTCCCAGCTTCAGAAACATATTCCAGATAAAGCTTTTCCTTTTCTTCATATGGCAGTGCCGGATCAGGTGTATCATGCGTAAGAAGATCGATTGCTTCGATCTGAACCTCTGTAAATCCATAATTTCTCAGATCTTCCAATGTAAGCTCAGTATCCTCTATCACATCATGTAGGAGGGCAACAACACAGGTATCTTCCGTATTCATCTGTTCTGCCAGATGAATAGGATGATAGATATATGGCACACCCTGCCTGTCTAACTGACCGTGATGCGCTTCATATGCGATCTTCATTGCAAGTCTGGTTAAATCTGTATAAATCATAACCCCCTCCCGATCAACTCGAACCACCTATTGTTCCTATATATGCTCTCTTTTATATTATTTATTGTATTTATCCTGCTGTCCCTGAATGAGTGCTGCATCATCAAAATAATTGATTCTCATAGCAGCCTTAACTTCTGCAAGTGTCTTTGCAGCTTCAGCCTGTGCAACCTCTGTACCCTTACGGAGGATATCATATACTGCCGGAATATCCTTCTCTAACTCAGCACGTCTTGCTCTTACAGGCTCAAGTTCCTTATTGATGACATTTAACAGGAACTTCTTGCACTTAACATCACCAAGACCACCTCTCTGGTAATGCTCCTTCATCTCATCAAGATTCTTGTAATCAGGAAGGAATTCAGCGAAGTCTTCGTCAGTTGCAAATGCATCCAGATATGTAAATACTGCATTTCCTTCAATCTTACCCGGATCATTTATCTGAATGTGATCAGGATCAGTAAACATGCTCATAACCTTCTGCTTTACAACATCTGCAGGATCTGACAGATATATGCAGTTACCGAGTGACTTACTCATCTTAGCCTTTCCATCTGTTCCTGGAAGTCTGCAACATACAGAATTCTGTGGAATAAGCGCTTCAGGCTCAACAAGTACTTCAGCATTATATGTTCCATTAAACTTACGAACTATCTCACGAGCCTGCTCGATCATCGGAAGCTGGTCCTCACCAACAGGAACAGTTGTAGCCTTGAAAGCTGTAATGTCTGAAGCCTGACTGATAGGATATGTAAAGAATCCTACAGGAATGCTAGTCTCGAAGTTTCTCATCTGAATCTCAGACTTAACAGTCGGATTTCTTTCAAGTCTTGATACTGTAACAAGATTTGCATAGTAGAATGTAAGTTCTGTAAGCTCTGTAACAGCTGACTGAATAAAGATGTTGGCCTTAGCAGGATCAAGTCCTACTGACAGGTAATCAAGCGCTACCTCAATGATATTATCTCTGATCTTATCAGGATTATCAAAGTTATCGGTAAGGGCCTGTGCATCAGCTATCATAATAAAAATCTTGTCAAATTCTCCGGAATTCTGAAGTTCAACTCTTCTCTTAAGTGAACCAACATAATGTCCCAGGTGGAGTTTTCCTGTTGGACGGTCTCCAGTAAGTATAATCTTGCTCATAATTTTTTCCTCTTTTTATATAATTAAGCGATTATGAATCATCTCATAAATCTGCTTATTTTCTAAATTAATCTGATACTCATATGCATTTATTTTAAATTTCTAATTAAATATATTCCAATGCCACGTCAATAGCATCTTTTATATCTAGAGAAAGTTATTTTTTTACTTTTCAAACAATCAATACAGTTAACACTTTGCAAATTATATACAATTTCCTCAAACACTTTACTTGTGTACAAAATCTCTTTCTTGAAACAACAAATTTTATTAATCACATCTATGTATTGCCGAATATAATACACGATTCATTCTGAATATCATTTACAATAATCAAACTGTTGCAAAATATAATTCATCCAAAGAAAAACCATTTGTATCAATAGAATCACCAGAGGAATGCCATATTATCTCTGGAATATTTTTTTGTAACTGTTCTAAATCCATATACCATTCTTTTAGGTCATAATTGCTAACATGTACACAATTACCTTCATTTAAAATATCAAAATAATCATCTGATATTTCCCCTCTTACAAAACATATTCCAATTTTGGAATTTAACATAATGGACATACTTTGATTATTTATGAATGCCCACTCTTCTCCTGCCCCCTCATCCCAATTAATTTTATTCTCTATATTTATCCCCTTTAAAACTGATAATATAGTCTTAAAATCATTATCTTTATATATTTTTTTATTTCTAGCCACAATCAATTCTTTTAACATATCTCTCATACTCAGTTCTCCTCTACATCAATTTCCTGGACATCCATGAACTTGTCCAGTTTTTGTTCTATACACATTTATATAATTCGTAAGTTTACCATCACCCGTAACACCCACGGGTCCATTTTCCACATACACCTTTGCTTTGCAAGCAAAATCATTTGGATTTCCTGTGTTTGTTTCCCATAGATTGTATTTATCAGCGTACTCTGCAGCATCTAAAACAGCTTTTTCAGCATCCACATCTGATAGAAACTGGCTTTTACCCAATGTTCCATTTTTGTGAATCAACATATCTTTATCATTTAATGTATAAATTCCATTAGTTAAATTTCCCTGTTTATCATAATATATTTTAGATGGTTTAAAATCACTTCCACCATCAACTTTTCCTACATCTCCAACTTCAGGTGTCTTACTTTCAATATCAGTTTTGGTTTTTATATCATCAACTGTATCTTTCAGTTTATCTACCGGTTTTGTATTCACCTCTCCTGGTGCTTTTACATCTTCAATTGGAATATCAACCTCACCAGTTTTAGATACAGGAGTTTTGGGTATTTTTATTGCCTTGGCAATCTTTCCTCCAACAACCATTCCGGCAACATCTCCGACTACTCCCGCTACTCCTTCCGGTGTCTGAACTGTATCTGCAAAGTCATTAGCTATTACCTTCGCAACCTTTACAGGTCCTTGTTTTACTATATTGACTTTCTCATCAACACTTACTTTTATCCGGTTCAGTAATCCACCGCCAAAATTCTCTTCTGGAATCGCAGCTATCGCAGCACATCCCGCTACAACCGCAATACCACCTATTACTAATACCGTAGTTGGAAGTAACAATACAGCCAAACCAACAAGCATCGCTACTGTAAAATGTTTCTTAAATGAGCTTCTTATTTTGAGACTAAAATTCACTCCATTTTTTATTTTATTCTTTTTACTAGTATATTTCTTGTAGCTTTTATCTAGATTTTTTCTATGTATATCATCCTCTTTTTCAAAAGGCTCTATATAATCAGAATATATCTTAAATAAGTCTTGTATTCCCTGATCAAGCTTTTTATTCAGTGGTACCAGATAATCCCTCCTGAAGTTCTCAAGCTTGTTATAATTCCGTTCATATTTTTTCTTTTGCTCTAATTGTTTGGTCTTATCACCTGTAAATGTATATGAGCAGCTAGGCAATGTTTTATCAAACCAATAATTATTGCTTGTGACACTTCTACTCATGGATTTTAGATTCGCTTTTATGTCACGCGTATCTACACGGGTTATTTCACCTGGTGTTTCCGCAGCTACGTAGTTCTCCATACAGGTCACATAAGAATCAATCTTTTTCGTCAGATCCTTCAGTTCTTCTATAAGATTCAGGAAATATTCATCATCTTCATTAATATTTTCCTTCAGTTTCTTCAATGCTTTGGATTCTTGTCCATCCAAAAACAAGTTCAATTTACCAAGCTCTTTCTCAACGTCCTCTACTTCACCTTGATATTTTTTCAGATGATAAGAGAGGTCAGCAAGAGCCATAAAATTGACCTTTAAATCTGTTCTCATTTTTTCCCTCTGTTAAATACTAACCTTCAATATATCAGTCTTCTCTCTTCTTTCCCTGGAAGAACAGAGCGACTGTTCCTGGACCTGTATGACTTCCGATTGTACATCCGATATCGAATCTCTCAACCTTTCCCTTAAGTTGTGGGAATGTCTCTTCGATAAGTTCAGTCACCTGATCACCAAGTTCGGAATCTGAATCAGACAGAAAACATTTTCCTGCATAATCAAGTCCACCTTCACAATTCTCAACCATCTTCTCAACAGTTCTCTTAATAACCTTCTTCTTAGTTCTGATCTTCTCTCTGGAAGTCAGTCTTCCCTTGTAATCCACATCAAGAAGCGGACATATATTAAGAACCTGACCTATCGCTCCGGCTGTCTTAGATACTCTTCCACCCTTGATCAGATATGTAAGATCCGTAGTGAAGAACCAGTGATTGATATTCAGCTTATAACTTTCTATCCAGTCAACCAGCTCTTTAGCAGAAAGGCCTTCATCCCTTTTATCTGCCGCAAGGTCCATCAGAAGACCGTATCCTGAAGAGGCCGCAAGAGAATCGATAGTATATATTCTTCTGTCAGGATAATCCTCCATCAGTTCAGCTGCAGCTATATGTGCACTCTGAAATGTTCCGGAGATTCCGGTAGATAGAGAAACATGAACTATATCCTTGCCTTCATCAAGAAACTTCTTAAAATATTCTATATATGAACCAGTGCTGACCTGAGAGGTTTTTGCATCTGCTCCCTGTGCCATCTTTACGTAAAGATCACGAGGTGAAAATGTTATCCCCATATCATCCTCATACTCATTTCCGTCAAGACTCACTACAAATGGAACATACTTGATGTCTCTCTTCTCGATCCATTCATTTGACAGATCACAAGGTGAACAACAGCTAAGTACATAATCAGCCATAAATCAGACTCCTTTTCTAATCTTGTGTACTCTTAAGTATTTTTTTATTCTTATACATTTCATAATCTGCGCGTTCAAATACTTCAGCCACAGATATATCTTTATGCTCATTGTACGTAGATAATCCACACGCAAGAACTATTCCGCCCTCTTCCTTGTTTATCTCTACCTGAGTTCTGAGTTCTGTCAGAAGTGCATTGCGATTATCATAATCATCGCCGCGCATTACAACCACAAACTCATCTCCACCTACACGATATACAGGACTGTGTTTAAATACCCTGCAGACCATCATGCAGGCCTCTCTGATATAAGCATCACCTGCTTTATGTCCTCTGGTATCATTTATCTGTTTGAGATTATTTACATCACATATAGCTATAGCGAATTCCGGCTTACTTTCATTTGTGATCTGCTTATTGAGTTCTGCCTCAAGGTTATTGTAAGCATTCTTATTCTTAACACCGGTGAGAGCATCTCTGTTAGCAAGATTCATTACATTATCAATCTGCTGCTTATACTCTCTCTCGCGCTGCATAGCTTCATTTATATTGATAACACCAATAACCACATGTTTATCATCATTTTTAGGGAATACAGCTCTCAGATTAACGTATTCCGGAAGATCATTCAGCATAAGTCTGTATGTAAGCGAAAGAAATCCTCTGGTCTGCATAGAATTGATAAAACTTTCTCTCTCCATTGCAGCAGCCATCATAGGATAGTCTTCCGGATATATGTCGCCCCTTTCCATATTTCTCTGGCTCGTTCCAAAGAAATCAGTACCATGGGAACCAATATCCAGCTTACTGTATTCTTCACTTGCACAGTATTCATAGAATTCATCAGTTTCAAGATCCACGTAATACAGAACTTCATATCCCGAAGCAAGTGCCTGAGCTATCTTTCCAAAGGTAATGCCCTCTTCAGCCGCAGATTTCATCTCAATCTCACGTCTCTTCTGAGCATCAACATCTCTGATTCCGACTACTATATACTTCTCTTCAACTCCGTGTCCCTGAATAACCTTCAGATTATGGTATCTTTCAACCCCATCAACAAATATACGAAAATACTCATGAAGAACATCATTATTGTTCATTGCATTTTCGATATTTTCCTTACTGAGGATTTTAAGCATCTTCTGCTTATCCTCATCACAAACACTATCTTTTATATTCTTTTCCGCATCAGTATAGAAATTATCACCACTGGAAACAAGCCTCAGCGTCTCGTCATCATCATCCGTCACGCCATATTCAACGTAGCTGTCATCCTCAGTATTGATATAGTAAATGCCATCATAATCTCGAGCCAGAGACGTCGCCATACGTGTAAATGTAATACTGTGATTTTTCGCTTTAATCCTTATCTTATTCACCAGATGACATATAAAATACAGATAAAGCAGAACCACAGCTATAAGCGCGTACGAAAGCAAAAACGCCGTCTCGGCTTCATTATAAAGCCCAGTCCTCAGATATACGATTGCCGTCACCTGAAGCACCAGACTGATTATAGCTGTACAAATACTGATAACATAGTGAAGTACTGTATTCTTTCTGTTCATCACTATCCCCCTCACTCTTTACATAGCATACACCCTAATAGTTTCCCAAAAACTTTTTCGTTCTCTCTTCCTTCGGATGCTCGAACACTTCTTCCGGAGTTCCATGTTCGAGAACAATTCCTTCATCCATAAAGATAATCTGATCAGAGACATCTCTTGCAAATGACATCTCATGTGTTACTATGATCATCGTCATCTTCTTCTCAGCGAGTTCCTTTATAACCCTGAGAACCTCACCCGTTAGTTCCGGATCAAGAGCCGAAGTAGGCTCATCAAAGCAGAGAATATCAGGTTGTAACGCCAAAGCTCTTGCTATGGCAACTCGCTGACACTGTCCGCCGGAAAGCTGATGTGGATAATTATCCATACGTTCCGTCAGTCCCATCTGCCCGAGAAGCCCCTCAGCCTCAACTCTTATCTCGTCATATATTTCTTTCTTACGAGACTTAAAGTCCGGCTGCTTCTGAGCCTGAAGACGTTTTGCAAGCATTACATTTTCAAGTGCCGTATACTGTGGAAACAGATTAAATGACTGAAAAACCATACCGAAATGAAGTCTGTTTTTTCTTATAACAGATTCACTCAGGTAAGACTTATCCTCTGCATCAAATACGGTTTCTCCCGCCACTTTTATTATTCCTTTATCAGCATGTTCGAGAAAATTCAGACATCTGAGAAGTGTAGTCTTTCCACTGCCCGAAGAACCTATGATCGATAAAACCTCGCTCTTCTCCAGTGTAAAACATATATCCTTCAGAACCTCTGTCTTATCAAAGGACTTACTGATGTGTTCAACTTCTAATATACTCATAAATCAATCCCTAAACCTATCTGAAGAAATTCAGTTTCTTCTCACATGCACCAAGAAGCAATGTAAGAAGTCCGTTGCATATCAGATAATACACAGCCGTAAAGAACAGTGGCCATATAGCACCTGATATCCCCTGCGAGCCCTTCATAAATGCCTGACCTGCCCAGATAACTTCCTGAAGCGCTATGATACGTGCAAGCGATGTATCCTTAACAAGGGTAAGGATTTCATTTGACATCGGCGGCAATATACGCTTCACCATCTGAAGAAGCTTTACCTTGAAGAATATCTGGCTCTTCGTCATTCCCAGAACAAGTCCGGCTTCATCCTGTCCAACCGGAATACTTATGATTCCGCCACGATAAATCTCAGAGAAGTAGCATGCATAGTTTATGATAAATGCCACCGCAGAAGCTGCAAATCTTCCGCCTTCATCTCCGCCCCATATCGCATTTTTCAGAACAAGGCCTGGGAAATAATAAATGATAAGAAGCTGAATCATAAGGGGAGTCCCCCTTATGATCCATATAAATATCTTAAATATTGCCTTTACCGGAGCTACCTTGGACTGAGCACCAAAACATATGAGAAGTCCAAGTGGAATCGCACCGATAAGAGTAACAAAAAACAGTTTTAATGTCTGCAGAAAACCTATGTTCAGAGAATGAATGACTATAGGCAGCTGCTTTAAGAATAAATCCATATCTTTACTCCAAAATCTACTGTTCTATAAGAGATGCCTGAACTCCGTACTTCTCTGCTACAGACTTCATAGAACCATCTGCATAAGTTGATTTGAAGAATGCATTTAACTCATCCTTAAGGTCAGAACCCTTACGGAAACCTACGCCATATTCCTCATCATTAAGTCCTACTGTATATGTAAGATTGTCATAGCTTGTTCCCTCACCGACCATGGCTGCTGCCATAAGTGAATCGATGATGGCTGCATCTGATGTTCCGGCTGCAACTTCCATAAGCGCACTAGCCTGATTAGATACAGATGTATACTTAAGACCATGCTCCTGAGCCTGAGCTTCACCTGCACTACCAACTTCCACTGCAAAGTTAAGCTCTGAAAGGCTTTCTACAGTCTTATACTGATCTGCTTTGTCTGCTGGAACGATAACTATCTGTGCGTTATTGCAGTAAGGATTGGAGCAATCCATAGCTGAAAGAACTTCATCTGTAAGTGTCATTCCGTTCCATACACAATCTATATTTCCCGAATCAAGTTCGAGAGCCTTGTTGTCCCATTCTATCTCTACGAACTTAGCTTCAACACCGAGACTCTTGGCGAATTCATTTGCCATATCAGCATCGAATCCAACCCAGTTACCGCTTTCATCCTTGTAATCCATTGGCTCGAAATCTGTGATTCCGACTACAAGAGTTCCGGCATCCTGTACCTTTTTCTTGTCTTCAACAGTTGCTGCAGATTTATCTGCCTCTGTAGTTGTTGCCTTGTCAGCCTCAGCAACAGTAGCATTCTCTGTTTCAGCAGCAGTACTTTCTTCAACAGTTGCTGCAGTAGATATATCCTCAATCTCCGCAGTCTCTGTAGTTGCAGTCTTAGGTGTTGATGAACATCCCATGAGACCCAGTCCAAGAGTTGCAATAAGTCCTAGTGAAAGTGCTTTTTTTAACATGATTTTTCCTCCTAAAAAGCAAAGTGGTTTTGTAACCCCTTTAACCTATCAATTTTAACAATTCTTTATTGATATGTCAATTGAGGCAATTCTACTAAAGCCACTTCTTTTTTCTGAAAAACCACAGACTTACTACTATAATTGCAGCACTTATCAATATAACTATCGGATATCCCCATCTCGACTCAAGTTCAGGCATATATCGGAAGTTCATTCCATACCAGCCCGCAATAAGAGTCAGTGGCATGAATATAGTCGTTACCACTGTCAGGAGTGTCATGATCCTGTTCTGTTTTATATCCATCTGTGTATGATAAAGATCTCGTATCTGAACTGTATAATCACGAACTGAATTCGCCATCTCATGAAGCCTGCTCATCCTATCGATAAAAAGTCTGAAATATCTGGTATTCTCAGTTTTAAAGAAGTTATTCTCATTCTCCTCAAACTCCTGTCCAAGATCTATCATCTGATCATAATGCATCCTGAGATCCCTGATATCGCCTCGGATTTCATTTACCCTCTCAAGATCCGCCTCGATAGCATCATCCAATATCTCATCTTCTATCTTATCAAGTTCCTTCTCATAGTTTTCCAGAATTGAGAGGTCTCTATCGATAATCAGTTCAAAAAAGTCATACATGAACCTTTCAAGACATGGAACTCGCCACTTCTTAGACCTGGCAATTCTCTTCACCATCCTGTTGACAACACCGGACTGATCTATGAAGACGATCCCCTTCTCATCAAGAGCAAATGCGTACTTATAGTCCTCACCTGTTATATCCCGTCTGCTCGGTATGGAAAATGTACCAGTCAGTGAGTCGTAGTTCACCTCCGCTTTAGTAGTATGAATATTCTCGATACTGATGTCCATTTCAATACCCATATCGAAACTGCTCTGCTCTTTCTTCCACTCTTCCGGAGTGAGCACAGCCACATACTGATAATCATTATTATGAAGGTCCTCAAAGGTACATTCTTCAAGGCATGACTTGATCAAATAATACATGAAATCCTACCCTTTCATCATAAGTAATCACTATTCACAGTATAACGTTTTAGCAGAGAAGTGTCAAAGCAAAGCATTGGACAATTTCACGAAGAATTGCGCAGTTTTACCCCATGTTTATAACTATCGTTATCATGCAGTAACGCTAACTAACCTTGTGCAGTTTGCACAAATTTGCAATTTGATATTGACTATTTTGCCCATAGAGTGTATCGTTTGCACATGTTGGAACATGTACAATTTCGAAATCCAACAAATGGGAATTTTATGGGAATTTAAGTAAGAAAATAAGGAGTTATGGGAAAAATGAGTAAAAAAGCAGGCTTTCTTTCTGTTACGCTCATGGCTGGACTTGTAGCCGGAAATCTCGGTGCAGTCCCTATGAACGTATCAGCAAAAGGAAACGATTCTAATGAGATCATAGTAGAACCTTCTTCAAACAAGAAGGACACTCCTATCACAAATGCCTTAAAGCAGGCAACTGACGGAACAGTCATCTACCTTAAGAGCGGTGAGTATCATGAGCAGCTTGTCATCGACAAGTCAAATGTTACTATCAAAGGTCTCAGTGAAAACGGTCAGAAGCCATACATCAATGGCGAGGGATTATTCTCAAGCAAAAATGACGTCGTTATAAAAGTTAAGGGGTCTAACGTAGTCATTGATAATATTGAGATTAAGAACTTCAAGTCTAATGGTCCATCAACAAGTAATGTTCCTATCGGAATAAAAGTATATGATGGCGTATCTCGCATAAAGATTTCAAATTGCGATATCCATGATACTGGTGTAGGTTACACCAAAAAATCAGATGATTATAATGGACACGGAATACTTGTAACAGGTTACGATGAAGAACACCATACAAGTACAGGAGTAAAAGGAGTTGTAATCAACAACTGTCATCTTTATAACCTTACTCTCGGTAACAGCGAGGCTATGGTTTTAAATGGAAATGTGGAGGATTTTTATATATACGACAATCTTGTCGAAAAATGTGATAACATCGGTATCGATTTTATCGGGTATGAAAATGAAAAAGACATAAAGGAAAATGTTAAGGATAAGAAGTTACGCGCAGAATATATCGAAAATGATAGCGCAAGAGACGGTTTCGTTTACAACAACGTTGTAAGCGGCATCTCATCAGGTTCTAACTGCACATATCACGGGGAATCTTGTGCAGGTGGTATCTATGTTGACGGTGGACACAACATCGAGATTCATGACAACTATGTAGAAAAGAGTGATATTGGTATCGAGCTCGCAAGCGAACATGAAAACCATACTACAGATAAAATATCTGTAACAAATAACATTCTTTATAAGAATAATGCCCTCGCTGGAATCAGCATAGGCGGAAGCTTTGATGATAAGCCAACCGGCTATGCAACAAATTGTATAGTAAGTCATAACACTGTTTACAGTGAAGACGGAACAGCTTTCAACATTCAGAGAGCTAACGACAAAACTAACGTTGTTACTAATAACGTATTCTACGCTAAGAGTAACGCAAACTTATACGAAAACGAAAAGACGTATACAGGAAACAAGATTGAAAACAACCTTGTAAACAAGAATGAAGGCCCTGCTTCTTCAAAGAATTCAAAGGATATCGTAGATACATCTATGAAGGTTTCTGTTGATTCTTCAGCTAAGACAGCAAGCGTATCTTCAAAATCTTACAAATCTGAATTTGGTGGTGTTATCACATGGAATACAGTTCCATCATTGATCGACGCTAACGTATCAGTACCTGCTTTTGATGAGCCTGCAACAGAACCAGTTGCTGACCAGCCAGTAGATGAAGAGCCTTCAGAGCCAGTAGTTAACGATCCAGTTGTCGACGATCCCAGTACGAACGATCCAGTCGCTGACGATCCTATTACTGACAATCCTGACGTTAACGAGCCTGTTACTGATGAACCAGTTGCTGACGTACCTTCTGATGAAGAGCCATCATGGGACATCCACACAGATTCATCATTCTATACACTCGACGAGTCAGATGACACATGCAAGATCTCATTCAAGAAAAAGAAGAGTGAGAATTGGGAGCATGTAAATATCGACTTCGGTGATGTTGATCTTTCTAAGTATTCAACAGTTAAGATTACTGTTGTTCCTTCAAGAAAGAGCATGAACCTTGGAATTACAAACCAGGATGAAGACAATCCTATCTTCTACCGTAACCATTGGAAGAAAGAAGGAAAGTTCACATCTGCAAAGAAGCAGACTATATCTGTTGCTCTTACAGAAGAAAACAAGAATGGTCTCTACCTGTATTTCGATGCTACAAGCAACGATACATACAAGAAGTCACAGACTGCAGAGATTACCGATATCTGGTTTGAATAAAATAATCTAATAGCACGCTTTACGAAAAAAGCTCTAAGGATTTCCTTAGGGCTTTTTTTCATGACTATGGTTTATTAAAATTAATCAATACACGAATAATACGACTGAGTTATTGTCTCGTATGCAGGATCATAAATCACTGAAGAGTAGTCACCATTATTCCAACGACATTCATAGCAGGTATCACTACTCTTTTTATAATTATTCGGCAAAGACTTTACAAAGGTATTAAAATCGTTTTGGCTGCATTTACATATGTATATTTCTTTACTAGGATTTAAATATGCATCAGTTACTCTGATGCCGTAGTAAAATAAATAACCATCTCCACAATCCAGTCCCATACCTAGATTATCTACTAACCTTTTTTCATCAAATACAAGTAAACCTCCTTCTAGATAACTTTTAGCATATGCATGAATAGCTTCATCCTTATATAAAGAATCCAATTCATAACTATAGACCTGACATTTCGTAAGATCCTGGATATTGTTTACATCAAGTGAACTATTGAAATGCATATCATTCGATTTAGCTATTACTGGTGTGGATACAAGCATAGCCCCCAACATAGTCATCGCTGCTACTTTCTTAAAACTTTTAATTATACTCATAAGCACTTTTCTCCTTCAATATTTTATTGAAGAATAGTTTATGCTATAACCCCATCCCATCCTCATCAATTTAAATAAGTTTTATCATCAAACAAGTAACGAAAATGTATCTCTATTTTAATTTATACTCTTCCACAACCATCTTGATCAACCTCACAGCTTCATCAGCCATAAAGAGCGGTATATTCAGAACATCTTCATCAAGTTTAAGATTGTTCATAGAGAATCGGATTCTGAGTTTAGTTTCCTTATCATATAATTCTTTATATTTCTTCAGACTTGTTGCTTTAATGTTTGTTTCGGCTTTTACTTCTACAGGATATATGTCATTATCTATCTGAATCATATAGTCTACTTCGTAATTTGGATTAGCAATACTCCAATATCTTGGAATATCCTGAACCTGAGTCATAAGTGACTGAAGAACATAATTCTCTGTCAAAGCTCCTTTAAATTCAGTAAACAATCTATTTCCTTCACCAAAAGCAGATGTTGAAAGTCCCGAATGCTGTCTTAATAATCCGACATCTAACATATATATCTTAAATGCAGATAGATCATCATATGAATTAAGTGGCAAACCAGGTTTCTCAGAGCGATAAATCTTGTATGCCAACCCTGAATCAACAATCCACTGCAATGCATTCTCATACTCTCTTGCTCTCGCGCCACCTTTTATTACATTATAGATGAACTTCTTATTCTCTTTTGCAAGCTGAGATGGAAGTGATTTCCAGATCAAGTTTATCTTAGGAATATCTTTTATTGTTGGATGCTTGAAAAAGTCTCTTTCGTATGAATCCAGAATATCCTTTGATATTGATTGTATCTGTTTAGGATCATGTTCACTTGTCCACGAATCCACAACCTCAGGCATTCCACCTGTTGCATAATACATTTTAATCTTTTCGTATAACAGATTGTAAAACGCTTCCGGTATAGGTTCTATAGTATCGATACCTTTCAGATAATCACTCAAGTTTTCATCACCAGATGCCTGAAGAAATTCAGTAAAAGTCATCGGATACATCGAAATGAAGTTTACCTTTCCAACCGGAAATGGAGATCTAGCCAATTGTATACCAAGATATGAACCTGCACATGTTATATGATACTCTGGAAGTTTCTCACAGAAGTATTTGAGAGAGTTTAATGCATCCGGACATTCCTGTATCTCATCAAATATAATCAGCGTATCATGAGGCAATATCTGTGTACCTGAAATAATAGACAGATTATCAAGAATCCTCTTACCATCCTTTGTCTTGGCAAAGAATTCTTTATATTCCGGATTCTCATCAAAGTTAAACTCGGCAACATTTTTATAATATGTCTTTCCAAATTCTCTAAGTATCCAAGTTTTTCCAACCTGACGCGCACCCTGAAGTATAAGAGGTTTACGTCTTTTATCTTCCTTCCACGCCAACAATTCATTCATAACTGTTCTTTTCATATATCTAACTCTCCTTCTTCAAAACATAATAAGGAATTTATTTGAGTTATATGAATGTAGTATACGCAGAAATAACAGTTATGTCAACCAGAATCACGTTTTTATATATAATTATGTGATGTTCATCACATTTTTATACATAATTATGTGACGTCTGTCACATTTTTATAAATTTATGGAAGTATATCATTTTTGTCCAAGCATTTTTGCACTTTAAATCACCAGTTATAACTGGTTATAAGTAGTTATAACTTTTTTCTGTGGAAATAATCAATATGGATTATATTGAAGATTATCAATATTTCGATAAATATTCACGGAAGAAAACATTCGTTCAATTTATTCTTATCATCAAAGATTAAGTTGTACTGAATCATTTCCTGATTTTTTAGCCTTTCAGAAAATGGACTAGATGCAGCATCGCCATAATAGTTTCCATCTTTATCCCACACTCCAATGGCTGTTATAGCCGGTACTTCTTCGTGAAGATTAAGTAAATACTTATCATACTCGGAAAGTTCAACTCCTGCCTGGCTCATAAGATATGTTCCTACATAGTTTGTTGACAAAGAATTCAAATGAAGTTTTTCACTTGAACTGACCTTCTCGTTCCATCCAAGTAAATAGTTATGTTCTTCAATGTCATAATTTGCCCAAACTATATATGGCACATAATATTGACTCAGTGTCTGGAGTGATTCATCTTCCCACGCCGGATGCTGAGCCAATAGTTCTTTAGTCTCATCATCCCAGCTTGGTTGATGATCACCATACATCATGATAATCGTAGGTTCATCAACCTTTGAAAAATACTCTACCAATCCCTCAAATGCTTTGTCTGATAATCTAACAGATGAAAGATATGTATTCATAGAATCAGTCGCTTTAAAGTTTGTAACCTCAACAGGCTCATCCCAGTCAAATGGTCCGCCTGAATATCCTCCATGTCCCTAAATAGTTACATTAAAGCAGAAAAATGGATTTTCAGTGGATGCACATTTTTCATATTCAGATATCACTCTTCTATAATTTGCCTCATCCGACAGGTAACCTCTTGGCAATTCAGATTCTGGAAAATCATTCAGGAAATTATTCTCAAAAAGTTTATTATCAAAACCTAAAAATGAATAAACGCTATTACGATTATATCCTGAGGAATAATAACTATGATATGCTACCGTATGATATGGTTTACTTTGATTTTTCAGGCATTCCACCAAAGAAGGGATGTTCTGTTTTAAATACTGAGTGTAAGGAACCGATCCATACGGAAAATACTGCAGACTAGATCTGGATAACACTTCAAACTCCGTATTCGAGGTTGGACCACCCGTTACAGACATATTCATATACCCTTTCTGCGTATTATCAGTCAGACTATGAATAAATGGCATAGGATCAATATCTGTTTCTATATCAGCAGTGATTGATAAATCCGCAAATGCTTCATTCTGGATTAAGATAATATTAGGCTCTCTAAATGTGGTCTTACTATTATCAGAATAATCATCTAATAAGTCTTTAACCGTCTGAGCTGAATAGCCTTCTACCTCTACTCGACTAGTAGAATCCATATTACTAAAGAAGTATGGTAAGTATCCTACTGCAGTAACATTTTCATTATAATCCCATCCTACGCCAAAAACCTTTCCATAAAAATCTCCAGTCTTAAATGTAACAAACACAAATAATACAATAACGCTCTCAAAAACGAGTGTTGTAAGCACTCTTCTCTTTGCTGTAGTTCTAGGTTCTTCATTATTAGTCTTTGAAAACTTTGTAAGCAAAACAATAATTATTGATAAAACTAAAATGCCTAAACTTAACCAAAACCAGACTGTAGGTTTATACTTATAATTTCCAGCGACCTCCAGAGCAGTTCTTATAACTGTAAGATCACCAAACATTATATAATTGCCGCGGAACTGATAAACCACATCATTTGCGAGTCCAATCACATATGCAAATACAAGCGATATGATAGCACCCGGTTTTGGATTTCTAATTAACAAATACACTACAACTTGGAGAATAAACCAATACATGATATTTATATGCAGAAGATAAACCAAAACTTTCATCTTGCTTCCTATCTGAAATTCAACAAGACAGCAGGAAACAATCGCAATAAAAAGCATAAACAAAAAAATAAAAATGCGCGGATGTTTTAAAGGGATATTACGAATATCACAAAAAAGTTTTTTCCATTTTATGGTTGGTATAAGAAGAACCAGTCCGGCAACATATAACCTAATAAAATCCTCTGTATTTCCCATGATACAATTATGAAATGTGGAGGTTATAAAGGTTCTATGATAAGATATTACAAGAAATGCCATTCCGAATCCGATTAAATACCTTGAAACCTGAAGAATCTTTGCAAGTGAAGGATTCTTCAGGAATAATTCTTTAGACGTTATCTTTTCGGATAGACACTTAGAATCGTATAAAGCGAAAAGCGCAAAACTTACCATCAATGGTATAATAGAGTAAATCAATCTAAAAATGACAAATTTAAATGTAGTTACTCGAACTTCAGTTGTAAAAACATTCTGACCTTGTTCCTTAAAAAAATCACCAATATCAGAATTACCATAATACATTTCATAAAGTGTCCATATAAGCTTCGCATCCATTAATAGTATCAAAAAAAGAGCCACCACTAAGGCCATTATAATTTTGCATATCTTCCTTTTGTTATTTGAAAAACAAATTAATAACATAACTAGTATTATCTTCCTTTATAGTTGTATAATTTTCTAATAAAATCATTTTAATCAATGCCAATTTATTATGCAATCTCATATATTCATCCCATAAATAAGTAAGAGGGGAGTTTCTCTCCCCTCTTACTTACACGTTTATATACCATCTTATTATGGAGCTGCTTCTGTAACATTCCATCCACCAGCAGGTACAACCGTTCCATCACTTAAAGTTGTCTGTGCCTGATACCATGTTGCATACTTTCCACCCGTACCTGTCTGATGATATACAAATTTACTAATTATAAAGTTCTTCCTGTTACTTGCAGTTGTAGTTGTAGCTCCAGTTGTTCCACCAAATGTGATAGTTGTTGAAAATCCTTCCGTAATATCAGTAAGATCTTTAATCTTCTGATCTGTAACATATGTACTAACTTTACTTGCAGTAACATTCTTTCCATAAGCCTCTGTAGCCAAAGCCTGTGCTGCAACATAAGCAGCCTCTGCATTAGTTGTTATCTGTTTTTCTCTTGCTTTGTCGATATATCCAATGAGTGCCGGAACAAGAATTGCTGCCAGGATCGCAAGGATAACCAGTACAACGATAAGTTCAACGAGGGTAAAACCCTTATTATTTGTCTTCTTCATAAGCTATGTCCTCCTTAAAAAAATATAAATTTTTCATATTTCTCTCTTATTTTCATAAGCTCTCATATGAATAAGTTACTTGTATTATAACGATTATTACCCATTAACGCAAGTTATTATGTAAACTAATTGTGCAATTCTACCAAATGCATAATATTTCACAAAATCAAATGTGCATTATGCACAATCCTTCACGTTACTTACGCTAACACTTTTCAAATATTTACTATTTTAAGTCAGATTTTTATCAGTTTTCTATAAATTTTGTTCACAAAAAGAACACAATTAGAAAATTGACAGCAAAAAAGCATCATTTTTGCATCACAATATTTAACCTATTTTACTAGTATAGTGTTTCTTAATTAACTGGATTATAAACGCAGAATGTTTTTCTGAGAGTGCAGTACCAAAAACGCAGGAATAGCGAGCTATTTCGAGGCTTTTGGTGCTGTGCTATTCAGAGAAACAGGCAAGTTATAGAGTCCAGTTAATTAGAAATCTCTATACTAGTCATAATATGCAACTTTCACGAGCTCTTCGACAGTCGTAAGTCCCTGCTCGATCAGCTCCATACAACTCTCCTTCAGAGTGAGCATTCCAAGGTTCTTTCGAGCGTATTCTTTTATCTCTTCTGCTGTATTTTCATCAGAGATCATCTTACGTACAGGCTTGTCTATCGGCAGTATCTCATGGATGGATATACGGCCTCTGTATCCGGTTCCGTTACATTTCTTGCAGCCGACTTTATGCATAACTCTCGGAAGTGGTCTTCCAACGATTCTCTCCTCTTCCGCTGTCATTTCTCCCCACTGGCCACAGTCAGGGCAGACCTTACGAACAAGTCGCTGTGCTATGATTCCAACCAGTGAGTTGGCAAGCATATATGGCTCGATTCCCATATCTATAAGACGAGTAACAGACGATGCAGCGTCATTTGTATGGAGAGTTGAAAGAACCAGGTGACCGGTGATAGCCGCACGTACTGATATGGATGCGGTCTCAGAATCTCGAGTCTCACCAAGCATGATGATATCCGGATCCTGACGAAGCAAAGCTCTCAGTCCTATCTCAAATGTAAGACCCGCGGTATTGTTAACCTGCATCTGATTCAACTTCGGAAGATTCTTCTCTACAGGATCTTCGATAGTTGATATATTTACAGCTCTTTCAGAAAGAGTCTGAAGTATCATATAAAGTGTAGTTGATTTACCTGAACCTGTCGGTCCAGTAACATAGACGATACCATTTGGTGACTGAAGCATCTGGCTGACAACCTTGTAGTTTCTCTCGTTCATACCAAATGAACCCGCGTGATCTATCGTTGCCGCAGATGCAAGCAAACGAAGAACCGCCTTCTCGCCGAATACTGTCGGAATAACTGAAACTCTGACGTTGATCGGTACGCCTTCTACATTTGTCTTGAAATGTCCATCCTGCGGAACACGTCTCTCAGCTATATCCAGATCACCGATGATCTTGACACGCGCTATGAGCGAATTATGAATGTTCTTTGGAAGTGTCATGAAATCCACGATAACACCATCCATTCTCATTCGAACGGATGTATGCTTCTCAAATGGTTCTATATGAATATCTGAAACGTTTGAATTGTAAGCTCTGACAACAAGAGAATTCAGAAGGTTTATGATAGGAGTATCATCATCAGCATCTTCTACATTTACCTCGATGATATCATCTTCAGCCAGCGAGGACTTAGCAGCCTTGTCGGCAGCCTTCTTAGCTGATACTTCTGAATAATAATACTGAATGGCATTATCAAGCGGCTGCTTCTCTGTAAGCTCAACCCTGAGATCAGTACCCGCTACCTGACGGATATCCTCGAGACCATAGAAGTTCAGGGGATCATTTGTGAGCACATACAGAACCCCGTCCTCTATCTTATATGCCATCATGCCATACTTCTCTGCCAGAGGCTGAGGAATGGTCGATACTGCATTTATATCGACAGCCAGCTCGGAAATGTTCACAACGTTGTACTGGAGTCTCTGACCAAGTGCCTCAAGCATCTGTTTTTCGGTGATAACATTTAGCGCTATAAGAGCACCACCAAGACGCACACCTTCATGTGTCTTCTGGTAGGCGATAGCCGCTCCTATGTCGTCATCAGTTACATAACCGAATTCCTTCAGGACATCTCCTATTCTAATGTTCTTGTTTGATCGCATTTCCATACGCTGCTCTCCCCATCAGTATAGTTATTCTACCCTACTCTTCTAACAGATCATCCAGCTCATCCAGAGTTGTTCCATTCTCTGAGTCTCCTGTTCCCTCTTCTGAAGACTCGCCTTCCTCTCCGGCGCCATCAGCTTCCTCAGCGTCGGTTGGTCCATTTACAGACTGCTCGATACTTGCAGTATCACACATATATATCTCAAGACGAACTGTAAGTGATTTTCTTGTCACCACTTCGATCTGTACATTTGTTGCATCTTCCGCTGCAGCGTCGTCTCCCGAAACAGCTGCTGTAGCACTTGATGTTACTGTTCCATCAGCTGAATTCCCTGAAGAACTTCTAATGATATTTCCATTAGCATCTCTACGGATCACGTCACGGAATTCACCCCAGCTGTATCCCACCAGAAGAACACGCTTATCTATAGCAATGATATTGTTGATAAACTTCTGGAGATTTTCCAGGTCTCCACCAACGGTCATCGTAACCGGAACAGCGTAGATATCTGTGTTTGGCTGATATCCACCTTCTTCAGCTCCCATCATCTCTTCCATAAGAGCAGCCGTTCCTGAACCTGACGCAGCACCCGTCGTTCCGGCAGTACCATCAGAATCTTCTTCGCCCTCTTCTTCATCCGTAGTCTGAGCTGTTGTTGCCGCAGTATCAGTATCCATATCAGATGATTCACTGGCTTCATACTCAGCTTTCATTTCCATCTGTCTCTTGTATAACTCGGAATACTGATATGCCATTCTCTCTGTAGGAGAACTCGGCATTGTGAAGTTCAGCTCATATATATCAAGACCATTACTCGTTGCAAGCTCAGTCATCATCTTGTCGACTTCGGAGCTCTTCATGATCTGATAGAATTCATCCTTCTTCTCAGATATCTTACCCTCATACTCTTCAGCCTGCATCTCAATAAGACCAAGATTAGCAATCTTCATCTGATTGATCTTCTTATCATCTTCTTCCTTCTCGATCTTCGCTTCAAGCGCCCTATAACGCTTGACCTGCGGATAAATGCCCCAATAGCTGATCGCAACGATGATCACGAAGAGGAACATAAACATAAGAAGCCTTTTATCACTTTCTGTCATGGTCGTTTTCATACTACTTTTTTCTCCTATTAATACTGCCCCAAGGATGTCTCCCCATATCTACCTGTTTCTAAAACTAGTTTTAAGCTTTGTCAGATCAGATTAAGTTACTAAACTCAGTCTCTTCCAACTGACTCTGCCAGCGTACAGTTTACATGTATGTCGTACAGCCCCGTTCCGTCGTCATAGCTGTAACCTGTATGGTCTACTGTCATAAATATATCTTCCAAGAGAAGCTTGTCGATATACTTATATATATCATTTACATTTTCTGCTTTTGCCGAAAATGTAACCTTACCCTGTTCTGCATCGAAGCTCAATATCTCTATATCAGCATAACCCCTTGCCGTTTCTTCTATAGTTTCTATGACCTTATCATTGCAGACTGGATATGATTCGATAGTCTCAACCACTGTATTTATAGAATTGTACTTTGCAAGCATAGCATCACGTTTCTGAGTTGCCTCATCATAAGCCATAGCCTGCATCATAACCGAAGGACTGTTGTTATAATCCTTCGCTTCTTTATATTTCGCTTCACGTATCAGCCTTAATGTCAGCGCAACTCCCATCAGCACCAGCATTAAAACAAGCGTGGAAATGACAATCACTATCCTCTTCTTCGTACGAGGATCAAGTGTATTCTCACCTTCCTTCTTCATACTGAAGTTGGTAAGGAAGTTACTCTCACTACCCTGATCAAAGAGTCCGCTGACAGCAAACAGTGCTGTCTGAGATTCGTGTTCCAGCGTAGGATCTGCACTTAGTCCAGTATGAACCAGTTCACAGTTTGCCTCAACGCCGTGATCATGTACCACCTGATTGTACTGATTCAGATCATCACGAGTCGTTCCAGCTACATATATTCTTTCAACCGGAGAAGTGATCTTCTCGGTATTCATAAACTGTTCCAGCTGATTAAGAGAACGCGCCAGGTCATCCAGATATTCCATCGTTCCGGGCTCGTTGAAACAGCGGATCGAGTTATAATATCTGAACAAGCCGTCAACAAAGAGGACATTTGACACCAGATTACCATTAACAACCTGGAGGATAAATGTCTTAGAAAGCTTCGCAAGTGTCATCTGAGCATAACCGATGATACTTCCCTCACCGGAAATGATACCTTTAAGTGTCACTCCCATTCCGGCAAATATCTCTATGAATTCACGCAGCTGATCCTTCGGAGCAAGTTCAGCATAAAGTCGTCTGACCTTAGACTTCTTATCTGTACCTAACGAAGTAAATGCTATCGTGTTCTCAGCATCTTCACGCTGCATATCCGAAAACTCACGCATGATAAATGCAAGAGTCTTCTTCGAATTCATGTTCGGAACCGACAGATTCTTTCCTGCTATTTTGTTGCTGTTAACAACCAGATATACATCCTTCTTCGGTATGGAATTCATTTCCCAGAAGCCCTTAATGTGAGAACCCAGAGAACCAGCATCCATAACTATACCATTTATGATGCTTCCTTCAGGCGCAATGGTAGTATATACCTTCTGGAGCTTTCCCTTGCGAGCTCTGGTACCGACCGCAATCTGGATTATCTGATTAGAAAAATATACGCTAACACTCATGTTACGTTACCTCATCCGCCTTGATTTGCAATACTCTGATAAGAGCCGTAGATAGGCTGAATAACAGCTATCATGATAAAGCCGACTATAACTGCCATAACTACGATCATGATAGGTTCAACCATAGCTACAAGCTGTTCCAACGCTATCTCACTGTCGTAGTCCATCTGATCAGCTATGGACACAAGCATTGAATCAAGTGCACCCGTCTCCTCGCCGACCGATACAGATGATGGAAGCTTCTTAACAAAACCATCGATACTTGCAAGTCCCTCAGAGAGAGGCTTACCGGCTCTGATGTCCGCTATCATCTGATCAAACTGACTTTCTATATATGTATTTCCTATTGTTGTTTTCGCTATCTGAAGGCATGTAACTATCGGAATACCTGCCGAGTACATGCTGGCAAGAGTTCTCGCAAATCTTGCAGTATATATGATCTTCCTGAGTCCCCCGATCTTAGGAAGATGTATCTGCATCTTATCCATAAACAGCTTCACTCTTGGAAGTGAAGTCAGAATCTTAAAGATCATGAAAAGCACAACTCCGCCAAGAATCAGGAGATACCATCTCTTGGATACAAATTCACTTATTCCCATCAATATAGTCGTAGCTTTCGGCAGTTCCTCCATCTGAGCAAAGAGACTGTCAAACTGTGGAAGCACGAAGCCCATGATGATTATCACAACTATAACTATCAGAACGCCAAGAATCTTTGGATACGTGGTCGAACTCTTTATCTTCTGCTGAAGCTTGTACTCCTTGCTGTAGTACTCAGCCATATTTGCAGCAGTGGAATCCATATTTCCGCCCGACTCAGCACTTCGGATCATATTTACGAACAGTGTCGGAAATGTCCCTCCCTGTTCTTCCATCGCATCAGAAAGTGTCATACCAGATCTGACAAGCTTCAAAACCTCAGCATATATCTTCCTCTCACTTTCCTTGATAGACTCATCCTCGGATATGATTCTGAGAGCCTTTACAAGAGTAACTCCCGCTCCAAGAAGCTTGCTTAGATTTCTGGAAAAATCAGCTACTCTGTCATATTTCAGCCTCTTAAAAGTCTGTTTACCCTTGGTAGCTTCCTTGGCCTCAATCAGCAACAAGCCATCTGTTTTCAGTTTATTATGAAGTTCAGACTCATCAAGCGCCCTCTGAACACCTGAAACAACGTGTCCTTCAGAATCCTGAGCCTTGTACCTGTAGCTAACCGCCATAACTTACTCTCCACGATCTAAAATGTATTTATATTATCTAGAATATTTTTATACTATAATGGATATATTACATATTGATTATTTAACACTTATTAATATTATGTCAACCAACTTGTTTTCTGATCCGATCATATACTATAAACAATACAACCGTAGCAACACACGATAAAACGAAGCATAAAGCCGCCATAGGCTTGATACCGTATAAAAGTGTCCACAATACCGCCAGAAGGCCTCCTAGCGCCTCTACGACCGTATATCTGGGTGATATCGGTGCTTCACAGTATCTGCATTTTCCTTTAAGACTGATCCACGATATAATCGGGATCATATCTTTCATAAAAAGTTCATGTCCGCAAGTCGTACACATGGACTTTCCCAATGTGAACTGCATCTTTCGAGGCAGCCTGTATATGATGACATTTAAAAATGAAAATATACTCGCCCCGATTGCAAAGAATATAATCTCTATCAAAACCCTAGCCGCTATTATAGAAATCTCAAGCCAGTCCATACACCCCTCTACTCCAACCTCTGTATTCAGCTATTCTCACTCGTTCTCGAGCTTAACATCGAATTCGCTGTAATCATAAACATTCATAACGTAATCAACATCCCACTTGATATTGTCTCCGTCCTTTTTAAACATTACAATATAGTGTCCGACACGATATGTCATTCCAGTCATCTCGTGCCCCTTCTTATCATACGAAGTAATGGAATACTTTCCTTTCGGAACTATTATCTGTTCAACCTTCTCCTGCACTCCTACTTCAAGGCCATTCTTTCTAGAAACATTAAAAATAGTCTGCCCCTTCGCATACATTTCAATATCAGCAGTGCGAAGAGCCAGACGTACATTCTTGGCCTCTCTAAGGGCAGACTTAGCATCTATATGGAGTTTAAACGCGCAAAATACAGTCCCGCCAACAATAAATGTTACGAGAACTATCAGAATAACCTTTGCTATTTTAGTTACAGTAACCCTGTTCTGCTCTTTTCCCATAAGCAACACCCGATGTACCTAACCAAAATAAACCCCATTAGACTATAAGTTTCATACCCCCTACTTGAGTATCATTATACTCCAAAACTGCTGTTTTGACAATGTTCTTGTTAACGTAAGATAACCATCATTACAGAGTTGTATTTACTTTTTTTATAAACAATTTTAGTAAGTTCCAGGAACATTATACATCTTTACAAATCTATAATATTTGTAATCTCCATACTTTGGACTATTAATTGTCAATAAAACAGCTATTACACTTTTATCAAAACTTGAGACATCACCATCAATCCCGTACGATTCCATAATACTCTTGTTTGTCTGAAAAGACATTCCATCCCCTCGCACCAGCTTAAAATCAGTAATACTAAATCCATCATAAACATTTTTATCAAATCTCCATGTTGTGGACTTTCGATAAGAATCCGTTCCTTCAGTTCCATATCCTTCATATCTGATTTCCAAAAAGCCATTTTCATTAATCGATAAAGTCACTTTAGCATCTGTTTTATCTTTCAACTGAATTGTATTACCACATGTAACAGAATCAGATTCGCCTATTACCGGATTATTGATCGTTCCAGGAACAAAAGCAGCCCCCGCATCATACTTAGCTCCTTCTATCTCAGATGAAACCTTTTCCAATATGATATCCGACACTTGATTTGCATATGTCCTTCCCTTAACATCATAATACAGATTAACAATTTCCACGATAACAGAACCAGCACAGACCATAAAAATACCAATCAGTGCAAAACTGACTACCATCTCAATTAATGTACTACCTGTATTACCCGAAATACATTTAATCGATGACATTATTTGATTACTGTGTTTTCTTCTTAGTTTCATAACTACCTACCGTATTTTATTCTTCATAATCAAATAACAGTGCCTGTGGTGTAACTAATTTTTCATCCTCTATCATAGAGTTTACCGATGAATAGCTGTTCCCTTTTATATCATACAAACCTATTTTGAAGTTGGTATAATCCGTAGCGTTATCTTTTACATTATTATCTAACATTTTAGTATTTCCGGTATCCAACATAAGATAAAAAACAGGTCCAAGATTTTCATCGGTTTTTATTTCCCTTGCTGTTACCTCATCTGTATCTATTTTATCAATCGGCTTATATAGCTCTTCATTAAAGCTGCTAAATACTCTGTCAGTATCGATTGCCCTCATTTGTAAGCGATAACAATAATCAACCATACGCATAAGAATAGCCAGTATGATAACAAGCACCACAAAAGAAACCAATGTTTCAACCATCGTCGACCCGTTGTTGTTTCTAATTAGATGTTGAAGAGTTATTATGTTTTTCCGTCTCTTAAAACATTTCATAAGACTCACCATTCAAATATACTATTCTCTCGAAATATGATTAATATTCCATCTCTCCATAGAATTTATATTCAAATTCATAGGATTATAAAGGCTTTTATTTTTATCCGTTCTAAATGCATCTAATTTTTTTTTCATCCGTTGGTCTGAATCAATCTCCAACATCAGCTCAGATATACTAATTTCATATGTATCTTTTACAGTATATGACTGACTTCCTGTATCGCAAATAATCTCAATACAGAGTTCGATATTCGTTTTTTCAGAAATTGATAAACCTGATAAATCACGACCATTATAACTGGCTTCAGCCGGCGGAGTCCAATACATGCAAAGTGTAACATCTCCGGGAAATCCATCAATATCAATGCCATTTAAAGGATAATTTTTATTGTATTTTAATTTAAAATATCTGAATGCATCATCCTCCGTATGTCCTGAATATTCAGAGTCATAATATGGCCATGTTTCATTTTGTAAGATATTGCATCTCAAATATTTCCACAACCAACTATTATCAATTGCATCTTCAGCCGTAAGTTCTTTTTCAAGTGCAAGGCTCAAGCTATTAGCTGCAACAGAATTCCTCTCGCTAGCAGCTTTTTTATTTGAAGATGCATAAAGGGTGTATGTAACCAACATAAGCGAAAATGTCATTATCATTAAAATAGCAATCATAATAATAGCAACGATCATGGTTGCACCATTATTATTTAAATACTTATTTTTTATAAATATTTTTTTCTTCTTATTCTGCATACTCCACACCCTGATAAATACATTTATCCTCACGCACCGTTCGTTATAGCAATTCATTTAATAATGGCGTAACAAGTTCCAGATATTTCTGATCTAATTCTTCATAAACATTCTTTCTATGTCTAGCTGTTTCATAAGGAGAATAGTCTATATAATAATCAGCATAATCATATGGATTATGATTTAATTCACCTATACCAACTTCAAGTTTATGTATCATCAATTTATATGTCATAGAGGTTTCGTTCAAAACATAGAAAGCAGATTCAGCTTCAAACAGATCCGGATAAGCCCCATAATCCGATAATCTCCTTATCATGTCCAATATATCGGAGATATCCGCAAATGGATTAATCGGTAAAATATCATCCGTATCATGAGCTGCCGGAATATCAAAACTATTTTGTCCATTTTCTTTTATCTTGAAAGTACGTATTCCTACAGTATCTATTGTTTCAGAACCTTCTCCTGACACTTCACAAGAATCTAAAACTATTTCTATTTTGCTTATATTTTCAATAGAAAACTTATCAGGCTTATTAGAAATAGTGATACTTTTTCCATCTTGACTGATAGCAAATGAGTTTCTAAGTCCCGTCAGATCAAACACCGTTTCTTTTAATCCATCAGACGCAGATATCAATGTACTCACTATCGGAATCTTTATAACCAGATCATTATCAGGAATATTATCATCTGTATTATTGTAGATCAAAATATGATAAACAATAGAATAATCACTGGTATTGTCAGGAAAAACACAGTTATCCCAGACAATCGTAAATGCATCTACCGAGGTATTGGTATCCGGCAAAAACTGAATGTTTTTCACCGGTTGGATAACATACCTTAAATTAACATTATTATCATTTTTCCATTTTGCAGACCTCATATCTCCTTCTGTCATTGTAGAAGTAATATTATCATTCGTCTGATATGGACTAAGCATAGAAAAAGTAAGATCAACTTTTTCATCATCGGTTTCTTCCGCTGAACTAGCATCATATTCACGCCACACTTTAAATCTTTTTTCAGTATTATCTACTTCCTCTTCTCCAAAATAATAATTAGCAAATTTGTTTTCTGGCTTATCGGAAGCCTGATAAATCTCGCCTATATGCTTTCCAGAATTCGAAGCATCAAAACAAAAATGTATCTTTGATGCTTTATCTTTATTGATTCCGTAATACAATCCGGTTCCGTAATTTCGACACAATGTAATGATTCCTTTTTCACCGGGAACACTTACAATTCCGGCCACCTTTGCTTGTTTTTTATTGTCCTCAGACATATTTACCGGATGAATTCCCTGCAAAGTAATAACTCCCGTATTTACGCAACCTTCTATACTCGAATAAACGCTACTTTGCCCTAATATACCGGATGCACAACTATTATCACCCGCATTTACCGAGCCATGATTGATACAATCTTTAATTCTAAACTCCCCATTATCTTCTGCCAAATGAGACGGACTATCAACCACGCATATAATACCGGAAGCATTTCCGAAATCAGATTTAATCTCACCATAGTTTTCATTATTTTCTATATAAGTCTTATATCCCCCCTTATCACTACAAATAATTCCGGACGCTTGCGATGCTCCATTTATAACACCTTTATTTGTATTTTGGGCAAAATATGTGATTGAATCATTGCTTATTCCACCATAATCCAATTCACCGACTATTCCGGAAGAAAAACCATCTCCCGATGAAATACTTCCTGAATTAATGCATTTGTATACAGCTGAACTTCCACCAATAGATACAACAATACCTGCTGAAGAAGATCCTCCACCATTTGTATTTATATCCCCCACATTCTGACAATACTTGATAACTCCGGTTGAACTATTTGACACTTCTCCCTCTTCAAATATTATATTAGTATATTTTGTGCCATTAACACCTGCTATAGCGCCAACCATTATTCCATCGTATTGTCGGGAAGTATCACACATTAAATACTGTGGTTCTATACTTCCTTCAACAACACCTTTTCCGGAAATAACTCCTGCATTTACTTCAGTAAGTCCGCCAAGATATGTTGCCTGAGATGAATAGAAATTAAAATTCGTACTATTTTCGTAGTATGTTCCTGTTTTTTCATTAATGCAGTTATATAGTTTCATTCCTGAAGAAACACGGCCAACTACTCCACCAAGATATGAATATCTCACATCAACAGAATTGCCTAATGCTTCACCAACCATTGACTCACTAACAGAACCCTTTACACAGATACTTCCGTCATTTTTAAATCCATCTATTGTTACATTTAATCCATTCGGAACATATCCAAACAGTCCTCCCGCAAAAAGATTAGATATAACACTTCCATTAAATGAAGGTTCAGATTCAGTATAATCCACTGAATTATCACTAAAACCAAGCTCTTTTTCTTCAGTTGATTTCACAAATATTCCCTGATTATTTATTCCATCGCTAGAAATATCACCATTTACAACATTATTGAATACATCCTGATATCCTAGATATTGATTTTCAGACATCAACTTATTGTTAACCAACCAGTGCAAATTACTATTATTTGTTTTTCTATCCGGACTCAAAACGTAAAAATTCTCAATTTCCGGATCTATGGTATATAATCCCGCAATTCCTCCAGCAAAAATCTCCGCATTAATATCAACATTACTTCCCATCATAAATCCGGATTGCTTATCTGCTATATAGTTTGCATTATTTCCGCTTCCTCCCAGACAGCCTGCTACTCCGCCAACAAAGCATTTTCCACTTACATAAACATCATCCAGATCTATCTGAACTCCGGAAACACCTACAAATTTTGTTTCCTCAGAATCACATACTCCAACGTAGCCACCAACATAAGTAATTCCACGGACATCTAATACACCCTCCATTCCAACCGGATCGAAAGATATCGCTATGTCCTTTGACGTAGTAATAGATCCTGCAATGCCACCCACTGCATTTCTTCCTCTGACCAAATAGTTTTCTTTGATCAATGATGACATGTATTCCGATGAAAGTCTTCCGGCTATTCCTCCAACACAGTCTCTTCCTATAACAAGCATTCCACTTGAATCATCACCGTCTTTGTACGGATGACAATTTTCAGCATAAGTACCATCTCTCAATGATGTTCCAAAAACACCACCTACATAGTCCTGTCCAAAGACTACCGCATCTACTTTTGAGCTATATTCCGAAGAAGTTCCATCAGTTTGTTTATTTACAAATCCCAAACCGGCTACATAGCCTGCAATTCCTCCTACAACGTTGCCTCCAAAATCTGATGCGCTTACTAAACGTTCAATATCTTCGGCTGTTGTTTCATAAAGATTTATGTCAGATCCAGCTATCAATCTCATTTCAAATGCCTTTGTATCTTCAGACTGGATATTATCACACTCGATAAGACCTGATACATTCATTCCTACAATACCACCGCATATTCCGGTAAGTGAAACACTATAATATACGTCTTTATATGACTTCTCACCGTCGTTTAGATCATCATCAGATTTCCAGCCATCGACTATTCCGTCTGCAAAAGCCTCATCTGAATGCAGACTAAGAACAGCTCCCTTATTAAGAGCTTTTCTCAAAATATTATAGCCATTATCTTCTGAAGGCTGCGTAGCAGGACCAGCAGAGTTTTCGGATGGTTCTCTAAATGAGAAAGTGTTTTTATTTATGTCACCAATACCATTTGCTCCGGCTATTCCTCCAACTATAAACCTTCCAATAACATTATTATAGTTAGTTACAGCATAATCATTTGTCTCTGAAGATGAATCTTCACCATTTACGACATCGTATCTGCACAGATCAGAGCAACCGATTATTCCTCCAACATATCTGTTTCCAAATACAAATGACTTACTTACGCCATTTTCTATATCATCCGAATCAGGATTAACATTACAATTCTCTATAACCGCAAGTCTTCCATAACCAACAAGACCACCTACATAGTTATCATTATTAATGGATGGATGCTCTTCTGTATCACCAAATTTATCAAATTCTGTCAAATCATATATAGCAAAACTACTACAAGATGATATTTTTACTTTAGATTCAGATCCGTTAGTGAAGTTATCATATCCATCTAATACATTCACTCCGTTAGAGTTTAGAGAATCGTCATCATACATAAGTCCATCTATCAGACTACCTGCAATACCGCCAATAAATGATGACTTAATCTCACTTATTTTTCTGTCATCTATCTCCTCTTCACTCAGATCCTTATCGTTTGACAAGCCATAAACATATCCTCTATTAACACAATCCTCAAAAGAAACACTCTCGGCTCTGACTACATCTTCTCCGGACATAGACTTTCCATCATCAGTTATAGAGTAACCATCATGGTAGTATTTATACCTATCATATTCAGAAGAATCACTCTTAACATAATTAACATATGCACGTCCAGCTATACCACCGATATTTTCAATTCCCATTACTTCCGCATAATTTGTCAGATTCTTCAGTTTAACATCTTTTCCTGCAGTAGCAATCACAAAAGATTCTCGACCAAGAATACCTCCAACATCTGTTCTACCGGTTATTTTAGAAACATTAGCTTTCTTTGACTCTACACTATTTGTTTCATTATCAAGAAGCATTAATTTATCTAATTGACCAATATTATTACCGGTAAATCCCCCTACCATACATGTATACACAATTGAGTCTTTTATTTTCTCTACACCGTGTACAGTATGTCTATTGAGGTTTATATTTGATATCACTCCAAGGTTTTCTGCAAATAGTCCAAGTGGTAGTTTTCCTGCCCTTGATGGTTTTGATCCCGAAGAGTCATTTGTCTCAGATTTTAATCCTAAAACATATGAATAATCCTCTTTTCCATTTAGTTCACACTGTTTTTTTACCGTCTTTCCATAAACACCATAAACTATGTTTGCAGAAACTGAAATATCTATATCGCTAATTGTATATGATTTTAAATCAGCGTCTTCATCAGATATCTCGCCATAAGCCAGTTCCTGTGTAAATGTATCCTTTTTATCCAGTTTTCTGAATCCTGGGAATGGATATTTAGAAGTATCTAAATAATCCGAGCTTATTCCAACGATCCGAGTAGCATAAGATTTACCATCATAATTGATACCCGAAACCTTCGAGATATTATATGAATTAAGAAAATAATTAATTCCTTCTGTATTATTACCAGTAAACTCTGCCCAAGACAGATCGTTTTGTAATTCAAATGTATTCTCTCTTGCAGGATCGATTTTATAATCAGTTTCATATCTGATATTATAAAAATGTCTAGGGTTCGTTATTACAATTTTGGCATCCTCATTCTTTTTTATATAACTTGAAAATGCCGCACATTCATTATTGCTTCGGATTTCACGAGTTGTTGTATAATCAAACTTTTGAATCTGAATACCTGCAGAAATATAACGATTTGTTTCAGCGAAACCAAATCTATAAAAACTAAATGTATTTCTAAAAGCTTCATCTTCAGCTATATCATATGTACCTGAAAACGCTTTTGTCATACTGTATGTTAAAGTTTCGGCCTGAACATCAGCTGCATCAAAAATAACGTATATGGTATCATTTTGTTTCCAAACCGGTAAACGAAATGAGATTGATTGTTCTCCTTTATATATACCCTCAAGCATATTACAGCTTACATCCAAAGGATTTTCCGAAGCTTTTCTTAATGCTTCACTATATAACATCGAACTATAATCGTTAATATCTTTATAGCCAACATTAAATGACATAATACAGTTCTGTCCCTGAGTACTTCCATCATATATTTTAAAAATCAAAGTATCTCCGTTTTTTAATTTTTCAGAATCTTTTGCCTTGTCTGTCAAAACTAATGTAAGTGTTTCTTCATTTTTTAGTTCGACATCAAGTCTTGCGTTAACTTTATTTCCACCTTTTATCTTCTGAGCAAGTTCTTCAACACTGTAATAACCAATCTTTTTACTTTCCCTTGTAGTGAGAGTTCGGTCATCTACTTTCAAGGAAGTATATCCTTCTTCAGCAACCTCGTTTTTATAAAGAAAAGTATCTACATTATCAGAATAACAAACCGAAAAAACTTGTGCTGCTTCAGGAGAAAATTCTAATAGAATCGCACCATTTAATACTCCGGTATCAGAAATATAAGGTGTAACCAGATCAAATAAAACCTTAGCTCCCATTTTTGAGTAATCACTACCGGATATTAAAGATCCGTTCAAATATTTTTTATAGTCTCCCGCATCAGCTTTCAATCTGAGAATAGTACCTATTTCTTTTTCAGGATTCTGATTCAATTTCCAGACAGTATCCCATTTATATGTACTATTTGACCCATCAGACTGTGTAAAAGAAATCTGTTCTAAAATGGTCTTTGATAAAACTATGCTCGAATCATAGCTATTACCATCTGCACCAGTTTTCAATAATGGTTTTACAATTTTTGCATCCAAAGATCCACTTGAATCAAATTCAGTAAGCTGATTCTGAGCAGCAAAAAATATCTCTTCTGCCACAGCATTCTCATGCTTAAATCTAGACCAGTCATACCATCCCAGACCGAATCCAATTGATATACTTAGAAGAATAGCCATAAGAACAAGCACAACAACAAGCTCCACCAGTGTGAAGCCTGAGTTATTGCTTTTTGGATTTAATAATCTTTTAAACATTTTTTTCTTGTTCATATGGCATCCTCATAGTTATACAATATGTCAATCAATTTTAATAAGCGCCTTATTACTTCTATTAGATAATGGAGAACCACCAATTTTATAGTGTTTTCCATCTGCAGATACACACTCTAATGTTTCAGAAAAATCTAATGTATTCCTACCTACAAAAATATTTGCCGCGCCATCACCATTAGGAGCGGTAAAAGCTATACCCGAATTTTCCAAATTCCATTGAGAAATCATATTATAAAATGCCGTTCTCGAAAATACAGTACAATCCGTAAACATATTATTAAATGTTGTTACTTTACTCATATCTGTATTTTCAGGAAAAACAACAGTCTGAAGACTTGTACAACCATTAAACATGTAATTCATTTTTGTGCATCCACTAATATCTGTAAATGTTATTTCTCCTGTATTTGGATTACTATAATCAGATATATCAAATGTTTCTAATCCAATTCTCAAACTAAACATTTTTTCAAATGTGGTCACTGACGGTATTTGCCATCCTCTGGCATAAAAATACTTTAGATTATTGTCATTATTAAAAGCCGCCTGATTAATCGCTGTTACTTTCTTCATTTCACACTTATCAAGTGTTATTTTTTCCAAATCAATACAATTATTAAACATTTTGCCAAAACCAGAAATCTTATTCATTTTTGTACCAGTAAAATCGATTTCTTGTATTGGTTCAGCAGCCAAATATGGATTATTTCTATCAGAATACTCATTTTCATATGTACTATAATTAAACATATTTGTGACATCAGTCAATGAATCAAAATTACAATCAACAAAGGATATTTTTTCCACCGAAGTTGCCATAAACATTTCTTTAGTACTAGTTACCTTTGAAAAATTCTTCCCTTTAAACTCTATTGACATACCATTAAGATTGGCACCCAAGAACATCCTCAAAACCGAAGTTGCTGAATCAAAATCAAATTCTTCATATAAAGGAATAATTGAGTTAAGACTATAGCACTGATAGAAAATATTTCTCATATCAGTAGCATATCGAGTATTTAATTTAGTTTTTATAGCACTTCTCCAATCATCTTCCTCGCCAAAAGAAACATTGTTTAAATGAGCGCAAAAATCAAAAAATTTATACATCTTTTTAGGATATAAAGTTGTTCCTTCAGCAAAGTTAAAATTCACTTCTTCTAAATAGAAACAATGGAAAAAGCAATTGTCGCAATCTACAAGAATAGGACTATCTGTCGGTCCAACTTTTGTACCTTCAAAAGAAACTTTTTTTAATTCAGGACAGTTATTAAATGTTCCCTTTAAAGTATTCAAACTACTCATATCAGCTTCACTAAAATCAACTACTTCTATAGACGCTTTACCATAATTTCCTTTTGATCCATCTGGAAGTAACATTCCATCATAAAACTTTCTATCGAAAAAGGCCGGGAATCCAGTAGATTTTTTAACATTCCACCCCTTAGCATAAAAATACTTAAGTTTAATATCAGCATCCCCAAAGAAATTCTGATCAAATGTCCCTGAATATTTTGACATATCACAATAGCTAAAAGTTACAGTTTCAAGCATTGGACAACTATTCATCAGTTTACTAACATTTGTGCAAGAACTTAAGTCAACCCCTTCAAAAGAAACAGTCTTTAATGAAGCACAATTATAAAACATTTGTTCTACTGAAATACAGCCACTCATGTTTGTTGTAGTTTCAGAATCATTCTTAACATATTTTCCAAAATCTACGTTTACAAGGTTTGTTCTACCTGAGAAAAATGTCTTAAAAGTCGTTATTTTTCTAATATCCCATCCTCTAGCTGAAAATATAGTAATATTATTTGAATCCGTTAACATATTAGATACATTTGTTACATTAGGCATTTTGCAATTATCTAGATTTATCTTTGTCAAACTCGGACAAGAACGGCACATTTCATCAATCCTCGTACAAGCTTCTAAGTTAATCCCTTCTAAAGAAACCTCTTTTAATTTTTCACACCCATAAAATACTTGATTAAATAATATGCAAGAACTAAAATCTGTCTTGTTATTTTCATCATAATCACAAAAACTTGCATACTCCAACGATTTTCTATTCTTTAATATTCCTTTAAGACTTGTAAGCTTTGGTGCATTCCAACCTTTTGCTGAAAATGATACCAGTGATTCTGTATTTCCCGTATCAGTAGAGAAAAAGTATTCTACTTGTTCAAGTGATGGTGTTTTTATTCTATCAAAATTCACATTTGATAGCTTATCACAGTTTCTAAATAATTCATTGAAATTCTTACAACTAGGTATTTCACAATTTGCAAAACTTATATTTTTAATATTATCACAATTTTTAAACATTCCGGTCATATACTCAACAGAGCTATAATCCCATTTTGTAAAATCAATCTGGTTATCTCCAAGCCCACTATTTTGAAACATATTACTCATATTTGTACACGATGATGTGTTCCAATCTTCCATATGAGAATCAGTAAAATTAATAGTATAATAATCTTTGAATAAATACTGGAAGTTTCCTAAAAGTTCAGGATGTTCTTCTCGAGAAAACCAATAAACATGATATGTTTTTGAATCTGGTGATACTATATTATATGCAAATATAGGAATTGAATATGTTAAATCATTTCCATCCCATAAAATGGCTATATTCTTTATTATCCCCTCAGCTACAGTTTTATTAACTGAAGAAACCATGCTATGAGCTGAGCCACAAGAAACAGCAGCATCGTTTGTTGTATCACTATCATCATATCCACTCATCAACATCTTAATAAGATCGTCGCCTGAACCGGCACTTCTTAAAAAGCTTACAGCTTCTGAATATGACTTTTTATGGAAAATCAGACTCACATCTGATTTATACCTTTTTCCACCAAACAAAGTATACACTTGTGTATAAAATGTATCAGATCCGGTTCCTTCAATAAACTTTGCTTTAGAACCATATTTAACCTTTGCAATATACGCATAATCGCTTTCAGTTCCACTACGAACCACTTCCCATATTTCGTCTATGTTTCCATATGTTTTAGCAGGAAAAACATTGTATTCTTCCCATACGTCGAATCTAAAGCCTGATACTAATTCAAGAGGCTTGTTATCATAATCTCCAAAGTTATCTGTTATTTCAGCTTTGATTTCATCATACTCTTCTTTGAATTTCAGACTTTTGGCACCTTTAAATGATGAGCATCCTTTAGAATCAGCATATAAAGTAACATGTTTAACCTTCTTGGATATTCCAACAAATTGATATCCAGATAAAACTATCCCCACCTCAGAATCTTCACCTGCGTCAATAGAAAAGACCTTCTGCCATATGTCAGCTTCTCCGGCATTGGCATCATATGGTATTAAATTATCGCCCGAATACTCATAGCCTAAAGAATCATAAAAGGCCCATTTGCTCACTTCATATCCTTCGTTAATAATAATATTTTTAACATCAGAAATAGTGCCATCACCCTTATTAAGAATCTTGTTTCTATTATAATCATCACAATCATAATGATTTACATACTTTTTAAACGTAATAGGTAATGACGTTTCTCCATTTTTAAATCTAAAAGCAATTGAGCCATCCAAACATTTAAAATCTATAGTTCTTGATATGATTACTTTATCAGTAACAGCATATACATCAGTTATTCCATTACTACACAAGGATATAATATTATCCTTTAGCGTACTATATGTATATAAATCTTCGTCTGTAGCATCATTCGGATTCTTTTTTGTACTCCATTTGAGATTTTTAAATCCATCTACATAACCAATCAAGTATGTCTTATCTTCATTTTTAATTTCATTTTCTGAAGTCCAATTTATTGCCCTTATTCCACCAGCATCATCTTTTTCAAATTCAACCGTTAACGTATCTTCGTTTGTCTCTATTCCATCATTATAAAACCTTATACCCGGTTCATTTTTTCCTTGAACACTATTATAATTATGGATCTTTAATGAAAATACATCACCATTTTCATCAATTTTAGTCCATTGTTCTTCCTGTAATACTTTAGGATCATATGCATAATCTGATGGAGCCCCCGTCGTATAATCCGGCCACATATATATAATATTATTCGAATCAATTTTGGCTCCAGCCTTAGTCATTGCATCATTTAAATCATCTTCCTCATCAAATACTTCCCAATTCTTTCCATCATAAAAAACTGTCAATCCTGAACCGTCTGCTGAAGTTTCATATAATGCATAAATCAAAGTATATGAACCAATATTTTCTACAGTACTTGGTGTGATACCATCCTTCAACTGTTTAGCTGTCCATACTTTAAATTTTGTACTATTTGCATCTACACCAGCCATTTCTGCTGCACTAAGTCTCTTATCATGATCAAGTTCGTTTGAGGCATTATTATATAAATCTGTCAACGCTCCCTGAGTAGCATTATATGCAGACTCAGCATCAGCAATATACTGTTTTTCTTTTGCATCATCTGAAAAACCAAGCATGGCTGGTACAGCAATTCCTGCGATAATAGCCAAAACTACAAGCACGACAATAAGCTCCACCAGGGTGAAGCCTTTATCAGATGTCTTTGCAATTCTATCTGATCTAAAGTCCATAAGCAGTACCTCAAAATGATTAATTACATTATTCTATATAAAATCGATTTCAGGGCGCATTTAACCTAGCGTATCATCATGTTATAATTACTTAGATTTTACCATAACGATGGTTATTTCGCAATCGTTCTTCATAAATATTTCACAAAAAAAGTCGTGCATTTCTACTAATTTTCATCAAATTGGCAGAAACGCACGTTATACACGCTTATAGTGTTTAATATATAAATCATTATGTGACTGTTCAGTTACAGCATTATTAAGGCTTTACATCAGTCGTTTTATTATTCCACATCACGGATTCTGCACGTCTGAATACAGATTCGTAGTTTTTATCTCTTGTCTTGTCGTAGATGGAATAACCTCTGCTAACGCTGACTTTCAGACATTTGCCAGCCTCATTCTTCACTTCTTCATTCTTTTTATTAAAGCTGTTAAGGTGTTCGTCTAACAGGATAAATGTACCCTCAATATCATTTTCAGCCTTTCCTTCTATGATAACAACAAACTCATCGCCGCTAAGATGGTATACATATTCATTTTCACCAACGTATGTGTTGTTGATAGCATTTGCGGCACATTTTATGGCCATATCGCCTACATGATATCCGAATTCTTCATTTATCTTTTTCATTCCCTTTACATCAAAGACAGCTAAAGCGAACTCTACATCTCCTGTCTCGCCATCTTCGTCATCTTTAGAACCAGTTTTATTGGACTCAGTTTTATCAGACTCTTTAGAATTGACCAATTCGATTTTTTTGTCTAACTCAGCTATTTTAAATGAATAAGCTTTTCTGTTCTCAACCCCTGTTAGGTCATCAATAAATGAATGCGCATTGAGGTCATTTGCATAATCACGAACTTTGACTACGATAGCCTGTATATGCTCTCCGAGAATATCTATCTCATCTTTAGAATATGATATGATTCCCCTAGGATAACGTGTATCCTTTTTTGTTTTCTCCTCGTCACCATCTACCGAGTTCTCTTCAACAAATTTATCAAGATCCGTCTCAATCTCGTACATTTCCTGATCCATAGTCCTGAATCTATAGCGAAGCCTGCTCGTCGCGATAAGCGCCAGCAAGATACCTATCAGAATAGACACTATACAACTCGAAATGATAATCCTCATATTTCTGGTGACATTTTTCTCATACCACGTCGCATCAAAATCGACAGCGAGAATGCCCACTACTTCACCTTTCGAATTCCGGATAGGACTATAGGAACTGTAAAACTTGCCCCATTTATCTTCATAAGCAATCTCATCAACAGCCGGAACTCCGAGGCTTGCTTTATAAAGAGCGTCAGTATATTCGATAGGTTCACCGAATTCGCCAGGATCATCCACTGCAGGATCTATGGTAAATGTAAAGTTCTTATCTCCGTTATCCCTTATTCCATAGATATATTCCAGCTCGATATTGTCCTGATATAGTCTCAGCTTATCCAGGAGTGCCTCGTATTCGGGCGTACCCTTGTCATCCGCTTCAATCTTCTCATATATATCCCCATCTATACTTGCCGCAGCTGTATTAGACAGATCAAGCATACGATTCTTGATCTGAGTCTTTATAGCATCCTGGGAATAATAAATGAGAATATAACCTGTTGCGCCATTCAGAACAACAAGCGTGAACACCACCAAAACAAGCATGCGCATTGTCAAACTCATTCTAACGTTCATAGCCATAACCCCTTCCAACTACTTCGTTTAGATTGACGTTTTTTATACTTCTTCCCCCGGTTTAGTTTCTTCTTCCTGTTTACTTTCTTCCTCTAATGCCGCAAGTACACGTTCCGAACTTGCCATCACCACATTTAGATCATTCGAAAGATCTGCTAGACTCTCTACCGGTCCAAATGAACTGAGCGCGATCGCTATGACAAGCAAACAGTCGATTGGATAGATTGCCCCATATCCAACCTGCCATACCACTATCAGAAGGACTGCCAGAATGATCAACTGTTTGATCATTTCGACAAATGTCTTCTGCCTTGCTTCACATCTATTCAGCTTTTTCTGAAATACTGATACATTTTTGATATTCGATTCCAATAAGTCTATGTCTTTGACTTTTTCACTGATATATACAGAAACAGACGTTTTAATTCTTTCAAGATAGAAATCCACCTCGGCACCATATCTCTTGCCACCACGGCAGTTGAGAAATGGAACTATAACCCCTACCAGATAATATCCCAGCAAAGCTACCAGCCCAGCTATTACCGACCTCTGAATCATGAAAACTGTAACAATCCCGGATACGATCAGCGCCGTTATAAACCGAATAATAGTTAATGCATATAACAAAACCTTATCTGAGATCTTACGGCTGCAATATTCTCCTGCCCAGCTGAATAATCCGCCTGCAACTGCAAGACCAAGCAGTACAAAGTAAAATTCATTTGAAAAGTTCTTTGATTCGATATCCCCTATTGCAAGAACAGGAATGAATATGTTTGAGATATACCCTATTACTCCAAGTAGAATCGAGATGATCAAATATTTTGTATAAGGTCTAATGTATACTAAAAAGCTCTTAAATATATCCTGAACAGTACTGTAATCATAGTAGAAGAAATCATCGTCGTTCTCTTCCTGCTTTTTCTCTTCTTCCGCCTTTTTTTCAAATTCGAATGTCTCGCCTATATCAAGAAAACTAAATATCCTATCACCTGCCTCGACAGCTTTCTTTGCCTCATTTTTATACAAGCCATATTTTCTTATCGGCAAAAAGAATTCATAGACAAGAATTATCAGCATCAATGCATCTGATATATCAATCTTTCCGGAACAGAAACTATTAAGTGTTATTACTAATCCGATAGCTGTAGTGATACATGTGAGTAAATTAAGTATACTGGCTATACTAACACCGTTAAGTAGATTTCTCTTATCAAACACTCTATCAACAAGTAGCGAAATAGTTAAAATAGCCACAACCAATGTAAGGATAAGAATCGCTGTTGTTATATCAATTACTACTGCAACAAATGCGAAGAGCATAATCGGAACAAGCAGACTCAGTACTTTCTGAGCCAGATACTTCCCGTAATACACATCCAACTGTTCTACATTCTCTGATATCAGCTGTTCTAATTCCGATGAACTGGAATACTCCTCGGAATCAGATCCAAGTGAGATTAATTTCTCATATATGCTTCTTCTCAGAAGGCCTTTCACATCAACACATGCTACGAACGATACCCTTACAGATATCCTAACAAATAAACACCTTAAGATAATAGCCACAAAGATTATTCCGCCATGTATCAGCGCTGTACGTCTATCTACATATGCTACTAGCGCTATCTCTAACAGATCTGCTATCTCATAAATGATAACAATCTGGCAGACAAGCGCAAGCCACTGGCAAAGCACCTGATATACTATATATTTCTTCGAATCAATTAGAAGTGAGTTCAATCTTTTCTGTATCATGGCTATCCTTTTTTAAACAATCTTCCGAAAAACGAAATATAAAAGCGAGATAACTCTCATTAACCACATATTTAGTTCAGTTTAACATATATTCCATTAAAACTAAACCCCATATAGAAAAGATGACAGTTGAAATCAGATTTCAACTGTCATCTTCTTGTTTTTTCTAATCAATGAAATAAATGTTTTTCGTCATTCCACCTGTTGAATTAAGAACCACACTGTATGACCTTGTGATTGTTCCTGATTGATTTTCAGATACACGCTTGGACTTAGACTTCAAACCATTTGAAACAAATTGATTGCTTGAATCAGCCTCAATTCCAAGACTCTTGAATACAGCCTCCGTATGCTTTGCAGGATCTGTAACTCCTCTGGTCGAAACTACCAACCCATTAGAATTTACAGTAATCCTAAATTCAGCTGTCGGATCACTTTTATCAAATACAACTTTATCTGACAAAAGCTCATTCGACATTGCACGGAATACCTCATCACAATTGTCAATGTCAATGGATTCTCTCGATTTTTCAATGTAACGGATCAACGCAGGAGTAATCGCAGCAGCCAAAACAGTTATTATCGCAACAACTATAATGAGCTCTACCAGCGAAAAACCTTTATTACGGGATAGATCTTTCATAACTAATACCCACCTTTCGAAACATTTGATAAATTCGAAAAAACACAACAAATCTGCGTATAGATGTGCATAGCTCTCACCCTAATTACATCTTTCAGATTTGCATAAACATATACGATGACATTATCGTATTATTATTTCGTGCTGTCAAGAAAAATCATAAGGAAACGCACAATTTTAATAAAATATCATAATAAAAGTTGGTAATTTCGTACATTTGCAATTGAATACTACCTCTAATGATTGTATAATAATAATCGGTTTATAAACGTTATAATGAGATGATGAAATGCGCTTATGTTTTTTGTCATCTTTGGGGAGTATTCTATATGAAAAGAAATCTAACATTTTTATCATGTGATGCTATCACTGATATTCATGCAGTACAGTGGTTACCTTCTAGGCAACCTAAAGCTGTTGTACAGCTTATCCACGGCATGGTCGAATATATCGAAAGATATGATGGATTTGCTCAGTATCTTACAGAACAGGGATTCGTTGTTTTCGGTCATGACCATCTGGGCCATGGTCAATCTGTTCGAAGCGTAGAAGATTGGGGATTTATATCTGAGATGGCACCTGCGAGATCTCTTGTAAGAGATATTCATAAGATGCGCAAAAATGCCCAGAAGCTCTATCCTGATATTCCATATATCATGTTGGGACACAGTATGGGATCATATCTTCTCAGAAGATACCTGTCACAAAAGGGAGAAGGTCTTTCCGGCGCAATCATAGTAGGTACCGGAGCTGAGTCTGATCTGGTAGTAAGAAGCGGTCTTATGATGGTTCGATCAACCGCTCAGGCCAAAGGATGGCGCTTCCGCAGTGAAAAGATAAAAGAGATGACATACACTGCACCTTATAAAATGTATGACCTTCACGGAATCGATAATTCTAACAGTTGGGTATGCAGTGATCCCGAAATCATGGAAGCATATAATCATGACCCTAGATGTCAGTTTACTTTCACTCTTAGCGGATACGAGGCACTGCTCTCTACAGTTCTCTTTGATAACCAGAGAAAAAATATAGACATGATTCCAAAAGATCTTCCTATGCTGCTAACATCAGGCGAACTTGATCCGGTGGGAAACCTTGGAAAGGGTGTCAAGAAAGTATACCAGCAATATGTCAAAGCTGGTATAAGCGATATCGAATGTAAGTTATATCCAGAAGACAGACACGAAATACTTAATGAGCCTAACAAAGCTGAAGTTTATGCAGATATCGTAGACTGGATTGAAAGAAGATGTTTATCTAAATAATTTTTGCGTATAAATTAAATATTAATCAAGTCAAGTTAAAAAGATGACAGTTGAAATCAGATTTCAACTGTCATCTTTTGATTTTATAAAACTTTTTGATAATTCAACTGTTATTACTGAACTTCTTCTCTACTGCTTTCCTTACGGATAACGTCGTGTGCACCACCTTCAACGATACTTGTTGATGATACAAGTGTTATCTTAGCCTTTTCCTGAAGTTCCTTTATAGTAAGTGCTCCACAGTTGCACATTGTTGACTTAACCTTGCTGAGTGTTCTATCAACATTGTCCTTAAGTGGTCCTGCATATGGAACGTATGAATCTACGCCTTCTTCAAAATGAAGCTTCTTATCACCACCGAGATCATATCTCTGCCAGTTACGAGCACGGTTTGATCCTTCACCCCAGTACTCTTTTACATAGTTACCATTTACGAGAAGCTTCTCTGTTGGGCTCTCATCAAATCTTGCAAAGTATCTACCAAGCATTACGAAGTCAGATCCCATAGCAAGTGCAAGTGTGATGTGATGATCGTATACGATACCACCATCTGAACATACAGGAATATAGATTCCAGTCTCTTCATAGTACTCATCTCTTGCCTGACATACTTCAATAAGTGCCGTAGCCTGTCCACGACCGATACCCTTAGTCTCTCTTGTGATACAGATAGATCCGCCGCCGATACCAACCTTGATAAAGTCAGCACCACATTCAGCGAGGAATCTGAAGCCTTCTCTATCTACTACATTTCCGGCACCAACCTTAACTGAATCACCATAGTTCTCTCTGATCCACTTAAGTGTAATCTCCTGCCATGCTGAGAATCCTTCAGATGAATCTATACAAAGAACATCAGCACCTGCCTCGATAAGAGCAGGAACTCTCTCAGCGAAGTCTCTTGTGTTGATTCCTGCACCAACGATATATCTCTTCTGAGAATCAAGGAGTTCTCCTGGATTCTTCTTATGCTCATCATAATCCTTACGGAATACAAAACTTACAAGTCTTCCGTCCTTATCAACGATAGGAAGAGAATTGAGCTTGTTGTCCCAGATAATGTCATTTGCCTCTGATATAGAAATTCCATCCTGAGCTGTTATAAGCTTCTCAAGCGGTGTCATAAATTCCTTAACCTGAAGGTCAAGTGACATACGGCTCAAACGATAGTCTCTACTTGAAACAATACCAACAAGCTTTCCTTCAGCCGTACCATCTTCAGTTACTGCAACTGTAGAATGTCCGGACTTCTCTTTCATCGCAAGTATATCTCCAAGAGTTGCATCAGGGCTGATATTTGAATCACTCTTTACAAATCCAGCCTTATAGCCCTTAACTCTTGCTACCATGGCAGCTTCATCTTCTATACTCTGTGAACCGTAAATAAAAGAAACACCACCTGCCTTAGCAAGAGCGATTGCCAGGTTTTCACCTGATACTGACTGCATGATGGCTGATACCATAGGTATTGACATCTCTATTGCAGGCTTCTCACCCTTCTTGAACTTAACCAGTGGTGTTTTGAGACTTACATTTGTAGGAATGCACTCACTTGATGAGTATCCCGGAATAAGTAAGTATTCATTAAATGTGTGTGATGGTTCTGTGATATAAGTTGCCATGTTTTCCTCCTTTTTCATTGGAATCCTTCGTCACGAAGAATCGGTCTAAATCTTTACTCTTAATCTATTATGAATTTTTGAGATTATACCCCATATGTGGGATAAAAACAAGAGTAAATATTCTCAAATATTAATTAATTTAGAATCAATTATTCTACTTGCTTTATTTATGGTGTTAAAGCACCCCTATTAGCAGAAGGCTCACTATGCTTTTTAACATAATGAGCCTTCTGTGTATTATGTATTAACTCAAACTAAATCTATTTAGTAACCTTAGCTGTATCAGCCATTCCAGCTTTCTTAAACATCTTGGTATACTTAGTAACTTTAGCCTTAGGTACCTTAATCTTAAGCTTAGCTGATGTATTCTTAAATGAACCAGCACCAACCGTCTTAAGTTTTGTACTCTTAAGAACAAACTTTGTAAGCTTCTTATCGCCAAAGAATGCTTTTGTACCAATCTTAGTGAGCTTTTTACTATTGACCGTTACTGATGTAAGTGATGTACATCCACTAAATGCCATGTTACCAATAGTTGTCACATTCGTACCGATTGTAACAGTCTTAAGCTTTGTACAACCCTTGAATGCATTATTAGCAACTGCAGTTACTGTGAACTGTACTCCTCCAATCTTAACCTTAGCAGGTACTGTAGCCTTAGTAGCTTTCTTGTTATAAGGTCCCATGTATGTAACGTTACCACCAGTTACCTTACCAGATTTATTAATAACCTTTGTAACCTTATATTTACCAACCTTATCGGTCACCTGCTTGTTCTGCTTAATCTGCGTAGGCTGAACCTTATCGGCAACCTCCCATTTCTTTCCTGACTCATCAGTAGCTATCTTTCCATCATCGGATACAGATGGACTTGTACGTTTAGTAACTGTTATAGTACATGTCGCTTTGACTTTCTTTATATCTGATACTACAACGATATCACATGTTCCTTCTTTAACACCTGTAACTACTCCGGTATAAGGATCTACCGTTGCAACAGAAGTATTTGTAGAACTAAAGGTATATCCTTCAAGAGAATCAGAAGGTGTCTTTGTAACCGAAAGCGTAATCTTCTTACCCGCTTCTACAGAAGCCTTCTCTTTGATCTTTATGGATTTAAGAGTCTTATTTGTAACAAAGAATGTAAACTCAGTCTTTCCACCACTCTCTGTTGTAGCAGTAATAACAGTTTTTCCTGCCTTTAATCCCTTAACATATAGTGTTCCGGAATTTGCAACAATCTTAGTTCCATAGCTCTTTCCATCATTTCTTGCAGCTATCTGTGCTATCGAACCATCAGCAACAGAGAAAGATACATGATCATCATTGTCTTTTGGTCTAAAGATACCTATGGTATTCTTATCATCTGATACAAATCCAAATGAGTACATAGAATCAACTTCAACAGAAGCACTCTTCATTAAGAATTTAATATTCTTTGTAGGTGCAGTTATCTTTACTGTTTTTGTCTGTCGAATACTTCCTACTTTAGACTTAGCTGAAATAGTAACCGAGCCAACTCTTACTGCATTAAGTATCGCTTTATTACCTTCCTGTTTAAGGGTAGCTGCACCACCGCTTATACTCCACTCAACATTTTCATTTGAAAGAGCCGGAATATTCTTAACAGTATAAGTTTTAGATACCCCACCAAAATTCAAGAAATCATCTCCTACTATTTCAAGCTCGGTAGGAACTGTTTCTTCTTTTGATTTTCTTACAGTAACTCTTACACTCTTTGATACTGACCCAGAATGAGTTCTGACAGTAATGGTACAAGAATTCTTTTTCTTTGTATCATAATATCCATTATCATATATCTTCTTAGCTGTAATAACACCTGATGCATTAACTGTAGCAACCTCAGGATCATCACTGTAGTAGAGCAATCCAGTAGGTTCATTATAAGTCGTAGATGTTTTATCAGTATATTCAATACCTGAAGTCTTAATGTTTGATACATTCCCCTGAATAAGTTCAATATTTGAAGCCTTTCCGGTTTCCGAAAGAATACAATCAAACTTGCTTATAGGATTTACAACATTCAGCTCAACAAGATTAATGCAATCATAAGCTATGTTTCCGGTTGAATGATTTGTATGAGAATAAACAAGTCTAAGTACAGCCTTACCTTTACCCTTAACCATTATCTTTTGCTTAGATTCAAAAAACTTTCCAGGAGTAGTATCGGTATATCCACCATTTATAGGAAGTTTATTATCGGCAGCTCCTTCTATTGCAATAACATCTGCACCGGAAGCAACCTCCCATCTGAGATTATTTGCCTGTGAACCGGTACCATATGTAAATGTTGATGGATCTATATTAGCCTGCAAATTAACGAAAGTAGGATTACTCATATTTGTAGATATTCTAGATCCATTAATATATCCAACATACTTAGCTTGATTCGATGTAGTTTTGGATCCACGTGTCCACTCAACACTTCTGGATATTTCCATATTAGAATTGTCAACATCCATGAATACTCCACCGGTCTGCTGTTTTTGAGTCATAAAGACATTTTTAGCTTGTACACCAACGATTCGAACAGGTATATCAATAGTAGCAGACTTACTCTTTCCACCAAATATATAGTTACCCTGGATATTGGCTTTAGTACCATTTGCTTTTGCAGTAGCACCACCGGTAATAAAAAACTGTTTAGAGTTATTCCTATGAGAAATCGTAAAATAATCTTCAGGATCGTTATTTATATCAATATTACCATCTCTGTAAAATTGAACAGAAGAACACTCTACAAAGGCATTTGCCTCAAAAACTATAGTCTGGCCAAACGGAACATCTAAACCATTTTCAAGTGTTCCGAGTGATATATTAAGACTTGGTACCTTTGTGGCTGGATTTCCAAAAGCCAACGAAGATATTTGAGCATCAACCGGAAAATGAATAGCCGCTAAAGAAGGACACATATTAAATGCATTACTTTCAATAAGCTTCAATGAAGCATCAGGAGCAGAAAATTCTGTTAAATTAGTACAATTTGAGAAAGCATAAGCACTAACTTTATCAATCTTCGTGTTACCCATATCTACATTTGATAATTTATCATCTCCTGCGAAAGCATATTGTCCAAGTGTAGTAAGCTTTCTGGAATTAACAAAGCTTATCGTTTGCAGTTTTTTATTATCTGAAAAAGCATTTCTACCTATAGTCTCAATATTTGAATTAAATCGTATATTTACTGTTTCTTTACACTCACTAAATGCATAATCATCTATAGTTTTAACAGCTCCAGGGAATGCAAACGTACTTCCTGAGTTATCAAGTTTCAGATAAGTATTCTTTGAAAATGCATTTTTTCCTATAGTTTCAAGACTAGTTTGCGAACTAAAATTCGTAAGTACTCTTAATCCACATTCCGTTGTTTCTGCAATCTTTGCAGGACAGCACTCTGAAAATGCCTGATCATCTATTTTCTTTAATGAGCTGCTACCTGAAAACTTAACCTCACCCAAACCGTAATCCTGATAAAAAGCTTTTTTTCCTATAGTTTCAAGACTCTTTGGTAAACGAAGTTCCTTTATTCCATCTATATCGTTAACGGACGTCGTTTTTCCGTCAATATAATAACTGCAATTACTAAAAGCAGATTCCTTGATAGCCTTCAAGCTACTAAGTCCACTTAAATCTATTACACCGGATGATGATGTAGATGTATATACGTTATTAATTCTTTCTCTGTATGCAAAAGCATATTCACAAATCTGAGTAATACCCATAGGAAGCTTAACTGACATATTTTGTGATGTTTCCGAAATATTATCTGCAGTTTTATAATAATCAGCAAGCCCTTTTCCATTAAGTATTACAGATTCATTTTCCACATCCTCTGCTACGAGAGTTATACTTTCTGCCCATTTAGGGAGAGTTTTGATATTTTCGACAGCAAATGCATATGCCGGAACTGATGTAATACTTCCAAGACTCTCAACAGTCTTTATTGACGGTGTATCATAGAAACAATAATCGCCAATACTTGTAACACTATTAGGTAAATAAACTGTTTCCAGACCTTCAATACGATTATTTGAATCCAACGAAACTTTAAGAGTACTATTCTCAATTTTAAGTTTTACACAATAAGCAAAAGCATAATTACCGATTGTTGTAAGCTTTGTAGTATTCTGTAAAAAGTCCTTGGTACTTTTCAGATTGCCGTCAAATGTAAATGCGTAATCTCCTATGACCTTAAGATTAGATGTATTTTTAATTGTTACTTTGTTAAGGAATGGTGTACAACAAAAAACACCACTATTAAGAGTCGTTATTCCATCAGGAATATTAATACTTGTTATATCCGATCCTGCAAAAGCTGCAGATCCAAGATCTGTAAGTGATGCAGGTAAAGTAATATCTGTCACCGCAAACGAAGAATTAAAGAATCCAGATATACCTATCGTAGTAAGCTTGTTTAATGAACCCAACTTAAGCTCACTCATAATTATAGCATCATCAAAAGCTGATCTGTCTATAGTAGTCAGATATCCTGCAGCATTTTCAATATTGATGCTCTTTATCGTTGTACTTCTGAAAGCTGAGTTTCCTATTCTGCTAATTTTAGATCCTGAAGGAATCTCAACTGTAAGTCCATTAGCATTATTAATCTCACTTAAAAATGCATTAGGGATTTCCGTTATATTCGCTGCAAATGTAATCTTATCAAGAGAGCTACATCCGGTAAAAACACCCGTTCCCAGCTTAGTAACTGTACCGGGAATACTAACTGCTCCAGAAAGCTTTGAACAGTTTGCAAATGCATTTGAATCTAACATATTAATATTATTACTCAGCTTTAACCCGGTAAACTGATTACACCCAAGAAAAGCAGAATTGCCTAAAGATGTGACTTTCGCCAGATCAAGTACTCCAGCAGTTTCTGAATTTCCATAAACACTGATTTTATTTAAAGCTAAGCATCTTTTAAATGCATTTACGCCAATCTTAGTAACTCCGGCCGGCATTTTTACAACTTTCAGATCGGTCATATTTTCAAAAACCCCATCCTGAAGTTCTGTAATGCTTGTTGGAAGATCAATCTCTGTAACCAAACTAGCCAGTTTTAATCCTGCTAGATCGCCGTTACCAAGATTATACGGTTTCAGATCCACCCTGCCGGTATATAAAGTAATAGAATCTTCATCCAGTTCATCCTGCATAAACTCTGAAGCTCTTGACCATGTAGTAATGTCAGTTGTATCAGGATTAATACCCGACTGTGAATATACATCAACCCCAGCCATCTTAGCATTTACAAGTATTTGCATTACCTTGTACAGCTTTTCACTCTTGAATAAACTTCTCACTCCGGCAGCTTCAACCTGACCAACATATGAACTTGGTTTAAACAGCGGAGTTTCCGCATATCCATATGAGAAGATCATCGAAACAGCTAACGTAGAAAGAAAAGTCACTTTAAACAACTTCTTCTTTTTCATACTCTCTCCTTCCAATAATGAAAAATAGTTTGTGTAAAAACCAGTACACATAGCTACAATGGAACAGTAACCTGTGTACTGGTATTTTAGCATTCTTTGAATTATTTGAAAATAACTATTTTAGAGATTAACGGTCACTTATTTTGTTATTTTGGCCTTTTTAGGAACTCCGGATTTATTCAGCATCTTTGTATACGCTTTAAGCTTTGCTTTTGGACATTTAATCTTTGCCAACTTATTTATTGTCTTAAATGCTCCCTTTCCTATCTTCTTAAGCTTTGTAGCCTTGATTGTAACAGTTATTAGCTTAGAGCAGCCGGCGAATGCATTGTTACCTATGCTTGTAACCTTTGCCGGAATTGCTATTTTTGTAAGTGAAGTACATCCCTTAAATGCATTATTTCCTATGGTGGTTACATTTGCTCCTATAGTAACCTTCTTAAGCTTTGTACAACCCATAAATGCATTCTTTTCTATAGTCTTAACATTCTTTCCTATAACAACGGCCGTTATAGTCTTGTTGTTTTTAAATGCATTAGCCTTTACAGATGTTACATTAACTGTCTTATTTCCAATCTTTACAGTTTCTGGAATCTTAACAGTTCCTTTAGCCTTAGGATTACCGGCGTAAGTAACAGTATTATCAGCGTTTACTACATAAGTAACTCCATCTACTGAAGTTGTCTTTCCAGGTGTAAGTGTATTTGCATCTGTGTTTCCGGAATTGCCACCTTGGTTTCCACCGTTGTTACCTCCCTGGTTTCCACCATTACCACCTGAACCTCCGTTAGAATCATTAACAACTACAGTACATGTTGCCACTTTTCCACCGGACATCTTACTGCCGTATGTAATCGTTGCTGTTCCTGCTGATACCGCCTTAACTTTAATAGTATTCAACGAAACATCTCCAACTATCGATACTACTGCACTATTACTTGTGCTCCATCCAAGAGGCTCTGTAATAAGTGCTCCGGTATTTGAAACAGCACTTCCAACTAAATCACCTGAAACATCTCCCACTTTAAGCTTAAGCGAAGTTGTATCAATTGTTACTATATCTGCCATAACATGACTAACAGTCACTTCACAGACTGCTTTTATTTTTGCATCATCGACTGACGCAACAGTAATCTGCGCTGTCTTTCCGGGACCACATCCTACTATCTCAACTGTCTGAGAATTACTTACCGCTCCGGAAGCACCGTTTATCTTTACAACGTCTTCATCAGAAGATGTCCATTTGAATCCACCTTCAGAACCGGTCGGATATGATGCTGTAAGTTTTGCAGTTCCATCCGGTGCAATAGTTACTTTAGAAGTATCCAGAGAAATACTGCTTCCTAAGATAGTCACTTCGCATCTTGCTATCTTACCATTTTGATCATTACTTCCATATGTTATAGTTGCAGTTCCGGATGTCTGTTTAGCTCTAAATGTAGGTTCAGTTGTAAATTCTCCTTCGATACAATCAATCTTATTACTTGGGAATCCCCAAATAAGAGACTCCGTAACATCACCGCTTGTGCTCGAAGCTGAGCCTTTTAGTTTAAATGTTTCACCCGCATTAACTGTAATTGACGTTTTGTCAATAGTTACATTATCTGCTTTTTTATCAATCACGTCGACTTTGCATGTTGCCACTGCTTTATTATTCGACGCTGCTTTAACGGTTATAGTTGCCGATTTTTTAGGAGTTATACCACGAATTGTAACTTTCTGAGAATTAGCTACTTCATCTGTATTAGATACTTCAATGCTGGCTATTTCAGAATCACTTGTTTCCCATATAAACTTATCCGTAGCATACTCATTTAATGTTGCAGTAAGATCAACTGTATCTCCGGCTTCAATTCTTGTACTGTTTGTATCCAATGTAAGCGATGTAACCGGTACAAATACTGTAACCTCACAATATCCTCTGACTCCATTTTCCTGATCCTTGCTTCCATAATAAACTTTGGCAGTTCCAGGAGAAACAGCTTCAATGGTTGCTTTATTTGTATCCTGACCTTGAATAATCTTTACTATCTTCTCATCTGATGTAGTCCATTCAAGTTTTTCAGTAACAGTAGTACCTGTCTGAGGTGTTGCTGTACCGGTAAGCATTTTAGTTTTACCTTTTTCAAGAGTTAACTCTGTTGAATCAATAGTTACCGAATGAGCCATAACATTTTTCTTAATATTAAATGTTAATACACCCTTTACTCCACCTTCGTATAATTCAGAACCTTTTGTTGTAGCCGTGATTCTTATACTTCCAGGTTTAAGTGTAGTTACACGACCGTCATCATCAACTATAGCTACACTTTCATCAGAAGATGACCATGTAACACTATCAGTCGTTCCTCTGCTTAGCTTAGCAATAAGCTGATAATCATGATTCTCAAAAACTGTAGTAGTGTTATTTGATATCGGTTTATCGACATATTGAGGGTTATTTGTTGCATATGCAATATCTACTTTAGTCGCCGGATCATTTACTATTACCGTAATATCCTTTGACATGCCCTTCTTAGTCATTAATGTAATATAACTCTGTGCCTGTTTAGTTCCACCGGTAATCTCTAATACAGCTTTATTGACATTGTTATTATCTAGCGTTCTTACACTACATGTAAACTTACCTTCTGCTTCACTTGGAACGTCAATAAACACAGGATCATCACAATCACCGTCGTCGCATATTGCTTCAATATCAAACGCCACAGTTGTATTCTTGCTAACTCCTCCGGATGCATTTACATATATTGCTCCATCTATAAGATCTGCATTTCCGCCTTCCAGCTTACGTTTGATAACTATGTCGTCAGCCGGATGTTGAACATCCTTATCAATTATATTAAAGAATACTTCCTGTCCACTCTTGTTCGAAACAGTAGTTGATTTTGTAGCTTTAAAGTTTCCTGTTGTCACCGGAAGAATTGCAACTACTCCCGATTCAGTTCCAAAATTGATATTAGTAGATAAATCTTTAATACCATTATCCTTACCATAGAACGTTGTATAATCTTTTCCTTCTACCAGTACATAATCTCCATAGCGTGCTGTTACATCTGGTCTGAGGAATGTACCGCATTCATACTGATCCGGTATCTCATCTATGATAACCTTGGTCTTGTCAGAGATATCAACTTGATCAATTTTGAATTTAACCTCCTTATATCCCGTATAATTACCTTTACCGGATACCTTTATAACAGAGTCCTTCTTTGTCACGTTGTAGCTATCAACATTATTATCATAATCTAGTGTATAATCTATATCTTTTACCAAAGTCATCGAATTATACTTACTAGATATATCAGGAGTAACTTCTTTACTTGTATATTCCTGATTAGCCACATTAGCAAATGTAACTCCACTTGTTATATCCTTAGGCACAATTTCAAATGTTGTACTTATTGTACCCGTGTAATTCTTGGTACCTGTAATAGTAACTGTAGCTGTACCTGCATTAATATTGTTGGTATATGAATAATTAACGTCTTTATTGTTATCTGCGTCATAGACAAGATTACCTGTCCATGATTTTCCTTCATCAAATGAAGCTCTTATTAAGACATCTTTATTTGGTGTAATGGCAGAACCAGTATATATTTGATCCTGAATAGAACCAGATTCAACCAAATCATTACCTTTAACAAATCTTACTGACTTTTCAAGATTCGCTTTAAGATCAAATGGTAAAATACTGTAGTTAACCTTAAATGAGCCTTTAAAGTTACTATTATTTGCAGCTGTTATAGTTAGTACATAATCCTCACCCGCATCGGTATATCCCTGTGAAACAGTATAGTCTTGTCCCTGAACAAGTTTTTGCTCATTATCACCATTCTTATAGATAATCGAGAGCTCCGGTATCTGTGGTTTTCCGTTATATACTACATCAGTAACATCAACATCTATCTCACCATCATGATTTATACCATCTCCCAAGGATTTCTGAAGTATCTTATATGATATTTCTTGGGATCCTGTATAGAATCCTCCTGATACTTGCGAAAGGGTATACTTGTAAGTTCCTACCTTTCCACCTTCCGGATAACTGTTTGATGAAATATAATCATTGCCATTTATTAACTTATAATTATCTCCTCTTGAATCTACTGAACTTATTGCCTCTTCTTTAAATTCAGGAATCATTCCATTCGGTAGATAGGTACGATCTTCAATTCCCGAAACATTTACATATGGAACCGTTGTACTAGCATCAACTTTCCTACTACCATTAATTGGCGCTGTAACTGTAACATTATATGTTTCTTCAAGATCCGCACTCGTAACTTTAATCGTAGTATTACCAACTTGCTTGAATTTTAGCTCAACCTGGCAATTATTTGTATCCTTAGAAACAACCTCCAATACATTTGGATTACCAATAGTCCACTCTACTTTTGCATCCTTTAGTGACTGGAGTTCTTCATCTACTACAACTCCATATACTGTATTAGATTTATCAACTACTCCATTTATTATTCCAACATCTGCTGCCGTAGCATTTTTAGCCGTTTTTATTGAAATAGAAGTCTGAGGTTCATATGCAACGATTTCAAATGAAGCTTCCTTACCATCTTCAAATTCACTACCATAGTGTATAGTGGTTTTTCCTGGATCTATTGCCTTTATTACTGCTACCGACGTTTCCTTGCCTTCCACTATTTCTACTATATTTTCATTATCAGAATGCCATACCAGATTCTCAGTTACATTTCTTCCATCTTTTCCGACTGCAGTACCAACAAGTTGAGCTTGTTTACCAACTCTTATCTTATCTACAACCGGCTCTATGGAAATAGATTCTGCCATAACATTTTCTGATACGTTCATGGTAACATACCCCTGAACTCCACCATCATAAAGTTCAGAAGGATTTGTTGTAGCTGTAATTATAGTGCTTCCTTTTTTAAGTGCAGTTACACATCCAAATTCGTCTACCGTAGCTACACTTTCATCCTTAGATTTCCAAGTTACAGTATCTTTAGTACCTCTACTAAGATTTGCAATCAACTGATACTTATGTCTCTCACGAACTTCTGTTACCCCATTGGCAATATCCGATTTAACATGATTCTTCATATCAGTTTTATTCTTATCATATGATAACTGGACTTTAGTGGCAGGATCATTAACCACCACTGTGATTATCCTTTCAGTTCCACCCTTAGTCTTGATCGTTATCTCACCATTAGCAGCTTTATTTCCTCCCGTAATGGTAAGTATCGCCTTATTTCCTTTTGAGATATCGAGGGTTTCAACATTACATGTAAACAGCCCTTTATACGCATCCGGTATAAAAGCATAAATAGGATCGTCACAGTCACCATCTGAACAAATAGCTTCTATATCAAATTTAACAATAGTATTAACACCTACTCCTCCCATTGCATTAACAAATATAGTATCTTCCTTGAGAAGGTCTGTACTTTCTCCCTCAGGTACTATTCTCTTTATTGTGATAGAATCAGCAGGATTATTAATATTTTTATCAACAATATTAAAGAATATCTCCTGACCATACTTTCTGCTGATATCAGTTTGTGCAGATGCCCTAAAGTTTCCTTTATCAACAGGAAGTATTGCAACTACTCCTTTTCCTGCTCCGACCGAATAGTTGTATTCCAGGTCCGTTCCATTATCTTTTCCATAGAAAGTCGTATAATCTACACCTTCTACCAGTTTGTAGTCTCCACAATGAACGGATATTTCAGGTCTTAGGAATGTTCCACAATCGTATTGATCTTCTATAGGATCAATTACAACTTTAGTACTATCAGAGAGATTAACCTGATTGATCTTGAACTTTACTTCTCTTTCCCCAATATAATTTCCGGGATGTTCATCATCTTTTCTACCTTTTATTGTAATAACAGCATATTGATTTCCTGTCTTTACATAGCTATCAATATTATTCTGATAGCTTAATGTATAATCAAGTCCAGGAATAAGCACTTCGCCATTGTAAGTAGCTGTTATCTCCGGAGTGATTTCAAAACCTGTATACTCCTGTTCAGCTACCGCTCCAACCTTAAACATATTGTCAGCCACTGATATATTTTTAGGTAAAATATTAAATGTAGTACTGATTTCGCCGGTATAATTCTCCTTACCGGTTATAGTAATTGTCGCAATACCTGCATTAACATTGTTTTCGTATGCTAAATCAATATAAGTTGTATTTGTTGCAGAATTAATCGGCTGACTAAACTTATCAAAGCCATCGTACTTAACACATACAGATGGTATTGGTGTTATTGCCTTTGTAGTATAAGTCTGATCTGCTATTCCACCTTCTGTAACATATTCTTTAGTTTGCTGATTATAAAATGCGACCTGACCTTTTTCAAAATACTCTTCAAGATCAAACGGTTTTATTTCATATTTAAATTGTACTGATCCGGTAAAGTTACCTTTTCCTGTAATTGTAACTTCATGTTCTCCGGCATTTATTGCTGCCTCAGTACTCATCGTATAATCTGTGCCCTTAACAAGTATCTGTTTTTCTTCTCCTACTTGATAGGTAATGATAAGTTCTGGTTTCTGACTGGTTGCATTATATATAAGCTCTCCAACCTGTACTATTTTAATTTCCGCATCTGTCTTGTATCCGGAACCAATTGTTTTAGGATATATTCTATAATTTTCTGTTCTTGTGCCTGTATATAGGCCGGTAGTTCCCTGTGTAAATGTAAGACTATATCTACCTATTCCATCTCCTTCTTTAAAGGAATCTGTAATTATATAGTCTCCACCTTCATCCAATACTTCTTTAAGAACATAGTTTCCGTCAGCATCAGCTCTTGAATCCATATCTCCACCTGCTGTCAGCACAGGTTTTATATCAGGCTGTGCTATACCATTAGGCAGATAAATGTATGCTCCTTCTGAAGGCGTATTATCTACATTAGTATTAACGCCTGATAACGTAATATTACCGTCTGTAAATGGAGCTGTTATGGTTGCTGTAGAATATCCTTCAGTTGTACCACTTTTAGCTATAATCTGCGCCGTACCTACTCTTTCAGTAGTGGCAGTAACTGATGACCCCTGATTCTTATCAATATTTAATACTCTTTCATCGCCCTCTTTTACTCTCCAATCCACTGTAGGGTTAGTCTGAGGCGTACCATCTCCATCAGCGTTATCATAAACTTTTACCGTCAGATTCTTCTTCTGATATTGAGTACCGCTCTTATAAACTGATGTCCAATCATCCGGTTCTATACGAACAGCTCCGGCTTCCTTAACTCTAATAGATATAGCAGCACTCAGCTTTGATGATATATGAACTCTGTTACCATGCTTATGCATAGTATACGCCTGAATAATAGATCCATTTACTGTATTTGGATCATCGTCTGTTCTACTCTTTGTTCTGATTTTTACAGTATTTCCACCATCATATATTTCTGATACTTCACTTCCATCATCTTTTACGAATACAATCTTACTGCTATCAACAGACTTCCAATACAGTGTTTCATCAGTATTTTCAGGTGCTACTGTAGCTATCAGATCATAGTCGCCATTTACATTTACGGTTGGATTAGTACTTGGGTTCTGTCCTAAAGCCAATGTAACCTTAGATGTTTTTATTTTTGTGTTTATTGGAATATTGATATTTTTACTATATGACAAATATTCCTTTTGTCCTTCATGTTCTGAATCTATATATTCAGGTATAGGGTTTCCGTTCTCATCTAATTCAATGTCTCCTTCAGAATTCTTCTTAAATATCTGCGAACTAAGTGCGCTGGCTTTAAGAAGTGAACTTTCTTCTCCCGAACCTTTTACCCATGATATACTTGTAGCTCGCTGATCTTTAGATGAATCAGTTTTCTCTATAAATGCAGAGTTTTCCATTATGTTATAGATTATCTGATCAGGTGCTTCATTGCCAATGTTCTCCGGTTCTGTAATGATATCTACTTTTTCACCTTCATATAAATCTATATTATCATTATCAAATAATACAGATGCTGTATCCGAAACAACTCCTGTATCCTTATTCTTATAATTATATCCGGATAGATTTGTAGTATACTCTGCCTTTAGTTCTCCGGAAGATGATGGATACACTTTTAACATAAATGCAACATTAATATTTGTTGCCGGAGTCTCGGAATCAGTTCTGTCTCTTGCTGTAGATATATTAATGTTCAGCTCTTTTTCTTCGTCAACATCTTTTATAACTTTAAAAGTATATTTGAAAATATTATTGGCTAACTTTTCCGGTTCGCTTATAGATAAATATTCAGATGTAAGCGCATTATTAACTCTTACATTAAGCGGCTCATTAGCCCCGGCATCCTCTTCTACAAGTAAGCTGATTTCATTATTATATCTAACAGTAGCACTTGTTGAACTCTGCCCTGTAGCTTCTGAATTACCAACTATATTGTTGTCTGATATCTCATTCTTATATGTTATAAGCTTCGATGTAGGCTGAGAGATAATAATCTTGCAGCTCTTAGTAATCTTTTCATCTTCAGTAGATACCTGAAGAATATATTCGCCGGATTTATTAAACTTATATTCAGCAATCTTCTCATTTTCGCTTTTGTAATTAACTGTTTTTCCATCTAACTTAAAATGGAAATAATCATTTGTTTTAATTTCATTACCTTGTCCATCAAACTTTCCAGTATGACCGATAACAAGGTTATCTAGTCTTACTGTTGTATTGATAAGAAAATTATATTCAACCTCTCCATCTTGTGAGAGTTCACTGCCATCTTTTAAAAATCCTATCTTTATTGCTTTACGCCACTCTGATATACCAAGTCGAGTAATACATTGAAGCTTTCTACCTAGTAAAGCAACACATTTGTTTTTTTCGTCAGTTGCATCAATACCACTATTAGTTTCAGTTAATACATATATATCTCCAATACCCCTATCACTATATGCATTAAATATGCCTCTTGATGAATCAGCTTTAGTAACTCCACCTGACACCCTTGGTGAAACTGTTCCATTCGCAGCTTCCTGTTCTTCATCTGTCAAAACCTTGGCACTATCACTAATAAGATTTCTTCCAGCAGTTTTTAATATACCAGTACTATAATTACTTCCTTTAAGAATAAACCAATTATATCCATCAGTTCCGCCTCCTACTGCATCTATTGTTGCATTTCGTCCCTGGCGAACATCAAGCGTACTTTCTTCCAATATATAAGAATTAGTCTGAGACATAACCGTAATGGTGAGAGTATAATCTAACTGTCCTTCTGCACCATAAAAATGGATATAAGAATTATACTTATCTGTCGAACTATAACCATATCTTGCAAAAATCTTTATAGTTCCACTTTTAGGATTATTTTCCTTAGGAGTGATAACATAATAAATATTCGAATCGCCTATATACTCATCATTTTCCATACAAGTATTAAGCCCATAATCTTTTTTCTTTTTATTTAGTGTCGATCCACCCGTTCCACTTCCAAGTATCAATACTTTACCTGCATTGCCTTCAGGATTTATTTGATATATCGATGTGTAACCACTTTTATACTGACCATCGGATGTAGAAAAATAAGTTTCAAAAGAAACCTCAGAATTATATTCAAACTCGACTGCCGAGCCAAAATCCATATAAAGAACATCACTCTGCTGACCGGAAGCATTTCCTAATTCCACTCTATTTATTGTGTTCTTATCATATGTAGCACTGGTGTAATTATATTTTATGTACTGATCTATCAATTTTCCTTGTTCATCCCTTACATCTACTTCCACAGCCTCATCTATTTCGTTACCTGCTAATGATATGGTTTTTTTAGGCTCTGTGCCTTCTGCATGCACCGACTTTATAGTATTCCATCCGATGCCTGAAAATGACATCAAAAGAGCCAGTGCAACTGCAATAAATCTTTGTGATGATTTTAAATAGACTTTTTGCATACTCTCTCCTTTCCGCATAATAAACCTCTCCGTTTTTCTTTATCAGAATCCCCCCTATAAACCATTCCGACACATATTAACCCACGTTAACACTTATCGTCATTTTATCACAAAAATAGAGTTGTGTTAAATATTTTTTGTGCACTTTTGACATATTTCGCATCATTTCCATAAAAAATTCACCCTTGTCGAGCAACCATACTTACGTGTATTGCTCAACAAGGGTGTATTCAACACTACCAGATTTTATTCAAATTCCCACAATGCTTCAGGATTATATGTATCATAACGATTATTGTCCTGATCATTTATCTGAATTACCATATCCGGTTTTTCTCTATCTATATAATCATATATGCTCCCTTGATAAGATCTTAAGTTGATTCTTCTGATTTGATCAAATTGTAAACAAAGATACGGCACATATGAATACGCATACGAATCTGCTAATACCAATACTTTATAGTTATTATTTGAAAGATTATTTCTTATTGCACCGGTTTCTCCAATTGCAAAGGATTTATATATTGTCTCATCATCTTTCCCAAGATCATTAATTTGATTCCAATTGCAGAATGCCTCTTCTAAGGATTCACTATCTGTATAATCATCCCATACACTGGAACTGGATATATTAGTTTTGAACTTAGGTAGATATAATACATAATCACTTTTTTGATCTTTTTCTGTCCATACAGATGAATCTACTATCAGCGAGCCATAAAATCTGTCTTTATATTCATAATAATTATAGTTGTTTATATCATATAACGAAGCGTCATAATCCAGATCGGCTATCCTACATATTTCTCTGGCTGAAATACTTGAAGCCAATAAAGCAGCTTTATTATTCCAATGATGATCATTTTTATAAAAGAAGTTTTTATAGTTTTCTTCTTTTTCAAATTCATCTCTTAAATCATATGTGTAAACACCATTTTCTTCTAACAACTCCAATAAATTATCTGCATTTTTATTTGAGTGATTATTTAAGAAAAATGGAAGTTCATTTTCATCATTACGGCTTATCTTGCCTGGAGCAAGAAAGAATATGTATTCTATCCCTCTACTCTTAAGAGATATATTAAAATCCGATATTCTATGAACAAGTTCTGTGTTATCTCTCTCTTCAATAATGTTGACTAGGTATCCGTCCCCCATATCATAAACATTACTAGCCTCGTTGTTATTATCTGATTTGGTTCCACTGGACGATACTCTAGGAAGATTTAATCTGGATTCATTATACCCTGCTACACCGGATATAAATGAATTTAAAAAACATCCTTGTTGAAAAAAATAGTCCCACTGTACACTTCTATTTTCATTTTCACTTATATTCAAATTCACATTTACAGACTCATTTCTAAATCTTTCATCAATAGCTCTAATCAATCTTTCATCTCCCCAAAACAATATCTCATAAGCCGGGGGTTCTTTATTAATCCCATAAACAGACACATTAAAGATTAATGTACGAGCTAAACCTAGCAAAAAGGCAATAAATAACATATACATTATCAAAACAAACTTTTTATTTGACATATTTCACCTACTTAGAATTGAAAATAAATAAACGGACTATTTGTATGTGAATATACAACTAATAATGATAATATAAATACAAGAATAGCAATCAAAGAATTAACAGAATCTTTATTATCCTTTTTTAAAAACGATAACATTTTACCATATACAGGAAAACTGAATATAATAGCAACCGGAAACAGAATATAATAAAACTTTAGTATTTCAAAAAAGTTGTTATTTATAAATGGAATCCCAGTAAATCCAAACATTCCTCCAACTATTCGATATATGCCATCCATATCATTTTCATAAAAGATCACCCAGCCAATCACTATAACCAATATGGTAATCACTCTATACAGCAACGCCCCTATCGTAGATCTTTTTGACTTATTTAAGTTCGCGTTTTTAAAAATATATCTTTCTAAAATGATAAAAATAAAATACCATATTCCCCATAATAGAAATGTCCAGTTTGCGCCATGCCATATCCCGGTTACACACCAGACAATAAACAGATTCAATATATTCCGAACTTTTGAACATCTATTACCGCCTAATGGAATATATATATAATCTTTCAACCATCCACTTAATGACATATGCCATCTTCTCCAAAACTCTGTAATAGTTCCTGATATATAAGGATAATTAAAATTCTCATTCAATTTAAAACCAAACATAGCAGAAAGTCCAATAGCCATATCAGAGTATCCTGAAAAGTCAAAATATATCTGTAGCGTATAACATAAAGCGCCAAACCAACATAACAGGATTGAGAGATCCTTATTTCCGGCATTCCCAAGAATTGATACCGCAGCAAAATCGAGATAATCAGCTATTAATACTTTTTTTGCCAAACCATATGAAAATCTGTAAAACCCGTTTGCTATTCTATTATAATCATAATCTCTATACTTAATCTGTTCTGATATATCATTATATCTTACAATTGGTCCGGCAATAAGTTGAGGAAACAATGCAACATATAAACCAACATCGATTATATTTCGGCATGGTTCGGCCTTACCCATGTAAACATCTATCACATATGAAAGAACCTGAAACATATAAAAGGATATACCAATTGGCAGAACTATATTAGTGACATTCGTTTTCTGTAACACATTTATCTCATAAAAGGTTTGGGTTATCAAATTAAAATATTTGAAATATACAAGAATAAACACATCACTTAAAATAGTGAAAATGAAAATAGTTTTTGTCATCTTAAGAGCCATTAACCAGTTAAATAGAATAACCAGCATTAGCAAGAAGACATATTTTAACTCTCCATATGCATAAAACAATAAACTGGCGATAAATAGCAGAAGATTTTGATATTTAATACTATGTATTCTGATTTTTCTTATTCCACCGTAATACATAACAAAAACTACCGGCAAGAATAAGAATAAAAAGATTTTTGAAGAAAAAACCATTGATCTATATCACCTTTTTATCTTATATTACTATTGGTCATCTCTTTAAAGATATAATTATGAATCATAAATGCTTCTTCCAATAATCTACAGTTCTTCTGATTCCTTCCTCAAAACTTACTTTTGATTGAAATCCTGTGTCTCTGACCAATTCATATATATTAACACACGAACTAAACGATTTGTTAGTTAATGATGGTACTTCTCCTATTCCAAGTTCTAATGAAGGATCAATGATATCTCTTATCTGCATTATATATTCTTTCAATGGTCTAAATTGTCCCGATCCTATTCCATATACATTTTCACTTACACCTCGCTCACCTATTAATCTAAGAGCTCTCACAACATCTGAAACATATAAAAAATCCCACATTTGTTCAAGACTACCATATTGAGGTTTCTTTTTCTCTATAAGACTTTTAATTGTATAAGTTATAATATTATTATCTGTTCTTCTTTCACCAAACGTACTTGGAATAACCGCCCAAATAAAAGGTTGGTTCAACTGTTTTGCATATACATCCAAAAAATAATGAACTGATACTTTCGCACATCCATACATATCATTGGGACTCTGTTTTGCTTTCAGATCCATCACATTCGTCGTTAAAGCGTATTCGGCTACTGTTCCGGTTGAGACAAATAATTTGCACCCTATATCATTACATACTTTTAAAACATTCAAACACATTGGGATATTTGAAATCTGTAACATAATATCATTTTTAAATTCTGTAGAAACCCCTCCCCAACATAAATTAAAGAAAACATCATATTCTTTACTAGGAATATCAAATGAAGAAAGTTCTTCCAAATCTTTATTTATAATTATAAATTTCTCATTATTCTTTAATTCCGGTATCAACTTATCAGGATTACGTACTATAGCCGTAACTTCATAGTCATTATTCAAAAGTTCCAATGTAAGCCAGCTTCCTATAAATCCCGTTGAACCTGTTACTATTGCTCTTTTCATTATTCCCCACCTTTATCTTCTTCATATATAAAACCGTTATAGCCTTCTAACTTCTCATTATTGGGGCTCTTATTAATTATTTTCATAACAATAATTCCTATAAATATAATCAATGAAATGGCATTAATAATTAGCCCCATGTAAAAACCACTTGGAACATATTTAAAGATTAATTCATGATTACCTTCTGAAAGATTTAAACCAATAAATGAATCCGCATATTTCACCTTTTCCAATTCTTTTTCACCCTCATATATATGCCATCCTTTATCATAAGGAATAGATGTGAATAACATCTGATTTTTCTTTAAAGATATATTCCCATAGATTTCATCTGATTTTCTGATATCGACAGTCATCTGATTATCTTTTAGATATTCAATTAATTGATTGTAATTCTCCTGATTAAGAATTGCCATATCAACCTCAAGATTATAAAATACTTTCGGATCCATATTATAGTCAGAAGCACTAGTATTTTCTATATATACATCAACTCTATCTTCAGCCTTCAGCATCCCTAGGGATAAAATCCCACTAGACTGAACACTCCACTCCTTGCGTCTCACTTCATCATTCACAGCTACAGAAATTTTAGATATATTTGTATATGCAATATTCATATTATATATACCTGGATTTTCTGTAACAAATGAAAGTTTTATATATGGATTCACATTACTTCCTGATGGATGACAATACAGAATCATCTTATCACTATCAGCCACAGATAATTCATATCCCTCAGATTCAATATTATACTTTGGGTATACCTTCTCCATAACGTCTTTTATTCCAGTCATATTAGCAGATAAGGTATTAATATTTTCAAATTTATCATCATCTGTAAGATTGATACTTTCCGAATTATTAATTCCATATCCCAGCGAAATCGCATTTTGATTTTCGAATATATGAATATTTTCATCATTATAAATATTTTTATATCCTAAATATCTATTAAAATCATCATTCAGTGTTACTATTCTTTTTAGTCCAAGCATATCGTCTAATGGTAAATATCCACCACGATCATCAATAGATACAATTGTTGTAAAATATCCGCATTTATTCAAAAAGTCAACAACTTGCTTATTTTGAAATACATTGAATGCTCCTATCCCATTAAAACCCATAACTAACTCATTATTTTTTGAAGCCATTCCCATAACCCTAGTTCTGTTCAAATCATTTTTACTGTCTTTAAGAATATCCCCTCTTAAATGTTCTATACTTGAATAGACTTCATCATAAAAATCCCCTACACTTTTATCAGAATTGAGAGCACAAAAAGAGTGACTCAGAATTTCAAAAAGCATAGCATATGCAAGTATTACATATAGGATTATTTTCTTAGAATAATTAATAGCTAAAACAAAAGCTGAATAAAAGAATACTATTATAAGTGAAACAATAAATGCTATTTTACTCATAATAAAGCAATCAAAATCCACATAGAAAAATGATACAAAAACAAATGCCTCTGATAAAAGCATTCCAATCAGACTTTTCTTCACATCTAATTCATTATCAAGCACATCCTTTGCCATGAGTAGCAATACGAAAATATATAAAAATGAAAATCTGTTTGGGACCCCATTTTGTAAATGAAATCCATGCCATATATAATTAAGTACAGATTCATTCATTGAAACCAACAAGAAAATAAGTATCGATATCCTTTTTATTCTTTGACTTAATTTTATCTGAGATGAAAAAAGATACATAAAGAACATGACAACAACAAATGTACCACAATATACATTTGCACAGTTTTTATATGCTGTTTTAATCGGAACTGATAGAAAGAATTGATTTCTAAGTATATAAAAGATATTGGAAAACCACTCATGATGCAATGTTTCAGCCTTTCCAATACGAGAATCTGCTATAGCTACGCCTGTAATCACTATAGGAAATGCAGTAAGACCAGCTGACAATAACGAAAAAAATATAAATCTTATTCCATCTTTAATAAATCTCTTAAATGATTCGTGACTATCTATCACGTACCACAGAACCAAAAAAATACCAATAATGAAAGTCATGAAAATACTACAGTAAGCGGAATAAGCCAGACTCAAAATATATACTAATGGATTATTATCTCGAATCATTTTATTATAACCATACATTATGATTGGAAATATCATATATGAGTCCAGCCACATGCTTTCATGATAATATCCAAGAACAAATCCACTTAATGCGTATGCACATGCTAATGGCACTACAAATATTCTATTTTTATCTTTATTCTCATTAACAAGATAAAAACTAAATGCACCTGCAGATATAACAATCCTTAATGCTAATGATAGATTTATAAAGCTTCTAATATCTGATTTATTTACAAAAACAACAAGCAAATTAACAGGCGAAGAAACAAGGTAGAAAAAATTAGGTAAATACGAATCTCCCAAAGATCCATTCCAATAATAGAATAAACTCTCTCCATTTTTTAATTTATCATATAATATCACCAGATAGGGATATATATAAGAGATACAATCCTCATTTACAAAGGTATTATTTCCAAAGGGTTCAATCCCCTTGATTATCATAAATACCAGTAAGAAAACTGCTACTGTACACACGCTTAATATAATATATAAGCTATTTTTTCTGTTATTCATCTTCTAAGACCTTTCTATGCATATTAATTCTTTCGCTTTCTATAACAATGGGATGATGCATAGTTCGGGAATTAATATTGGCAATATATTCTCCTATTATTCCAAGAAATAATAATTGAATGCCTCCAACAAAAAAAATACCTGTTATAATTGCAGCTGTTCCAACATCGTAGTAATTCCAATTCATTATTTTTAATATAAAAGTTAAAAGTGCAATGATTATACAGATAAAACTCATAAGCAGACCACCCAGAACAGCTAATCTTAATACAGCCTTTGAGGACGAAGTGATTCCAAGCATCGCAACATCATAGTACTTTAATAAATTAAAACTACTCTTTCCATTTTTTCTTATATCTTGAGTATATTCAACTACTCCTCTCTCAGGACCCAGTTCAGAAACTATACCTCTAAGATATGGTAAACTATCTTTTATTCTTCTTAATTCTTTAATGAAAGAAGCATCATATAGTCCAAATCCATCAAACTGTTTAATATGCTCTATCTCGGAAAATCTATCTAATATTTTATAATACAAGTCTCTTAAAGCATACATACAGATGTTTTCTTTACTTTTACTTTTTATTCCAACTACAACCTTATATCCTTCTTCCCATTTACTTATAAACTCAGGAATAATCTCAGGAGGATCTTGCATATCTGCATACATTAGAATCGCAGCATCCCCCTCTGCCTGCGACAACCCATAAAATGTAGATCTGGAAAAACCAAAATTAGTATTATTAAATATTGCTTGAACCCGATTATCTGAAACACATAGCTCTTTTATAACACTTCTGGTATTATCCTTTGATGCATTATCAATATAAAGAATCTGAAAATCATACTGAGTTAGTTTTTCATTAAATATAGACTTCACTCTTTCATATGTATTTAAAACATTTGATTCCTCATTATACGTAGGAATAACTACAGTTATAATCTTCATTATTAAACCTCATCATCTTATATTATCAGCACCAACCTGATTAGGCACAAAAAGATAATAATTTACTCATCATAATTATATTTTTCTTTTTCTCTTATACTTCTCTACCAATTCATTCATACGTTTCTTTGACCAACGTTTAACAACAACATGTTCATTTTTCACAGCTCGTTTTCTAAGACTGAAACACTGTTCGAGATACTGCATGGTAGCCTTAGAATCTATCTTTGATTCCCCTGCCACTCTCTGCGCAAATGCATATGGAATCTCTATAATCTTGGAATACTTTGCTGTAGCAAGAACTTCGACCATAATCTTCCATCCCACCGGTCTCATATCAGCTTCAGCTATAATTTCTTTTCTTATCATGAAAAGTCCACTTGTTGGATCTGATATTTTACGAAGACAAGGAAGCATAATCTGTCCTATAACTCTTGCTGTACCCGAGATAAACTTTCTGATCCAGTTAAGACCACCATCATCTCCTCCCGGAATAAGTCTAGATGGTATACACCAATCTGCACCTGTTTCCATAGCTACATACATCGGAAGAAGAACTTCCGGCGGATGCTGAAGATCCGCATCCATACATGCCAGATAATCCCCTGTAGCAAGTTTAAATCCAAGAAGAACTGCAGTTGCAAGCCCTTTCTCATCATCTCGATGTTTCATCTTTACATGAGGTTTTGTCTTCATAATTTCTTCAATCACCTGAGGAGTATCATCTGTAGAATCATCTACAAAAAATATCTCATGATTTATACCCTTTAAAGCCTCATCAATTTTTTCTACAAGCACTTTAACATTGTCCCTCTCGTTATACGACGGAACTACTATTGATAATTTCTTCATCTTCTTTGCTCTCCCCTACTACTTTTTTATTAATTCTATACATTAATACTGCAAATGCTATCCAAGATATTATAGTGACAATAAGTCCGGGATAAAATCCTCCCGGGATATACTTAAACTCTAATTCGTGTTCTCCAGATCCAAGATCAAGCCCAAGAAACGTACCAACAAGTTTTTCTTTTTGAAGTTCTTTTCCACCTTCATAAACATGCCAGCTATCATCATACGGAATCGATGTAAAAAGCATCTTTCCTTCTGGAATAGTAACATCAGCTTCAATATGTCCACCCGAAATAGAGCTGATATTCAACTCGTTACTCTTTAGTGTATTTATGAATGTATTATACTCCTGTTCATTAATGCTAACAAATCTTAATTCAAGATACGGCTGTTCCACAAGAGAATAACCATCAGCCATCGTATTTTCACTTTGAATAAATACATCTACCTTATCATTTTCTTCTAATGCTCCAAGATTTAATATCCCTCCAAAGCTGGTAAATTCATATCTTCTTATATCATTATTCACATATATAGTTACTATCCCATAATCGGAATAATTCATATACATGTTGTATAGGCCTGCCTTAGGAGCATCAAATGACAATCTAACATATGCTTCATCAACAGCTTTTGTAGGAGTAAGTCTTACGTAAAAATAATTTACATCAGCATATTCAACTCCATATCCATCTCCGGTCACCTTATATTCAGGAATTACTTCATCTAATAGATTTCCACAGCCTGTCATTGACGAAGACAACTCATTAATATTATCTATTATATTATTATCATCTGCATTAAGATTTCTGATATCTTTATTAACTGCATATCCCAAGGATAATGCATTATTATTTCTATAAGCATCTACAGTAGTTGATGATTCTGCAAGCTCATAACCAGCCTTAGACGGAAAAACCTCTGCCGCAGAATACAGGTACCTAACACCAAGTATATCATCCATTGGCTCATAACCACCGTTCTCATCTACAGCAACATCTGTTCTAAATATTCCGTACGAAGTTGCAAACCTAAGCATATTACTACTCATCATACTGTTAAATGCTTGAACTCCGTTTATTCCCAAAATATTCCCGGTGTTTGCAAGTTTTGTTCCAAGAAGCTTTGATCGATAAAACGGAGTATTATCCTCTTCGTATATCTTAGCTATAAGTCCTTCCGAATCTGTCAATACCTGATCATATCTTCCTGCATAAGAGAGGTCATATGATAATGATGCCACAGCATTTACCATAATCTCAGCCAACATAAATACTGAGAATAAAATAATAATTGCTGTTTTTTTAGTCATTACATGTATGGTATACATCAAACCATATAATAGAACCAGTCCGATTGACACTATTAAAACTGTCTTGGATCCAAATTGAGAATCAAAGTCGTTAAAGAAATATGATACTATAGGAAAAAATTCTGCAATCACTAATCCTATAGCTGCGGTTTTTATATTTTCAGCATTTTCTAACGCTTCATAAGCTGTAAGAAGCATCACAAATATCAGTATAAATGCGAAACGATTCGGAATACATAGTTGATAATGAAAACCATGCCATATAAAGTTGAGAATAGCCTCGTTCATACTAACCAAAAGGAATAATATAAGCAGTATTCTTTTTATTTTTGCACTAATCTTTATATCCTTTGTAAACAAATATACAAATACTAACATTACTGCAAAAAGACCACAATAAAGATTTGCACAGTTATTGTCATACGAAACATTTATTGGTGTAGACAGTGGAAACTGATATCTGATGATATTAAATATATTTCCAAACCACTTATGCACTATATCCGGCTCATCTTCCACATGTGTCTTCATAACACCTATATAGGAAACCAATATAGAAAGAGCTGTCATTCCAATAGCAAGAGCTGAGGATAATCCGAAAAGAAAACCTTTCTTAAGAAAAGCCTTGAATGATTCATAATTGTCCAAAAGGAACCATATTATAAGGAAAAATCCAATCATAAATGTCATATAAAAACTGCAAAGCGACGAATAAACAAGACTAAGTATATAAACACAAGGTTTATTCTCTCTCATCATCCTGTCATATCCAAGCAATATGATTGGAAATATCATATAAGAATCCAGCCACATACTTTCATGGTAGAATCCAAAAATAAAGCCACTAAGAGCATATGCACATGCAAGTGGTATGATATAAATCCCAATTCTATCATCATCTCTCTTTCTATTCGAGAGATAGGCAGCCATAGCAGTGGCTGATAAGGTCATACGAAAGAATATGGTAAAATAGATAAATGACCTTATATTGCTTTTCTCTACAAATACCACTAATAAATTAATAGGTGACGAAAGATAATAAAAATACGTTGGCAGGAATCCGTCTCCCAAACCAGCTTCCCAACTATAGAAAAGACTGCCTCCACTTCTAAGTTTGTCATGTAATGTACAAAGAAGAGGATATATCTGTGATTGGCAATCATAAATCACAAGAGTCTGATCACCAAAAGGCTCCAATCCCTTTACAAGCATAAATATCAGCAAAAAAAGAGCTGTTGTTGCCGTGCTTATAAGTATATATTTGTTCTTTATTTTCGATTTCATACTCCACTCCCTTTTTGCCAAATTGCTATATGCTTTCTATCATCCTCAATAACATATGATTATTGTTTTGAAACCAAAACAATATCATAGCCTAAATCGAATTCATATACATTATCAAACTTTCCAGACAAATTATCATTCAAATACATATCTTTAGGGAATACATACAGTGTATCTTTGTCGGGTTGTCCAGCTCTTAATTGATCATAACTCCTATCAATTTGCGCCTGGACTATATCAGAATAATTTCTCGCAAAATTAAAATTACTCAACGTCAATCCTTTATCTGTGGCTAATCTCGCATAGCCAACCATTTCATAATAACAAGTAAGATCTGAGTAATAATCTAAATTTGTATAACATTTCATCAATTGAATATGTTTATACTGAGATATATCATATTGATAAAAAGCATCTGCAGGACAAGTAAGATATTCAAATGAGACAAATGAATCATGAATATTCTTATAGCTCCCACTAAATTCAATCATCTGTAAACATGCTAATATCACTAAAGTTATGGGATATAATTGTTTTAATATATACTGTGAACGAGTAACAGCCAAATACATCAAAAAATACATTATTGGCCACATAAAACGACCACAAGCTCGAAATATCCCCCATGAATTATGAACTATAAAACTCGGAAATATGTTAATAGTGAATAAATATCTATCTCCTAAAAACCATACCGGTGAAATCGAAAATAAAAAGAATAGAAAAAATAAAACTAATCCAACAATAACTTCGTTTCTTCGATTTCTGATTATATCCTTTGTATTCTGTGATACACCAATAAATGATAGTATCACTAGTATCCCCATTGCAATCCCTAGATAACATAGGCTCTCAAGCTGAAAATCAGAATACGTTCCATCTGGAAAGAACAATGAATATCCTTTAGATTCCATCAAAGCTGTAATACTTGCATATAGAATTCCGCTTCCGGGATCATACAGATTTACTGTTCCATAAAATCCTCCAAACAAACTAAAAATACTTACAGTTATCAAAAGATATAACATCAATTGGAATATAGCTGTCAAAAGAGCTCTTTTAATATCTTTAACATTCTCTAAAAACTCCAAAAGAACAAATCCCGCAAACATTACTGAAATCATGCCATATAGATATATATGAATAGATACAGTCAATGCCCCCAAACAACACCATAGAATTATATTATTTTTCTTACTTTTTATATCTTTTCTATATATAAAAAGTGCAATTGCTAAAAGAATCAGAAAATGAGAAGATAACGCCGTCTCCCAAAACATCCTTTGTATAAACGCTATACAACCAACAAAAAAAATCACCCCAACATTTCTAACCCATTCTTTTTCTATGTGTTTTCGTAATATAATCTTTGATACTCCCCCCTGCAACATAAAAGAAATTATTCCGAACAAACCAAAATACTGAAACTGTTTGGGTAAAATTGGCGATAATATCTTAAAAAACAACGCAAATAATGGAATCGAATCTGTATATATCACCGATGTGAGATTGGGATACATACTAGTATCGCATAATCCTAATGGAAAATGCCAACTGCTCTCCCTATATAATCTCCATCCAAGATAATGTTGCGTCAAGTCAAACTCATGTCTATAAAGCCAATCATCATAAGTTATATCTAAAATCTTTACTCCATATATCAAAACAAAAAAGATTGCACCTATAATTGCTCCAAAAACAAACGAAAGCTGCCAAGAAACATCTCTTTCTTCTTTAAACTCTGCTAATTGATTCATCTAAAATAGTCCTTGTTTTATATATAGTATTTTCCCCAACAAATACTTTTACAACTCTACAAGAATTTTTAACAAATATTTACAATCACTAATACATTGAGTAAAACTCTTTTATCTTATCACATATAAACTCTATATTTTCTTTAGTCAAATTATAATGCATCGGTAGTCTTATTAATCTATCGCTTTCTTTCGTGGTATAGACATCATCTCCACTAAATCTTCCATATTTTTTCCCAGCCATAGAAGTATGAAGTGGAACATAATGAAAAACTGCATATATTCCATTTTCTGTAAGAAATTTTAATATTTTTGTTCTTTCCTCCAGATCTTTAACCTTTATATAAAACATATGAGCATTATGCTCTACATAATCAGGAACAAACGGAAGTTCTATTCTGTCGGACAAACCAATATTATCCAGAATCTCATAATAAGTATTCCATTTCTCAAGCCTTTCTCCATTTATCCTATCCGCATCTTCAAGCTGAGCCCATAAATATGCAGCATTAATATCGCTTGGTAGATATGAACTACCTGCATCTACCCAAGTATATTTATCTATCTGTCCTCTAAAAAACTTAGATCTATTAGTACCCTTTTCTCTGATTATCTCAGCTCGTTCTATATCCTGCTCGTCACGAATAATTATTGCACCCCCCTCACCCATATTAAAGTTTTTAGTTTCATGGAAGCTAAGACAACCATAATTTCCAAATGTTCCAAGGACTTTATACTTATAGGTTGCCATAATCCCTTGAGCTGCATCTTCAACAACTTTCAGATTATATCTGGAAGCAATATCCATTATTACATCCATTTCACAACCTACTCCGGCATAATGAACAGGCACAATAACTTTTGTTTTATCCGTAATCGCATTTTCAATCAATTTTTCGTTTATGTTCATTGTATCAGGTCTAATATCAACAAACACAATTTTTGCTCCTCGAAGTACAAATGCATCAGCTGTAGAGCAAAATGTATAAGATGGCATAATGACCTCGTCACCAGGTTGAATATCACACATAATTGCTGCCATCTCTAAAGCATGCGTACATGACGTTGTAAGCATAACCTTACAAACCTGAGTTTTTTCTTCTAGCCATGCATTACATAATTTTGTATATTCACCATCACCACACATCTTATGATTAATAGTAACAGCCTTGTGTATATAATCAAGCTCTTTTCCGACAAACGTTGGCTCGTTAAAATTTACTATCATATGCACCCTCCTCATTACCATTTCTACGTTTCATATTAATAACAATGCTTATATCACATAATTCTATCTCATAATTTCTTGCCTTTATCATGTCGTCTTAACAAAATAATCAATACAGCAAAAATAAACCATGAAAAAATCATAATAACTGTTCCAACTATTATACCTGGAGGGGAATACTTAAATTCTATTTCATGGTATCCCTCAGTCAATTCTATTCCTACAAAAGCATCCGCAATTGCTTTAACACTAACTTCTTTTCCATTATCATAAACTTTCCATCCCTTATCAAATGGAATTGAAGTAAATAGAACCTGGTCTTTTCCAATATCCACATGAGCTTTAATATACGAGTCATTCATCGAATCAATAATCATTGGATTTTTCCTTGCAGTATTAACAAATGTCCGAAAAGCATTCTTATCAACTCTTGCAGTTCTAAACCCTATCGTCTCCTGATCAGCAGATTCAAACTCATCATCATATAAAACATGAAAATCTACACGTACATCATCACCAGGTTTACAATTACCTATATAAAAAATGTTTCCTGCAGGATTTTCATCAAAAAGCCTGATTAGTTTATCATTTACATACACTGCTACCCTATTCTTAATATCAAGATTAAGACAAATATAATATTCACCTTCCAGATCTATAGGATATGAAATATTCACATCTCTACTTCCGCCTTCTGAAAAACTATTTATCAGTTCTATATATCTTGTATTAGAAAACTTATATTCTTTACCCATCTTTACCATATATTCAGGAACATATTCATCGAATATTCCCTCAGAATGGGTCATTAAAACTGCCAATTCATTTTCAAAATAAAATGGTTCATCATAAAGATATTCAAATTTACCTATATCTTTAGAAACCCCAAAACCCAATCCCAACGCTTCTTCATTCTTATATACATTTATTCTTTCATCGCTATCTACCAAGGTATAATTTTCTCTATCAGAATAAAAATCTTTATCTTTTAAAACGTACAGATATTTCTCTCCCAAAAGGCTTTCCATAAACCCGCTAAGGTCGTAAGAACCAACTGCATTATCACCTGATACGATACCACTATAATTTGAAAAAATATATGTCATATACGGAATCAAACTTGAAAAAACACTCAGTCCATTAACTCCACTGATTGAATTCAGATTAAAAACCTCGTTATTCAAGAATTCAGAACGATAAAACTTAGAGTCATCCTTACTTTCAATCTGTTTTACAATCTCACTATATGGTTCTATATATCCAACATAATCTTTTCTTTTAACCTCTCTCTCGAGGGAATATCCCGCATTTATAAGAATCTCCACTACCATAGTTAAAGAAAGTATAACACTCATAATTCTCTTAAGCTTTACATTACCTGATAAGCAAAAGCACATTATTCCATATAATGATATGAGAATCATTGAAACCAGTAACACTTGCCCCGAAACAATTCTAGAATCAAAATCTACAAAAACAAAACAAATCAAAGGAAATATTTCTGCCAATACAATTCCAGCCAGTATTTGTTTTCCACTCTCTTTATTTATTTTATCATAAGCTTCTTTTGACATCAGAAGCAATACAAAAATATATGCAAATCCAAATCTATTAGGAATAAAAATTGGAGTATGAAATGCATGCCATACGTAATTGAGTACGCTCTCATTCATACTTACCAACATAAATAACAAAAGTCCAATTCTTTTTAACCTTATTGAAAGCGAAATATCTTTAATAAAACAATAAATCATCGCTAGAACTATAGAAAAAGTTCCACAAAAAATATTACTGTAGTTAGGACTGGTACCTATTGATTGAAGTTTTGAAAACATAAAATGGTATCTAAATACTTCAAATATATTACCATACCATTCATGTTTAAGAATAGATTCCTCACTTACATGAGTTGTTTGTACACCAAGATATGAAACTAGTAATGGCATTGCTGACATTCCAATAGACAGAAATGATGTCAAACAAAACCACAAACTATTTTTTAAAAAAAACTTAAATGATTTATGATCATCCAATACAAACCATAAACATAAAAAGAACCCTATAATATAAACCATATAGAAATTAAAATATGCAGCCATAGATAGACTCACCGCATATAAAGCTGGCTTACGTTCTTTTATCAATCTATCATAACCTAGCATAATAATAGGAAATATAACAAAAGAATCTAACCACATACTCTCATGATAGTATGCCAGCATAAAGTTACTTAAAGCGTATGCACATGAAAGAGGAACTATTATAACTCCGTTTTTTTCACTTTCTGTTTTTTTTGAAAGATAAAAACCAAACGTTCCTGCTGATAATGACAATCTGATAATTATTGTAAAAGTGATAAAACTCAAAATATCTGATTTGTCTATAAACATCAAAAACAGATTTATTGGAGATGCTAGATAAAAGAAGTATGTAGATAGGAAATTAATTCCAAGTCCAGAATTCCAGTAATATAACCAATTTTCTCCACTATGCATTTTATCATGCAAAACGCACATGAACGGATAAACCTGCTGAAACCCATCATGCGTAATAAATGAAGTTTCTCCAAACGGTATTATCCCATGCAAAAATATAAAAAACACAAAAAATATTAAAACAATAAGCGAACTAGTAATATACCAAATATTCGTTTTAAATTTCTTCATAATTAATTTTTTCATTTTTTTCTTTACCCTACAATACAAATATATCAATCTCTTATTTTGCAAAGATAGATACTACTGCCATACAAGAAAGATGATCCATATAGCAATACAATGTATCTAGATAAAACGCCTCATCCATCAAAAAACATACCTGAATATTTTTATATTACTTAAATGCGTTCTCCTGATAACAATTATATCATTATATAGATCATCCACCATATTTTTAGAGACCATTCTATTTAGCGGCTCCATTATATCCCATCTCTTTTATCCCACTTACGTTTTACAACATATTGAGGAGCTCGATTTATGCTTATATATGTTCTTCCGACGTACTCTCCTATTATACCGAGCATCATCATTATCATCCCTCCTATAAAAAGAATGATAGTAATAGTTGATGCATATCCCATGGTCATAGCCGGATTCATGATTTTTCTAATTATTTCAACTATCCCCATAATAAATCCTAATATCGCACATATCATTCCCGAATAAGTTGCTATCCTAAGTGGTATTACGGAAAAAGCTGTAAAACCATTCATCCATAATTTGATCAAACCAAATAATGTATAACCAGAATTACCTCTGGTCCTCGCCCTATGCTTTACATCAATATTAGCAATCTTCGACGTAGTTCTAAGAATAAGTCCAGCAATATAAGGATAGGGGCCTTCATATTTTGCAATCTCTTTGATCACATATTTCTTTGCTCCCCAAAAACTGTTCATCTCCAGTTCCTTTGGTTTATTAATAAGCATCTCAGCCATTAAAGCATTAACTTTACTTCCCAGTCTTCTGAATAAACTCTGTTTTGTTTTCTGATACCTACCTTGAACAACATCAATATCCCCTTTGAGAGCTTCTATCATCTCACAGATTGATTCTATCGGCATCTGCCCATCATCATCTAGACAGACAACATAATCACCCTGGGCTTCTCTAAATCCGGCTAAAAGCGCTGCATGCTGACCAAAATTTTTAGCAAAATCTATTGCCGTTATTCTTTCATCCTTTTCACATAAAGAAGATAATACACCTATAGTATTATCTTTAGAGCAATCATTTATCAATATAAACTCATAATTATATTCGGAAAGTTTTTCTTTCAAATGTTTTTGGGTTTCTCCTACAACATCAGAAATTGTACTTTCAGAATTATAACATGGTATCACTATACTTATTAATTCTTTCATAATCCCCTATACTCTTTATTCATAAGTAACCTTTATCAGGTCAGTAATTCTTTCACTCTTGCTGATCATTTCATCATATGATGAATATTTTAAGAATAATACACCCAATTTATCCACAAGATAATTCTTTATCTCATACCCCGGTTTCCACCATGTAAAACTATCATATATATTATCTTTTAATTCTTCCGAGATGGTAACATCCTGTACATTCCCATTATGATTTCCCATAATACAATGACGCCCCCCTAGAAGTTGTTTTGTATACGGTTTACTAATATATGAAGCTGTTGGCAAACCACATTCCGAACTTACGATCCAATCACTCCAATTAATTCCCAGACCATATTCAACAGGAACAGGATAAAAGTCCCCTGAACACCTTCTTGTAATTTCCAATATATATGGTTTACTATCAGCCATGACATACTGAATATGGAAAACCCCATCTGTAAGATTCAAAATATCTACTATCTTCTCAGTATCCTCAATAAGAGTTTTACTAACTTTGTCAACTCCTGTAGCAGTACCAGCCGATGTAGTAACCAAAAATGGATTCAGATAAGAATACTCGTTATCTGAAAAATAAGTATATACTTTTTTGTCTACTATAAACGTACTAAAACTATGATAGGTTCCCTTTATAAAAGGTTCTATCACTATTCTTTTTTGTTTAGACATCTCAAAGGCTTTTATTACAGCAGCTTTATATGTCTCGTAATTGTCTACCGTTGTAACTCCCTTTCCTCCAGTTAAGTCAATAGGTTTGATTATCTGTGGATATGTAATATTATCCGCATAAACTAGTGCCGAATCTACGCTATCAAACGACTTCGCTTTGGGAGTGTGAATTTCATATTTATCAGAAAATTCTTTAAACTTATCTTTATGATGAATTGTTAATGTATTTTCATAAGTATCATGTCCAGGCAATTTAAGATTTCCCGAAAGATATGAAGCTGTTATTGCCCCAAAATCATTTGCGCACGAACACACAAAATCAATATTCTTATCCTTAAAAATCTGTAACATTCCTTCCGGATCAGAAAAATCCCCATATACATATTCATCTGCATACGAATGACCTATTAAATCCGGATTATTACCCGAAGTAATAACATGATATCCCCTGGCTTTACCCGCCTTAATTAACGGAATATCTGAATGACTTCCATTTAACACAAGTAACTTTTTCACAACACTTCTTTCCTCACTAGACTGTTTTTATCCATACTGACTTTAATTCACTATATTCATCAAATGCATATACTGACTTATCTTTTCCTAGTCCTGATTCTTTTAATCCACCAAATGGGGACATATTGTCATCTTCCCCATAAGAATTGATATGCACTAGTCCAGATTCAATCTTCTTTGATACATAATACGCTTCATTTAGATCATCAGTCCAAACTGCACCAGCTAATCCATATCTTGAATCATTTGCTATTTTGATTGCTTCATCTATATCAGAATACTCTAAAACAGTAATTACCGGTCCAAATATCTCTTCCCGAGCTATTACTGCATTCTCTTTAACATCATAGAAAATAATCGGATAAATACCAAGAGCCCCCTCCGGAAGATCTGAACATCCTTTTGCTTCATAATATGAGCCGGATTCGTTTTTTCCTATCTCTATGTATTTCATAACACGGTCATACTGTTCTATACTTACAACACATCCAACCTTATTACCTATGTTGTATGAATCACCCGGTATATACTCATTAGCAGCATCAAACAGATACCTTAAAAACTCTTCCTTAATTGAACTATCAATAATCAGTCTTGATGGAGCTGAACAAATCTGTCCTTGATTATAAAAAACGTTGGATGCCAGAGTTTCAGCTGATTTTTTTAAATTCTTACAGTTTTTTGTTACAATATATGGGCTTTTTCCACCACACTCTAAACCAACCTTCTTCATATTATCCGAAGAATATCTTATTATATTCTTTCCAACTTCCGAAGATCCTGTAAAAAAAACACCTCTTATATCTTTGTGCTCTGCTAATGCCTTTCCAACTACCTCTCCTTTTCCAGGCAACACATTATATACACCATCAGGAATCCCTGCCATTTTGGCAAATTCAGCTGTTCTAATCGCTGATAACGAAGACTGTTCCGCTGGTTTAATAATTATAGAATTCCCCATTAATAGAGCAGGAATAGACTTCCATGAGGTAACAACCATCGGATCATTCCATGGTGTTATTACTGCAACAACCCCTAACGGTTTTCGATAAATCACACCAAAAGAATCCTTCTTGGGAGGTATTGCAATATCATATACCTTATCTACAGCCTCGGCAAAATATCTTATCGCTTCAATAGCTTTGGGCAACGAATCGTATAAATAATTATTGTATGCCCTACAAGTCTCATACGTATCCAACCTAGCCAATTCATCAATATGCTCTTCCAAAAGATCTGCAAATCTGAGAATGACATTTTTTCGCTCCTCAGGAGTCATATCGCTCCACACTCCTGATTCAAAAGCTGTTTTTGCATTATTCACAGCTATATTAACATCTTCTTCATTACAAGAAACAATCTCTACAAGCCTTTTTCCAGTCAATGAACTATTTTTTTTCAGTCTGCCTTTAGATAGTGAATCAACATACTCACCATTGATAAATGCTCTTGTTTCAATCTTCGATTCATCAATGAACATAACGCTTCTCCTTATATGAATCTATCATATTCCTCGACTATATTAATATCATCTATGCTCGTACCTATCATATCATATATCATCTTATTCGATTCGTCTCTTAAGCAATGAAAATCACACACAACTGATGGATCAGCAAATTCCATAACTGATTTTCTTAATTCACTGTTCCAAATCTCCTGCATTGATGATATCTTTGCATCTCCAATCTTAAACTTTTCTTTTCCTCTCCAATACGGACATATAAATACGCCCGACGGACACACCAATGTTCTAAGATCTGCGACAACACATCTATGATAATTCTTGGACTGTTTTCTATCAACGCAATTAAGTGAATCCTCAAGATTAATGGCTTTGATAATCCTAAAATTGTCATCTTCAAGATCATTTAATTTTGCTATCTCTCTTCTAGCTTCCTGCATTCGTTCCGGTGAATGTTTTACCAATGCATGAGCCACTCCCCCAGCATAACTATAACTTGGTTTCACTTCAAAATAATCGCATCCTATCTCTTTAGCAAGTTTCGCCGCAGAATATATATCATCAATGTTTGATTGTATTCCAAATCCATCAGACTCTGTACGAACCAAAAAGGAGAATCCCATTTTTCCTTTTTTTATCTTTCCTAACTGACGCATGTTATCAATGATATGATCAAATTTGGATTGTCCATCTTTTCCGGGACGCAACTTATCGAACGTCTCAGCCGAAGCTGCATCAACTGATACTCTTGTCCAACTAGAATACTCAGCTATAGTGTCCATATATCTATCGATAAAATATCCGTTAGTAGTAATACCTATATGAATATCATTCTGTCCAAGATAATCCATTAGTTTTCCTACTGAAGGATGAGCAAGAGGTTCCCCTCCACCTATTAAAATAACAGCTTTCACTCCTATTTCTTTAAACTCTGATCCAAGTTCAAGTAATCTTTCATTTGAAAATGAGCCGTTATTTGATACTAAATCCTCACTTATACATCCAGGACATGCTAGATTACATGCCTCTGTGGTATCCAACTCTACTATCAAAGGTCCTGAAGTACCTTTACTCCAATCTGTCCCTTTTATTTTTTCAACCACAAACGGCTGATGAAGTTTGTCAAGTATATTCATCTTATGTGACATTTATTTTCCCCTCCCGAATTCACATTTTAACCATCAAATTTCTCTATATAGTATCCTCTTATTTGACATTCGAAACCTCTTCAATAATACCAAATAATCTGATATAATACAAACAGTTTTAACTACGATACGGAGGCTATTATGAGAACAATTATCAGAAAAAAATATATCCCTTTATATGCATTAGCATTTATCATCCCTCTATTATCTGTTTTTATAGGTTTTTTTTCAGGAAGCTATGCACCATTTGGATCAAAAAATGTTTTAACAGCTAGCGGATACAGTGACTATTTACCATACTATTACGAATTCTATGATCGTATACATGACGGAATGGGGTTAGGTTATAGTACACACTCTGGTTTAGGATATGACTTTACTTCTCTTGTTGCATATTTTATTTCTGATCCACTCAATATGCTTATCCTACTTTTTCCAAGAAATTGCATTATATCTGTTCTTAATATACTCTACATGATCAAACTGGGATTCGCAGGTTCATTTATGAGTATGTTTTTTGTATACAAAAAAAACGCATACAAACTCAACTTTTCTGATACTGACAATTCTAAAGATGCACAATCAAAAAAAGATAGCAAGAAAAACTTTGTCATAGGAGTTAAATCAATACCTAATTCATCCATTCTCAGATTCATTATGACTTTCAATTGGGATATTCTGGCTTTTTCTGTTGCCTATGCATTATCACTTTCAATGATTGGCGTTGGAATGAATATTGCTTTTACCGGTGCCATAGCTGTATTCCCACTTGTTATGCTTGGCTTTGAGATGTTGTTCAGAGAGGGTAAAACATCTTTTCTGATTGTCGCACTGACTTTATCTGTCTTTAGTAATCTCCATATATCTATAATATCTATAATATTTCTCATTTGTTACATAGCTACCAGAGATTACAACGATATGAATCACTTTATTAAATCCCTTATAAAGACATTTTATTCTATATTAATATCTGCAATTTGTGCTTCAGTGATAATAATATGTAGTATACAGGGCGGATTCTTCACGTCAAACAATTCACTGTATTTTCCTAATGTAACTTTTGATAACTATATGAATACAGTTAGACAACTCATGTCACAGGGAATTGTTTCCTATATTTCAATGTACGGAACAAATGATATAGCCGTAAGCATTTTAACCCTTCTTCTTGTTTTATGTTATATAATTCAGTCAAAAATCAAGATTTTTTCAAAAATAAAAAACATATTTCTCATGCTTTTTATACTATCAGGTACATTTGTAAGTACAACTCGCTATTTATTTAACGGGTTCAATTTGAATGCCAGAAACAGTATTCATTTTGCATATATAATATGCTTTATGTTTCTACTTATTGCATTTGAAGAATTACAATATATCAAAAATATTAAACCTCTTACGGTTTTGATCTCATTCATTTTAGCTTCAGGTATTGCCATTGGAGCTTTATTCTTTGCCGACAACTATGATAATTCTTCAATATATATAAAGACATTAGAATATCTTTTTGGTTATTTTCTTATCATCATGATCTATAGCAGTAAAAGTATGACAAAAACACTATTTAGAACTATTATTTCAGTACTGCTGTTAGTTGAAATAGTCTTGCCAAATATAACTAATACTACCAATATCGGTAACTTTTATTTATCTCAGAAACTAGATAATGTTCATTCGTTACAATTATATGAGGCAACAAGAGAACTACATAAAAAAGTCCCCAACGCAAAAGTTCTCATTTATAATCCGGAATCTTCATTTGAAACACCACTAACTACCAGCTTATCCGGATATGATTATATTGTATCTTCATCAAAAGCAGGATCATTTGGATACTTCACTCATATAGACACTATCCAAAAGGAAAAAAATATTATAACTGTATATGAATACAAAATTGATAAACCAATAACTAATTCTTATTATCCTTCTGATATTAAGAATTTCAAATACAACTTGCAAAATCCATTTGAATCATCAAATCAATTATCTACGATCTATCTAAATGGCAAAAATATATTTGAATTACTTGATATATCTGTCGAACCAGCTATGGATCCTAAAGGTACGTCTGTTTCTTTTAATATATCACTAAACAATGAACTCAAATCAGGTTATGTGTTTTTTAATGCTTATTCTGCCAGATATCTTTTTGATGCAGCTGAAATCAATAGCGGTAATGCAATTCAAAACACTCCGAAATCTAATAACCTGAATATCAAATATGCTTATACTGGTGCAAAGTTAAATAAAAAAAATATAGAGGAGTTATTATCTAATGTTGTTTCAAATATTATCATCTCAAAAAAGAACAACAGTTTTTTCGATATAAACTCAACATCTGAAGGTTATGTATCTACTTGTTTTAAAAATATACCTTCGCTTAATTTCTATGTAAACAACAAGAGAGTAAAACCCATCTCTATAATCAATGACAATGCATTAGTACCTGTTATTCAAGGAGACAATCATATCGAAGTAATCTATTCATACAACGGATTAATCATTGGAATCATCCTATTATTACTTGGAATTGCGATATTAGTGCTGAATAGCAAATGTCTCAAAGAACACACCAAGCGAATATATCAAACATCAAATAATCTTGTTAATTCAATTGTAGCATTTTGCTCTAATAATCTTGTATATATTGCATCTATATCTGTCGTTTTATTAGTTTTCATTCTCTGCCTAATGATTACTAGTTCGGCTCCTTTTGGTGTGTATTCAGCAATAAGAGATGATGGAATAGCTCAATATTTTCCCATTTACATTAATACTATCAATTCCATAAAAAACAATGGCCTTGATACACTTACTTCTTTTTCAACATGTGGCTTCCAAGACATACTTAGACATATTATAGATTTTGTATTTACTAGTAACTATTGTATTTCATATTTTAATATATCATCTCCAAATATATTACTATTTTTGTACACTGTATATAATATATTTTTTCTTCTACTCCCTCCTATAACTCTTATATATTATCTTACACATAGGCATTATAGAATATATAATAAGTCAGATAAAAGACTTATCATATATTCTGTTCTATACTCACTTTCAAGTTATACCGCTGTTTTTTTTCAGTTTTACGTTGGATTTCGAATCAATGCTCTACTTCCACTTATAATGCTTGGAATGGATCAATTAATTAATAAGAAAAAAAACGCCTTATACATTTGTATTCTATCTTATTTTATGATTATCAATCCATACAGTTGTTTTCTTGTTTGTGAATTTCTTTTATTATATTTTTTCACAATGAATTTCAATAATCTTAAAGATTTTATCTCTAAAGGATTTAGATTTGCGAAATCATCTATTTTAGCCGCTTTTATTTCGGCGTTTAGTTTAATACCATTTTATTATTCTACACGATTATCACCATATCTTGGAACTGATAATAAAAGTGCTTCTATTCTAAAATTTTATACATCTTATATCAGACAAATAGCTGAATATCACACATGTAATGCAATTAAAACTGTAACTGATAATGATTCGCAAACCGCTTCATTCTGTGGTCTTATAATGCTCTTTGTTCTACCTCTTTACATGTTAAACAAAGAAATAAACGTAAAAATAAAATTAAAGCGAGTTTTATTGATACTCTTCTTTTTCCTAGCTACAAATAACGAATTACTGAACTATATTCTTCATGGTTTTCATTTTCAGACATTAGTTCCTAATAGGTTTGCCATATTTATTATATTTTTACTAGTTATAACTCTTGCAGATATTCGTTTAAGTAAGAAAACATATGATAAGAAAAAATATCTATACAGCATATTACTAACTTCACTAGCTATATTTGCGATTTATCTCCATACATATACTGAACCATCCATTACAATCAATATTACATTTTTAATGCTTGGTTTATATGTCATAACTGCCATTTTTAACGCAAATAGATCACAACATTATTTACTATACATAGCTATAATTGATATTATTATCAATTCAATAATAGTTTTCCCTGTTAATATAGGAAGTAAATCAGATCTAATCTATACAGCAAACGATTTTAATGTTATTTCAGAATCTAATCCTGATACAAAAGAATTTTACAATCTAACCGAGTATATTTCTAATAATTCAGGATATAAGAATATTGGGAAATTAACCTCCTTAAACAGTCTATCCTTCTTCGATTCTACAATCACTCAGGGAAACATGGATTATATATCATATTACAATATAGAAACTGGAAGCAATAATATAATATATAAAAGCAATCCAATGGCTGATATGATGCTTCGAATAAAATATCATATAACTAATGATTACAATAAAGATTTTAACTCCGACTATCCGGTTGTAGATCAGATAAATGAATATAAACTTCATGAGAATCCTAATTATATTTCATTAGGATTTATCACAAAGAATAACAATAGACTAAATACTATTAAAAATGAAGATTTTAATAATTCTTTTGAATATCAAAATAATCTATCACTCGAATTAGGTGGAACAGAAATATACGATATAATAGATTGCTATAGTATATCCGATATAGAACAGAAAGATGACACTGTATACTACGTTCGAGAAGATTCTTATATTCAAAAAGATAAACATTCTGACACTACTATTATGATGCCAACAACGCTATACTTCCCGACAACATATACTGGAAAAGTATATCTAAATAAAGGAAATGTGATATATAAAATTGGAGAGCTTTCTGCTGATAATCATCAAATATCGTTTGAAGACTACTATTATACATATAATAATGATAATCATCCTATAATTGCTATACTAAAAGAACAAAATCTATCCAATTTACGTTCAATTCTGTCAATGAATAAACTTACAGATATTAAACGCAACAAAGATTCCATTACTGCTACTATAAACAACACATATGATGGAACGCTATTTATATCTCTTCCATATTACGAAGGTTGGAATATATATGTAGATGGAACAAAAACTGATTATAAACAATATCTCGGCGGTGTAGGTTTAGAAATATCAAAAGGAACCCATCATATAGAAATGAGATATCATTCCCCAAACTTAAATATTGGTATTGCTATCTCATGTATCACTATTTTGCTTATGCTAATAAACTACATATTCAAAGAAAATAGAACTAAAAAAGCTCAATCAGACGAGTTGTAATATTTCGGTTGAAAAATATCTTCAGATATATTACAATGTTGCAAGTGTAAAATGCCTAGATTATAAAGGGAGGATATTTATAATGATATCAGCAGGTGAATTTAGAAACGGTGTTACCGTTGAGATTGAAGGAAATGTATATCAGATTATTGAATTCATGCATGTAAAACCAGGTAAGGGAGCTGCTTTCGTAAGAGCTAAACTTAAGAACATAAAGAACGGTGGTGTTGTTGAAAGAACTTTCAGACCTACAGAGAAGTTTGAAACAGCTCACATTGAAAAGAAAGATATGACTTATTCATACAAGGATGGAGAACTCTTCTACTTCATGGATCCTGTATCATACGATATGGTTCCTGTTAGTGAGAAAATCATCGGTGAAGATATGAAGTTTGTAAAAGAAAATGAAACATGTAAGCTTCATTCACACAATGGTGAAGTATTCACCATCGAGCCTCCTATCAACGTTGTTCTTGAAGTAACAGAGTGTGAGCCAGGTGTTGCAGGAAATACTGCTACAAATGCTACAAAGCCTTGTACAGTTGAAACAGGTGCTACTCTTCAGGTACCTCTCTTTGTTAACCAGGGAGATTCAATCAAGATTGATACACGTACAGGAGAATATGTTTCAAGAGCATAACTTCATATATATTCATAATAATGTTATAAAAGCTATCAGCATCAGTCTGATAGCTTTTTCTTTCTAACTATTTCTTTAACACTCTTAAAAAATATATCTTTTAAATACATAAGAATTTTACTAACAATTAAGGAAGCTATAAAAACTACTACTCCATAAATTATTTCGTATATAAACACTTTTATGCCAACTACACCTGTATACGTAAGAATTTTATTTCTAATATCAAATCGATTAGATAGTATATCATTTACGGCAACATGAAATATATATATATACATTGTTGTTTTTCCGATTGAACAGACTAACAAAGAAGTTTTTTCATTTTTCTGAATCCATCCAAAACATCCAAAAACAAATAGAACAATACATATTACTGATAGGAGTGCATAACTTGTAAACCAAAATAAAGGCTCTTCCGATATTTCTACTCTACTATACATATAATACTGAATAACAGATCGAATTAAATTGATAAACATCCATCCAAATCCACCTATAATTCCAAGCTTAATATCTCCTTTAAAAGTGCTAATATTTTTATATAAGAATGCACCTAATAAAACATAAATACCAGCTGCCATTGACGCTGAGAAAGCATGATGAGAAAACTCAAATAATCCATTTATAGTAATGTCATTGGCTAATAATACTATAAATAACAACACAACAAGCAATATATATTTTTTTCTTTTTGAAGTTAAATCCTTACTAACATAGATATTTAAATATGAATGCAATCCTTTTAAAGCCGGATATAACAAGACAACAATCACATATACGTATAAGAACCAAAGATGGTCACAACCCGGTATTACATTCTGCCATCTCAACAAACCATAATATAATATATTCCAATACTCTTGACTCGAATGGATAATACTTTCTCTTAATCCACAGTTTCCGACTATCCAGTTATAGAAGAAAAACATAATAACAGAATATACTCCTAGAGGAATCAGTATTTTTCTTATCGTATTTCGTAGTTTCATTCTATAATCATCTACTTCAAAAAAGAAAAAGCCCAGAATAACCCAGAATACAGCTACTCCATCCCCTACAGCACATGCAACAAAGGTCCTTACTATATCGGACTTTCCATTTATAACTCCATCCAACTTTATATGAGTTCCAATAACCATTAAACAGCCAATGATTCTTAATAATTCAACGTATATATCTTTTTTTTTCGAGCTTTCCTTCATAATCCTCTCACACTTAACTAGTTTATAATTTCGAATTATAAATGTTATTTATATTCATTAATTGTTCTTCAAAGTCTTGTTTATTCTTCTGAACTATAGTTTCTAAGATCATTCCTGCAAAAAAACTTTGTATTGCAGCTATAATCATAAATCCACAAACAATAAGTGTTGGAAAACGTGGAACAAGACCTGTCTCAAAATACTCTATAAGTACAGGAGTAAAAAACACCGCCGATATAACAGTCAAAATAAGAGCCAATATTCCAAAATATGCCATTGGTTTATACTGTCTATATAGACTCATTATCATCTTTAATACTCTCAACCCATCAGAATAGGTATCAAGTTTAGATTCACTCCCATCAGTTCTATCTCTGTAATCGATTACAACATTTTCAATATGCATATTCTTATCTATTGCATGTATACTCATTTCTGTTTCAATCTCAAATCCTTTTGACAGAACAGGAAATGTTTTTACAAACTGATATGAAAAAGCTCTGTATCCGGTCATAATATCTCTGATATTACTTCCAAAAAGAAAATTGATACTTCCTCGCACAAATGAATTTCCTATATTGTGAAATGGTCTTTTATTCTGCTCAAAATATGTTGACGAAAGTCGATCTCCAACAACCATATCCACCTGCTTGTTTTTCACCAATTCAACCATTTCTTTCGACGCTTCTGCTGGATATGTATCGTCTGCATCTACCATCACATACACCTTAGCATCAATTTCCCGAAACATCCTTCTTATAACATTCCCTTTGCCCTGCATATACTCATGACAAACAACTGCACCTGCATTTCGTGATAATTCTGCTGATTTGTCAGTCGAATTATTATCATAAACATATATTGTCGCTTCTGGAAGCTCCCTCTTAAAATCAGAAACAACCTTTCCTATTGTTTTTTCTTCATTAAAACATGGAATAATTACCGCAACCTCGTCCAATACTATTTCTTCTCCTTATAATTCTTTATTCCCACCATAGCTGCCAATGTAAAAATACCAATCTCAATACTCGGCAAAGAATACCTGGCATCAGGTGCCGGAATTGCCAAAAACATAATCACCAGATAGATTATTAGTGGTACAAATACCATAATGTACTTTTTCTTCTTTTTTATTATCAATATAGTAGACGAAAGAATAATCACAAACAAACTAAGTCCCCCTCTATAAAAACAGGTTCTTAATAAGGTGTTATCCGCATAACTCTCAGTTAACCAGTTGGTAATATTATACAAAAACGTATACCTTATAGATTCATCTTGTTCTATACCCACAAGTGGAGTCTCTGATGCGTTTTGAATAACAAAATCGTATGGTGTAGATATCTCCCATATCTGATTTGCCATGGCAAAGAAAGCATCAAACCACACCACAGGGTGTTCTGTTACCAACTTAGCATTAAGACATATAATAAACGAACCATAATTTTCATTTTCTACAAGATCATTTAGCTTTACCAGTTTATCAGTTTCAATTTCTCCCCATAATCTTGCTATAGAGTCTACCCAATATCGATTATAACATCTTGACCATTCGGATACTTCCATAACCTTTTCAAGCATCTCAACATCCTCAGTATCCATATCAACGTCTTCTGATGCAGCCGCTCCAATCATAGAAAGTGGTGTTCCATACTTTACATATGGATCAACTTCTTTTACATTATTAAGATTAAATAAAATAGAATATATCAAAATATATAATCCTATATGAGTTAATAAAACAACTAAGCATTTCCTTATATTCTTTTTATCATGTTTTACAAGAAATACAGTAATCAACATGATTCCAACAAATGTAGCTGCAAATCCACCTTTTCTGCATAAAGTAGCAAAAATAGAACCCGCAGATAATATCAGAAGATCACCCACTCCAATCTTTTTCTTCATTAGCACATTAAACATACCTGCAGTTAATGCCAACATAGACATCGCAAATATAGTGTCTTTATAAATTATCTCCAAATAAAACATTGGTACTACGGATATTATGGAAATAAAAGTGTATATCCTCATCGCTTTAGGAGACCATTTTTCGAATGAAACAATGATGTAGTATGACACAAGAAGCCAAACCATAGTCTGAAAAATATTGACTCCATAGATAAACTTACCATTAAAAGTTAAAATCTTTACAAACAGATAATACCCATATGTATCCCAATCACTAGGTGCATTTTCTAAAACACGTAATAATACTCTTAAAACATCATCCTGCAAATAGTATCCAGGATATGTCGAAAAAAGAAAGCAAAGCGTAATGATTGATACTAATGCAAAACAACCTTTAGAATTTAGTTTACTTAGTTTTAAATCAAATCTTTCTAAAAATTTTACTTTAATGTCATTTTCATATAATTCAATTATATTATGAATATTGAACCATGAACAATAAATCAATATAGGAATATAATATGCCCATTTCCATATCTGAAATACGAGATTTCCAGAAATTAGATGATCGTTATTTATAACATCACCTATCGGAAGCATTATTAAAAATAAAGAGGTTAAAAATATTTCTATTAAGATCCTAATATTTGATGTCTTTTTATTTTGTTTATTTACATGCTCTTTTCTTAGTAAGAGCCAAGAAATAAAACCAACTAAAATGACAAACCATGAATTGGAAAATGCTGCATGTGTTGATTTTGCAAATACAACTGGAATTGGAGAAAGAGCGATCAATAACCAAGCAAGAATAATACGACGTTTTATTACTACTCTTCTTTTCTCATGTCTCCAACAATATAATACTCCATAAACACAAACAATCAAAAGAAATAATGTCGTTATAACAATACCAAGCCACATTCCTTCCGGTGTATATACAAGTTTTATCTCATGTTGTCCAGCTGAAACATTTAGTCCAATTCCATCCAGATAGTTGATTATGTTCTCTTCTTTGCCATCTACATATGCTTTAAAACCTGGTAGATTTGGCATAGCCATATATAATAAACCATTTTTATCTGAATTGATCCATCCCTTTATTTCTCTGGATTCACAGGCTACATTTATCATAACAGTCTGCGCTAATGAGTTATATAAAGCTTTGAAATCATTTTCGTTTAGAGCAGCAAATGTCACTCCATTTTTAGTTAAATTGTATACTGGTCTAGGTGCATTAAAATATAAGGTATTACATTCTCCCTCTATAGCTTCTCCAACATATTCAATTGCATTGGCTATCTGAATATATACCTTTCCCGTGCTACTCTTTCCCATCAAAAACACAAATATAGCACTACCATCAACCTCTTCTTCTATGAAATAATAATTCTTCTCAGAATCAACCGCTTCACTAACGTCTGATATTCGTTTTATTTCGATTCCATTATATATTTTACCGATATTAAATATATCAGAAAAAGCATTTTCTTTATCGAAAGCCGTGTCATAATAATCCGTTTCTTTTGAATGAGCATTCCAGTTTTCCAATTTATCATTCTTATTCATTATTATTCCCAATGGAAGGGCATAATTATTCTGATGAAGGATTAGGTTGCTACTTACTGCAACTTCCGGATAAGGAGAAACCGTATAGGTGTCTTCTGAATCTGTAACATGATACTTTACATGAAGCATCATGTCCGCAAGCGGAGAGCCATTTGTATAATAAGTCAGATTCGTTCCATAAAGAACTCCCCATCTATAATACAGATCCTCTTCCTGTTTAAAACTTGAAGACGTATAGTAACTCAATGAATTAGTTTTAGTCATTAATGCAATATTTTGATTATCATTTGTTCCGGGACGTTCAGTAATTATAAATGGATTATTTATATCAGCCACAACCTCTGAAAATTTTTTCATTTTTTCAGAGTATTTTAAATCTCTTGTATTGTCTTTTGTATTCATTGAATATCGTAAAGAACCTAAAGCACTTACGACTAATTCAAAAATCATAATCACTAAAAATATACACTTTGAAAATTTAGAATTTTTACTAACAGCGTAGTAACAAGCTAAGCATACATAAATAAATAAGATAATAAAAGCCGGAATAAAAACCTTGAAAGAAACATCGGCTGATTCACTATATACTGAAGCAAGAATATATGATAATACTAATAAAACAGAAGGAACTACTGTACTTAATAATACCTTTTTTTTCGAAAAATTATCAAAATTTTTAATCACGTCAAAAAACATAGACACTGCAAAGAAAATAAAAAAGCATGCAAATCTATTTGGCACCTGCCATTGATGATGAAATCCATGAAAAACAAAATTAATAAACTCATTATTGAATGCTAGATATAAAATGATTGTTATTATAATAGTTTTGATTTTTTTTGACTTACTAACATCCTTTACAAAAAAATACAAAGGTAATAATAATAATACCGGTAAACCACAATAGATATTCGCTCTATATTCCTGTGGTGATGTTATAACACCACCACTAAGTGGACTAAAATCTGATAATGGAAGAAAAATATTCCCAAACCAGCTTAGCAATGATGGCCACGAACTATCTCCTGATTCATAAGGTGAATTGAGCGTTCTAAAATAATATGGAATTAATACAAATGCTGATAAACCTGCGGCAATAATAGATGCTACAGCCAATCGAATTCCACTTATAAAAAATTGTTTAATATCTTTAAAATCTATAAGAATAAAATACAAAACAATAAATATACACAATATAAATGCATTATATGCATCACATGTCATAAAAATAAAGAGTGAAAGTACATATGCTGAAAGCTTCTTTTCATATACTATTTTTTCTATTCCTAAGAAGACTAGTGGTATAAATATCATATATCTAAAACCGCTATATATAAAATATGCAGTACTGTATGAAGACAATGAATATGCCACACCTGCTAATATTAATTTTGGATTCGCTTTATCTACTTTACTGAATTTTTTATGAATTAAATAATTTACAAAAAAAACTCCTGCTAACACGAAATAAAGATCATATACAAATGAAAAGATACTTGTATATAATTCCTTAGGTACTATAAGAAATATAATGTATAACCAAGGTCTCATAAACATGTATAGAAATGTATATGATCTAACACCAAAATTATCCGCAACTATCCCCTGACTATAATCAAGAAATCCAACTCCATTACCAGCCTTAACATTATCTACAGCGTTAACAAATTCTGCATATACTTGCGTAAAACCTATTCCTGCAACTGGAAAATTTTCTCCATATGGTATTATTCCACATATTATTTTGCTCATTAATAGAACAACATATGTCACAGCAATAACAGAAAAATATACATAATTATCTTTTACATATCTAGTTAATCTCTTGTAGAATTTTGTCATTTTGTTTTCCCTACACCCTTTTATAATTGTTGTAAAATATTTATTCTATACTCTTAAAATCTAATCACAATAATACCAAAAATCTAATTATATAACAATTTATTTTATCTAAATAAAAGCAAATTTGAGGCCTCCCTGAATCTCAGGAAGGCCTCATTCTATTTGAAGATCACTCTTCTATATTTACTTGTTACATACTAGTTAAGATCTATCAGCGAAGGCTTATACTGAATTCTCAGAATAGCACTTGCCTGACCTGCCGGATTGTTAGCATCCTCAACCTGAACAACTATGTATGCATACTGTGAACCAGCTCCACTATCGAAGCAATCATCTGAAAGTGCAATCATAGGAGTAACTCCATCAGATCTGTACTTCATACCAGCAGATTCCGTTAAACCTGCCTTTATAGGCTTAAGAACGTTTTCTACTACTGAATTTTCGATATCGATTGTACCATCATCAAATGTATTTTCATATCTGTCAGAATCGAATATCAACTTATCAGTTCCTTCGTCGTACTTATAAACTCCTCCAGAACCATCCGCAGTATGATTTACATTCCAGTATATCTTAACATGTCCAAGCTTCGTAGTATTAGCAATATTTGCGAAGAAATCAAATCCCTTGAAATCAGAAAGTTCTTCTATCTCTGTATAGTAATCACAATCGTCACCACTAAACTCGATAATATTTCTATTAGCCTTTCCAGCTTCATAAAGATCCATTGTTGTATCAAGATCGTGAAGTGTTACAGAAGGTCCTCTAGCACTCTTCTTACCGGCATTAACGATACAGTTGATGAAGAGTTTTCTTTCATCATTGTTCTCACGTCCATATCCAGTTACAAGACCGTGTCCAGCACCGGTATATGTTATACTTCCATACTGATACAGGAAGTAGTTATTAATACCATCCATAGGATCAGCAGCAAAGAGTGAAGATGAAGTACCTGGTGTACCACCTACAAGCGAATAATAAACAACAAGGTTTTCGTCCTCTACATCAACAGCATAACTTCCAGGTGCTGTAGCAGCAATCTGAAGATCACGTGTGATTGTGAAAGGATACATAGTAATAATACCGTCGTTATTACGCGATGCCTTATCAGTAGGTAATGTAAGTGAATTACCACCTGATGCAATGGCATTTCTCATATGCTTAGTACCAATACGTGTTAAGTTGTTTGATGTTTCTTCTGCTTTCTGATAGAAGGATGTGTACTTATACATAAGATGCTGCTGATAGTTATCACTACCAAAATGACCAATATCAAATGTTATATACTTACCCTTGTATGAAAGCATTCTAGATGAAAGTGAGATACCACTATTTCCTTCACCAACGATATCTGACATAAAGTATGTTGACTTAGGATACTTAGCAGAATCCTCTGAAACAACTGCAGGATTTGCAGTTGAAGCAGGAGTGTAATTTGAATAAGTAAATTCAGCATTACCATTTGCATCTGTATTACTTGATTCATTAACACCAGTTGTTTCCTTCGCATAAACTGTTTTACCAGCTATCTCATTTCCATTAGGATCAAGAACCTTAACTATAAGCTTCTGAGAATCTGTCTCTCCAGTTAATGTTGTAGTAGTATTACTCTCTACATCATATCCAACTACGTTGTAGTTTTCTCTCTTGAATGAAGCGATTCCACTACCATCTGATGTTGCTTGACCTTCATGTCCATTTACTGAATAGTCAATAGTTTCTCCAACTATTGGATTACCTGCATTATCTACAAATTTAACATCTATCGTCTGAAGACCTGGAACAGATATTGTTCCTGTTTTCTTTGTAGAATCACTGATAGTATATGTAGGATGATCAAACTGAAGAACCGTTTCTTCACCACCATTTACAGTAATCCAATTACCACCGGTACTTGGTTTTACTCTGAATGAACCAGCAAACTGCGATTCAGATCCATCCCACTCTCTTCTCATAGTCCTAAACTTGAGTTTAACTCTACCATCACTATTTCTTCCTGATGACGTCTGATTTCTGATAATAGTATTATTATTGAAATTACCATATTCCATCGAAACATCAGCAGTAATAGTATCAGCAGAAGGATCTATAGGCATTGTCAGAGACTGAGCATTACCCCACTGATCAGCAAATTGTAATGTTACATTTGTTGGATAACTTCCCGTTCGCCTTATTGTAAAGTCGTAACCTGCATCATTATTTGAAACAGATGGAACTGTCTTCGTCTGATCGCCGAGCTTTATCTTTATAGAATCTGCATTCGGAGTTATCGTATCATACTTCTGCTTAACAACCATTGTTCTGGACTGAACAGTTCTTGTCATAGCAGCCTTTGGATTAATTGTTATTCCATCAATTGTAACTTCAACATTATTATCCTTAGGTGTATTTGTTGTAACAATCTTCTGATGTCTTGCATTCATACCAAATGCAGAACTTAGTTTTGATGACATTACCGCTGTACCTGCTGAATCAGATGTTAATGAATCATGGAACAGAATCAGGTTACCTTCATCAGAGATATAGTCAAGTAAAGTATCACATGCTGCTTCATTAAGGTCATCCTTATTGAATGTTTCAGCTGCACCGATTGTTATACAATCATAAACATCGCTAAGTTTAACTCTATGCTTAGCTGAGTCGTAACTTGCATACCACAGATTATCCTGATACTGTTCAAAGAAGAAGTTCTCAAGAATCTTAGCATCTCTCCAACTGTAGTAATAGTTAAAGAAAGCATTTGGTATCTTGTTATTACCTATATCATTGTAGTTACTAAATACATCATAATACTTTCTCTTATCTCTAAGAGTAGTATCATCACATATATCTTTTGCATAGTCTGCGAAGCTTGCTATTACATTTGCACCAGTCTTAGCATTTCTTGTTCTGTAGAACTTATCAGGATGGAACTGATCTACATGATTAAGCAACAGATCGTCCATTCTGTAAGAAGCCGCTGCATAAGCCTCAAGCTTAGCATTTGTTATTCCAGCATTATTCATCTGCGTCTGGAAATTAGGTGTAAGTGAAAATGTACTGTTAATAAGTGAATAGTTGATATTAACAGTATCTGTTGCACTGTTATAAGTTACAAATGTATCGCTATAACCTTCAACTCTACCATTAAGTACTGCCTGCATAGCCTGATACAGTTTATAATACTTATTTTTCTTTTCGTTGAAACCTCTGGTTCCTCTTTCACCATTATCTATATCAGTGTCAGACATACCGCTATAATAGTTGTTTACTTCTGCTACTTTTGCTTCATACTCATCAGTATAAAGAATAGTAGTATCAACATCATAGTCATCTTTGATGATATCAAACCAGTTAGATGATATGTCATCCTGACCAACCTTAGACTCAATTCCGGAACCATCATTTTCTGCTGTAGAAATATCACTACTATATTCAACTATACCAAAATCATGCATATGAGAACCAAGATTTGATCCTTCATATTGATAGCCACTTTCAAATCTGTGAACATAACCTACAACTTCATTAGTTCCTGTAAGTCCACCTGGGGCACCACCATAGAAGGTATTCTCACCACCCATGATACCCTGATAGAACATACCTACAGGTGTATATCTGTTTCCTTTAAGTCTTGACTTAGCAAACTGACACTCTGTACATAGGAACAATGTTTTAAGTGTTGCTTCATTACTACCATCAGTCTTATACTTCGTTTCTGTACCAGATGGCATAATCTGAAGAAGATTAATATACATCTTAGACTGAGTAGTACGTCTAATCTTACATACATTAGTAGTAGATGATGAAAGACCACTAGCTGTGATAGCTTCAACCTTCCAATAAACAACTCCATAGTAATCTGAGTTAGGCTTAAAGTTGAAACTTACATTCTTACCAGTCTTAGTACCTATCTTTTCATCAGCTGTAAATCTACCATTACTGTCATCATCTATATAAAGATTTACAGTAGCAGCTGTACTTACCGATACCTTCCAATTAAGACCCTCGTTATGAGATGAATCATATGTTATCCAAGTAGACTCATCCATATCATTATATATTGTTGGCATCTGTGTAACTGCAAGAAGCGGTCTTGCTGCATGATTCAATTTTTCAGCAAACTGAATCTCACATACATGATTACCATTAGGTTCAAGAGCAGCACCTGTGTAATCAGTTGTATCGTTACCCTTAAATACTGTAGCAAATCCTTCCTGAGTATCACCATATGGTTTTCCATTACTACTGTTATTAGCTGTCTTATTAGTATACTGTGACTCAAAGTTAACAAGTACAGTATCTGGATACTTAGAATTTACTGATCCTGTAGAATCAACATCTGTTACATATTCAAGGAATTTATACATATTCGACTGTGGATCGATAAGTTCCTGATTCTTTCCACTGTCATGAGCACCCTTAAACGCCTGACATAACTCTGTGTCAAGAATAACTGGCATCTTAGGCGCATAATCTTTAAGCTCTTTCAACTTATTAGCTGTAAGATCGTTTCCAGAGAATACTCCGTAATCACCGGACTTCTCATTAAATGCATTAGTATAATCATATATATCTCCGTTATGGAAATACATTGTATATACATTTCCGCCCTTTGACTTAGCATACCACTTATTGGCATCCTTTATAGCTGTATGATTACCACCTATATAGATAGCATCATAGTTGTCAAGAAGCGACTTTCTACTACATGCAAATTCCATAGAAGACATATGTATTACATTTATCTGTGAATACTCTCTTCCTGTAGCATGTGCAATCTTAGCCTTCGAAACAGACCAATCATAGTAATCATTTACATTCTGAATATTAGCCTGATTAATATATGTATTAAACTGAGCTGTATTCTCAAGAAGAGTAGTAAGTGACTTACCATCACCATATGTTATCTCATCAGAAGTCTTATCAAGAACACCATCTGTTCTCAGATAATAGAATGAATCACCGTACTGATTATTAACAGCATTTGCTCTATCGGCTACTGTAAGGAAGTTATTGGCTCCAATAGCTCTATAATTCTTTACAGGATTCAAATACCTTGCAAGTGTAGTATTAATTGGATAACAAGGCTCTATCTCAAGAACAGTATACTTGTTACTTGAATCGCTGGATCCACCAATTCCTCTAAATGTACCTGCATTAATTATATCTGCGATATCTTTAACACCTGCACCTGAAGTAGCGGTTGCATATACATCCATTCTGACTCTAGTTGTTACAAGCACATGCTCATATCTAGATACATCTGTAGAAGTAGCAACCTTATCATAAACATACTTTATGTTGTCAGCTGTAAGATCAGCTATAGAACCACCGTTATTGATATCAGGAGCAAGATTTGAATCGTACAAAACATGCACTCCAGTATACATTGCATTAAGGAGTGATGTATATACATCATGCTCTGTTCCACGAGTTCCACCAATCTCTACATCCTTTGTACTCTCTTCAAGAATTACGAAGTCGTACTGCGTATAATCAATATCAGCTATCGCATTAAACTGATCAGGATCGTTCATATCTAAGCTTTCAAACTGAAAAGCATCAGGTCTGTAAGAACGTCCAGCGTAACCAAACTTATATAAAGCTGATGCAGGATCAAGTTTAAGAGTTTCTTTTGTTGTATCAAATGTATCAGGATTTACAGTTTTACCTGTAAAATCGTAAGTGCCATCAAAGTTTGCTCTAAACTGATTTGTAAGGAAAAGATCACCTGCAACACCACTATTATGAATTGTAAGAACTTTAGCAATGTATTCTTTCTTATCTGGTGTTGTCTGAGTAGCAGCATCAGAACCTGTATGCTGTTCAGAACCTTCTGAGGAATCTACTGAAACTTCAGCCCAAACTCCATTATTTCTCTGTGTATCACCGTCGATAGCATTATACAAAGCTGTCATATCAGCAGGATTCATTAATGTCTCAAGATTCATATCATGAGGCCATCTGAAAGTAGCGTAACTATTTCCTTCTCTAGCATAATATGTAGAGCACAGATCCTTAACCTTCTGAGCCCCCTGTACGAGAAGCTCCTGTGTAAGATTGTGACTGTCTATTATGAGAGGTTTTGTATCGTTACCTGTTGCATAATTGGCAAGTGCCTGTTTAACTGTTTCCGATATATCGTTTGTTCTAGACCAGAGTGAGCTAGGATCTTCACTAAGATAGATAAGGTCTGCCTTACTTATTGCAGCAACTAAAGTATCATCATCTTCATGAAGATTGTATCCTGTATAATCTATCTTTCCAGAATTAAAATTCAGTGTCTGAGCAGCACTCTTATTTTCATCGAAAACATACTTCTCAAAATTTCCACCTTCAACCATTTCTTTAAGCGAAGATGGTGTACTTCCTGAATATATCTCCAATACATGATAAACAGGATCATTTCCATCATCTGTATTGTGAGAATTATCAATTATATAATCAATTATTGTTTTAGAATCACTAACACTCGATGCAGCCAGTTTGACAGATTCTTCTGATGCTCCATTTTCATCATCTGCAAACATCAGAGATATTGCTGAAAACGCTGCAACACCAAGAAGCAACACAGCTGAGAAGAGTATTAATATTTTTTTATTTAAAATCTTCATCTTGAGTATTCCTTCCTTTCTACTTTGCATTCTGCAGTACATTAGAATTTCTGAACTTAATCATACCTTCTGAAATGTATTTTCTTTCATTTCTAGCAAAATACATAGTAAGTTTAACAGCGTCATTCGCGGAATCAAACTGGGCTTTAACACCAGGAATGAAGTTACTTCCATCAGCTTCCGCTCTAAAGTTTAGATAATCTGTATATACCTCATCTGAATCGAGATCCATATACTTATAATCTGTTTTTACATGTACTATTGCACGATCGGCAGACGGATCCTTTTCAAATGTATATGTCACAGTACATATATCGTATACAATCTTATTAGGATCTGTCAGATCACCTGTAGGTATATCGACCATTGTTGGAAAAGGAGATGGTTTCTGAGGCATATTAGATGAATCCTTATACATAAGATTATAAGGAGTCAGATATGATATAACCATCTTAGTAACATAAATATCATCAAAGCTATACTTTTGTGTTGATCCTACTGCATCTCTCCTCAATAAATCGAATGACTGGGCCGATAAAGAAACATTTTGTAAAAAATCTTCGTACAACATCTTTTCTTCATCAGTCATATATCTAGCTTTAAAGTAATATGAATAAAAATCATCTTTTTCATCTACAGTAATTACTTTATTCTTAAACTTTTCATCTGTCAAAGTCTTAAGAGCCTGTAGTTCTGAACCTGTAGGTACATAATTTGCCCAGCTATTCGAATCCTTGTCTTTACGCATATTAATATCACCATCATTCGAATACTTTAGCAAAGAACCAGTACCAACACCTGCCGAACCACCAACTTTATTACTATCAAAATCAACATCACCAGGTTTATAGCCTTCTATATAAACTGCTTTAGCCTGCATAAGGTCGTTTGATATCTTATTATAAGTGTCCTGTGCTACATTCTGTACATCAAGATCGGACTTGGTCTTACGGAATGCAACTGTGTTGGAAGACATAATACCCACCATTGCAACACCTATAAGGGTCATAATAGCGACAGTTATAATAAGCTCCACCAACGTAAAACCCTTATTACTTTGTATTGGTTTTCTTTTCAACATCTCTCAACCCCTCTCTTATCTCACGTCAATACTTCCGTTTTGTCTGATATTAACATGAGCGACAACATTCCCGTTTCTCTTGTAGAAATTGTACTCTCCACTACCAGAATAACAATTACCTCTCTTATCGAAACAGATAAATACAGGAGAATTAGTACCGGTATCTCCCTGATGTCCGGGAATCTTATTAGTTCCAGCCAGAGCAGTCGAAAAATCATCTACTGCTCTGTAGGAACCACTAAAATCCACCTTAACCGAACTAGATAAATTAACATCCTCATCTGTATCATAATCAAATGTATCAGTAGAAGGATCATGCTTAACTAAGCATATATGTGTCACATCACTACTATCATTATATAAAGATAAAGCATAGTAATCATGTGTGCCGTCATCCGGCTTCATATTCATACATTTGGTTTTTAACTGATTAACTTCAGATCCAACTTTTATTGCAGCATCTTTAGCCCTTGCTGAATGAACCATAGTTATCGATACCAACGCTGCTGCTGCAAGCACTACTACGATAGCAATAACTATTAGAAGTTCAACCAGAGAGTAACCACTATTATTTTTTAATAGCTTTTTAACCATGTCAACCTCCTAGTCAACATTACGCATCCAGTTATTGTATCTAAGTACATCTGAATAATCAACGTTTGTAATATCCTTAAGATCTGTAGAAGTAGCAAGTTCTCCATTCTTAGCTTTCTCAGCAATATCTTCATATGCCTTAAATAGTTCAAGAATTCTTACAGCATACTCCGCTTCATGTTTAACATTTTCATCACTGCTAGTATAATTTGCTGCCTTAGCAACAACTTCTTTTATAATATTTCTACAAAGCTTTGTAGAATTAATACTCATTAAAGTACTGTTGCTTGTAGTTACATATACTTTACCACCAGCTATGATAAGACCATTAAACTTTGATACATTTTTAAAGTAAACATCTCCTCTGGTGATAATAATACCAGTGATTTCAGATGGATTAGAACCACCATCAATTGTAACATCCTTTGCAGATGCCCACACCTTATACTGTCCAAGTGGAAGATTATCTGGTGTGATAGCTGTCTGAGCATTTGGAAGATTATCTAACTTGTCGTAGTTCATAAAGTAATTGATAGGAGTGATAGCCCCTTCACCATTTCCAGTCGTTTCTGAAATCATTTTGTCAAGGAACTGCGCTTCTGATTCACCACCCATAGCAGAATCTCCAGTATATATATCCTTCAGAGCATACTTAACATAGTTGTAATGTTTATTATAATCCTCTACAAAACTACTTGTTCTTGCAGCACGCTGAGCAGGATTAAGTGAACCTCCACCGGTTGAATTAGTATTATCAACACCTTCAACAGTTCCCTTAAGATTACTCTCGATAACATCATCATTATCTTTATGCATACTTGTTGCTACATAATATGTACTATTAGTAGCTGATATAACTTCGTCTACCCACTTATCGGTACTTGTGATAACACCACTTGTATTAAGTTTATTAGCAGCAGCATCCTTATCAGGCGACTGAACATTGGTTAAAACAAAGTCTTGATAATTTGTTACATTCTGAAGTTCTGCTACATGCTTATCAATAGTCTCTCTTGATGTCTCAAGAACGGTAGTATCAGTTTCCGGATAAGCAGAAGCAAATGCTGTAGGTGACATAGCAAGACCAAGATTTCTTGCGACTCTCTTAGAAGGATCATCATAACCATCTTCATAACCCATCCAGTCAAGCTTTGTATCTGAGTTTTTATTTACACAGAAGTTAAAGTAATCTGTATAATCCTTAATAAACGCCTGCTTAAGTCTGTCAGCCCAAGCAGTTATGTTTGCTTCTACATCTGAATTCCATGTTGTTGGGAAATTCATTCTAGTGAATGTAGAATTTGTTTCAATTATTGTTTTATCAGAAGCCTGTGTAAGATTCTTTACAGCTTCTTCAAAGTCAAAGTAATAATATGACTTTACTTTCTCAGCAGCAGTTCCAGGATTGATAGTAACCTCCTGAATGATAAGAGGTATAACAATACCTGTAGTTCCAGAATCTGTACCAAAATACTTCTGGAACAGGAACATCTGATTTAATGTACTTCCAGCCGCACCACCTGCAAGAGTAAATGTACCCTTTTTATTAGTAGTATTGTTCCATCCGGAATCCTTAGCAAGTGTACCACTTGCTTTACTTGGATAATAAGCCAGCTGAGCACTTTTTACAGAGATACTTTCACCAGTCTTATAATCTTCTATAGATGAATCATATAAGTAATTTTTATCATCAACAGTAACGTTTTTAGATGCTCCAGTACCTTTATTAGCATCTACAACTTTTGTTGTAGAACCTGTCTTAGTGTTGGAAAGTTCAATGTATGAACGACCACCTATGAAAAGCGTTGTTGTCTTTGTGAGATCAAGTGAAGCATGTTCTCCATTGATTAGAATAGATGAACTGTTGTAGTGTCCTCTGTTTTCCTTATCAAGTAGATTACCATTTGCATCTACAAGTGCCTGCTCGTATATATTTACAGAACTTCTTGCAGAATCCTTAGCTACAGTAGGAATAAAGGATCTATTATCCTTTCTTTCTGAGTTACTGAAACCATAGTAACCACCAGTAAGACTCAGCTTCGAATAATTAGATTCAATCTGAGTATCATCCTTAATATACATATTAGCATTAAATGAAGCACTTGCACCTACACCAGAGTTAGCTGTAAGTCCAGGAAGAGAATATCCTGCAAGTACAACTTCATCAGCCCAAACATCAGTAGCAGCGAGATCAGCGCTATTCATACCATATACATTAAGGCTACCACCATTCATAACTGCAATACTACCTGGAACAATTATAGTATTAGCTAGAATATTAACTTTACCACCATCAATATAAAGGCCTGAATACTTACTTCTTTCGTTCTTTCCATCATATGCATATGATGCAGAAGTAGTACCCGTGGACATAACTCGGCCATTATTGAATAGATCATTATTAGTATTATCTGTATAGCTATATCTAGAAACCTTATTTACCTTGTATGTTTTCTTGTTAGCATCAATACCATCAATATTCCATTCAAATTCATCCTGAAATCCAGACTTTGCTCCACCGTATCTATTATAATCTTTGTTGTAGAAATCATTTGCGGCGTAGATATTACCACTTATAGTAAGTATATCGCTACCTGTTCTGTCAAGATCCACTCCTGAATCAGCAACTATACAGTAATCGAAAAGTGTTGATATATCTGTATTAAGGTTACCAAAAGATACATTGAAGTCAGGTCTTGAAATCTCAATATCAGACGATATAGTCTGTGTAAACTCTCCTTTTGCAGTTGATCTGTTATATTTAGCTGTTCTCGTTAATCGAACATTCTTAATAACTATCTTAGATAACTGACTAACAGAATAGGCACCAGTAGTGTCTTTAGAATCAAGCTCTACCGTTGAGCCATCCGGTTTCAGATAGACATACTTTATCATCATCTTAGTATCATCAAGTGTTACAGTATTATTTGTTATCATGGTTGTGATAGCATATACTACTGATTTTTTATAAGCAGCCTGATCTGAACTCGTAGAATGAACTATCTTCCAATAATCCGCATTTGACCCATCAGCAAAACACGACATAAAGTTGTTCTTAAAAGTCTCATTTGCATCTTCATCAGACATGGTTCTATAAGACTCTGAGTTGATATCAAATGTAATAATCTCTTCTCTTGTCTTATCATACGCTTCAGTAAGTGAATCAATAGTTTTTGCACCTACTCCTGCATATATTTCATCCATAGCCTGATCCAGATAATAGAAGTTACTTCTGGCATTATAATCATACAACTTCTGTCTGTAAGCATATGCAACTGCAGTAAGAAGTGCTCCTACCAAAATACCGATAAATGCCAAAGCAACAATAACAAGTACAAGCGATGAACCTGTATTATGAAGACATTTTTTAATTTTTGAAATTATTTTCTTCATTACTTAATCAGCCCCCCTTGCACCGGTTATATATGTAACTTCGCCAGTTGGCGTGCTACCGTCTAACTTCTGATACAGAACAGTGAGCTGTCCCAATCTGTCGTTTTCGCCACGTCCTTTTTCATCTTCTGTCTTCTGAATATATTTAATTCCTGACGGATCATAGATATATCTACTACCGTTAGTCACAGAAGGTGCATCAGAACCAGCAATACCGGTTTCAAATTCATAACTTAAATTCCTTTTTGAAATATCTGTATAGATTTCCAAAGGTGCCTCAACCGTGATATCATCAAGATTAGAAGCACGATTAATATTTATCTTTACAGGATTAAATCCACTGTAAAGTTTTGTATAATAAACCGTAGAATCAAAGTTTGCTACATCTGCACTTGTTGCAAGGGTTGCATTCTTTACATCATGAGCAACTTTTCCCCAGTTTTCAACAGACCTGATCAGATAAAGTCTACTCGGATCATCTCCAACAAATGTAAGAGGTTCATCAGGGTTAGTTCTATCAACTCCTGATGTATACTTATCTGTTGTTATCGTTATATAATCTGTATCCGCATAATATACATAATCTCTCATACTTGTTGTAAGAAGTAATGGTTCATAAATCATGTATATATCAGGCGGAGTACTTGTATAATAATCTCTGCTTAGTACATTGTAACTAAACTGACCTGATGTACTTGTAAATCCATCAAATACAGTAAGATCAGTACCGGAAAAAGTTACCTTGTATTTAACATCACAACTGACATGATAGAATTTAGGCTTACCTTCATCATTCAGATCATAGCCACCCAAACTGTTCTTTCCTGCAGTAGCTGTAACTTCAATCTGCCTTGTTTTAAATGTAGCATTAGGGTTACCAACAAGACTCTTGATATAACTGTTAAGTCTCTGTGGATCATCTGCAAGAAGTCCTATCGCAGTTGTAGGATTAGCACTTGCATAATGAACAAGTGAATTCTGCAAATCCTTCTCAAGCTGATAATCTATAGAAGTAGCCTCACCGGTAATAATAGCCATCTTTGAAGCATCGATATCCTGTACATTACCAATATTAGCTTTATTAGGATCTTCCAACGAATCATAATATGAAGCATTTGTAGCTAGATCGGAACGTTCTTTAACTACAATACCATCAATTAGAGAATCATCATACTGGGCTGGTATACCTGATGATGATGTTCCACTATATTTAACGATGGAATTATCAGATCTTGATACATAACCAGGAAGCGCCGATGAATCTAGAGTAGATCCAGAAGATATACTGTAATCTATCTGAAGACCTTTCTCATATAACTTGTTATTAAGATCGGTTTTAAATACAACTCTCTTGTATGAGCTTTTATCTCTTCCTATATTTGAAGCATCATCTAACTCATAAACTGTATAATTGTATGTTACAGATGTTGTAGCAGGTGCATTTCCGTCACTTTTTATCAACGAACAGGTCTTTGTGCCACTGGAAATATTTGTGATATCTATAGTACCCTCATTATTATCAGTAACATTCAGTTCCTTATCGTCATACTTTCTGAAATACTCCAGAACCTCATTTGCATTTTCCACAACATACTGTTTTTCTTTAGCTTCGGCACTTACCTGTATCGTCTGATACAAATGAGCCAATATAGGTGATACAAGAAGTGCCAAAACAGCAATCGCAATCAAACAGTCTATTAAGCTGACACCTTTATTATTGAGTTTTGTCATACTCTCTCACTCCAATCTAAATGGATATCAACTGTTATAAATTATATTTAGTAAACCTTAACAGTACCTGTCTTAGATCCAAGAGTAAATCTAGGATTAGAAGAATCATCATCTGCTACTTTAATGTATACTGCTAAACCTGTTGAATTATCGATTGATACATTAACTCCATTCTTATCGTCAGAATTAACTCTTTCTGATGACTTAACATAGATAGTAACATTTGAAGCTAAAACTTCTGTCTCATAGCTCTTGCTTCCAAGTGAATACTTAATATAATTTTTGCCTTCTCTTTCTTCTATAGAAATATCAAGGTCTTCAACAGAATTATTTGTTGATGTAACATAAGTAGCTTCATCACTTTCATTAGAAGCAACTATTATTCCTGAAGATGTATCACTATTTGCATTTACAAGATTTACAACAAGTGTATGATTAGCTACAATACTTGCTCCCTCATCAGCATCAAAAGATGTAGAAGCTCTATTTCCACCTGTTATATCCTCAAAGATTACTTCCTTACCTTCCTTAACATCAACTGTCGGAACATCAGGTGTTCTATCAGGACCAGAAATAGAATAAGCATTAAGTGTTACAGTACCATTACACTCATCGATAGGATTCTCAGCTTCCTGATCATAAGCTATATTTAACGTAGAAAGATTTATTCTATACTTATAATTTGCTACATAATCAAGATATTCTTTAAGTCCTTCATAAGTTCCTCTGTAAGCTATTGCATAAGCAGTTGTTTCAACAACATACTGATCATCAGATGTTTCCTCATCAACTGCTGCGCCATCAGCTGCTGAGCCTTCGCCAAGCACATAGAATGTAGATGGCTTAGGAAGTGCAACACTTACATTATCAAATTCCTGAGCATCCTCAACTCCCTTAAGGAACATCACGAAAGATTCCTGATTAAGGTCAGCTGGATAATTTACAAGTTCCTCCTGGAACTGTCTGTTGTACTCTTCTATCTCAGCAAGAAGTTCATCTTTATGTTTTTCCTTCTCACATAGATCATCATATCTTACCTGAAGATCATTTATCTCTGCCTGAAGTGTCTTACATGAATCATTTTTTGGTTTTGCAACTAAGAATATCGCAGCTACTATAGCGCCAATACCTAATAATGTTAAAAGAATTTTTGCATTAGTACTAGTCATATCTCAACCCCTCCTTCCTACTCTTCCTCAGCATCTGTTGATGTTGCATAAGGATTTGTATATACACAAGTCAGTGTAAAGTTGTACTGAATCTCTCCTGTATCTTTGTCTTCTTCAGCTTCGATAGATGAAACATATATATCATCTATAAAACTGAATGTCTTAAGATTCATGATGTAATCTGCAATATCATCATAAGATGTTGCAATACCAGGAATAGAGATCCCCTCATTTGTAGCACTAAATGACTGTGTAACTATATTAGAAGGAGTTTTCTCCTCTAAGTTGTTGATAAGTTCAAGAGCCTGCTCGTTAAGCTGATATGTTGACTGTGACATAGTCTTGATATCAGTTGCCCTAGCCTCAGCTTCATCTCTTTGGGCTATGATTTGCTCAATATATGATTTCTCTTCAATCTGTCTCTCAAGTACAGCTTTCTTCTCTTTAAGAGTATTCTCTTTATTAATAAAGTAGAACGAAAGACCTGCGGCAAAAAGAACTCCGAGAACACCTATAGCTACGAATGGAGCTAAACCACCGCCACCACCTGAAGCTTTCTTAGCACCTGAAGCAGCAAGTGAAAATCCCATAGGTGCTATAGCGCCACCGATAGGAGCTATAAGGTATACAGGGCTGTATACTCTAAGATCTATTGAAGGATCAAACTTTACATTGTAAAGGCTGTCCATGATTCTTGTTGATACATTGAGCTGTATCTTAAAGAGACCATCAATGCCTCTTATAAGTGCTCCATCACCTGTAAGAAATACATCATCAATAGGATTGTCCGGATTCTTTGAAGAATAGAAATCCATAACACGACCAATGTTGTTGATGAGATATCTGAAAGCGCCGGTCGCTTCATTGTCATCAAAGTCAACTGTAATTATTCTTTCATTCTGAAGCATTGTCATAGCTGTTGTAGCATCACAACCCTTCTCCTGCATAACCACATTTACTACAGGATTTGTACCATATGGAACTGTTCTCTGAAGGAGAAGCTTGTCACCATGTACGACATTAAGAACAGTAGATTCACTACCAAGCTGAATAACCATAGTAGTTGACTGTTCTGTAGTCTGAGTCTTGATGAGCTGAAGCATTGCATTTCCGATATAGTCAAGATCTACAACCTTAAGGCCTGCAGCCTGTGCAAGATCATAGTAACCTCTTACCATATTTTCTGGAGCAGCAACAGCCATAACTCTCATCTGTTTTGTACCATTCTCATCAACAAAGTTTTCAAGAACAGTATTGGCTATCACATAATCTTCAATATTATTTACCGGGAAGTATTCCATAGCGTTTGCCTGAATAAGAGCCGCAACTCTCTTCTCAGGAACCTGCGGAATAACAACCTCTCTATTAACAATCTTAGTTGAATTCATTACGAAGATAGCATTCTTATTAGAAACTCCATTGCTAGCTAGCTGTGATCTAATCTCCATCGCTATCTTCTGAAGGTCTCTTATCTGACCATCTTCAAAGGAATCTTCTGGTGTCTCAAAAATGAGAACCTTATGAATGTAGGTCTGCTTTTTCTGTGAAGCAGTAATCTCTACAATAGTAATACTTTCATTTGTAATGTCTATTGATAAGACTTTATTATTTGCCATTCTATAGCCTCCCTCGCAAATTCAGTAGTTTTTATTTATAAGGCGTGCCGCCTTCTTACAGAGATCAGCCGTAAGCAGGGTAGCCTTATGGGAAGCACACCACCACACTTCCTTTACCTATGCACTGTTCCTCGATGCACACGTAAAGGAAGAAATAAAAACCGCTGATCATTTTTCATGGTACACGCTCATAGGAGCGCTTATTAAATAGTAACAAGATAAGATTCCAAAGGACGAGTTTGGAATCCTACCCTGTATATTTACATTATCTTACTTATAGCTTGCGTCAATATCAGGCTGAAGCTCTACAGAACCCTTGTAAACAAGAGCCTTACCACTCTGCTGAATTGCAACTGTCCAATCTGTGTTACCATCTTTGTTGTACTTAACCTTTGGTGCTTCTCCACCGAGGTTAGCTGACATTTCCTGACCAAATGTACCACCGATACCTTCTGTACCAGCAAGTGTAGCACCACCTGCAGCAGACCAAACTGTTGTTGATCCGTCCATCTTTGGAGCAGCCTCAGAATAAGCATCTTCATTAGCAAGTGCAGCATTAACTGCAGTACCAACAGTTTCAGCAGCAGCAACGTCATCAGACTTACGTGATTTATCGATGTATCTGATAAGTGCAGGTGCAATAGCTGCAGCAAGGATAGCCATAATAGCTATAACGATAATAAGCTCAACAAGTGAGAAACCTTTATTCTTCATATTCATATCTCTCCTTTTTCTTTGGATATATAATTTAAATAGTGTATAATACGCCACTCGTCCTGGCGAATTTTACCATATTCAGTAAACGTATTATTTTAATAACTGTCAACCGCATCGTACATGCTGAGAATAGGTGAGTAGATAGCCACTACGATAGCACCTACAACTACAGCCATAACTACAATAATAAGTGGTTCCATAGCTGAAGCAAGAGCATCAGTTGCAAGATCAACTTCATCCTCATAGAAGTCAGCAACCTTCTCCATCATGTCTTCGATATTACCTGTTTCTTCTCCAATATGCATCATCTGAGGAAGCATAACCGGAAATATATCAGCTTCTCTGATAGGTTTTGAAAGAGGAACACCTCTTGAAACCTGAACTTTACATTCTTTAATCTTGTCTCTTACAACCTTATTCTTCATAACATTTGCCGTCTGCTCGATTGCATCTATCATCGAGATACCTGACGAAAGAAGTGTAGCAAATGTTCTTGAGAATGTAGCTGCAGCTGTCTTGACATTAAGATTACCAAATATAGGAAGTTTAAGAGCCATGCTACCATTAAACTCCTGACCATAATCTGTCGAAGCAAACATCTTTATCGCGACTATCAATATGATGACTATCAAGATAACTACATACCATCTCGCGACAAGGAAATCAGAAAAGTTAACAAGCAACTGAGTTGCAACAGGAAGTTTCGCTCCCATTTCCTTAAACATTTCTGAGAATGTAGGCACAACCGATGTAAGCATAAGTACAACTACACCTGTTACTACTACAAGTACAACGATAGGATACATCATCGCACTCTTAATCTTACCTTCGATATGTCCATCTTTCTCAAACTGAACTGCCATACGTTCAAAACATATTTCCATCTTACCGGATGACTCACCGGCAGCGATCATATTTGACAGCATAGGTGGGAATACATCTGAATTCAGCTGTAATCCGGAAGCAAGTGTACCACCCTTCTGAACATGAGTCGAAGCCTCTTCAATAGCTTCAACCAGTCTCTTATTCTCCATACTAGTTGCTAACATATCCAGAGCTGATATAACAGGTACACCGGCTCTCAATACGGCAGCAAACTGTTTACAGAATACTGAAAGGTCCTTATTCTTAACCTTCGGTTTAAATAGATTAAACTCGATATTCTTGCTCGGACCAAATTCAGTAATATTGATTCCTTCGGCTCTAAGTCTGGACTTAGCAGCCTCTTCGGTATTAGCTTCAATGGTACCTTTTTTAACTCGGCCATTGGAGTCCATACCTCTGTAATCATACTTTGCCATATTCTATCCTCCGCCCCTTTATAGAACTTTAATGTTAAAATTTATATAATTTTACAATAATTGCATCATTATTGCAACACAATTATGAACAAACTATGAACAAAACTTCTGAACATTCTGTGAAGATAATGTGAATGCAACCATCGAAATCATATTCCAAATGAATAATTTAATATATATATTAGTAGAGATTCTTCTTCATTGTCAGCTGATCCTGTGCGTAAAGAAGAGCATTCTCCTTGGAGATCATACCCGTTCTGTACATATCAACCAGGCAGTCATCCATGGTAACCATTCCGACATTTCTAGATGTCTGGATTGAAGACTCAATCTGGTGTGTCTTCCCTTCACGAATCTGAGATCTGATAGCTGAAGTAGCAAGCATAACCTCAAATGCAGCACATCTTCCATGACCATCTGCAGTCTGGATAAGCTGCTGTGATATAACACCCTCGATAACCATCGCGAGCTGTATTCGTATCTGTTGTTGCTGGTGTGGTGGGAAAACGTCAATGATACGGTCTACTGTAGCAGCAGCTCCGATTGTATGAAGTGTTGAGAATACCAAGTGGCCTGTTTCTGCAGCTGTGATTGCAATCTGGATCGTCTCAGGGTCACGCATCTCTCCTACGAGAATTATATCTGGATCTTCACGAAGTGCAGCTCTAAGCGCATTATCGAATGAAAGTGTATCCATTCCCAATTCTCTCTGGTTTACTATCGACTTCTTATGTCTGTGAATATACTCGATAGGATCCTCAAGAGTGATTATGTGATTTGCTGTATTCTCATTTGCTATATTAATAATAGAAGCAAGTGTTGTTGATTTACCAGAACCTGTAGGTCCTGTTACAAGAACAAGTCCTCTCTTCTTCTTGTAAAGATCAACAACTGCTGGTGGAAGACCGAGCTGATCAGGTCTCGGAATTATAGTATCGATCTTTCTGTAAGCAGCAGCCATATTACCTCTATCCATGTATACATTAACACGGAATCTTCCTTTTTCTCCAACAGAGTAAGCGAAGTCGCACTCACCTCTGTCCTTAAGGATGGCCTTCTGTCTCTCGTTCATAGTCATTCCAATACTCTCTGCAGCTTCAGAAGCTGAAAGAGGTGGAACATCAACCTCCTGGAGTCCACCGTTAATTCTAAACTTTGGCGGTATACCTACCGCAAGGTGAACATCGGATGCATTCTCGTCAACCGCAAGGCTGAGGAGTTCGTCCATATCTATCATAGTGTGTTTTACCCCCATTCTTTCATGAGTTTTTAAAGATTCTTAGCTGCGATATGTCAGCCAGAAAGTTTATAAGTTGCACATTTTTTCATATGCTAGTGTTAAGGTTTTGGGTTAGAAACCGAACACTAGTAGTTATCACCTGTGGTGTAAACTATCTTCTTCATCTCTGATATAGAAGTTGTTCCCTTAAGAACGTGTTTTGCAGCTGACATCTTAAGAGTTGACATTCCCTCTTCAAGAGCCTGTTTCTCGATGACATCTGCAGTAGCTCCTTTTGCGATAACCGCCTGGAGTGATTTTGAAACCGGCATCATCTCATATACACCGATACGGCCTGAATATCCGGTATCATTACAAAGCGGACAACCAACCGGTTCGTAAAGAACAACATCATCTTCAGGATCCTCAACTCCGAGAACAACCTTCTCATCTTCATCAGCAAGTCTAGGAACTCTGCACGCTGTACAAAGTCTTCTTACAAGACGCTGTGCTATAACTCCTACCAGAGCGTCACCGGCAACATAAGGTTCTATTCCCATATCGATGATACGGGTAACCGTTGAAGCGGCTGAGTTTGTATGTAGTGTCGAAACAACAAGGTGTCCTGTGATAGCAGCCTGAACCGCTATCTGAGCAGTCTCGCCGTCTCGAATCTCTCCTATCATTATGATATCCGGGTCCTGACGCAGGATAGAACGAAGCGCTGCAGCAAATGTCATCTCTGCTTTTACATTAACCTGAACCTGATTGATACCATTTATATTCGCCTCGACAGGATCCTCAACAGTGATTATATTAACCTCTTCCTTATTCAGCTCTGATAGAGATGTATAAAGAGTAGTTGATTTACCGGAACCTGTAGGACCTGTAACAAGGATAATTCCATGTGGGTTACTGAGGATTCCATCAAATACCTCAATCTCCTCTGGAGTGAAACCAAGTCCGGACTTCGGTTTTGTAAGTCCATCTTTGGATGTAAGTCTCATAACCGTTTTCTCTCCGAACACTGTCGGAAGAATAGAAACACGGACATCAAACTCTTTTCTATCTACTATAATAGTGATACGACCGTCCTGAGGTTTTCTTTTCTCAGCTATATCCATACCACCGATGATCTTGATACGAGCACTGATAGCCGGAAGAATACTCAGTTCGTACTGCATAACCTGCTTTAAGGCACCGTCGATACGGTATCTTACACGAACATTAGTTTCCAGTGCTTCTATATGAATATCGGAAGCTCTCTGTCTTACTCCACCCTCGATAATCTGGTTAACAAGGAGAACGATAGGTGAGTTATCTACTTCTTCTGAATTATCATCACCTTCTTCTTCTCCGCCACCCATTTCAAGGATGTACTTATCAGCGGCTTCCATAGCCTCTGCACTTCCATAGTACTTACCGATTACATTCTCCAGGTCATCCTGGAAAGAAAGAAGCGGTTCAACCTGAAGTCCACTGGATATACTTATATCATCTATAGCCATAAGATCCATAGGATCAGCCATAGCAACCTGAAGCAGATTCGGATTGTCAGGTGCAAATCCTATAGGCATAGCCTTATACTTCTGAACGAGATCTTTGGAAACAAGCTTTACAACCGCTTCATCAATCTGAACGGTTTTTATCTCGCAATACTCTATACCCATCTGGGTAGTAAGAACGGTAACAAGAAGCTCTCTGGATATGAATCCCATATCCATGATGATATTTCCAAGCATTCCGCCCTCTTCCTTCTGTCTGACGAGAGCTTGCTGGAGTTCATCCTGTGTGATAGCTCCTGCTTCTACAAGAAGATCACCTATACGTATCTTCTTTCTGGCACCCGATAATCGCATGCTTTCCTTCTCCTTTTTCAGTAAATTCCAAATGATTCTTTCACAGGGCGTACTATCCCCAACCCGATTATGTTAACATAAGTATTATAGCATAATGTTTATAATAGTCAAAGAAAAAGAATCAATTTGTGCCATTTCTCCAAATTCAACTAGAACTTGTGGTTTTATGTAACCTAATAGACTAGTTAATTGTGCATCATGTACAATTTTTGGTGCTATTTTTTTACTATTTTCCTGAGAACGAATCCTGTTTTTATGTTTACCAAGTCAGTCTTGACGCAATTTTGTTCCTTTTCACCTTTACAATATCCAGTTGAATCAAAATATACTCTTAGTTCCTGTTTTGGATGTGGAGCAGACTCCATCTCATGTCCAAATTCATCTAATATAGAAGAAACTACCACCTCCTGATTTATACCTCCCGGTATCATTATCTCCAACACTTCGCCTACTGAGAATTTATTCTTCTGACTGAAGCCTACACTTCCGTCTTCAAATACTTTTTCAATCCTTCCCATATAAGTAGCATTCTGTATATAGGTATTGTTATCGTATATCTGATCCTCTTCAGACGGTTTCCCATAATAGAATCCTCTAGTAAAATCCCTCATCGTGCAGGCCGCTATCTCCTGCTTATAATGTTCAATCTTTGATTCATAAAGTTTCGGATCCTTAAAGTAATCATCTATCGCTTCTCTATATGTACTGGCAGTTACCGCCACGTAAAGATTCGTTTTCATTCTTCCTTCTACTTTAAAGGAATCAATTCCGGCCTCTACCAGATCTGGTATCTTATCTACCATACACAGATCCTTCGAATTAAATATATATGTTCCTCTCTCATCTTCTTCAACAGGAAGATACTCTCCAGGACGATTCTCTTCCATTACAACGTACTTCCATCTGCAAGGATGTGTACACGCGCCCTTGTTAGCATCTCTACCAGTAAAATAGTTCGAAAGAAGACATCTTCCAGAATAAGAAATGCACATAGCCCCATGCATAAATGCTTCTATCTCGAGATCATCCGGAATCCTATCTCTTATATCTCTTATCTCTTTAAGAGAAAGTTCTCTGGCAGCAACAACTCTCGTAGCCCCCATATCATGCCAAAACTTATATGTCATATAGTTTGTATTATTGGCTTGTGTACTAATATGGATCTCGGTACCACTTCCTTTCAAGATCCGACTGGCAATACTAAAAAGACCAGGATCAGAAATAAGTACTGCATCAACTCCCAAACTCTTAAGTTCTTCATAATAAGGAGCAGCTTTTTCTATATCATCATTATGAGCATATATATTAGTAGTAACATATAGCTTTACACCATAATCATGTGTATACTTCACAGCTTCCGCCATATCTTCTTTAGAAAAGTTATCAGCTTTAGCCCTAAGTCCAAATCTCTGTCCACCTATATATACTGCATCTGCACCGTAATCAACCGCAACCTTCAGAGTTTCAAGTCCCCCGGCAGGTATAAGAAGTTCAGGTTTACGTCTGTTTGTGTCACTCATTTCTTTTTCCTCTCATTTTTTATATACGACCGTACTATATAAAACAGTCATTCTATATAGTATTGTACTGTATAAAAAAACATCCTACAACTGTAATGTAGGATGTTTTTTCACCAATCAGATCATGTTTTTTTAGCAACTATTCACAGTCACTTCACTACAGACAGAGCCATTCCATCTGCAACAGACAGAATACTCGTCTCAAGTCTTTCATCATTCATTATATCAAAGAGGTACTGTCTCATTCTATCATGGATAGTTCTATCTCTTTTTTCCACCAGAAAATGCGATTCCAGAACATCACCATCAGCAAGTACATTATCAGTAAGAATCACTGTTCCTGGATGCGCAAGTTTAAAACAGAGTTCTAAATATGCACTATACTGAGCCTTAGCCGCATCTATAAATATGAAATCATAATTCACCTCACCTTGGGACATCATACCTTCCAGTACCTCCACCGCATCACCTCTATATTGAGTGATCCAACGTTCCATATTCATCATACCAATATTCTTTTCAGCCTGTTTTATCCTGTCTTCATCCAGTTCTATCGTATCTATGTGATATTCTTCTAATCCTATATCTCTTAAAGTACACGCCATTACCAATGTTGAATAACCCACTGCGGTCCCTATCTCAAGAACTCTAACAGGACGATTCATATATAGTAGAGTTTTTAGAAAATCCCTGGCCTCTCTTCTTATTATAGGCACATCAGAACTAATGGCCTCCTTGCAGATATCTGCAAGAAGGCCCTCATCATCACTAGTATATGATATTATAAAATCTCTTATTCTAGAATATTCCATAATCTCACTCTCGCAAATGGTTACTCTTCGTCATCCGACTCTTCTCCAGAACTCTCTCCGGAATCATCAGAACCTTCACCATTCTCTGAATCTTTATTAGTTTCACTTTCAGGAACTTCTGAACCTTCATGACCAGTTCCGGCTCCTAAGCTTGAGTTATCATGTATTTCCGTAGCATCTGTCGGTGTATCAGACTTTTCATCTTCTTTATCTTCTTCATCAGCCACACTGCCCGTTATAGTCTTAATGATCTCGTTATAAGTCATCGACTGTGACAAAGCATACTTTCCCGCCTTAATATCTCCACCAACTTCGCTTACCTTGATCTTCGCCATCAGAACATACTTGTTCTTTATAACTCCTGCGTCATATATCTCCTGCGCCACATTTTTCGTGGAAGAATCCGGCTCAATCCTAACGATAACCGTTTCCTTATTCTTAAGATTCTTAGCCGAATCATAAAATACATCATGCGAAAAATTATATGACATCGAAAAAGCTCTTATAAAAACATACAGCAGAAGTACATCTACCAACAACTGGAACGAATAATAAAGGGCTACCCTTAATCTATTTTCTGTTTTAAATGCTTTCTGTTTTCTGCTATTCTCCCTCATTACTTTTACGCTCCTACTACTATTCCTTTTGATATTTCTTCTACAACTGCTTTAACCAGTTTAGAAAATGCACTCTCAGCTCTCAGATATTCATTCACAACTGAATTATGAATAAGGTCGTCATTTTCATAATACATCCTGCTAAGTTCATCAAAAGGATTACCTTCTGTGTATCTGAGCACATCTGCATATCTGTTCTTAAAATCAATAAGCGCCCTGTGCAAGTCTTCATTTGATCTGATTGAATTGAGCGCATGCACATATGTCTTATATTCTTCCGAACTCTTTATGAGCTGATTCAGTTTTTTACTTTCTATGATCATCTCGTCCATTGTCTTATCCTCACAAAGGTCTTTAAAAGACCATCTAAAACATTTCAGGATGACAAATCAATCTATATTTCTGAGATTACCGGCAGTATCATCGGACTACGTTTTGTCCTCTGCCATAGGAACTCTCCCAAGTCTTCTTTGATACAGGATTTAATCTTGTTCCAATCAGCATCTCCGCTATCGATACATCTATACAGCGTTTCTGAAACTACATCTTTACATTGTTCCATCAGAAGTTCTGCTTCTCTGACATATACGAATCCTCTTGAAACTATATCCGGTCCTGCCAGAACCTGACCAGACACTGAATCAAGAGTTATAGATACTACAATTAATCCATTTTCAGAAAGATGCTGCCTGTCTCGAAGAACTATATTTCCGACATCACCAACTCCAAGTCCATCTACGAAGACTCCTCTAGCAGGAACCTTTCCGGTCACCTTGAATTCATTTTTTCCTACTTCCAGAACTTCTCCACACATAAGGATCTTAATATTCTCTTTCGGAATTCCCATCTCATGTGCAAGCTCTGCATGACGTTTTAAATGTCTGTATTCTCCATGTACCGGTATAGCATACTTCGGTCTTGTTAGTGAATATATAAGTTTCAGTTCTTCCTGGCAAGCATGTCCGGAAACATGTGTTTCATGATATATAACTCGTGCACCCTTTTGCTCGAGTTCATTCATAACTCTGTATACTGACTTCTCATTTCCCGGAATAGGGCTAGATGAGAATATTACTACATCACCGGGTACAATCGAGATCCTATTATGCATCGACGCTGCTATTCTCGAAAGCACCGCCATATTCTCACCCTGGCTACCCGTAGTTATATAAACCAGTTTTTCATCAGGATAATTCGAAGCCTCATCTATACCAATAAGTGTATTATCAGGAATATTTATATATCCAAGTTCCGAAGCAATACTGATTACATTCACCATGCTTCTTCCTTCAAGGATACATTTTCTTCCATACTTATATGCAGAATTTATAATCTGCTGAACTCTGTCTACATTTGATGCAAATGTCGCTATTATCAGTCTATGATCTCTATTATCATCAAAGATGTGATCAAATGTTCTTCCGACCGTCTTCTCTGAAGGTGTATAACCCGGTCTCTCCACGTTAGTGGAATCCGCCATAAGTGCAAGTACGCCCTTCTTACCTAGTTCACCGAATCTCTGAAGATCTATTACACCTCCGAATACTGGAGTATAATCAACCTTGAAGTCTCCGGTATGAACTATGATTCCCGCAGGTGTAAATATCGCCAGCGCAGAGGAATCAGCTATCGAATGATTCGTTCTTATAAATTCAATTCTAAAGCATCCAAGATTTATAGTCTGACCATATGTTACAACCTTTCGGCGTACATTTTCCATCAGACCATGTTCTGTAAGTTTGGACTCGATAAGTCCCATCGTAAGTTTAGTTGTATATATAGGAATACTTATCTCTTTTTCAATATACGGTATGGCTCCTATATGATCCTCGTGTCCGTGAGTAACAACCATTCCGCGAATCTTTTCTTTGTTTTCTTTTAAATATGTTATATCCGGAATAACAAGATCTATTCCAAGCATATCATCATCCGGAAATGACATACCGCCATCTATGATGATAATATCATCCTTAGATTCTATAGCAGTAATATTCATTCCAATCTGTTCAAGCCCTCCCAGAGGGATTATTTTTACTTTCTCACTCATTTCTTTTCCGTTCTATTTCTCCAAAATATTATCTGTTCAATCAATGCGACAAACCATCCAAATATGTCTGCAGAATTATAGCAGCCGCCATCTTATCGATATGTGCTTTCCTTCCCGAATGTGCAACGCCTGTCTCTTCCAGAATTCTATCTGCTTCGGTAGTAGTCAGCCTTTCGTCGACTTCTATTATCTCCAGACCGGTTCTTCTATTCAACTCATCACAAAACACGCGTGTTTTCTCCACGCGTTCACCTTCAGTTCCGTTCATATTCAGAGGTTTACCTACAACAATCTTCTCAACCTCATATTGTCCGATCAATTCTTCTAACTGCTGATAAGTTTTTCTCAGCTTGTTACTTCGTTCACGTTCTATAACCGTAACAGGCTGAGCTGTTATGAGCAGCTCATCAGATACGGCAACCCCTACAGTCTTGTCACCGTAATCAAGTCCCATGATTCTCATTTCATTTCCATTCCAGCGATTATTACATCAGCCTTGTTTCAATATAGTTTTCCATCAGCAGTTCAAGAATCTCATCACGTTCAGCCTTCATAATAAGGCTTCGGGCATTCTTATAACTGGTAATATATGTCGGATCACCGCTCATAATATATCCGACAATCTGATTAACAGGATTGTATCCTTTTTCGGAAAGCGCTTCATAAACCTGCGCAACTATCTCATCCACTTCTATGGTATAGCCACGTTCCAGATCAATATCCTGCGTATGCTGTCTATCATATATGTCCATATTAACGCACCCCCTTCTAATCGTTCTTATACCAAAACCGCATAGGTATAGTAATTATACATGATTCTAACATTTTTAACATCTAATTACAACTATTCAATTTTCTAGCCTCGATAACACCATATATAAATTCCATTACAAATATAGTACATAGTATCACCAGAAGAATCAGATATATGTTTACAGCCCCTCGCATTCCATTTTTCTCAACGAATCTATTGGAGAAAAGTAATGCAAAAAGAGACGTCAACGCATATCCACCTAGAATAGCATTCTGATATCTCATTATTGTAAGCAGATTAGCCATCAATCCGGCAAGTCCAAGGAATCCGCTTCCAATCATCATGATCATAAGATCTGTTTTATATGGTGTAAGATCCGTATTGTAGAACACCGAAAGAACAGGTATTCCTAAAAGCCATGCTCCAACGATACATACAATTGCTACCACAACTACAAATCCAATCTGTTTAAAACACTGCTTCAGATAATCATTTATCTTACCATCATTCCAAAGACATGAGATACTATACATCATAGGATTAAATATAAACATCACTAAAAGTTGGACAACGAATACAGGCATAGCTATAAAACCATATATTGCCTGAGTCTGATCATCCAAAAGTCTGTCGATGGCATTTCTAGGAGCAGCACCAATGTAAAGAGTGAGAAAACCGCCTATACAAAGAGGCAACGTCACCAGTAAAAGCTTCCAAACTCTCTTCATATCGTAAGGTTCATTCTCACAAGTATATTCCTTAGTAAGCACCAGAAGCACACAAAGAAAAAGAATCGTAGATACAGTCGATGCAACTGTTGCTATCAGAAGATTTTTCGTAATGATTATGAGAAGCGCAAATACAACAATCATCACTATAAGTCTTAGAGCAAATGCTTTCGACGCAACATCAAGTCTTTCATTCTTCTGATAGTCGCCATAGTAAACATCCTCAAATGCATCTGCAAGTTTAAAAAGGCAGAGCCAGATGATGATAACAGTCTTCGACTGTGTATATCCATTTTTATTCGCAACTATAAGAACATATACCGTTGAAACTAAAGCCATAGCAACCGTGGTGATAATTCGAGACATCCTGTAATCACGGAACTTAAAATCCTTATTCACGTCAGATACCTGATAAAATCTCATTCCATACTTTCCTATAGCAAGAAACATGTTGTTGAGCGTATTCCCCATGGTATATATTCCCGCAGTTACCATATCGGTGGTTCTTCTCATTATCACAAGAAGTATAACGGACTGAAAAGCCACCAGCATACTGGCGATCATATTCCACAGCACGCCATCACGTTCTGGATTTTTTGAATTACACAGAAAGTTCTTCAATAGTTTCATAATAATCTGATCTACTATATCCTTTTTTATTTTTCCTCATCCATAAGCGGAATAATCATCTGTTCTCTCAGTTCTTCCCTAGGAAGGAATGGAGCCAGATCTTCAAGCGGTGGACTTACAAGAGTTCCATCTTCCAATCTCTTTGTACTGCTCTTTGGTTCCCAAACCTGAGTTGTATCGGTAAATATCTCTGTAAATACCGGTCCATCCAGTTCAATGACCTCATCAACAACCTTCTTCATCTCCTCGTTACTTCTCGCTGAAAAATATCTGAATCCGAAAGCTTCTGCGAGTTTCTTAAACTCAGGGAATGAAAGGTCACCTGATTCAGGACCGATTCCAATCTTTGTATGATGTCCAAAAAGATTCGTCTGAGTTATTCTGATTGAATGATAACCGTTATTATTAATAAGGAATATCTTTATTGGAAGATTATTAGTCAAAACGGTCTGAAGTTCCTGAAGATTCATCATTATAGAACCATCACCTTCAAGACAGATTGTCTGTTTTCTTCCACCACCTATACACGTTCCGATTGCTGCAGGAAGTCCATAACCCATAGAAGCAACCGCACTGTTATTCGCCATACGGCTACCCTTCTGGATTACATATGCCTGATTTCCTACTACACAGCAAGCTCCGTTTGAAACAGCTGTAAGACTGTTCTCAGGAAGTTTTGAACTGAGGTATCTTACAAATGCATATACATTTGCAGTCTCCCCATTCTCTTCCCACTGACGAGGAAGTACTGCAGGATAGTTTTTCTTCCATTTAAGACATGTTTCAAGCCAGGCTTCATTATTGAAAATCTTAGCATCTGAACCCGAATCAGAATAATCCCTTGCGATAATTCTGTCAAGTCCTTCGAGGAAATCCTTTGCATCTGCCCATATAGGCATATCAACGTGAAGGGTAGGTTTTTTCATCTCCCCTTCATCTATATCAACCATTATTACCTCAGCTGCTCTGGCCCAGGTTTTCCAGTTATATCCTACCTGACGAATTGAGATACGGGTACCGATTGCAACTACAAGATCCGCATTCTGAATAGCCCAGTTACCCGGACGGTCTCCCATATTTCCTGCACGTCCTGTATAAAGAGGATGTTCATCTTCTATAAGGTCTACAGCATTCCAATATGTAACTATAGGGATATTTAGTTCCTCAATCACTTTTCTGAATGCTTCATATCCACCGGAAAGTCTGATTCCATAACCTGCATGAAGTACAGGTCTTTCAGCTTTCTTTATCTTCTCTATGACTGCTTTAAGTACATCATCACTTACTGCAGGAGGAAGCTTTGCGTCATCCTCAGCAGGATCGTAGCCTTCAAGCTCATCTGTTTCAATAAAACCGCCCTGATAGTTTACCGGGATATCAATCCATACCGGACCAGGTCTTCCGGTAGTTGCCAGATGCCAAGCCTTCTCAAGAGCGTATCTTATCATATTCGGTTCTTCTATCATGACAGCATACTTTGTCATGTGCTCTACTGATTTTACGATGTCGTATTCCTGGTCACCCATAGCACGGACAACCGCTCCAGTATCTTTTAGAGCAAATCGAGCAGTAGTATCATAACGAACCTGTCCACTTATAACAAACATAGGGATAGAATCAAGCCAGCCTCCGAGAACTCCTGTTAATGCATTTGTTCCTCCGGGACCTGTTGTAACACAAAGCGCCGCTATCTTATTATCAAGTCTAGCATAAGCTTCTGCTGCGATAGCCGAAGCCTGCTCATGATGATTATACGTAACATGAAGCCCTTCATTATGTCCAAGGGCATCGTTCAGATGCATGGCACCTCCACCGACAACACTAAATACGTCGGTTACTCCGTGTTCTACAAGAAAGTTTGCCACATAATCTGCTAATCTAATTTTCATCGTTTTCTCCTTCTATAAGATTCTATTTTATACATAGAATCTTTATTCAAGCTTATAGTTTATCATAAGAAGTCAAATGTCAGCTGACTTTCCTTCGGCATATCCCCAAGGATCCCGAGCTCAGCCATCTTATCTATTACTGTTCCGGAAACCTTCGATCGGTTTCTAAGTTCCTGCTGTGACAGGAATAGCCCCTGCTGCGCCGCAGCCTCGAGCTGTTCAGCAGCCTTGTCACCCATTCCTTCTATGGAAGCAAAGCTTGGCATGATCTTTCCATCTATTATCTGGAATCTGTTAGCCTTTGCCTTGTATATATCGATAGGCAGGAATTCAAATCCACGCGCATACATTTCCTTAACCAGCTTCATATCTCGGTAAAGAAGCTGTTCCTTAGCTGACATCTTATTCTTGTCCATCTTCATATACTGTTCCATAACCGCATCAAGATGTTCCTCTCCCTGACACATTACTTCGTAATCAAATGCATCAGCTCTGATACTGTAATAAGCAGTATAGTACGCCAGCGGATAATATATCTTAAAATAGGCTACGCGCCAGGACATCATAACATATGCAACAGCATGTGCCTTCGGGAACATGTACTTTATCTTCTCACAGCTCCAGATGTACCAGTCGGGAACGCCCTTCTCTTCCATCTTAGCTCTCATCTCCGGCCACTTATCGTACTTACCTTTTGCAACAAGTCCCTTACGGACTTTCTCCATGATGTTAAATGCATCACCAGATTCAAGTCCCTGATATATCAGATAAACCATGATATCATCTCGACAACATATCGCACTTGAAAGCTTACACTTCCCTTCCTGAATAAGCACCTGAGCGTTGCCAAGCCAAACATCAGTACCGTGAGCAAGACCTGCAATACGGACCAGATCAGAGAAACTCTGCGGATCCGCATCGATAAGCATCTGCATAGCGAATTCAGTACCAAACTCCGGAATACCCAGCGAACCAAGAGGAACGCCATTCATGTCTTCCGGCTTTATTCCGAGAATATCCGTACTCTTGAATAGTGACATTACACCCTTATCATCAAGTGGGATATCTGTTGCCTTAAGTCCTGTCAGATCTTCCAGTCGTCTGATCATTGTAGGATCGTCGTGTCCCAGAATATCAAACTTAAGAAGGTTGTGATCTATCGAATGGTAATCAAAATGCGTCGTTACCGTATCGACTGTCATATCATTTGCCGGCTTCTGAACAGGAGTGAAACTGTAAATCTCTTCCGTATCAGGCATAACGATGATACCACCAGGATGCTGGCCCGTTGTTCTCTTAACATCGGTACATCCCTTCGCAAGTCTCTCTATCTCGGCAAATCTCTTAGTTAGACCTCTTGCCTCACAGTACTTCATAACATAACCGATAGCTGTTTTCTCTGCAACAGTACCAACCGTTCCAGCTCTGAATGAATAATCCTCACCAAATATCTCTCCGATATAAGCATGCGCCCTCGGCTGATACTCACCGGAGAAATTAAGATCGATATCCGGCTCCTTATCTCCCTTGAATCCAAGGAATGTTTCGAACGGAATATCATGTCCCTCTTTCTTAAGAGGCTTTCCACAATTCGGACACACAGCATCCGGCATATCACATCCAGACATACCTGAATATTTTCTTACTCTCTCCGAATCGAATTCTGTGTAGTAGCAACTCGGACATATATAATGCGGAGGCAGCGGATTAACCTCTGTGATACCTGCCATTGTAGCCGCAAATGATGAACCAACCGAACCTCTGGATCCTACCAGATATCCATCATCATTTGACTTCCAAACAAGCTTCTGAGCTATGATGTACATAACCGAGTAGCCGTTACCAATGATGGAATCCAGCTCCTTATTCAGTCTGTCTATTACAAGCTGAGGCGGATTCGGTCCGTATATCTCATGCATCTTATCGTTACATATATCTCTAAGTATCTGATCAGAATTCTCGATAACAGGCGGAGCTTTATCCGGTCTTACCGGAGCCATCTTATCCATCCATGAAGCAACGAGATTCGTATTCTTTACAACAACCTCATAAGCTTTCTCTTCTCCGAGATACGAGAACTCTTCCAACATCTCATCTGTTGTCTTAAAGTATAGAGGCGGCTGTTTTTCCATTTCTTCCTGAATTGAGTTGATGATCTTGTCACCATTTTCTTCAAGAAGTCTAGCACGTTCCTCTTCTTCCTCTTTGAGTTTCTTTCCAGAACTCTTCGGACGAGAACCTTCAAGAATTATCGTTCTGTATATAGCGTCTTCTGGTTCAAGAAAATGTACATCTCCAGTAGCTACAACCGGCTTATCATACTTCTCGCCCAAAGCTACAATCTCTCGGTTTATATCGCGAAGATCATCCCATGTCTTAACACGGTCCTGCTTTTCATTTTCAAGAAGATACTTGTTATTGCCTATAGGCTGAATCTCAAGGTAGTCAAAAAATCTGACAATCCTCTCTATCTCTTCATCTTCCGCTCCATCAAGGATAGCACTATAAAGCTGTCCCGATGAGCATGCCGAACCTACGATAAGTCCCTCTCTATACTTCTCAATCAGAGACATAGGAATCCTTGGTCTGTTGTTGAAATACTTTATATGAGCTTCCGAAACCAGCCTGTAAAGATTGGTTCTTCCTGTTTCATTCTTAAAAAATATGATTCCATGATATGACTTAGCTTTCTTTATCGCATCAGGAGATGCACTTCCAAGCTTATTCAGATCATCCACAGTCTTTGCACCCGATTCATTTATCATCTTGAGAAGGCGCACAAAAATCTCTGCGGTTACTTCAGCATCATCACACGCTCTATGGTGGTGTGCATTTGTCAGCTTGAAGTAATTCGTCAGTCGGTCGAGGTTATACCTTCCAAGTTCAGGAAGGAATATATACGCAAGAGTCATAGTATCCAGAGCTGTAAAATCGTATGTCATTCCCAGTCTCTTTGCATTGACTCTGATAAATGTCGTATCAAATGTAGCATTATGTGCTACCAGCATGGCATCTTTGCAGAACTCAAAAAATCTAGGCATTACCTTGTCGATAGTATCTGCATCTTTTACCATACTGTCATTGATTGAGGTGAGTTTTTCGATACTGTACGGAATCGGAACCTCAGGGTTTACGAACTCAGAAAAACGCCCAATTACATTTCCTGCTCTATCCAGACGAACCGCCCCTATCTCTATGATCTTACAGAACTTAAATGAAAGACCTGTCGTCTCTATATCGAATACAACATATTCCGAATCTAGGCTCTGGCCATGACTGTTCATGATGAGAGTCTTAATATCGTCGACGAAGTAACCTTCAACACCGTATAGTATCTTAAAATCTTCCGGTGCATTCTTCACCTTATCAAGCGCATGCCAGGCAGTCGGGAAGTTCTGTACTACACCGTGATCAGTTATAGCTATGGCATGATGCCCCCAATCCACAGCTCTCTGAATAGCCTTTTCAACATTAGTCACCGCATCCATCTCACTCATCTGAGTATGAAGATGCAGTTCGATACGCTTATCACCTTCAACTGTGTCTTCACGTTTCTTTCTGAAGTCATTTGACTTCTTGATACCATTAACCGAACTCAGAACTATATCCTTCGCAAACTGGTCATATCTCGGAATCGCCTTCATCAGGATAAATGAACCTTCAGGCATATCCTCCATAAGAGGTTCAACATCATCCTCATTTACAAAGAATTTGAAACTTATCGTATCCGTGAAGTCAGTGATATTTCCGACTATAAGATGATAAACTTTATCAGTTCCACGCTTCTTTATCTCACGAGACTCAAGTCCAAATATCTGACCTCTGACTACAACTTCCGAAGGAGACTCTTCAACTAGAGTTGCGATCTCGACTATATCACCCTCAACATTACGGCCATAAAAGCAGTCGTTATCGTTGAAGTTCTTCTTCCTCATCTTCTCCATATTTGCTTTGTAGTCTTTCTTCTTCTGAGCTTCTTCCTTAGCTTTATCAGCCGTGGACTTAAGGTCATATGAAAGCTCGACCTCATTTGCATCCACATCATATGCCTCTTCAAGCTTATCTTCGAGTTCTCTCTTCTTAAGAAGGAAATCATTCTCCTGAGAAGGATCACCATCGCCACCTTCGCCGTTTATTATCCCTTCAGCTTCCAATATCGCCTCTGTCTTTTCTGCTTCCTCAGCTTCCTTCTTGGCTTCGTACTCAGACATGTCTTTAGTGATCAGCTTTACGACTACATTTACGTTCATTCCAAACCTTGAAAGAAATGTATCTCTGAAATACTTCTCAATCTCTCTCTTCTTTTCCTTTGCCATGGTGCCTTCCTGCACCTCAATGATAAGCGAATCACTCTCACTCTTTACCTTTGCATCCTTTACGAGTTTGTAGTCCACATAGCTGATATCCCTAAGCTCATCAAGGAAACTATCACGATAAATCCCGGCCAGTTTCTTTACATCATACTGACCCGAGAGCAGAAATCTCTCCTTGATATAAACCTTAGCCTTAGTGTACTTTCCAAACACAAAAAGGCGGACCGCATCTTCCGCCTGTTTTATCATCTCACGTGATATGAGATGAGTGGATGAGATATCGATAAAAAGCTTCTCCGGATTTTTTACAAATGTAATCGCAGTAACTTCCACCTCATCCATGTACATATCAAGTTTTTCCTCGAGAACTATCCCTCGAAATACTTCCTTAAAACTCTTTTCTTCCATATATGAAACTCTATCTAATTAACTTCAAATATCAATTGGCCTTCGCAGACTATATCCACGCATCCAATTCCTTTTTTAATTCATTAAGGAGTTCTTCCTGTGGAACTTTACGAAGAATCTCGCCCCTCTTGAATACGAGGCCGACTCCGTCGCCTCCTGCTATACCGAGATCTGCCTCTCTAGCCTCACCAGGGCCATTAACTGCACATCCCATAACTGCCACTTTGATATTCAGATGACTGTAGTTTGCAATCAGCTTTTCTGTCTGATTAGCAAGCCCTATCAAATCTATATGCGTACGTCCGCATGTCGGGCAGGATACTAGTGTTATTCCATCATTTCTGAGACCAAGAGTTTTAAGAACAAGCTTCGCTGTCTTAACCTCTTCCACAGGGTCACCTGTAAGTGAAACTCTGATAGTATCACCGATTCCCTGATTAAGTATGATTCCAAGTCCTACAGAAGACTTGATATTTCCACTCCAAAGAGTTCCTGATTCTGTTATTCCCACATGAAGAGGATAGTTTGTTCTCTCAGCTATAAGCTGATGAGTCTTTACACTCATAAGAACATCAGAAGACTTGATACTGATAACTATGTTATCGTAATCCTGTTCTTCGATCATTCTTACTTTATCAAGAGCACTTTCAACTATTCCCTCTGCAGTTACTCCGCTATATTTATCTATAAACTGCTGCTCCAAAGATCCACTATTAACACCAACCCTGATCGGAATCCCTCTCTTCTTCGCAACGTCAACTACAGCCTTCAGATTCTCAGCCGAACCGATATTTCCCGGATTGATTCTTATCTTATCAGCGCCATGCTCCATAGCCATGATTGCCAGCTTATACTGAAAATGAATATCAGCCACAAGAGGAACATGCGTCCTCTCCTTCAGCTTATCAAATGCAGCAGCCGCAGCTTCCGTATTTGCAGTACACCTTACAATATCACAGCCAGCATCCTCAAGACGCAGAATCTGCTCAACAGTAGCCTCTATATCAGAAGTCTCAGTATTCGTCATCGACTGGATAGCTATACGATTCCCACCACCAATCTCAACATTTCCAATCTTAATTTTCTTTGTATTCTCTCTATACAACATTCTTACAATCCTCATTTAATATAGATTACTCCACAAAAGCTTACTCGCTAAGACAAAATATGTCTGCGAGACCCTCTCTTCTCCCCACTCTACTAAAGCGACGTGTGAAAGTATGTGTGTTCGACCATAAGGGTCGCGGCGCTTAACGATTCACGAGCACCTTTGTGCGAAGTGAGAGTTTAGCGAGCCAAGCTATGCGAGGCGGCCGTTCGGGAGATCCCGCCATGAGCGAGAGCGATGTCGAACACACATACTCTCACACTAGCGTCCCTCTATCCGTGCAGTACATTCCCCAGATCATTAAAGAACACAAATATCATCAGCAGCATCAACAGTGCCACTCCAATTCCAGTCACTACCATCTCTTTCTCCGGAGGAACTGGTTTTCCTGATATCGCCTCGATCAACAGGAACATTATCTTTCCGCCATCCAGCGCAGGTATCGGAAGCAGATTCATAACTCCAAGATTTGCACTGAGCAGAACCGCAAAGTTTATAACATTAAGGAGTACAACCAGAAACTGTGCCCAGGCTGTTTTCTCCTCGGTGTTTTCTTTTGCTTCTTCGATTATATCGTTCATTGTATTACCGATACCAACAGGACCCATCAGAGAATCCTTTGAAGCCTTCCCGGTAAATAGCATTTTAACAGATGATAGAGTTGCTTTTATCTGAAGCCTTACTTCAAGTGCAGAATACATCACTTCTTCTCCGATTCCATTAGCTTCTCTACCGATACTGTAAAATCCAAAATAATAATTCCCAGATTCGGGATCCTTCTTCCTAGTGAGCGATGTCACTTTCTCCTGTCCATCTCTGCGATATGTTATCTCAACAGGAGTCTCAGGATCATGAACCATCGAATAAAGTGTTATCTCTCGATAGTTGTATATCTTATTTCCGTCCAGCGCCACTATCACATCACCAGCCTTAAATCCAGCTTCGCTTGCAGCACTGTTTTCCATAACTTCACTTAATACCGGAGGATCGATCGTATAAAAATGACTGATGACCACCGCAAAAAGAAATGCCAGAATGAAGTTGAAAACAGGTCCGGCAAGTGATACAGAAAGTCGTGCCAGAACAGACTTCTTATTATATGCATTCTTGTTATCGGACTCCTCATTCATTCCTTCCATAAGGCAGTATCCACCGATAGGAAGTGCCCTTACAGAATAGTCCGTCTCTCCTCTCGTCCACGTAGCAATGGAAGGACCCATTCCTATGGAGAATTCATTTACTTTTATTCTATTCATTTTTGCGAATAAGAAATGTCCGAATTCGTGGACAAATACTATAACTCCGAAAGTTATTATAATCGCAATCAGATTACCTATATCCATAATTCACCTGTTAATTATCAACCTACAGCCAGAGTCCATCCGCTGGCCTAGCATCCATACTTTGATGTCAAAAGCTCATCAGTCCAGTCTCTTGCACCGAGAACCTCTTCCAGAGTTGCATTTTCTCTAAAAAGATTCTGCCTCTTATGCTCTTCCATAGCATATTCTATCATGTCATATATTTCCAGAAATCTTATCTTTCCTGAAAGAAATGCCGCTACAGCATGTTCGTTAGCTTCATTCATTACAGTCGGCATAGTTCCGCCCTGTCTGCTGGCTTTCTTCGCAAGAGGGATTCCTTGAAATGTATCAAAATCCGGTTTCTGAATCTCTATTCCCGTTATCTTTGTAAAATCCAGTCTTTCACCTGCAAGATATCTTCTCTCAGGATAGTAAAATGCATACTGGATTGGAAGCTTCATATCAGGAGTTCCAAGCTGAGCTATAACCGCTCCATCCATATATTCAACTGCAGAATGAATGATACTCTGCGGCTGGATCAAAACTTCTATATCATCCAGGTCGGTATCAAATAGCCAATGTGCCTCGATAACCTCGAGTCCTTTATTTACCATGCTGGCACTGTCTATTGTAATCTTCGGACCCATAGACCAGTTAGGATGAGCAAGTGCCTGTTCGACTGTAACATTGATAAGTTCGTCTCTTGTTCTTCCTCTGAAAGGTCCGCCTGATGCTGTAAGAAGGATTCTGGAGATAGGATTATCTACCTCACCCTGAAGTCCTCTTCTGTTGCCCTGAAGACTCTGGAATATCGCACTGTGTTCGCTGTCAACAGGAAGTATCTTTACTCCTTTTTCAGCTGCTGCCTTCATAACAAGATGACCTGCAGTTACAAGAGTTTCTTTATTGGCAAGTGCTATATCCTTACCGGCTTCAATCGCAGCAAGCGTAGGTTCTACACCTATCATTCCGACTATTGCAGTGAGAACCATATCAGCAGGCTCGACCGTAGCTACAGCCTTTAGTCCTTCCATCCCAGACATGATCTTAACATCCATATCCGCAAGTCGTACTCTTAGATCCTTTGCATCATCTTCTGTGCCTACAGAAATAAGGGATGGCCTAAATTCCCTCACCTGCTCTTCTAAGAGCTTAACATTTCTGCCGCAGGAAAGTGCCACCACCTTAAGATCCTTATTCGTTCTAACTATATCGAGGGCCTGGGTTCCGATAGAACCCGTGGACCCTATAATAGAAATATTCTTCATATCATTTGCCTTTAGATCATAAATTCAATCAGATAATATATTATCGGAGCAGTAAATATCATACTGTCAAATCTATCCAGTACACCACCGTGTCCAGGGATAAGTTTTCCGTAATCTTTTACATCATTATTTCTCTTTATAGCTGAAGCAGCAAGATCCCCGATAACCGCTGGGATTGATCCCAATGAACAGATTATAAAAAGATATAAAGGAAGATTAGTAACATCCCCCATACGGTTCTTTATAAACAAACCATAAAGTATACCAAGGATACCCGCACCAACTATACCACCTATAAGTCCCTCTATGCTCTTCTTAGGACTAAGAACAGGCGACATCTTATGCTTTCCAAAAAGCATTCCGGTACAATATGCCATAGTGTCATTTCCCCAGGAACAAATGAATACAAGAACTACAAATAATCCTCCTTTATTCATTTCCCTTATTCTGTAAATGTATGACAGCATAACACTCACATAGAAGAATGACATAAACGTTGCCATTATCTCTTTATCATGATACTCCGGAAATCTGATCACATATATCGCAAGGATTACCAGAAGATAGGAGATCATCGTTGGCATAGCCATTCTAGAAACCTGTATTCCCATCATTTTATGCTTACTAAGCATAAGAATTACATAATATAAAACCGTCCAGATATATGCAAATACAGCCGGAGATCTTTTTTCAATCTTATAAACCCTGCATAATTCAAAAACCCCGACAACAGAAAGCAGCATCATCGCCGCCCCTGTTACCGGTCCACCTAACCAAAGCAGCACTACCGCGAGTGCCACTATTACTATTCCGCTAATTAGTCTGGTTTTAAACATTCCTATACTCCACCGAATCTTCTATCTCTGCCATTATAGTAGTCAATAGCCTTCTGAAGGTCTGCCTTTTTAAAGTCAGGCCACAAAGTATCGCAGAAATAAAACTCACTGTACGATATCTGCCATGGCAGGAAGTTGGATGTTCTTATCTCTCCGCTCGTTCTTATAAGAAGATCGGGATCCGGCACACCTGCAGTGTCAAGCCTTGAAGAGATAAACTCCTCAGTAATATCCTCAAGACCAATCTTACCTTCTTTGTAATCTGCAGCAATCTCTGCAACGGCTCTTGTTATCTCATCACGTCCACCGTAGTTCAGAGCAACTATAAAATGAAGTCCCGTATTATTCTTAGTTGTTTCCTCCAGTTCCTCTATAGCAGCTACGATATCCTTATCAAGTCTGTCTCTTCTTCCGATAATGCTTACTCGCATATTGTTCTTCATAGACTTATCTATAGACTTTTTGAGAAACTCGCGGAGAATAGTCATAAGTCCGGTCACTTCCTCCACAGATCTCTTCCAGTTTTCGGTTGAAAATGCATATACCGTAAGATACTTTATTCCAAGATCCCATGCATCCTCTATAATCTGTTCCAGATTATCTGCACCTACCTTGTGTCCATAGTTTCTTGGCATATGTCTTTTTTTAGCCCATCGACCGTTACCATCCAGAATGATGGCAACGTGCTGAGGGATTTTGTATTCTTCACTCATTGATAACCTCTATACAGTTAAGATTTCATTCGTCTTTGCATCTACCATCTTCTCGATCTCACTGATGTATTTATCAGTTACTTTCTGGATGGTTTCTTCCTGATCTTTCTGCTCGTCTTCAGAAATCTCTCCTGCTTTGCTCTGCTTCTTTACTGCTTCGTTAGCATCACGTCTTACGTTACGGATTGCAACCTTAGCATCTTCACCCTTCTTCTTGATGTCTTTAGCAAGTTCCTTACGTCTTTCCTCTGTAAGCTCAGGGAAGTTAAGGATTACATTCTTTCCATCATTGTTAGGTGTTATTCCGAGATCTGATGCAAGAATAGCTTTCTCAATCTCTTTAACCATTGAAGGCTCCCATGGAGAGATCATAAGTGTTCTTGCTTCAGGAACTGTGATATTTGCAACACCCTGCATACCTGTAGGTGTTCCATAATATTCTACAGTGATCTTATCAAGAATATGAGGATTTGCACGTCCTGCTCTGATTGTTGAATACTCTGCATTGAGTGAATCAATAGTTTTCTTCATTTTCTCTTCATAATCTGCCATCTTTATATCCTCCTGATACATTTGTTGTTAATTATTCATTGTGATTATATTCTTAATAATTCTTTTTTATTTACGCTTCTACAAGTGTTCCTATCTTCTCACCTGAAACAGCCTTGATGATCGAATTCTCTTCGTTAAGTCCGAAAAGAACCATCGGCATATGATTCTCCATAGCCAGTACTGCAGATGCAAGATCTATAACGCCAAGCTTCTGATCAACTATATCTGACATCTTCATAGTGTCGTACTTCTTGGCATTAGGATTGATCTTAGGATCACTGTCATAAACTCCATCTATTGCTTTTGCAGAAAGAATTGCATCACACTGTGTTTCTACTGCACGAAGTACTGCTGGCATATCTGTTGAGAAGAACGGATGTCCAGATCCTCCAGCGAAGAATACTACCTCTCCGGCTTCCATAGCTTCTATAGCCTTATCTCTTACGTAAAGCTCAGTTACATCACCTATTGCATATGGTGACATCAGACGGCACTTCATACCTGCTCGTCTAAAAGCATCAGCTGCATAAATGCAATTCATAACGGTTGCAAGCATTCCGATCTGATCAGCCTTTACTCTGTCCATATCATTCGAGCTTCTTCCTCTCCAGAAGTTACCTCCACCGATAACGATTCCAACCTGGATTCCCTTATCGACAACCTTCTTAACTTCTCCGGCTACTCTTGTAACCTCTTCTTCAGAAAAGCCCTGATGCTTATCACCGGCAAGCGCCTCTCCGCTAAGCTTTAACAAGATTCTTTTGTACTCCATGTTTATCTCCTTTATAACTAGTTTGTAAATATCAGATTAATCCCTGCTATGCAAGGTCTTCAATACCATTCTGGAAATACTGATCAACATCGATATCAGAATACGTCTGTTTACAGAATCCATCAATAATAGCACCGCTGTTAATCTGTACAGATTTTGATTTGATATTTCCAACTATAACCGCTGTAGAATCTACTACAACAGAATCACGAATATCAACATCCCCCTTAACAGCTCCTGCAATAACTGCCGTCTCAGCAGAAATGTTACCAACCGCAACGGAGCCCTGAGCTATCTTAACCATTCCTGATGCTCTGATCTCTCCGGCAATATTTGCCTGCTCAGCAAACACTTCAACTGTATCTATATCTCCGGCAACACGGCCACATACTATAAGCTTGCCGCCGCATCTTACATTTCCTTCTACACGACCAAGTATCTCTATATCGCCGTCACTTTCAACATTACCGTTAATAGTAGTTCCTTTTGTAATATAAGTAGTATCCTCACCTATTCCGCGAAGCTCAGCAGAACTCCTTATTTCCTGTTCCATATCATTCATTGCGTTAACCTCCGAAAGACCCTCGTCAACAACTTCTTCCTCGGGTTCCTGTTCTTCTACAGGTTCCTTATCATCTGTTGAAGCCGCATCTTCCTGCTCAATATAAATCTCAGACATATCCTGCACTTCAGGAACTTCACTTTCAGATACTTCTTCTATAAGAACTTCTTCAACTTCATTTATTCCTTCTTCAGTTTTGTCTTCTGCCTCTGTTTCCACGAAATTATTTTTTTCTTCTTCCACTTTTTCTTTTTTTTGCTCTTCAGGAGCCAGCTGGCTTACAGCATGAGCAAAATCCCTCTTTGCCTCTTTATATTTCGCCATACCAATACCTCATTTTTCGCAAACTAAAACAAACCCCATTTCGTTACTTTTCAACCTTTCGCTATTCTACCATAAATTCAAATGATATAAAAGAATTAGTTCGAAATGATTTGTCAATAGCAAAAATGATGCTATTTTGATTGTTTTTTCGTGATTTTTTATCATTTATTTACAATAATTTATAATTTTGTTAATAGTTTGTTCATATTTATATTTTATATTTTAACTATAGATTTTTCATAACTCTCTCACCCTATGAATAGTGTATATGCAAAGCGCCTCGGATCGGAACGAGGCGCTTTCTTCATGTCCTTTTCTTGCCCCCTTCTCTTTCTTCTATATATTTTGTTGAATAATATATCGTCAGCATATTTCTCCATAAACAAAACGAAGTGTTAATACATATATACAAGACCATAAGGGTCGCGGTGCTTAGCGACTCACGAGTCGAAGACGAGGTGAGAGCTTAGCAAACGAAGCGTTAGCTGAGTGGTCCGTTCGGGAGATCCCGCCATGAGCGCGAGCGATGTCTTGTATATATGTATTTACACAAGTTAGTCAATTTTGCTCATTCAACAAAATATATCAATCTACCAATCGATTCCTCACCTCTACAAACTGATCCTCTATCTTCTTAGACTCCTTCTTTGTCAGAAGACTAACCACTATTATCATAATTACAGATATGATCATTGATGGCACTATTGTATTAAGTCCCAGAACTTCGCAAAGCGAAACCTTTATTCCACTGACATCAAAAAGCTGAACATATTTGAATACCGGAACGCCCAGAAGTCCTGTCATTAATCCGGCTACACATCCATATCTGTTCATTCTTTTCCAAACCAACGCCATGAAAACAGTTGGTGAGATAGAACATCCCAACGTAGATAAGAATACCAGTATCATATCTACCGATATGAATCTGATACATCTGCTGAGAATATATATTGAAACCCCAGCCAGAATCGAGACAGTCAAAAGGACCCATTCCTCCTGTCTTTTTTTAATCCTGACCAGTCTTCCTTTCTTTAAAATATCCTCAAATATCACAGTTGTAACAACACTTATCGTACCTTCAATTCCTGTCAGGATGGCAAAAATCATTGAAACAAGATATATATTTCCAAGCATCCCGCCACAGAATCCGCCTTCAGCCAGTCTTCTGTACAGATAGTAAATGTACACAGACAGAGAGTCTGTAAGCTTCTGTTCATAAAGATATCCTCGAGAGATACCTCCAACCATAGCACACGTAAGAAAGAGCAGAAGTGAATAAACAAGCATCACCTTCTTACCTGTACTTATACTTTCAGCTTCTGTAACTGTGAAAAAACATGCTAGCAGAAATGGCATTCCTGATGCGAGAAGCCCTACCGAAGCGAGCGATATTATATCATTAACAGTAAGAAGTCTTCCGCTATGAAACATGATATTCAGATATTCGCTGACGCTTCCAGTTATATTTGTCTGCATCATATTTCTGATCAGTTGATAGATTCCAACATCGAAATACATGAAGATTCCAATTCCAAGAATTGTAGTAAAGAACAGAACCGCTTTGATAACGGCCGTGCGAGCAAGTATCTCCATACCGAACTTACCTATATGCAAAGCAGTGATCATAAGGATGATAAATACATATGCATCAACATCCTTTCCGAAGACACGACTTAATATCAGATTCATCTCTTTGATAAGAAGCCCTGCAACAACCAGACTGATTACAATTATTTCCGACGAAGAAAGAACACGAATAAATCCGGTTTTCTCATCAAATCTTACACTAAAAAATCCAGGAAGAGATATGATTCCTTCACTGGTTCTGGAATATCTCATAAGTCTGAACGCCTGGACATTCCACAATATGATCATGCAAATAAATACCCCAAGATATTCCCAGAATATACCAGCCCCAAAAAGGTATATATAAAATGGCAATACCACTATACCCATAAAGCCGACAAGAAAAACAGTGGTCAGAAAGCCCAGCTGATATCCCTGCATATTCTTTCCTTTTGCAAAATCAAGTATATTCATCTAATCGATGGTCTCCATAATAATCAAATGATCGTCGCTGTATATATATGCCTCGTCCGCAATTATCTCATTGCTTATACCAAGGCCCCTCTCAGCCGGCATCGTATAATTCTCAAGTGGATATTTAAATCCCCTCAGTGTTATTCCTTCAGCCTTATCACCATAAGGAATGATGGAAATGTATTTACCAAAGGCATCTTCTTTATTTATTCTCACCTCGCCTTTAGCCACTCTTATACGATTGGTTTTATCCTGTATATATGCCGATATACCTTCATCACACGCACTCTTAAGTATTCGAACTGAAGAAAATGTATGGTCGAGTCTGCTTCCTGTACAACCCATCATTATTATTTCTTCCGGGCGCTTACTCATGGCATATCTCAGCGCATGCTCAGTATCCGTATCATCTTTTTCAGGAACCAGAAGTTCAGTATCATATAACTCACTGATCCTTATCTTCTCTTCTGTGGACACAGAATCAAAATCGCCTATAGCTTTATCTATCTTTATTCCTGCTTCTGACGCATATATAACACCCTTATCGGCACCTATAACGTATGCATCATCCATACTATCATATATTTGTCTGAGAAAGCTTCTGTCTACTTCTCCGCCAGCTATAATAAGACATCTCATGACATTATCTCCAAAAAGTCTTTTACATTTTTTTCAACATCACCTGTGAAAACAGCTGATCCTGCTACGATGACATTTGCTCCTGAATCAAGAACTGTTCTTATATTCTCAAGAGTCACTCCGCCATCCACTTCTATATCAAGTTCTTTTCCTGCCGCTTCAGCCATCTCACGGATAGCAGCAATCCTTCCATATGTTTCAGGAATAAACTTCTGTCCTCCAAACCCTGGCTCAACACTCATCACAAGCACCACATCAAGATCATCTATCAGATCTTTAACAACAGAAACTGGCGTAGCCGGCTTAAGTGAAAGACCGCATTTAATACCTGCAGCCTTTATCCTGCGAAGATTTTCCCTTACGTCTTTTATAAGATCAACATGCTGCTGTCTTACAGCCTCATAGTGAATTGTGAATACATTTGCTCCCGCACTTGCAAAATCATCCAGAAATCTGAGCGGATTCTTAACCATCATATGCACATCGATTATCGCATTCGGAAGAGCCTTTCTGACATACTTCATAATAGGCATTCCAAATGATATGTTAGGAACAAAATCCCCATCCATAACATCAACGTGAATCATCGTTGCTCCTGCGGTCTCGGTCTTCTTGAGTTCCCTCTCCATATGTCCAAAATCAATCGACAATATAGATGGTGCAAGTTTATTCTCTATCATTGCTTCAGTATCTCCTTTTGGATTTTATCTCTTCATATAAGTCAACATAGCTCTTGTATCTTTTTTCGGATATTTTTCCTTCCTTGACTGCTTCTTTAATAACGCAGTCCGGTTCAGAGATATGGGCACAACCAGTAAATCTGCAGCCACCCAACATCTCTCTGAATTCTCTCATATAATGCTGAAGCTCCCCCTCTTCCTTACACATTACATCTATTGAACTATACCCCGGAGTGTCTATTATAAGACTCTCCTCATCGATCGGAATAATCTCCGCATGTCGCGTAGTATTCTTACCCCTTCCGATCTTCTCACTTATTCCACCCACTTCCATTCTATACTCCTCAGTAATGGAATTGATAAGTGATGATTTGCCGACTCCCGACGGTCCGGAAAGAACAGTCATCTTTCCGCGAAGTATATCCTTTAAATCGTCCAGCCCCTCACCGGTCTTATTGGATATACATAGTGTTTTATATCCGGCATTATCATAGACTTTTCTAAGTTCGGAAATGTCATCCCCTTTTTCATCCAGATCAGCCTTACTGATACATAATACCGTTTCTATATCCTGCATCTCCATATTCACGAGAAATCTGTCTATCAGTTCCCGTCTCGGGCTTGGATTCATAACTGAAAAAATGAGTACCACCTGATCTGCATTAGCTACAGCAGGTCGTATAAGACAACTCTTCCTCTCATGAATATCCACCAGATAAGCAGTCTCCTCCTTCTCTTGAATAGGTTCTATATCTACTATATCCCCTACCAACGGAGTCCTTCCCTGCTTTCTGAAAAGCCCTCTGGCTCTGCATTCATATAAAGTACTAGCGGCATCTACATAGTAGAAGCCGCCGATTCCTTTAATTATTCTTCCTTCTAATACCATATCATTCTTCCGAATATGAAAGTGTAAGCGACTGTGAAAAGAACTTGGTACAATCTGCACCTTTTTCATCAACAACTGTAAATATAACCTGTCCGTTATTAGACCTTAGGCCTCCAACCTCACCAGAAACATCTATCCGAGACGTATTCTTTGTATTCGTCTGAAAAACCTGATGAGTTCCCTCTTCGTCACTTATAAATACGTTTACAGTCAAGTTAAGTCTCTCTTCTTCATTGTCGAAATCATTAGCTGAGATATAACCTGAAACTGTACCTTTATACGATTTTTGTTCTGCTCCCTTGCTTATAACAAAGCCGACAGTTGTTCCTTCCTTAACTTCCGTTCCAGCAGGAACGTTCTGTCTGATTACTCTGCCCTCTTCAACATCTGAACTGAATTCATATTCAATATCACCAACCGAAAGTTTGACCTCTTCGATCATATTTCTAGCTTCTTCCTCAAAGCGACCCGAAACGTCAGGAACAGCCACTGTTTTCTCTTCTGCTCCCTGACTGATATATAATACAATAGAGTCTCCAGCTTTAGCCTTGTCACCACTTTCAGGGTCTGTAGATATAACCTTGCCTTCTTCTATGTCATCATCAAACTTATATGATCTGGTAGGTTTGAAACCCTGTTTTTTTAAAAGGCTGTAAGCTTCATCTTCATCCATACCTTTCACATCAGAAACTTCGATTTCTTCAGCTCCGGCACTTACTGTGATAACAATTTCAGAGTCCTCGGGAATCTCCGCCTTGGCATCTACACTCTGACTGATAACATATCCTTCACGAACCTCAACCGAATTCTCTTCAGCAAACTTTATATTAGTAAAACCAGCTCTTTCAAGATCTTTCTCTGCTGCTTTCTTACTGAGACCGATAACATCAGGCATCTTTCTTAAAACCTCTTCTGTAGTAGCTTCAGTAGTTTCTTCTGTATCTTTCTTAGATTCTGTAGTTGCCGTAGTTGTAGTTCTCTTCGCTTTACTTCCGAAACTGAACCATCCCATAGTACTTGCAACTATTACAAAGATGATCAATGCAACTATTACAGCAGCTGCAATTCCACCAACCATAACTGCCTTTTCAAGCTTTGGATCTACATCTGTATCGTCTTCATCTTCTTCATAATTATAATTATTGTCATACTCATCATCACTGACCTTTTTGAGTCCAGATTTATGAGTTGTCTCTGGTTCAATCTTTCTTGCAGGACGTCTCTGTTTATCGCGTTCTCTATTCTCTCTCTCACGTCTTGCAAATTCTTTGCTATCATACTCATCAGGTTCATCATAGAACTCATCATCAGACTGATTGAGAAGAGCTTCTATCCTGCTTCTGTCAGGAGCCACTGTAGATGAAACACGGGCACCGTTATCATATCCTTCATTTCTGTTATAACTATCCTGATTGTAGCCAGCCTGGTTATAACCATTCTGATTGTATCCGTTAGAGCCAAATGCATCCTCACCAAGATCTTTTGCAGAACTTCCATTCTTGATACGCTGCATATCTTCACTTGTAAACTGCTGCGTAGGTGCACCTGAAACTGTAGCAGGAGCTACGATAATGTCTATATTAGGGTTTTCTTTTACCCTCTTAAGATCCGCAATAAGAGCAGCCGCAGTGAGATATCTTCTCTCCGGCTTCTTCTGTGTAGATTTAAGTATGATTTTCTCAAAACTTGGGAATATATCCGGATACAGCTGTCTCGGAGGTATCATATCATTCTGAATCTGCATGAGAGCTATGGCAACATTTGTATCACCTTCAAATGGGACACGCCCTGTAACCATCTCGTACATAGTGATACCAAGTGAATATATATCACTTCTCTCGTCGCAGTATCCACCTCTGGCCTGCTCAGGTGATATATAATGCACTGATCCGATTCCTGTAGTAGACATGGTTGTAGAGGTAGCCGCTTTTGCTATACCAAAATCAGTTACCTTAATATTTCCACTTTTTGAAACTATAATATTCTGAGGTTTAATATCTCTATGAATAACGTGATGTTCATGGGCTGCTTCCAGTCCTGATGCAATCTGAATAGAAAAATCTATAGCCTGACTCATACTGAGTCTTCCGTTAAGGTTGATATACTCCTTGAGAGTTATACCCTCAACGAGCTCCATAACTATAAAATATCTTCCGTCATCTTCACAAACGTCATATACGCTTACAATATTTGGATGTGTAAGTCCAGCAGATGACTGTGCCTCTGCTCTGAACTTGGAAACGAAATTCTGATCTGAACTGTAATCTGATTTAAGAACCTTTATAGCTACAAATCTTCTGAGTCTTTCATCTTTTGCACGGTATACAGTGGACATTCCACCAGTACCAACTACATCTATTATTTCATATCTATCATCTAGTATTGTTCCAGGTTTTAACATATTTCACCTCTTTATATGGAGATTATTATCACGGATATATTGTCATTTCCGCCATAATAATTCGCTCTACTTATCAGTGAGGATACTGCATCCTCAAGATCCGGACTATCAACTACTATATCTCTGATCTCATCATCTTCAACCATATTGGAGAGACCATCGGAACAGAGCAGTACCTTATCTCCTTCATTTAGTTGAAGCTCAAAGAAGTCCGGCATGGCTTCATCACGTGAACCCATGGCTCTTGTAATTATATTCTTCTCAGGATGATTCCTGCCTTTATTTCGTTCGAGCTGACCATTCCTGATAAGTTCTTCAACCAGAGAATGATCCATCGTAATCTGCCTTATATCATCATTAATAATGTATAATCGGCTGTCGCCTATATTTGCGACATACAAAGTTTTTTCTTGAAAGACAGCTGCAACCATCGTGGTGCCCATGCCCATCTTGTCCCGGTCTTTCTCCGCTTCCTTAAAAAGCTCATTGCTGGCATACACAAGGGCTCGCTTCAGCAGTGAGACAGGACTCTTGATAGTCGACTTCCTGATAAAATCGGTTATCACACTTATAGCATACCTTGAAGCAAAATCGCCAGCAGCATGTCCACCCATGCCATCAGCAACAAGAAATAGATTCGGAAGTGGACCTATAGGAGTCTCGCTTAGGAATATACTATCCTGATTATTACTTCTCTTTCTGCCTTTGTCAGTTTTTCCGGTAGATATCAATTGTCAGCACCATACTTTCTACGTAACTGTCCACAGGCGGCGTCAATATCGCTGCCCATACCTCTCCTAATAGTAACATTTATTCCATATTTTTCAAGTATTTTCTTAAATTCAGCCACTTCAGTTTCCGAGCTTTTCTTGAAATTTCGCTCATCTACTGGGTTTACAGGAATCAGATTCACATGATATCCACGCCCCTTTAATAGAGCTCCGAGTTTCTCCGCATCGTCCGAAGAATCATTAATACCATGCATCAGACTGTATTCCACCGTGATACGTCTTCCGGTTTTCTTATAATAATAATCAGTCGCTTCTAAAGTCTCAGCTATGGAATACTTATTGGCTATCGGCATGAGAGTTTTTCTTTTCTCATCAGTAGGCGCATGAAGTGACAGGGCAAATGTAATCCCCAGCCCTTCATCAGCCAGTCTTTTTATATTCGGAACAATTCCGCAAGAGGATACAGTTATATTTCTTATACTTAGGTTGTATCCTTCTTCACTAGTAATTATATGTATAAACTTAAGAAGATTATCATAGTTCTGGAATGGTTCGCCAGTACCCATTACCACTACATTTGATACTTCTTCTCCAACAATATTCATGGCCATATATATCTGACCAAGCATTTCTCCAGCGGTAAGATTTCTTATGCATCCTCCTATGGTCGATGCACAGAATGCACATCCCATAGCACAGCCTGCCTGGGATGAGATGCATATCGAATTACCATGATGATACTTCATGAAAACAGTTTCGATCATCTGACCATCGTGCATCTTGAAAAGAAACTTGGAAGTGCCGTCCTTGGCAGATATCTGATGAGCTTCACATTCTACGCTTGTCATATTTTCAGCAAGAACACTTCGGATGTTCTTTGGAATGTTGGTCATGTCGTCAACATTCATAACATGCTTAGCATGAAGCCAGGAATAAATCTGTTTTGCACGAAAAGAAGGCCAGGAGTTCCCGGCGACAAAGTCGGCAAGCTCGTCATAGCTCATCGAACGCAGATCTGTTCTCATTTCTTCATATTTCTCACTCATCTCTCACTCTCCAAAATATTCTTTCTATGGCAAGATTGACCGGCACGTATCTAAATATGCATGCTCAACTCTACTCGCGTACGTCGCGGGCCACCCCTAGCGGACACTAAACTCTCAGCCACCTAACAGTGTCTGACTCGTTAAGTGCCGAGACCCGCGCGGTCTCGCATGCATATTTCGTTACGTTTGCCTTAGTCAACTTGCCCGCGAACAAAGTCGATTAAGAAAGAATACAATAATAGAATCCATCACTTCCATCAATTCCTTGAAGAAATGTTCTTTCTTCTATAATCTCAAATTCTCTCCCACCGCATTCCTTTTGCTTTTCAAGGAACTTACGGACAACATCTCCATTTTCACCCGGATTAATGGTACAGGTTGAAAAACAGATACGCCCGCCCATTTTAACATATTTTGCAGCATTTGCAAGTATCACTAAGCCCTGCTCAGCCAATTCCTGCATTGCTGACGGCGATGTATGATACTTGATATCGTTCTTTCTTCCTATGATTCCGAGTCCGGAACATGGCACATCAGCAAGTACCACATCTGGTTTTTCTTTGTCCGGAAGAGACACTATTCTTTCATCAAGTTCAGTAGCATCCCATACTTCGATATTGATTCCAGGTTGAATACTTTTTATATATTTACCAGCTTCTTCCGTAACCTTATCGGAAGAAGCTTTCTTATCTGCTAAGTCTATGAGAGGTATTCCCAGTCTTTCAGCATTTTCTCTTATCTTTTCAAGTTTAGAATCTGAAATATCCCTCGAGATTATCTTGCCGCATTTACTTTCACCGAAGGCTAGTTCATAAGCCAGAAGGCTTTTACCTCCGGGAGATGAACATATATCAAGCACAGTGTCACCAGGCTTTATTCCAACCCTTGATACGGTATAACTGGATGTTTCATCCTGCACGGTGAATTCTCCGTTTTTATATCCTGGAATTCTAGTTATCTGATCATATTCACTGATTCTGAGTGATCCACTATATATAGCGGGCTCTCCAACTTTTATTCCTTTTGAAGTGAGCTTTTCTTTAAGTTCATCTACTGATATCTTGAGCTGATTTACTCTTATTACTGTATCATGCTCAGCAAACTGATCTTCTAGTATAAGCTTCGTATTTTCTTTTCCGTATGTTTCTGTAAGAAATTTGCAGAGCCATTCCGGCGTGGAGTATCTTGTCTCCATCTTGCTGACCACATAGCTATCCAGTTTATTATCCTGGGCAGCTCGTGATATATTCCTAAGAAGCGCATTAATATAACCTGCAAGTCCGGAATATCCTTTCTTCTTCGCCATATCAACAGTCTCAGATATAGCAGCTCTATCAGGCACCGAATCCATATATCTAATCTGATAAATTCCCATTCTGAGCATAATCTGAACATCTATAGGATTACCTTTCCCGGAAGCAGTTTTAGAACCGCCTTTTTTCTTAGAAAACTTCTCGATCAGGAAATCCAGAGTGAGTTTTCTTTCCACTGTTCCTTCCACAAGTCTTGTGATAAAAGAGCGATCCTGCTTACTTGAAAATTGCATACGCCGGAGAACATTTCCCAGTACTTCTCCGACATATGCATCATTTCCCTCAATATTCTTAAGTATATCAAAAGCAACTTCTCTACTGTCCAATGCTTTCTCCTACCTCAATCTTGTAACCGTTAAGAAATGCCTGAAGCTCCATAGGTTTCTTACCTTCCGGCTGAAGCTTACTGAATAGTAATGCACCCTTTCCGGTTCCAACATAAAACTTCTTCTTATCAGCATATACCACTTTACCAATCTCATCTGCTGATACTTCTCTATCTATCTCAACAGCCTCAGCTTCAAGAATCTTCACATTCTTTCCGCCTATACTTGTGTAAGCACAAGGCCATGGATAAAGTCCTCTTACAAGACGTTCAAGTTTCTCTGCCGGCTGACTGAAATCGATAAGTCCCATTGCCTTATCCAGCTTACCTGCATAGCAGCTTTCCTCATCGTTCTGAGGAATTCTGGAAGCTGTTCCAGCCTCTAAATCTTTCATAGTAGAAACAACAAGTTCTGCACCAAGTTTAGAAAGCTCAGCCGTAAGAGTTTCCGTATTATGTTTTCCTATCGGTGTCTCTACCTGACTTATGATATCACCAGTGTCAAGTCCTTTAGCCATATACATAATCGTAACACCGGTCTTCTCATCTCCATTTATGATACTCGCCTCAATCGGAGAAGCACCCCTATACTTAGGAAGAAGAGACGCATGGATATTAATACATCCGTACTTCGGAATGTTCAGAATCTCTTCTGAAAGAATCTGTCCGTAAGCAGCTACAACAATAATATCCGGATTCATCCCCTTAAGGATTTCAACCGATTCAGCATCTCTGAGCTTTTCAGGCTGATACACGGTTATCCCCAGTTCCTCAGCAGCCACCTTAACATCAGAAGGAACAAGTTTCTTACTTCTTCCCTTAGGCTTATCAGGCTGAGTATAAACCGCAACAACCTCATGTCCAGCTTCACATATCTTCTTCAGAGGAAGCACCGCAAAATCAGGAGTTCCCATATATACTACTCTCATATCCTATCTCTCTTTCCTATTCCAAAATCTCATTAATGCATATTCATTAACTCTAAATATATTATCAAACAGAGCAGTTTTTCTCTCTTCATCACTCAATCCCGTGAGCTAGGAAGCTACAGCAATGTATGAGAGTATGTCTGCAAGACCATAAGGGTCGCGGCGCTTAACGATTCACGAGCACACAGTGCGAAGTGAGAGTTTAGCGAGCCGAGTATTGCGAGGCGCCCGTTCGGGAAAGCCCGCCATGAGCGGAAGCGATGTCATGCAGACATACTCTCGTACATGCGTACCTTTCTAGCCCCAACTATTATTCTTCATCTTCAAATCCAAACTCATCATCCAACTCGTCTTCTTCCGGCATCTCTACTTTATAAACACCATCTATAGCCAGATCTTTATACAGTACTCCATCGAGATGATCAAGTTCGTGACATATTGCTCTCGCCAGAAGTTCCTCACCCTCAACTGTGATAGGATTCATATCTCTATCCAGCGCTTTACATACAACATGGTTTGGTCTTGCAACTTCACCCTGAAGGCCTGGAAGGCTGAGGCATCCCTCTGGCCCAATCTGTTCTCCATCCTGTTCAACTATCTCAGGATTGATAAGAACTAGTGGATTATCATCCATAACATCTATTACTACTATTCTTCTGAGGACACCAACCTGAGGAGCTGCAAGCCCAACTCCATTTGCCTCATACATAGTTTCAAACATATCATCAATCAGAGTACTGAGTCTCTCTGTCATCTTCTCGACCGGTTTACATTTTTTTCTGAGAACATCATCTCCGTCTACTCTAATATTTCTAATCGCCATTTTTAATCTCCTCTCATACTGTTCTGATTGAAAATATATAACCTAAATTTTTTTATCAATTAATGAACATAGTTTATCAATTCTTAAAATAGTAAATATTTTTCTTCTTACCACATCAAATAACAAAACAAATATAACAAATAATATAATAAATCTAAAAACCTCAAAAAGCATTACCAATAAGGACATCTTTGATGTTTCAAAAAACATATTACTCATTACATTATTCCAAAAAACATCCGTACAATTTACAATATAAACTGAAAATGTAGATATTCCCAATGCTCTAATTATTTTCTCATATTTCACTTTGACTTTAATCTTTGCAAAGATAATCAGATAACATATTGAACTTATCATCACTGTCGGTGAATTATACCTGAACAGAGATTGTTGATCAATTTGAATATCCATAAAACTATGTTCAGAGATAAATAAACCACCTAAGAATGTAATCACTCCGAGAATAATGATTAACGCTAACAACGTCCAAGTCTTTATCTTTTTTTCATAATCTAACCTTTTTACTGTTGCACCAACAATATAAAGTGATGCAAGCCATAAAATCGAAAAACCAAAGCTTATCCCAAAACTTTGAGTTACAAATTCAATCAACGAAAAAAGTACAATGATCAATACATTTATGATTATTAATGTTTTTTCTTCACACGCCCTGATACCATTATCCAATATCGGTTTAAGAACACTTAATCCAACAAAACATGTAAAGTACCAAAACGAACAATTTGTTATCGGAGTCACCGCCACCAGATAGTCAACCGGAGAAACCCATTCAGGATTGATCAGATCAAAAATAAAATCTGATAATAAAGAATAAAAAACTACCGTAAACCACAGCTCTAATATTCTGGAATACTTAGTCTTCTTCGGAGAATCCGAATAAGAAACATATCCACTTATAAGTGCGAAAAGGTTTACTCCGCCCATTGTAAATGACATCAAAAACCAGGCAACATAGTAATTTGAAGATTTATAATCGCATCCTTCCAAAACACCGCCTTGTGTCAATGAATGAAATAATACAATCATAAATGATGCAACAATTCTTAATATATCAATCCCTGTTTTTCTATTCGTATTCATCTACATCCTCACATCGGATTTATATCATACTGCACTTCCAGCCTTTCGGAAGCGAGTCCCTTTTCATTCATCCAATCACTTATATGTTCCGTAACAGATGACAAAACCTCAGGCTTGTCTGACTTTATATAAAGCACTTTTTTATATACATTATTAATTCTGTAGATGTAGGCCTGTGCCGGTCCTACACACTCGTATGAATCCCCAAACTGTTCCAGGAATCTTCTCACTTCTGAAGCTGTTCTGTCCATCACGTCTGTAAGATAGTTTTCTTCCAGCGAACTGATGCTCACACACAGAACGTCACAAATCGGCGGATATCTCAGAAGCTTTCTGTACATTATCTCATAGTCATAAAATGCTCTGTAATCCTGCATAATTGATGACTGGATTGCATAGTGTTCCGGCTGATAAGTCTGAATCACGACACTTCCAGGAAGTTCTGCTCTTCCGGCCCTACCAGCAGCCTGTATCAGCAGGTCAAATGTCCTCTCAGCCGACCTGTAATCAGAATCAAAAAGGCTGAGGTCGGCAAGTATCGCTCCAACCACAGTCACATTAGGGAAATCATGTCCCTTAACGATCATCTGCGTCCCTATCAGACAATCCGCCTTTCCCTCTCGGAACTTTTGGATAATGCTCCCATGACTGCCTTTTTTCACGGTAGTATCTCTATCCATCCTAAGAGTTCTGATATCAGGAAATATCCTCTTGATCTCCTGCTCCAGCTTTTCTGTTCCCGTTCCATATCCACCGATAAGTTTCGAGGAACATTTCGGACATATCTTCGGACTGCTTGTTGTATATCCACAATAATGACACATCAACTTATCTCCAAGATGAAGAGATAGAGACACATCACAGTTCGGACATTTCACAACCTCACCGCAGCTTCTGCAGGAGACAAATGTATTAAAACCTCTTCTGTTGATGAAGAGCATAGCCTGCTCTCCACGACTGAAGGCTGATTCCAGTTTATCATACAGGAGCTTCGATATGATACTCCTGTTACCCATTCTGAGCTCTTCTCTCAGATCTACTATATCCACTGTCGGAAGTTCTGCGCCCGATACTCTCTGAGTAAGCTCATATAGCTTATAATCACCATACTGCGCCTTATAATAGCTTTCTACAGATGGTGTCGCTGAACCAAGAACAACTTTTGCCCCCTCAAGTTCAGCTCTCTTTATTGCAACGTCTCTGGCGTGATACTTAGGTGTCATCTCGCTCTTATAAGAGTTATCATGTTCCTCATCTATTATGATAAGACCAAGATTCTGAAACGGTGCAAAAAGCGCCGATCTCGGACCTATCATGATATGAGTCTTACCCTCACGGGCTTTCATAAATTCACGATACTTTTCCCCCTTGCTCAGCTGAGAGTTAAGGATGGAAATGCTATCTCTGAAATAACTGCTGAATCTGGCAACAGTCTGATACGTAAGTGCTATCTCCGGAACAAGAACTATAACATCCCGACCGCTTTTTATCACCTCTTCAGCCATACGGATATATACTTCCGTCTTACCGCTTCCCGTTACACCATGAAGCAGATACGCAGAATGCTCTGCTTTGTCAGAATCAGTATGTATATTTTTCAGATCATTTATGAAGTCATCTACGACTTCCTGCTGCTGTTCCTCAAGTTTCCCTATCGGTCGAAACTCAGGAACCATATCCATGATATCTATCTGATTCTTGCGTTCTCTTACCCTCTCCTTCACCGGCATAACAGTCCTTAGCGCCCCTATCATCGTGGAACCATAGGTTTCCTTCATCCATCCGGCTAGCTGGATGAGTCTGCTCTCGACATCCAGTGAAGTATTCGAAACGTTCTGTATATCCTTTATCTTATCAATATCAAAGTTAGGTTCATTTGCCAGACCAATCACATATCCAGTTCTTAGTCTGTTTCCGTTTCCAAATGGAACCTTAACCGCAGAGCCCACTTTCACAGACTCTTCCAATTCTCTGGGAATTCGGTATCTAAAAGGTCTGTCTACGTTACTCTGCGAAATATCTATTATTATATCCGCATATCTGACTGACATCCTCTTCCTCCAGTATTTCCTTTATCAGTTCTCTTTCATCCATATGGTGCTTCACACCACAGATCTCCTGATAGTCTTCATGTCCCTTTCCGGCAAGTATTATTACATCACCTTCCTTGGCGTTCATGATAGCTAATCTTATTGCTTCCTTACGATCTATTATCTCGGCATATTCTCCGTTTGTCTTAGCTATGCCTACCTTAATATCATCTATAATAGCCTGTGGATCTTCTTCACGAGGATTATCACTGGTAATGATAGTAAAGTCTGATAGTCTTCCAGACACCTCGCCCATCTCGTATCTTCTGTCCTTAGATCTGTTACCTCCACATCCGAAGAGGGTAACAAGTCTTGAAGGATTGTATTCCTTGATTGATGTAAGAAGAGACTCGAGTGACATTCCGTTATGGGCATAATCTATCATAAGAGTAAACTTATCTGAGATAGGGATCATCTCAACACGTCCTCTTACCTTGACCTGTTCAAGAATACGCTTGATATCATCGAATTCAACTCCCATCATATCAGCCACAACTATAGCAGCCAGTGAGTTATGAATACTGAATTCACCAGGAAGATCAACCTTTATTCTTCCTTCAAGCGTTCCTTCCAGATCATACTCTATTCCAAGTATTCCGTTCTCCGAATATAACTTATGACCTGATGCTCTGTAATCAGCATAGTCATCTCGTCCATATGTAATAGGAACCGCAGTAGAACCATCCATCATAAATTCAGCTTCTGGATCATCTATGTTATAGATTCCCTTTGCAGCCATAGAGAACAGTTTCTTCTTACATGTTCTATAGTCTTCATAATCATCATGTTCATTTGGTCCAATATGATCCGGCGAAAGATTTGTAAATATACCAAAATCAAATTCAACTCCTGCTACCCTGTCAAGTTTAAGTCCCTGAGAAGAAACCTCCATAACAACACATTCAAGACCATTATTGATCATTTCTCTCATGGTCCTATGGATTACAATAGACTCAGGTGTTGTGTTTGCAGCAGGTATACTCTGCTTTCCATCGAGTATTTCAATAGTTCCGATAAGACCCGTCTTGATTCCTGCACGTTCAAGCATTTCCCTGATCATATATGTAGACGTAGTCTTACCTTTTGTTCCTGTTATACCAATAACAACGAGTTCATCAGAAGGATTCTTATAGAACTTTGAGCTCATCATGCCCATAGCATATCTTACATTTGGCACGTTGATGATAGTTACAAGATTCTCGTCCACTCCTTCAAATGTACCGTTCAAAAACATATCGTTACTCAGATTAACTGAAAGTTGTTTTTCATTCTTTTCCGTTACTACAACCGATGCACCATGTCTGATAACATCAGCTATAAAGTCTGCACCATCAACCCTTGCTCCTGGTACAGCAAAATAAAGGCAATCTTTCTCTGCCTTTCTTGAATCATTTGTTATAGATACAACTTCTGTATCAATATCCCCACATATAACTTCATATTCAAGTCCTTGCGTTAGTTCACTAAGTTTCATACTTTTCCCCTCCGGATTGTACTATGAAAGAAAGCGAACAGAAACTGCCCGCTTTTTCATTGAAATGTCTTTATTCATCATCTCCGAGAATTCTAATCTTTCCCTGATACAGCTCTTCTACTGCTACTGAAAGAGGCTTTCTGCCATCTACATTGTCAACAAGTTTTTCATCACCATCGATAAGCTGTCTTGCTCTCTTAGCTGTAGCAAGAACTATAGAATAACGACTCTGTACTACCGGCTGCTCTCCCGGCTCAATTCCTTCGTTAGCAACCTCCATCAGGTCACTGTATGATGGATGTATCATGTTATATTCCTCCTATATATATATCTTTATTAACTATTATTAACTAATTCATTTACAACACTACTTAATGTAGTTTTCTAGTTCCTTTTTTATATCTATAAGGAACTGTGTATTGTTTTCCTTCTTACATGTTTCTGTAACTACGATTGAATGCACCGAATCTACACATGTATCAAGATCATCATTTACAACTATGTATTCATAGGATTCCATCGACTCAGCTTCTTCAGCCGCTCTGGCTATACGCTTAGCTATAACATCCTCAGTCTCAGTTCCTCTTGATGAAAGACGACTGTGAAGAGTTTCGATATCCTTAGTTGTTATAAATATGAGAATAGCATTCGGATACTGGGACTTGATATTCATAGCTCCCTGAACTTCTATCTCAAGGATAACGTTCTTTCCGGCTGCAATCTCTTCTTCAACAAACTTTCTCGGCGTTCCATAGTAATTATCAACATACTGAGCCCACTCGATAAGTCCGTTATAATCTATCAATGACTTAAATTCATCAACTGTCTTAAAATAATACTCTCTGCCGTCCTGTTCACCTTCTCTAGGTGCTCTTGTAGTAGCAGAGATGGACAGGCTGTAATTATACTTCTCTATAAGTTTTTTTACAACTGTTCCTTTTCCGGCACCTGAGAAACCGGATATAACTATGAGTCTTCCCTTGGCCATGTTCCACTCCTCTATTCCAGGTTCTGAACCTGTTCCCTAACCTTTTCAATACATGTCTTCATATCGATTCCGATATCAGTTACTGCAAGTGTATCAGACTTTGAGAGTGTGGTATTTGCTTCACGATTCATCTCCTGAATGATGAAGTCAAGTCTACGTCCTACTGATTTATTCTCAGTTCCTGACTCTCCGGAAACACCTTCTTCAGCCTTTAACATATCACGGATAGCATCTATATGACTGTGAAGTCTTACAACTTCTTCATCAACTGCTACCTTATCTGCATATATAGTAACTTCCTGAACGATTCTTGTATCATCTATATCAGTTGTATCAAGAAGCTTCTGTACTTTCTCTGTAAGTTTTTCTCTGAACTCTTCCACCATCTTAGGTGCAAGCTCTTCAACCTGAACAACAAGCGATTCGAGTTCATCCATCTTCTCAAGAAGATCTCTCTTGAGATTAGCACCCTCTTTAGCGCGGGACTCCATAAACTGCTGTCCTGCCTCATCAAGAACCTTCTCGATTATTGTATATTCCTCATCCTCAACATAGTAGTTTTCTTCTACTGTGAGTACATCCGGGAATCTTGCGATGACAGTCGGCTTATATTCTTCTTCAAGTCCGAAATCAGCCTCAATAGAACGAAAATGATTCATATACTGTTCAGCAACGCCCTTGTCATACTTTACTGTATAACCGGAAGACTGAAGACTGCTGTATGTTATAAATACATCAACCTTGCCTCTTTCGACATATTTCTTCATTCTCTTCCTGATTTCAGGTTCAAACCTGCTTATCACTCGAGGCATCTTGACGTTTATATCTGAATATCTGTGATTTACGGATTTAATCTCGATGATGATTTTTCTTGCTTCATCCGAATACTCGCTTCTGCCGAAGCCTGTCATACTATATACCATATTTATTATTTTCCTTTTCCGTCCTTTGTACCGTCAGAATTCCAAATAACAGAACTCTGAACGCATACCAATTTATTATACTTTATAAGAGAGTATTTTTCAAGACCCACATATATAGGCACTTTTCATCATTTTACATGTAACATTTCGCCATCATCTCTTATTTGAACGTCTCCAGATCTTCCGATCTTCTGCCTCTTTTATAAGCATATCTCTGAACTCAGGATGAGCTATCGATATGAGATCTTCCGCTCTCTCCCATGTAGACTTTCCTTCAAGATTAACAACGCCATATTCGGTAGCTATAAAGTAAACCTGACTTCGCGGTGATGTGATGATATCTCCATTGAACTGCGGAAGTATACGACTGTGATACTCTCCATCTGTTTTACTCTTATATCTCGAAGTCATACAGATAAATGCCTTACCACCTCTGGATGCTGAAGCACCCGCCAGAAAATCCAGCTGGCCTCCAGTTCCACTGATCTGTCTTGATCCCGAACTTTCCGCCGCAACCTGACCGTAGAGATCGACCGCAACACATCCATTTATAGATACCATATTATCGAGCTGTGCTATTATGCTCGGTCGATTTACATACTCCAGTGGATAAGCAGCTATACCATGGTTGTCGTCAAGCCAGTCATACAATTCTATAGAACCTACTGCGCACCCAAATACACCTTTACCCCTATCTATATTCTTAAGCTTATTCGTCAACTTACCTGATTCATGAAGTTTTAGATAGGCATCCGTGCAGAGCTCAGTGTGCATACCAAGATCCTTTATATCTGATTCCGCTATAAGCTCTCCCACAGCATTAGGGATACTTCCTATTCCAAGCTGAAGATTCGCTCCATCCAGGATATAAGGAATGATATGGGAAGCTATCTGCCTGTCCACTTCTCTAGGTTCTATAGGAAGGAAATTCTTAAAAGGTTCATGATCACCTTCAACGATATAATCCACTTCCGATATATGAATACATTCACTGTAACCGCCATGGATCTTCGGCATATTTTCATTCACTTCCACGATGACAATATCAGCTTTCTCACATATAGGTCCCGCAACGCCTGTGTTAACCGAAAAGTTAAAGTAGCCATGTTTATCCATCGGCGCAACACTGACCATAACTACATTTACCTGAATAAAAAACTCATAATAAGCTGCATTATTATGGAACACCATTGGGATATAGTAGCAAAGTCCTCTGTCACACAGTTTTCTCTCATAAGAAGAACAGTGCCAGCTGTGATACACAAAATGCTCCTGCGTAGGATCACATTCTGCCACTTCAATAGGTCCCGCTATCAGATTACCTCTTATCTTCACATCAGAGAGTTCATCTTTTCTAGCCGCAAGTGCTCTATCCAGGAGAACCGGCATGCCAAGAGTACTGGTATAATCAACCCAGTCTCCACTCTTAACTACAGAAGCAGCCTCCTCGGGTGTTCTTAACTTGCTTTTATATTCATCAACAAAATTCTCGATCATGATTCTCCTCTGATCTTCTTTATAAGTTCATCTCTTGGAATAGGTTTGGAGAAATAATACCCCTGAAGATAATCGACCGGAAGTTCTTTCAACATATCTATCTGAGCATCAGTCTCAACACCTTCAACAACTATCTCCTTATCCATCTGCTTGATCATATTCACGCTATTCGTAAGAATAGTCTTACCTTTCTGACTCTTCTCAGCGCCCCAGAGTATACTCTTATCAATCTTTATCGAATCATAGTCAAGAGAAAAACTGGACTGGACATTTGAATATCCGGTACCATAATCATCCATTGAGAACTTAAATCCTGCAGTTTTCAGCTCATCTATAACTTTTCTGAGCTTATCATAATCATCCGCTGCAACCGATTCGGTTATCTCAAAATTGATCATACTCTTCGGTATGTCGTAACTCTCAACTATGCTGTTCATCCTTTCTACAAAGCCATCACGCATACACTGGCTCACAGAGAGGTTAACATTTATACAGTCCATCCCGGCTTTCTCCGGAATGCCTGTTTTTATAAATTCACAGACCTGTTTCAAAACAAAATCATCGACATCATCTATAAGCCCCATCTGTTCAACAACCGGGATAAATTCATCTGGGAATACATTTCCAAGCTCCGAATCATGAAGTCTCAGAAGGGCCTCAGCCCCGTGAAGTTTGAAACCTGTCAGATAGTAAGTAGGCTGATAATAAACCTCGAATTCATTTGTATCGATCGCACGAAGAATAGCCTGCTCCACAGCAGTTCTGCGAAGGATATAATCCAAATCTTTTCCCTCAAGGAGCTTCTTCTCTATCTTCTTCGGCACCGGACTGTTGAGAAGGTAGAAAACATCATCTACAGTCTTCAGTTCCTCCGGGCATTTAGCCTTCAAAATAACCGAATTCAAAGTCGCTTGAACTCTTCCCACATTCCACGGTTCAGAAAATCTGTCCTGAATCTTCTGTATTATCTCATCCGTAGTGCATTCAGGTTCATACTTAGCCAGAATCTTCTTGATAAGTTTACGCTTATCATCGCCTTCATCACGCGATATCACTATGACAAACTGTCCCGTATCCACGTTATAGATATAGAATCTCTGAATAACTGTCTTCAAAAATTCAGAGATATCATTCATAAGCTTCTTGGTTCTGTTAGTTCCTGACCCCTTCAGAACTGCATCCATATCTGTTATCTTTATACAGATGAGATCTATACTCGACTTAAAGGCCCATATATTTTCCAGATCCATATGCAGGGCTCTTCTGTTATAAACTCCGGTCTCAAGATCGATTCTGTTGTCTTCGGTTTCAATAGTCAGCATGACTCCAATAAATGCTATCGCCTCAGCAAAAAGTTCCGTTCTGATTTCTTTAAAAATAAGCTGAATGATAACACCTAAAATAACCACACTGAAGAAGTAGATAAGCGCAAGCTTTTTCTTCATTGTGATAGCCTTCCAGTTTATTAAAAGATGGAATAATGCACATAACAGATAGGAAATGGAAACCGCATATATAACGCCCATCCCCCAGGTTCTTTGGAACTTGCCATTTTCGTCATAATAGTAGACGAAACGAAGTGACAGATTAAGTACAAGCATCAGTTCCGTAACAAAAAGCGGAACCAGAGCCACGATAGCTCTAAGATCAGTCAGCCTCTTGATCACACCAGTAACACAACACTCATAGTACAGAAACAGTGGAGGCATCGCAATATGTGAAACGAAATAGAAAAACGATAAAACTTTTTCAGCCGTAACAATCCCGCCGGAGTCAGATGCTCTGGGAATGAGCGTCTCGATAACAACCTCCGACAGTGAATTGACAATTATAATAAACAGCATCAGAATAAAGGCAACATTCTGATCCTTGTCAGTCCTTTTTTGAATAAAGGTATATATAAATATCGTCAGACTTACCAAAAACGCGGCCACATAAAATGCCATGTGAAATCCGTTAACATCTGTAACCATAGGCTTTTAATACCCCCGTAACTCCCATAAAGAAACCGTTTCTTTGTTTAGTCTTCCACTTCTTTCAGTCCATCCCTGCCCGGGCGGGCCATGATAGAATAGTTCGTATGATATATAACATATCCGGGTCTTGCCTTAGGAGGTTTCTTCAGATTACGTCTCTCCGTATAGTCCACCTCCACCTTATCCGCATCAGCCGCACTTGAATAATATGCCGCCAGTGATGCCGCCTCTTCGAAAACTCTGTCCGGCAAAGATTCCAGTTTCTTATCGTCCTTCTTTAGTTTCACTATAACGTGAGAACCAGGAACCTGCTTCGCATGAAACCATATATCTTTTCCGGTAGCAATCTCAAAGGTAAGTTCTTCATTCTGTATATTGTTTTTACCTACATATATGTCGTATCCGTCTGTAGAGATAAAGTGCAGCGGTCTGCCTGCCGCAGTCTTTCTCTCCCCTTTAACGTTACCTCTCTTCTTCAAAACCTCCGCCATCTCAAGTTCACGTCTCAGCTGTGATATATCAGCTTCTGACTCCACCATCTCAAGACTATGCTTCGCAGACAGAAGATATTCCAATTCTTCTCCAGTCTTCTGAACGAATTCAGTCATTGCGGCGAATGTTCTTTTTTTCTTATTATACTTCGCAAAATACTTCTGAGAATTCTGCTGCGACGTGAGGTCCGGATCAAGCGGTATAGTTATCTCTTTCCCGTCATAATAGTTCAGGCATGTCAAACTATCCTCTCCGCCCTTAAGCTCATAACCATAAGCATTCAGGAGTTCTCCATATATCCTGTAGATCTCCCTATCCTCAGTATCAGCCAGTTGATTTCTCTGAATATCATACTTCTTAGTCGTTCTCTCAATCGCCAGGTTCAGAATCTTTCTTATATCCTGAGACTTTGCCTTTATATCAATAGCTTTTTCCTTTTTACTGTAAAAGCTTTCCAGTATCTCCGACATGCTTTCGGATTCCGTACCCGCATTATTCATTTTAAATGCATGGTAATCTTTTGGAATACCACCTTCATACACAATACATGGACTATATTTCTTCTCCCTCACATCTTCCACAAGTGAGTTCAGAAGGTTGTATAAGCTATCCTTCTCATCTACGGATATATCATCAAATCCCTGTCTTCCATCGATACCTGCTCGATAGACCAGATCCTGTGATATAGATTTTGAAAAACCTGTCAAAGATGTATACAGAGCCTTTGGAATAGGTCCTTCTTTCGAAGCAACATACGATTCAAATATATCTCTGTCAAACTTCTCAATAGGATTTATCTTTCCCTGAGCATAAGGCGGTTCATACTTGCTTCCAGGGTAAATGATCCTAACACCCTTATCACTGTCCTCATCCAGTGAACTCAGATCAGGCATTATACGTTTAATAGAATCCAGGATTATTCCATTCTCATCTACGAGAATGATATTACTCTGCCGTCCCATTATCTCCACATAGAGATGTCTCTCACATAGGTCTCCCATCTCATTCATATGCTCAAATATGAAGTCGAATACTCGGTCAAAACCCGGCTGTTTTATTCCTGTCAGTCGTCCATTTCCCAAGTGTTTTCGAAGAAGCATGCAAAAAGCAGGGGCCTGCATCGGAGCCTGCGGCAGACTATCCGCTATATAAACTATTGGCAAACCAGCTGATGCCGATATATAAAGTTTAGTCTGTCCCTTAAAACCCTTTACAGTTAGAGTTATTATCTCCTGAGAAGGTTGCTGTACTTTAAGTACGCGCCCTCCCAGACACGCCTGTTCTATTTCATTTATCACACTGCTGATAACTATTCCGTCATATGCCATGGTGGTTATTCCTAGTATCTTAAAATATTTCTTTCAAATTAGTGCCTATATCTCATTATAGAGCTGTTCATAGATCTTAGCGCTTCTATCCCAGCTGTAATCCTGTTCCATGGCACGTTTCATCATAGCCTGCCATGCGCTCTTATGATCAAAGTATATCTGTTTTGAATAATTAATCGTATTCAGAAGTTCTCTTGCATCGTAATTAGCAAAACTGAATCCTGTTCCCGTTCCGTCATATTCATTGTATGGTTCTACTGTATCCTTGAGTCCTCCTGTTTCACGAACAATAGGAAGCGCCCCATACTTAAGAGCCATGAGCTGAGTAAGTCCGCACGGTTCAAATCTGGATGGAACAAGTATCGAATCACATCCTGCATATATCTTATGTGACAGTTCATCACTGAAGTAGATATTTGCAGACAACTTAGCCGGATGGAATCCCTGATAATATCTGAACATATCCTCATATCTTCTGTCTCCGGTTCCCAGAACAACAAGCTGAGTTCCGTCGGTCATGATATCATTCATGATATGATCGATAAGATCAAGACCCTTCTGATCCGTAAGTCTTGAAACTATACCTATAAGATAAGCACTTTCATCCTCAGGAAGACCAAGTTCTTTCTGAAGAGCCAGCTTATTCTTTACTTTATTCTTCTTATAATTCTTCGGAGTATATTTGCAGGCAATCTTCTCGTCCGTAGCAGGATTGTAGATAGAATAATCAATTCCATTAACAATACCCCAAAGTGACTGCCAGCGTGCCTGCAGAAGTCCATCAAGGCCTTCGCCATAGTACGGAGTCTGTATCTCATGCGCATAAGTATTCGATACAGTCGTAATCTTATCCGCGTAAACAAGACCGCCTTTGAGCATACTGGCGTCCTTGTTCATTTCCAGCTTATCGGGAGTAAAAAGATCTCCCGGAAGTCCAGAGTATTCCTGTATAGTCTTGATATCCCATCTTCCCTGAAACTGAAGATTGTGAATGGTCATCACCGACTTGATTCCCTGATAGAAAGGATTGCCGGCAAAAAGAGTTTTTAGATAAACGGGAACAAGCCCTGACTGCCAGTCATGACAATGAACTATGTCAGGTCTGAAACCGATACTCGGAAGAACCGAAAGCGCCGCTTTACAGAAATAACAGAACTTCTCGATATCCCACTTAGTATCCCCGTATATATTGAATCCATTGAAATAATATTCGTTGTCTATGAAGTATACCGGAACACCATCATATTCCATATACATCACACCAACATACTGCTGTTTCCAGCCGATATCCATGTGAAAATGTGTCAGATACTTCATCTTCTTTTTATATTTTTCAGGCAGGCACATGTAGTTAGGAATAATGACTCTTACATCATATTCGCTTCTATTAAACTTTCTCGGAAGAGTACCAACTACATCCGCAAGTCCTCCTGTCTTAATGAACGGAACGCATTCAGATGCTATATAGGCTACTTTTTTCATGTGTAACACCCTCCAATCATTGCCAAGAAACCTTCAAGTTAATTATAGCAAAAATGCATACGTGATTAAAGCGTGATATCCAGCTTGATACTGATAAACTTCTTTATCATGTCGACACATCCGCTTATTCCCAGCTCAGATGTATCGAGAGACAGATCATAGTTTTTTATGTCTGTCCAGTCACAGCCTGTATACTTAAAATAATAGTCCGCTTTTCTCTCATCAACCTTCTTTATATAGTTAATGAGTTCATCTTCAGGCATATAATGTCTTGACGCAGCTCTCTTAAGTTTAAAAGATATTGGAGCATGAACAAATACATTTATGGCATTGGGATTGTCCTTAAGAATGTAATTCGCGCATCTTCCAACTATGACACATGATTCTTTTCTGGAAAGACTTGTGATTATCTCAGACTGATAATCATATAGATTCTTTATCAGAACCATATCGTCGCCTTCAAACTTAGCAGTCAGAACATCACCGACTTCAGGTGTTGGCAGAGGATCTGAATATATCTCCTTTGCCACATCATAAAGAATCGTATCTTTAATCCTGTCGTCGTGTGCAACCTTATCGTCACGCATGTTTTCATTTAGTGAGACCAGTCTGAACATCTCGCTGTTATAACAATTCACGCCAAGTTCTTCTGCAAGTCTCTTGCCTATCTTCTGTCCACCGGAACAATATTCTCTAGCGATCGTTACTACGAATTTATCCATAATGGTCTCCTCCCCTTAAATAGCTTTTTCCCCTTAGTTGATACGTCCCATTTTGATCCTTCTCACACTAATCATTATTACTCTACGTTAGTGTAAACATCCTGAACATCGTCATCTGCATCAAGGAGATCCAGGATTCTGTCAAGATTCTTCTGGTCCTCTTCGGAAGCAACAGAAACATAGTTCTGTGGTATCATTGTAACTTCCGCCGAAGCCATCTTTATTCCTTCTTTCTCAAGGTTATCTCTAACCGTTGAGAATGCAGCAGGTTCTGTGATGATCTCATATGAATCCTCTTCCTCTGAGAAATCCTCAGCACCTGCATCAAGTGCAAGCATCATAAGCTCGTCAGCATCCATCTCAACTTCTTCTTTATCAACGATGATCTGACCTTTTTCATCAAACATATATGATACACATCCTGTAGTACCGATATTTCCGCCGCCTTTTGTAAATGCACTTCTTACATTTGCAGCTGTTCTGTTATTGTTATCAGTAAGGCACTTCACAATGATAGCGATTCCACCCGGACCGTATCCCTCATATGTGTTGTATGAATAGTTTACATTTTCAAGATCTCCGGCAGCTTTCTTGATACCTCTTTCAATTGTATCGTTAGGCATGTTGTTAGCCTTAGCTTTAGCGATAACATCACGAAGCTTTGAGTTGTTATCAGGATTAGCTCCACCCTCTTTAACTGCTACTGCGATCTCTCTTCCTATAACTGTAAATGCCTTACCCTTAGCGGCATCGTTCTTCTCTTTCTTTGCTCTGATATTCGCAAATTTTGAATGTCCTGACATAATTCTTCCTCTTCTTTCTATACTTCTTTTTTATTTGTATTTCGCAAATAACTATACTAGCTTAGTAATTCTGACAGACGTTATAAGTCTGTCTTCAATCGATACAGGTTCAAACAGATAGCCCCCATAATCGATCTTGATGTTTTCATTCTGTCTCGGAAATCTTCCAAGCTTGTACAGAAGGAAACCATTCAGCGTTTCAATATCGGTATCAGGGAATTCCAGATCCTCTATCAATTCCTCCAGATCATGAAGCTTGATCATGCCATCAACTTCATATCCATTTCCGTAGGTTACACTGACCTCTTCAGTCTCCATATCATGTTCATCCCAGATATTTCCGACTATCTCCTCAATGATATCTTCTAATGTGACAATGCCATCAGTCTGGCCATACTCATCCAGCACAACAGCCATATGATTCTTCTCTCTCTGCATCTTCTTCAGAAGCTTCGAGATATCATATGTAGGATGGATAAACATTGCATCCTCGGCTATCTCTTCAATTACTTTATCTTTATCCTGAAGATATTCCTTCGTCATGTCCTTCACATGAAGAACTCCGATTATATTGTCGATATCTTCATCATAGACCGGATATCTTGAATAACCACTTTCAAGACAGCCTTCTATAATGTCGGACAATCTGGCATCCTTAGGAACTGCAAATATCTTATTCCTGCTGGTCATGATATCTCTTACGATCTTATCACCCAAATCCAGAATATTCGATATCATCTCCGCCTCATCTTCTTCGATGAGTCCCTGTTCATGTCCCTCTTCAACCAGGTCGAGTATCTCCTCCTCGACACTGTCCTCGTCTTTCTTTTTAAACATCAAATTACCTCAAAATCATTTAAGAAGAATACTTAACCTTACCTGATGCTATAAGTGATATTGCCTCCGGAAGTATCTTCCACTCAGCTTCTTCCATGACACGTTTCTGAAGAGTTTCAGCAGTGTCACCATCCTGAATATATACTGCTTTCTGAAGAATGATCGGTCCTGTATCAGTACCGGCATCCACAAAATGTACTGTAGCTCCTGTCACCTTAACCCCTCTTTCAAGAGCAGCCTCGTGAACTCTGAGTCCATAATAACCCTTACCGCAGAAAGCAGGGATAAGTGAAGGATGGATATTGATCATCTTACCTTCGTATTTACGTATAACTATCTCTGGTATAACTACAAGGAATCCTGCAAGTACTATCAGATCAGGATTATACTCATCCAGTTTTTCAAGAAATGCCTTGTTAAATGCACTTCTGTCCGGAAAATCCTTAGGAGCTATAACCTCAGCCTTAATACCGGCATTCTTAGCTCTCTCGAGAGCATATACTCCGTAATTGTTACTTAAAACTCCAACTATCTCTGTATCCTGAATGGTACCGTCATTTACTCTGTCTATGATAGCCTGAAGATTGGTCCCACCACCAGATACAAGAACTAATACCTTTAACATAATCGAATCTCCTAGTAAAGAATAACTCCTTCATCACCACTAACTGTCTCACCAAGAACCCAAGCCTTATCTCCTGTAGATGCAAGAGCTTCGATTACTTTGTCGGCATCAGCTGGATCAACTGCAAGAACCATTCCGACTCCCATATTGAAAGTATTGTACATCATATGTTCTTCGATATTACCCTTTGCAGCAAGAAGCTTGAAGATTCCAGGAACATCATATGAGTCCTTCTTAACCTTAGCTGTGATTCCATCAGGGAGCATACGTGGGATATTCTCATAGAATCCACCACCTGTGATGTGACTGCATCCCTTGATTTTAACTCCGGCATTCTTTACTGCCTTAAGTCCCTTAACATATATTCTTGTAGGAGCTATAAGAGCCTCTCCAAGAGTTTTGCCAAGTTCATCATAATATGTATCAAGTGATTCTCTTGACATATCAAATACCTTTCTCACAAGTGAGAAACCATTGCTGTGAACTCCTGTTGAAGCAATTCCTATAAGTGTATCTCCCGGCTTGATATCATCACCGGTGATCATATCTTTTCTATCTACAACGCCTACCGCAAAACCTGCAAGATCATATTCATCCTCAGGCATAAGACCTGGATGTTCTGCAGTTTCTCCACCAACGAGAGCTGCCTCTGACTGAACGCAACCTTCAGCAACACCGCTTACTATAGCAGCTATCTTTTCAGGGTAGTTCTTTCCACATGCGATATAGTCCAGGAAAAACAGGGGTTCTCCTCCTGAACAAGCGATATCATTTACACACATTGCAACTGCATCTATTCCAATAGTATCATGTTTATCTAAAACAAATGCCAGTTTAACTTTAGTACCACATCCATCTGTTCCTGAAAGAAGAACAGGATCATCCATCTCTTTAATCTTACTGAGATCAAACGCTCCTGCAAATCCACCCAGTCCGCCGAGTACTTCCGGTCTGAAGGTTTTCTTTACGTGTTCCTTCATAAGTTCAACTGACTTGTAACCAGCTTCAATATCAACACCTGACTTCTTGTAATCCATGATTTTTCCTCCTCATTGGATATGCAAACATTTTTTTACATGGTAATTATAACCCATAAACATCCTTTTGTAAACCGAACGTAAGTGTCAAAAATACTCCAAAAACAGCCCCATTACAGTGCATTTTTCACACTATAACAGGGCTGTCTAAATCTTTTTTTTGAGCACACGATCATATCGTATTATAAGAGTTTTATAACCTGATCTTTTACTTCTTTCATATGTTCATCTATGAGTCCAAAATCCTTCTCCTTATAGTTCCACGATGCACGTCCTATATGGAATCTGTCAAATGACTCACTTATACTCTTGTACCATTTCAGAGTATCCTCCGGATTGGCACGATCGATAACTCCATATTCACCACAATACAGAGCAACATTCCTCTCCTCAGCCACTCTCACCGCTTCTTTAAAATACATATCGAAGAACGCAGAACTAAGACATTCACTCTCATCAAGACCATCGAATCCGGCAGTAATCTGTGATAGATGTTCTTTGGACAGTTCGCCCATCTCCTTATATGTTTTTTCCAAAGTCATTCTGAAATCCACATCCATACCCGGCGCCCAGTGTGCACCCTGATGGGTAAAGATAAGCGGTTCATAACAGTGGAATGTATAAACTACATTTTCATCCACAGGCATAGCAAGATCTGGCAGCGCCTGAATACTGTTGTTATGGTATCCACCGATGATTATCTTAATCTCAGGAGCTATCTTTCTGATCCTCTTGATACACTTGGTGGAAATGTCATTCCATGCATCATTAAACTCCTTATCAGTAACCTCATTCAGCAGTTCAAAAGTCATATGTTCATAATTCGAACCGAATCTTCTGGCAAACTCTTCCCATAGTTTGTAGAAACGTTCCTGATAGGATTCATTTTCGAAAAAGCCGAATTCATTCTCATCTCCGTCAAAGCTGTATCCGAATGCCTTATGAAGATCAAGTATCATATTCAGATTATTCTTTCTGCACCAGTCATATGCCTTCTGGATCTTATCAAAACCGTATTCTATATATTCTCCATCTTTTGTTTCAACCAGATCGTAATCTATAGGAATACGGACATGATCAAGCCCCCAGCTTCCAATCTCTTCTATATTTTTTTCAGTAATAAATGTCTCATAATGCTCACGAGAATGCTCACACTGTGAAAGCCACCCTCCAAGATTTACACCATGCTCATAACCTGCAAACTCTCTCATACATACCTCCCCACAGATCGAACTTATATGTTTTATCTAAGTTTTTCTTAATGTTCACTTTACAGTATTCCTATCAACTTATCTACAACATATATATAAAAAATATCAATTCTCTGAAGTGATATAAACGAATAATCTATCTGTACTTTTTCTCTGGATAAAGAGCATAATATTCCTGCTTATTTGTATACATTTTCTCATCAGCGATCTGCATAGCCTTACGGATATCGTCCCCTTCTCTTACCATACAGGTACCTACCGCAAACCTCACATTTTCCGTTGCATCTGCCTGATCCTGAAGCACCCTTACTCTTCTTTCAATCTCTGCCTCATCCAGCCATCTTACCATCGCCACAAATTCATCTCCACCGGCACGATATATCTTACTTCCCGGAAAAACACCGCCCAAAATATCAGCTGCCATCTTCAACGTACGGTCTCCTTCACTATGCCCCTGTTCATCATTTACTCTCTTAAGTCCATTCAGATCAGCAAACACTACAGCATACGGAGGTTCTATATCTCCTTTTCCACTTGCTATAGCATCAACATCATTATTCATGGCATTGCGATTCATAACCCCTGTCAGCATATCCATCGCACTAAGGACTCCAAGCTTTTGGAGAAGAATGTAATTGGCTATCTCAGAAGCCACAAAAAACGAAGTAATTTCCAAAGTTTCCTTGATTTTTACCGTATCTTCAACATTAAAGTTAGTTGCCCACATGTATCCCAATAATTCATCATTATAATTTAATGGCAACAAGACTATTGTTCTTACTCCTGCATCACAAAGAGACTTATACCATTCAGGATTAACAGATTCCAACCATTCTCTATCCTGATCATCCTTAATTATGATACTTGAACTGTCGCCCAATGTAGCCTTCCATGTTTCACAGAGTTCATAGAATTCTTCATCATAATATGTGTCCATCTGCCGCAGACCACTTTCCGGTTTTATCGCTTCACCAAATGTAACACATTTCCGCTCCATATTATCCAGGAGAAGAATACAGCAATTGTCCGAATCACACAGTTCACGAATATCCTCTAAAACCTCATTAAAAGTCGTTCGGATATCACTAGCACCACGAAGTTTGATGCACGTCTGAAGAACCGCCGTCGAAGTATCAGCCGAGAGGCTCGCCTGCTGTTCTGAATCAACAAATGGCTTTACATCATATGTATACAAACAATATCCGATATTTTCTTCTTCAGATTCAAGCGGAATCAAAAACATATTCAGCCAGAGTCCCATCCGCGGAAGCTCCACATATGTATGTAACGGTTGCCCCATAAATGAAGCTCGATAGCAAAAATCTTCAAAATTTTTATTCATCGGAAAATACTGTTCATAGGGGGAATCCGGAACAAATGGATGTTTTATCGTTTTAAGCATATCATCATAATGAGCTTTATTCCCCTCGACGATTCGTATATTCCCATAATTACCGTCAGAGAATCTTTCAACCGATATTATACACGTCTTATTCTTGTGTCCCTCCAGTACCTTCTTAAAATCCATAAGCAACCCCTCCTCATTTTTTCTAAAAGCAAAACAAGTCAGACACCTTGGGATATAGCATCCAAAATGCCTAACTTGTCTAATCAACTATTTGAGAACCGGACCTTCCTTGGTCATGACCATTTCAGTTTTATTTTCCGAATCATATTCTTTCCACTCAGGCATAGCTGTTCCATCATCGTCCATGCCATTAGGATCACCTGTCTTTACAAAGTTCGCAAAGTAATTCGCCATCTGTCTGGCAAGATCATAATGCCTTCCTCTAAATGGTCTCCAGCACTTGCTTATACTCTCGAACCAGAACCAGAGATCAACAGAATGAAATGTACCCGGATCATCTTCTCCCGGAATATCAGGATCAAAGCAGTAACAGTAGAAGTTTCTGCTGTAACCTTTTTCCTTATCACCTTTCACAGCAGCATCAAGGTATTTGTTAACACTTCTTTTAACTATGTTCACTCCGTCAAATGTAAACTCATCACTTGTGTATCCGGTAATGATCGGAACATCAGGGCATTCTCCAGCTGCCATTCTTTTTGCCGAATCACCGACATAATTCTTTCCATCCATGATAGGAAACATCTTCTTCGACATATCTGGTGGAGAATCAGGAGCGAATTCCATAGGAGAAAACTCCGCATAGAGGTCACGAAGTTTAAAAGCATCTATCTGTCTTGCCTCTTCCAGACTCTTCACACCTATATAATCAAAGAATGCTTCACCTCTCTTTTCAGCCTCACTAAGGTCTATAGGTTTAAATATATCACCCTTCTGACCTTCCATATCGATGACACCACTCATGATGACAGCACCCTTTACTATATGCTTATTAGCATCGCATGTAAGCTGCTGAAGAGTACTTCCACCACCCGCTGACTGACCAGCTATAGTAATCTTCTCAGGATCACCACCAAACGCAGCGATATTTCTATAAACCCAATGAAGTCCTGCCTGCTGATCAAGAAGTCCAAAGTTTGCAGGTGCATCAGGGTTTTCTTTAGTTATTTCCGGATGCGCCAGGAATCCCATAAGTGCAAGTCTGTAATTCACACTTACAACTATAATCCCTCTTCTCGCAAGTCTTTCACCATCGAATTCCATCTCTGGTGTATATCCCCACTGAAAAGCTCCGCCAAAGAACCATACCAGAACAGGAAGCTTTTCATCCGTACTGTTTGCAGGAGTCCATACATTAAGATACAGACAGTCTTCATCCATAGGAATATCCTTGTCAACATGCCATTCCTTACAATACACATCATCACCAACACCTGGCTGATCCTGAATAGATATCGGCGCAAATGTATACGCTTCTCTCACACCTTCCCAGTTTTCAGCAGGTTGAGGTGCCCTCCACCTGTTCTTTCCAACCGGAGGTGCTGCAAATGGAACTCCTTTGAATACAGTTACTCTTGGGTCTGCCGAGGGGATTCCTCGAAGACGGCCATTTTCAACTTCGACCTCTCTTAACATCCATGTCTCCTTCCAAAGCATTATTATAGTCTTTTGATATATATCTTATAGCATCAATTTTAACACTTTTCGGAAGATTTACAATAACCTCATTCTCGGAATTTATATAACTTTTTTCAATGTTGTTCTTACTGCTCCCGGACCCTCAAGCATCTCATTCAGATATCCGATGATCTTCTGAGACATACTTTCTGCTTCCAGAAGATTAACTCCGAACAATTCTTCTTTACTGAGTATATAGTTGATCCCTGAGTTATCATCGACCTTCTGTCCGAGCTTTATATCCTTAACCAGCGGCGCAAGTACATCCATAAGAGGATCAGGACTAAGTTCCATCTCACGTCCCTCATCATCCACACCGATAAGATATCTGAACCATGCTGCTATCACAAAAGGTATGATCTTAAGGTCACTCAGCTTACCTTCTTTCATGTAAGATTTTATAGTCTCACCGTATCTTATAACGAGCTTCTGACTTGTATCAGTTGCAATTCTCTGTGGTGTATCAGGCATAAAAGGATTAGGAAGTCTTTCCGTCAAAACTTCATTCAGAAATTCTTCAGGTTTAATGATTCCCGGATTCACAACCACCTTCAGTCCTTCCTGCCCCAAAGCATAAACCAGATTCTTAAGATCTTCGTCCATCATTTCATCAGATATCTTGGTGAACCCAAGCAGACATCCACATACTGCAAGAGCTGTATGAAGAGGGTTTAGACAAGTTGTAACCTTCATTGTCTCCGCCTTATTGACAGTATCTCTGTCAGTCATATATACTCCGGCCTTTTCAAGTGGTGGACGTCCATTTGGAAAACTGTCTTCTATAACAAGATACTCAGGTATCTCCGCATTAACAAACGGCGCAATATACGTATTCTTTTTAGTAACTATAGGGTTCATATTTATAACACCAAGTTTTTCAAGTTCTTCTGCAACTTCATCTGCAGGTCTAGGTGTTATCTTATCTATCATGCTCCATGGAAATGTCACCTTACTCTCATCATTCACATAGCTGATAAATTCTTCTGAAACAAATCCATTTTCAAGCCAGCCCTTTGCCATAGTAAGAACTGCATTTTTCAGTTTACTTCCATTCTGACTGCAGTTATCCATACTTACAACTGCAACAGGGCACTTATTCTCACTAAATCGGTAATAGAGAAGCTCTGCAACTATTCCCATAGCAGTTTCTGCCAAACCAGGACCGTTTTTAATATCTTTTTCTGTCCCTGGGAGAAATTCTCCCGACATATCTTTAACCGCATAACCTTTCTCAGTTATCGTAAATGAGATCAGCTGAAGAGACTCACTTGTCGCAATCTTTTTAAGCTGCTCTTTTGAATCTTCGTCTGCTTTGATAGCATTTCCAATCCCTGCAAGAACTCTCTTTTCACTGTTACCATCCGATCTAAGTCCCACAGAAAGGGTGAGCATATCAAATGGCTTATATATCTTGTCGATTATCTCTCCATCAAAGTTTGACATAGCCACAATTCCGGTATCCATATCTCCGGAAGCGATCAGCTTATCCGCAATACTTCCTATAAATCCTCTGAAGATATTTCCCGGTCCGAAGTGGAGCCAGACCGGTCTCTCTAAAGTATTTTTTCTTACCTGTTCATAATCATAATCCGGCAGACTGATTCCCGCCTTTTCCCATTCCTGTTTCTCATCTGATATACTTTTAACACTTAATTCCATTTAATGGCCTCCATCATTTAATTATCCTTTTTACTTAACTTATCAAGTGTATCCCACGCTCCGAGGATGTACATGATTCCCAGTGCACGGTCATACAATCCGTACCCCGGTCTGCATTTTTCACCCCAGATGTGTCTTCCGTGATCCGGACGTATGTAACCATCAAAACCGGCATCGTGATATGCCTTGATTATATCCAGTACTCCAACGTCTCCGTCACAGTCTCGATGTGAAACCTCACTGAAATCTCCGTTATCATATATCTTTACATTTCTGATATGAGCAAATGCAATTCTATCCGCATGCTTTCTTACTATATCCGCAACTGTATTTCCGGAGCTTGATCCCAGAGATCCTGAACAAAGAGTAAGACAGTTATAAGGATCATCAACCATTTTCAGGAATCTGTCGACGGAAGCCTCATCTATAAGAAGTCTTGGAAGCCCGAAAATATCCCATGGTGGATCATCCGGATGAATGGCCATCTTTATTCCACACTCATGACATACCGGCATGAGCTTAGAGAGGAAGTATCTGAGATTCTCCCAGAGTGTTTCTTTATCAACTTCCTTGTACTTTTCAAAAAGATCCTTTAATCCGGCCATTCTTTCCGGTTCCCAGCCAGGCATAGTAAAGCCCTTGCATTCTCTTAAAATGTATTCTGCCATCTCCTCCGGATCCTGCTTTATCTTCGACTTCTCATAGAACAGTGCTGTCGAACCATCAGGAAGAGGATGGAACAGATCTGTTCTTGTCCAGTCAAACACAGGCATGAAGTTATAACATATAACCTTCACTCCGAATTCAGACAGATTTCTTATAGTCTGAATATAATTCTCGATATACTTATCTCTGTCAGGCCCTGCTGTTTTAATATCATCATGAACATTCACGGATTCTACTACACTCATTCCGAACCCATATTCATCCAGTTCATCCTTAACAGCCTGAATCTCTGACTTCTCCCAGACCTCTCCGGGCATTTTGCTGTGAAGAGCCCAGACAATCTCTTCAACTCCAGGAATCTGCTTGATATCAGACAGGGAAATAGTGTCATTGCCGGTACCGTACCAGCGGAAAGACATTTTCATAAACAACCTCCTTAGATCATAATAGATATGCAGAAGGAAGCTCCCTGCCCTCCCTTAAGATAATGATCTTCTCAAGGACATTTTCCATGTCCATTCCATAGAAACGCAGCCTGTTTCTTCCTTTTCTGCAATTAATGTAAGCGCTTACATTTCTGGCATGATTTAAAACTCCTTGCATCCAATCTTCAGTAACGCCTGCCGCGTAGCTTTCAGAAACTACGTGCTCAAACTTTACTTCAGAGGTGTCATCAGAGTTTACCAGATAAGCTATTTTCATCCTCTTTCCGAATCTGAACGGATTGGTCGGTTCCAGCTGGAATATAACTTCGCACCTTCCATCGAAATCCATATCAAACTCGTATTCAACGTATGGCGCATTTTCAGGACTATTGCAGTTCTCGGTAACAGGAAATACCTTGATGGCATTTTCATCACGACCGAGTGCATCCAGAACCACAAACTCTTTTCCATCCTGTGAAGGTTTGCTCTCACAAAATTCATCTGCGTTAATGATAACCATTCCGTCATTCTCATGAAGATGAGTCGAGCGATGCACCGAAAGCTGAACCTCTATCGTTCCAAGAGGGTATCTTATAAATACCGTTCCCGAAGTTATCTTGTCTGAATCTTCTTCCTTCGTCAAACAAGTTTTATCGACTGTAAGTCTTAAGTAATGAAGATTATCTTCGGGTGTCAGTCTTCCGGATTCTCTGTCCGTACGAATCCAATTATAATCCGAAGTTACAGAATAATCAACATCAACACTGCCTGTAAGGCCCAAAAACATCTCCGCTTCAGCATATTCGTCGTTTTCCACAAGATATTCGGTTATGATAAGCTTCTTTTTCGTCCAATCCTGACCACTTGTGGCCCCTTCGTCTCCAAGAAGTCCTGCCATGATCTCACCACGTTTCACCGGAAATACCGTAGCAACCACAGGATTAGCACATTCTTCTGAATTCCAGTATCTGAATCCTATATGTTCAGCGAGTCCAAATCCATCCCACTTGCCATCCGCCGCTCTATGGAAGTTCTCCGTAAGTTCACGGTCAATATCCATAGCTTCTATAACTTTCTGTCCGAAATCATTTGCTGCAGCCATTCCCAGAGATGCAAAATAATGATTGTAAGCCGTATATATCCACATCTTTACAAGATTCATTCCACCCAGAACGTTATAGGATATAAGCTCGGTAAATGCATCTTTAAGCTTATCGCAGCATTTAGCTTCTAGCTCCTTACAGCATTCGATTATTTCTTCAGCCTGTTCAAGTATTCTCTTTGCTTCATATCTGCTGTTTATCTTATATATCTTATCATTCAAGTGTTCTGGTCTTCTGTTATGCATCAACCTTGTATATCTGGTATACATATCAGAAAGCTTCTTCAGATCATCTTCATCGAAGGCTTCGCCAAACTGTTTTCTCATCCAGTCTTCCATGTACTCAGAAGTTTTATTTACCGTATTGATACCATACTTCTCATAGTCATATGCAAGATCAAGGAAGTATGAAAGCGGCATTTCCTGAAGCCCAAGATCACCGACATTTACTATCCAGAGTTTTTTGATTCCATATTCATATGCCGTGGTCATCTGCTCCCAAACTTCTGGCAGATAAGTAGAATTGTTCCACTCATACGAGATTGGATCTCCATGATAATCAAAGTGATAGTACATTCCGAATCCTCCGGAATGTTTTCTCATCTTCTCATCCGGAAGGCTTCTGACATATCCATGATTATCGTCACAGAGCATTAGGATGACATCCTCCAGCTCGGGATTATCCATAAGTCCCTCTACTTCATCATTTCCGTAGTAGAAAGGTTCAACCTCTTTATAGAGTGCGAGCATTCTCGGCACTTCTTTCAGATTCTCATTCACTTCTTCTCTTATCAGTTGATTCTGAGTTTTCAGAACACCTCGAAGAAGATCTATATTGTCTTTTAGAGTAGCATTCTCTCCAAGAATCTTCGAATCATTCTCTCCACGCATTCCAATGGTTATTATGTTCTCGAGATGGCCATTTCTCTTAAGACCATCCCGCCAGAATCTTGTGATGCCCTCTTCGTTACTTCTAAAATCCCAGGCATCTCCGTATATTGATTCAGGACCGCGAACATATCTGTATTCCTCACCATGCCTGAGACAAGGCTCGTGATGCGAAAGTCCCATCACAACTCCCAGCTCGTCTGCCAGTTCCGCACTGGCAAGCCCCGGACCATCCATTGCAAATCTTCCGGTCCACATAGCCGGCCACAGATAGTTACCCTTCATACGAAGCAGGAGTTCAAACACCCCTTTATACATCTCGCAGTTTATTCCGCCGAAATGTTTAAAACACCAGTTACCGAATGCAGGCCACTCATCATTGATAAAGAAGCCTCTATATTCAACAGAAGGCTCTTTTGAGACAAATGTATCTTCCGATGAAAGTTCCAGATACTCTTTTTCAGCCGGTATGACATTTGACCAGTTCACCAGTGGTGAAACTCCGAGAAGTTCAGAAAGGTGGAACAACCCATAGATTGTTCCCCTTTTATCACTGCCCGCAATTACAACCAGTTCTCTCGATCCGTCAGTTACCGGATAAAAGCCATATACTTCTCTTTTACCTGCAACCGAACTTAGATCAATAACATTCCTCTTACTCAGATCATCAAGCAAAGCACTCTGTCCTGCTATTCCAAAGATGACATATACTGGTTTACTGTTCCCCTCAGCACTTGAGACATTTGCTCCAAAAGCCTCTGTCTCTGATATCATCTCAGGTTCAAAACCCAAAACTAATCTGATATCATTTCTCACAAGATCAGCTATCTTCATTAGTCCTGACAAAGTCTCATTCTCATGAACGAAGCTGACCCCTTTAATCTTTGAAAGAGTTACACTATTTCCCATAAAACACCCCCTGATTTTTATGAAAGTTCAAAACTAAGAAGCTGAAGACCTCCATGGCCCTTGAATGTTATATAGAATGGATATACACCGTCAGCAAGCTTGATATCTGATACAAAATCAGTCCATACATTCTTGTTGTCCACATCCATTTTGGCTATAACTTCACCACCGATAGAAGTTCTCACTTCAAATGTTCCGTCTCCGTATCCTCTGACTTTAAGACATATCTTTGAGATATCCTTACAGTCATAATACTTGAATCCAATAGTTGCATTATTATCAATACCTGCAATAAATGCTTCCGGCTTGTCCATATCCTCATCACGTCTTTCAGTAATCTTAGGAACTCCCGGAGCACCTACATACATATGATCTACATCAGTGAAAAGGTTGCAGGCTGTATAAGCCATATGCACGCCCTTTCCTGTAAGAGGCTTTCCGTTCAGACCACACGATGTGATCTCAACCTGTGGAATAGTACCATCCTCAAGGAACTCTATCTTCTCTGCACATCCCTGTCTGCTGTACCATGTTCCGTTGGTATGTCTGTGATAGAAGATATACCACTGACCGTCTATCTCAACTATACTTCCATGGTTATTTGCGCCATACATAGCAGGCTTGTCAGCAGGCTTATATGAATCTATTCCGATATCAGCATTACTTACTATAACACCGCAATATGTAAATGGTCCTCTGGGATCATCAGCCATTGCATAGCAAAGCTCATGCATAACGATAGATGAATAGATGAAGTAATACTTATCTCCTCTTTTTCTGATTGAAGAAGCTTCGAAGAACTCGTGATCTACGAAGTTTCTTCGATCTTTATTTTCTACACCAGGAACAACAAATACTGGTTCTTCCTCGATAGTGAGCATATCCTCACCGAGAACAGTCAGCATAGAGCCTGTTCTTGACTTATCTCCTCTTGCACAGAATCCAGTATAGAGATATGTCTTCCCATTCTCTGTAAGAACACCAGGATCAAACTGAGGCTCATCTCCCGGTCTTTCTCCTAGTCTTGTCCCATCCTTGTAATGCACAAACCCCAGGAACTCATACTTACCTGCAGGAGTATCGCATACCGCAACTGATACAACGCTTATCTTATCAAGAACATAATAGAGATAATATCTTCCGTCAGGTCCGACAGTAACATCCGGAGCATAGAGGCACATTGCACCGTCAGGATTCTCTGGATCATCTGTTTTATTATAAATGACGCCTTCATATCTCCAGTTACCGAGATCATTTACAGGCGCCGAATAACAAACATAATCACCAAGACAGAATACCTGACCATCAAATATGTCATGAGAACCGTATACATATACACGGTCTCCAAACACATAAGGTTCACCATCAGGAATGTACTCCCATGAAGGAAGATATGGATTGATTGCTTCTTTCATAATAAACCCTTTCTTTCGTCTTTGAATGTTTATAGTATAAATATATTTTATTTTAATTTTTTTCAATTAATTTACTGTTTATTCAATATATACTTCAAAACTGCGATTGCGGATTCATCATCCTCTATCTTACCTGTCACGACAAAATAAGCTTTATCATTCGAAGTTATATATTCTTTAGAAAATGCCGTATCAGATATATCTATCGCTGCTGCTATATTAGTCCCGTTTTCACCAGACTTAGCATATGCCATATCAGATGACAATCTGTCCTTCAGATCCTGATCCAGGATCTCATTCATATCTCCGGCACATTCCATCTGCGCTATATATTCCATCCCCGCTTTATCTGTTATCAGATAATTATACTGTCCTGACAGAAGCTCTGCCTGGAATATAGCATAAGACTGAGGTTCAGACTGATCCAACAAAATATATGAAGCGAACTCTATGTTATGGGTTTTCTCGTTCTTCCCAAGAGACTTCATATAATCTTCTCTGAGAAATGTAGCACCCTCCGAAGTTATATGGACGTTCAGAACACCTCCCGTAACAACTGTAGGTCTCATGTTTTTGCCCATATCTATCAAAAACCACACAAGAAGTGCAAGTATTACAAGTGCAGCGATACATACTTTAAGGTAATACTCTTTAAAGTATGCAATCTTCTCACTCTTATTCATTTCTCCGAGTTTTTCTTTTTCTGTTTCAATATATTCTTTAAATGTCATTCCGCTTTTCTCACTATAGCCTGCATTTTTTCATACAGATCAGGAAACTTCTTTTTCATATTCATCGGTTTAAATTCACTGTCGACAAATGCATGAGATGTCTGGGCTCTATGGATCAATTCATCTGTTCCGGATCTGAATATCTCATATTCAAGTGTAAATCTCACAGGAGTGAGTTTCACGATTGTCGGAACTATCTCTATCACATCACCATAGGTTATAGACTTGATATAGTAATCATGCAGTTCAAGAACCGGAATAATGATTCCCAATTTTTCCATTTTGTCATATGACAGACCAACCTGATCCATCAGATTGAGTCTGGCCTCTTCCAGATATCTTGCATAGTTGGAATGATGCACAACATGCATCTGGTCAGTTTCATAATAGTTTATAACTCTTATATATGATTCTGTATTACTCATCTTTCTGTTCTCTTTTTTCTTCCTTCTTATCGGATACTTCACCTGATCTATCCATCACTTCAATATCCATTCTACTCTTAACCTGTTCAATCTTTTTAGCTGTTCTGTCAGGACTTATAGGAGGTCTTGCAGATTCAACCTTCAGATCCGCCTCACCATTTTCATTAAGAGTAAGACGAAGCTGATCTTTATCTTCTTTTTCACGTGCCATAGCCTTTACACGTTCATTGTATAGTTCTACCGAAAGAAGATCACTGAGCTCAAGTATCTGTGCATATCTGTCATTTGCCTTAAGGCCGTTAAGACTGCTCATAAGCTCTGATTTATTCTCCGATATGTCTTCTATCTTCTGACGAAGTGTACTTCTCATCCTTGCGTATTCTTGTTCAATCTTCTCATAGGAATCAGCCACAAGGTGATCCACTTCAGTAAGCATCTCATCAGTATAGATAAGAGATGCAGCGTATATATCCGAAGCAGTTCTAAGTGATTTCTTTTCTTCATCACTAAGTTCTGATGCTCTGAAAGCAGGAGGCTCGTTCTTCTTTCTCTTCGTAACTCTGATTCTGCTGGCAGTTTTTTCCGCCTGATACAGTATCTCTTCAGCTTCCTGTTTAGCTTCGTTTATTATTCTGGCCCTCTTGTCATTTACTTCTCTGCAGGCATTGATCTCGGCGAGAACAACTTCGGAAACGTTATCCAGAAGTCTTAACAGCTCTTCCCTGTCGAGCACCGCTTTATCCTGATTAAATGCAGCCGAAGGCGCATCCTTTATTCTGGTTTTGATACCATCCAGCAGAAATTCTGCTCTGCCTTTCTTTTCCATATTGTTAGTCTCCTTACTTCGGTTGTTTTCTGTTTGTTCCTCTATATGTTCCTGTATACTTCCGGATTCCGGCCATTGTATATGAAACCATCTTTTGCAAGCTTTCCTTGGTTCCAATCCCAACATACTTATAGTCCTGATAAGTCATATACGCAGATCTTATCTTATTAGCCGACCTGCTGCCCGGACTTAGTCGATATCTTATAAGAGGACGATTGATACCCACAGCTGCCCCGCCATCCTTCAGAATAGCAAGCCATACAGCATAATCCTCATGAAGATTACCTTCCGGAAATGGATATCTAAGAGCCAGTTCTCTCTTCATTAGTACTGACGAACAGTTGATCTGATTACTTTTCAGAAGATTGTCATATCTCACAATCTTATCACAGCCTACATATTTACCTGTATCTATTCCGGATGCATTTATCAGACGGCGTCCCGTAAAACATATCTTAGGCTGTTCCCCATCTACTTTGAAGAAGTTTATAACCTTCATCTGTTTTGCAAGCTTATCTTTTTCCCATATATCATCTGAATCAAGAAACGCAACAAATTCACCATTTGCGGCCTTAACCCCTTCATTCCGGGCTCCGGCAGCGCCTAGTGATTTTTCAAATCTTATAACCCTTAGTCGTTCATCCCGAATCTCTGTTTTAAATGCCTTATTACTTCCATCGTCTACCAGTATTACTTCGATATTTTTATAGGTCTGATCCAGAGCTGATCTAACCGACTCATATACAGTTTTTTCGTTATTATGATATGGCACGATAACACTTATCATACTATCCCTCTTTTTTTCGCATAGCTTTTGGTAGTATACCACTATTCCGATTATTTTTCCAGTTTCTTAAACCAATATAAAACGTTTCTATTAATGCAAAAGTGGGACGAATCTCGCCCCACTTTGTAAAATAATATCACACTTTATTATGTATTATCCTCTTCTAAGAAAATCAGGAATTTTGATATTCTGATTAGCATTGCTAGGTCTAACAGGTTCAGAAGCAGCTTCTATACTGTTAACAACCTCCTCTGCACTCTTCTCAGGCTCAGCAGTCTTTGCGCCACCAAGATTGAGAGGCATAGGTGTAGCTCTTCTTGATCCCTCAGATACTGTAGGATTCTTTAGTCCCTCACCAAATGTAGGTGCCTTAGGAGCTTCTTTCTTGATTGAAGAAAGTACACTTGATGTCTGAACTCTATCGACATCTTCAAGTCCTGTTGCGATGATAGTAATACTTACATCTTCTCCTGCTATATCGTTATCAACTGTACCGAAGATGATATTCGCTTCTTCTCCGGCAACTTCTGAAAGGTATGTGATTGCATCATATGCTTCAACGATACCAACATTTCCTGAGAAGTTAACAATGATATCTGTAGCTCCATCAACAGTTGTTTCAAGAAGTGGTGAATCCATAGCAGCCTTGATCGCATCAACTGCCTTGTTATCTCCACTACCCTGACCGATACCGATATGAGCGATACCCTTATCACGCATAACTGTCTGAATATCAGCAAAGTCAAGATTGATAAGACCTGGCTTATTGATAAGGTCGGTAACACCCTGAACACCCTGCTGAAGAACCTCATCAGCCTTCTTAAGAGCATCAGGAATACTTGTTCTTTTATCACATATCTGAAGAAGCTTGTCGTTCGGAATAACAATGAGAGTATCAACATTCTCACGCAGTTTTGCGATACCGTTCAGAGCATTGTTCATACGAGGCTTTCCCTCAAATGAGAATGGCTTTGTAACAACACCGACTGTAAGTATACCAAGATTTCTTGAAATCTCTGCTACTACAGGGGCAGCACCTGTACCAGTTCCACCACCCATACCGCAGGTAACGAATACCATATCAGCATCTTTTATAATGTCATTTATCTCTTCTCTATTCTCTTCAACTGCACTAGCACCGATCTCAGGCTTAGCACCTGCTCCCAGTCCTTTAGTCAGTTTTTCACCTATCTGAATCTTGGTTGTAGCTCTACTGAGTGATAAAGCCTGTTTATCGGTGTTAATAGCTATAAGTTCAACACCTTCAACATTCTCATCAATCATTCTGTTTACTGCGTTGTTTCCTGCTCCACCTACTCCTATTACCAGTATTCTTGCAGGATTTTTCTCATCATTTGATTTTATCTCGAGCAAGGTTCCTTCCTCCTTAAAATATACTTCGCACTTTTTTCCAAGCACTGAATTGTTTACTATTATTTAATACTGTGTATATTAACACCCATCTTATAGAATATAATAAAATGGTGAAAATATCAAGAAAATATTTGCTTTAGCGGGTTATCTGACCTTGAAACTAGCCGTAGAATTTTCAGAGTCAAACTCTTTCATATACAAAATTCCACTCTTGCCTTCAAGCTCTTTTAAAATGCTTCCAAGATTCATAAGCTGAATTGGAAGATTTTGACCTTCGCCAAGTTCAATCTCGATGTTATCATGACGAAGCACCACTTCGCCATCAACAGTGAATTCGATACCTCTGATGTCCAGATCATACTTATCTACCAACTGTGTGATATTCAGTATAGTATCAAATCTTTTTTTGTTCTCAACCGGCAGCTCTTTACCGAGTTCCCAGCTCTTTACGGTAAGTCCTTTGATGTTCGGTACTTTATCGTATCTGACCTTTGCGGTTTCAAGAACTATTCCATCTTTATCGAAATACACGTAGCTTTCCATGTATTCGATGCATCCAGCAACAGATTTCTCATAGACATCTACCGATATCTTGTTTTTGTCTACATACTCCACATCCATCTTGGCGACGAAAGGTATATCTTTCACCGGTTTGATCTTGTTCTGGAGATACAGGACAAGCGTATTGCTGATGTAGGCATTATCCATCACCGCTTTTCTGACTTCATCCTCTGATGACATCACACAACCATTAACTTCCACATTTGCAACAGAAAATGTACTGAGATATGCCACCGCCCCTACGATGATTGCCAGAAAACATAACCATATTACTTTTCTAACCATACTCTTTTCCTTCCTCTTCCTCCAATAGACTCAGAGGTTCGATCTGCCTTGAAACAGACAGCACTACTCCCATCTCGATAAGGAGGAAAAACAATGACGTTCCACCGTAACTTATGAATGGAAGTGTAACACCCGTATTCGGGATTATATTTGTAACAACACACATATTTACAAGCACCTGCGTTGCAACGTGTGTAATCACCCCAACAACTATTAATGAACCGTATCTGTCAGGAGCACCTTCTGCTATGAATCTGAATCTCCAGATCAGCATAAGAAATACTATGATAAGTCCTGCAGCACCAACGATTCCAAGCTCTTCGCATATGATACTGAAGATCATATCGTTCTGAGCCTCGGGAATGAATCCCATTTTCTGTATACTCTGTCCCAGACCACGACCGAACAGTCCGCCGGAACCTATAGCATAAAGTCCCTGCATCGTCTGATATCCATGCTGACTTGTTTCCGGATGCAGCCATGCATCTATTCTTCCGCTTCGATAGCTCTGTAACTTGATCATTAATGGAACGAATACACATCCCGCAAGAACCACTATTCCCATGTATCTTACCTTAGGTGTGGCTACAAACCATATACCTACTGCAATTGCTGCACATATGATAGCAGTACTAAGGTTCTCTATAGCTATGATCATTATCAGAAGGCCAACTGGCCAGAATGCTTTAGCTATTCCCTGTATACTATTCATGCTATCTGGATTAGCGGTACAAACATGTGCCATAAATAAAATTATAACAAGCTTTGCAATCTCTGAAGGCTGAAATCCGATTCCACCGATATATATCCATCTGGCAGATCCATTTGTAGTCGTACCGATAACGAATACCAGCAAAAGCACTATGACCATACCGTATATGAAGATTTCAGTAAACTTTTTATATATCTGATATCTTATCTTGGATGCAACAAGCATCACTACGAATCCACCGACAGCGAATACAAACTGTCTGAAAAGGAAATGTGTACTGCTCTTAAAATCTCGACTGGCAACAAATGAACTCGAACTGTAAACCATCATCAGTCCAAAAAGCACCAGGAAAAATATCAGAAAAAGAGAGGGATAATCAAAATATGTTCCTCTAATAAATAAACCCTTTTTCTTTACAGCCACTATCGTTTCCTCACCTTAGTATCTTACTCTTCTATACCCTCGACATATAATTTGAAAAGATTTCCTCTCTCCTCATAACTTTTGAACATGTCCCAGCTGGCACATGCCGGAGATAGAAGAACATCATCACCGGGTTTTGCATTTGCCTCACAGAATGTAACAGCATCCTTAAGCGTCTCTGCTCTGACTACCTGATTGAATCCATGATCCTTACAGCATTTCTCAATCTTATCTGCTGTTGCACCTATAAGAATGAGATATCTTACTTTTCCAGGAAAACATTCAACCCATTCATCATATTCCGAATCCTTGTCATATCCCCCACCGATAAGAAGTGTTGTTGACTTCATAGCCTTTATGGCCTTTATGGCAGCATCAGGATTGGTTCCCTTGGAGTCGTTGTAATATCTGACTCCCTTGACTTCTCGAACAAATTCTATTCTATGTTCAACTCCCTTGAAGGAGTAAACTGTTTCTCTGATTATACTAGCAGGAATATCCATGTAGATTGCTATACATACAGCGGCAAGTACATTTTCAAGGTTATGCTCACCAAGAATCTGTATACCATCCACATTCAGGATCTCTGATTCAACTCCTGCCCTTCTTACGTATATCTTTCCATCCTTTACATATGCACCTTCTTCAGGGCATATCTCATGACTGAACCATACGAGTTTTGCATTTTTTACTTTATCTGCTCTGACTCTTGTTTCAGGATCATCGTAATTCAAGATCATGAAATCGTCAGCTGTCTGATTCTCTGTTATTCTGAACTTGGCATCAATATAGTTCTCAAATGTGTGATGTCTGTTCAGATGATCTGGTGTAAGATTCAGTATTGCAGATACATGTGGTTTGAATGATTCAATAGTTTCAAGCTGGAACGAACTGATCTCAGCCGCAACCAGTGTATCCTCTGTAGTCGTATCTGCAAACCTTGTAAATGGAAGTCCTATATTTCCTACAACAAGAGAATTCTCTTTATAGTTCTTGAATATCTCACCGACCAGAGTAGTCGTAGTTGTTTTTCCGTTAGTTCCCGTGATAGCTGCTATAACGCCTTTGTTGAAATAATATGCAAGCTCGATTTCTCCCCAGATAGGGATATTCTTAGCTTTTACCTTTTCTACAAAAGGAGCTTCTATCGAAATACCAGGACTTATGATAAAGAGTTCTGTTCCATCCAGAAGTTCATCTGTGAGTTCTCCGAGCACCACATCTATATTCTCAGATTCATTAAAATCAGCAAGAATTGCTTCTTTATCAAGTTTTGTATTTCCATCATACAGGATAGCATTTGCACCATTTCTTAGAAGAAGACCAACCGAGGCTACTCCACTCTTTCCAGCTCCTGCAACTATTACTTTTTTATCTTTTAATCCATTTTCAAACATTTCCAAAACCTCTTTTACTCTGCATCTGTGGTTGATGCTGTTTCTTGCTCTCCCTCAGGTTGTGCATTTTCCTCAGGTGTCGAACCTGCCGCGCTAATCTCCGGTGCATCTCCTTCAAAAACCGGAGTTGCAACTTCTTCAGATTGAGATGCATCTGTTGCAGAAGCATCAGTAGGAGAAGCGTCTCCTGTTTTATAAATATTCATATAAGGCAACAGTTCTGAAGCTATCTTATGGAATAGGATAGAACCAGCTCCTGTGTTTGCCGGATCATCTGATTTAGGTTCATCAACAACACAATATATTACTACCTGCGGAGATTCCACAGGTGAAAATCCGATAAATGAAAGGATGTATTTTCCATTTCCTCTAGGAAGTTTCTCAGCCGTTCCGGTTTTACCACCTATCTCATATCCTTCAACGATGGCTTTTTTACCAGTACCGTATTCTACTGTTTCCTTCAGAATACCCTTTATCTTGTCCGAAGTATCCTGAGAGATTGTTCTTCTGACGAGGATCTTATCATAGTTTTCTACAAGATTGCCGTCCTCATCCAGGATTTGTTTTACAACATGAGGCTGATAATAATATCCACCATTTATTGCAGAACAGAATGCTGTTCCGAGCTGCATCATGGTAACTGTAACACCCTGACCAAATGATGATGTTGCAAGCTCAACAGGATTGAGTGTATCCTCGTGATAGATCATAGTATAGTAATCTTCATCACTTGATTCACCAGTCAGATCCACATTTGTCTTCTGACCAAATCCAAACAGCGTCTGATACTTATCGAATATAGTTGATCCTTCAAGTGCAGCGATCTGCATAAGTGCATCATTACAAGATAATTCAAGAGCCTGTGGCACAGTGATCAGTCCGTGTCCGGATGTATTATGACATGCTATATCGTAATCTGCTATATGCTGACCACCATCACAGTAAAATGTCTCCTCACCGCTTATAACTCCATCTTCCAACGCTCCGGAGATTGTAAATGTCTTAAAAGTAGATCCAGGTTCAAATGAATCACTTACTACAAAGTTTCTCCAAACTTCATAAAGTGAAGCAAGCTTCTCCTCATCTGACATTTTCTTTGCCTTCTCTTTGAACGCTTCGTCCGATAAACCTTCAGCATCTTTGAACTGGTACTTTGTCGGAAGCATTGAGTATGGATCATTCGGATCATACTGATGTGAATTGTAAAGAGCAAGTATATCACAGTTCATAGGATCCATGACCAGAACGGATATATTTTTAGCTCCCATTTCTGCCATGAATTCATCACATTTTCTCTGAACTATTCTCTGTGTTTCTGTATCTATTGTAGTAACAAGGCTGCAACCATCTCGGGCAGGCTCAAGTTTTTTCTGAAGATTATAATCCTCACCAAGGTATGCATATGTACGTCCATTCTGTCCATTCAGCTGTTCATCATAACATCCTTCGATTCCACCCTGGCCAACATTACCACTAACAACATATCCCAGAAGATGACAACCAACTTCTTTATTTGGATATGTTCTCTCGTATCCATCTTCCATAAATACGCCGGTAACTCTATTTCCGGCTGGAGATTTGACATAATCCTGAAACGCTTTTACTTCTTCATAGGAGAGCTTCTTTCTAACAACAGTGTACAGGCTGTCTTTGTCTTGAAGATATTTGCTCATCTCCTCTTCTGATACGCCAAAAAACTTTTTAAGAGCCTTACTGGTAGCAATCGTTGACTTTTCATTTTCAAGTATATTCTTTGGCTCAATTACAAGATTGTACACTTTCTTGCTTGTAGCCAGAATCGAACCATTACGATCGTATATATCACCCCTCTTATATGGAACTGTGACACTGACATAGTTGTTCTGACTCAAAACTCTCTGAGAATACTTATCTCCTTTAACTACATTCAGATATATGATTTTGCCTAGCACGACAAGAAAAGCCGCGCTCAAAATTAAAAGCAAAAAGAGAAGATGCGCTCGCATTCTCCTCGTGAAAACCTTCTTTCTCTTTTTGCCGATATTTCTTTTCATAGGTCAAACCTTATTAATAACTTGATTTTGGAACGTCTCCGTACTGTTTAACATAATCTCCTTGTTCACTATCATAGTATCGGATCTGTCCATTACGGGAGTATACCATCCCGAGTTCGCCGGTTGCAATATCATATATATCTTCCAGCGAATACATATTATTTAACGAATTCTCGTAAGCCGCATTATCTACCTGTAAAGACTGGAGTTCTTCCTGGAGTGATTCAATATTTCTCTCCTTAGTCTCTACTGCCCCCTGAACCGTAAGCATTATAACGCATGATACGATCATTACAATAAACATCACAGAAAGCAGGAGTGTATATCTAAGATCGAAGCCCTTCGAATTCTCAGCTTTACGTGCAGCCTTTTTATATGTTTTTGATCTCCTTTTCGGAACTCTTTGTGGTTCCTCACGGCGTCTAGGAACTGCCGTTTCCCTTTTACGTACTACGCTGCCTTCAACATAGTACAGGTCACTTGGTCTAGTTGACATATAATCTCCCCTTATCTATTCTGGCCCCTGATTTCCTCAACCTTTTATTAGTTTCACATCTCCTGAAGCTTTCTCAAACACTCTCAGCTTCGCACTGCTGCTTCTTGGATTCATTTCTAATTCTTCCTCATCAGCAACTATAGGTTTTCTCGTAACAATCTTTCCCTTTGATACCCTTCCGCAAGTACATACCGGGAATTCAGGTGGGCATATACATGGATGCTCAGCATCCTTAAATGCATTTTTAACTATGCGATCCTCTAGCGAATGGAATGTTATTATGCAAAACCGTCCCCCAGGTTTCAAAATATCTATCATATCCGCCAGGGATTCTTCCAGAACACTCAACTCTTTGTTAAGCTCAATCCTTAGTGCCTGATATGTTCTTTTACCCGGATTTCCACCCTGACGTCTCGCAGCCGCCGGGATCGCATTTTTTATAATCTCATTCAATTGGAATGTGGTTTCTATTCTCTGCTTTTCTCTGAACTTAAATATTCCGGATGCTATTCGTCCTGCAAATTTCTCCTCGCCATATCGACTTATGATCCTTCTGAGTTCTTCCTCCGAGTAATCATTAACGATATCAGCTGCAGTGTAGTCGCTGTCCCTGTCCATTCTCATGTCCAGTGGAGCATCCTCTCGATAACTGAAACCTCTGTCTTTGTTATCCAATTGATACGATGAAACTCCCAGGTCCAGGAGTATTCCATCAACACCTTGTATATTAAAGTCATCCAATACTGACCTGATATTTACGTAATTGCTATGGACTATCGTTACGTTATCGTAATCCGCAAGTCTTTTTGAAGCTGCGGCTATAGCGTCCATATCCTGATCTATACCTATCAGACGTCCCTTACTGCTCAGTCGCTTGACAATCTCTGAAGAATGTCCTGCTCCACCCAGAGTTCCGTCCACGTATATTCCATCTTCTTTTATATTCAGACCTTGGAGAACAGGTTCCAGCATTATCGGGATATGTTTAAATTCCATTTACTCAACTCCTGTTCTTTAGATTATCAGCGTATGTTAAATGCCATCACCGGATTTAGAAATCTATCTCCATATTCTCCAGCATAGCCTTGATGTTCTCCTTGTCGAAGATATCCTCTTTCTGAAGAGCATCCCACTTAGCTTTATCCCAGATCTCGGCCTTCTCACCGGCACCGATGATAACTACTTCTTTTGTGATACCAACTGCATCTCTTAAATCCTGAGGAACAACAACTCTACCCTGAGAATCCATTTCCACGTCTGCTGCTTTTGATCTGAAGTATCTCTTCAGCATACGAACCTTCTCTTTGTTATTGCTCTGTCTATCCAGCTTCTCTGTAAAGTTCTCCCACTCTTCGAGTGAGTACATAGAAAGGCAGTCATCGATGCCTTCTGTGATTACAAAGCTGCTACCGAGCGAATCACGGATTTTTGCAGGAATGATCAAACGGCCCTTGGTATCTATATTATGTTTATAAGTACCCTTCATGCTGAGAGCCATGATACGTTCCTCCTTTCCGGGATTCTTTAAGTGTTGATAACTTTGTTGATAATGTTGACATCTCCACTTTGTGGGTAAAACGTGGTATGACACTCCACTTCCCGCCACTTAGTAAACATAATATACCACAAAATCTTTAATTGCAAGGTGTTTTTTTTCACAAAACTAGCATTTTAGCCAAAAAAAGAGCTCATTTTCAGAAGTTTTAAACATCTGAAAATGAGCTTTCGCCTTTTTTTCAACAATATGTAGTTATAGTTTGCGTCTAACTGGTCAATATATAGTGCACGTTATTCTTCTACGCTTTTCTCACCACTTTGCTCCACTTTTTCATTTTTTTTGAGATTATCAACAGAAATAGGGTGAAGCTTGGGTTTTATACCCCTCTTTATCCTCAAATAATTGAAAGTAAGAACAGCTATAGAAACAACAACACATGACAGTGCCACTACCTGACTTACCTTAAATGGTCCTATCATTAGAGAATCAGTTCTTATTCCCTCGATAAGAAATCTACCGATCCCATATCCAAGCAGATACAGCATCGCAAGCTCTCCATCAAACTTCTTTCTCTTTCTATATATAAAGAAAATAATAAGAATCATAAGATTCCAGAGACTTTCATATAAGAATGTCGGATGAACTGTTATGCATGAAACCCCATTTATCATCTCCTGATTTGCGAGCATAGTTTCGTTAACGATTCCATTTGCCTTAAGGTAATTCATAAAAGAATCGCTGTAATAGCCAACAGGAATTCCCATTCTTATAAATGAATTCGTATAGTCTCCGAACACTTCGCGGTTAAAGAAGTTTCCGCCTCTTCCAAGAATCTGACCTATCAGAATTCCCATCGCGATGGTGTCTCCAAAAAGTGGGATTGACATTCCCTTCTTCTTTGCAAATATACAAAGAGTGATAACTCCGGCTATCAGTCCGCCATATATGGCGAGACCACCATTTCGAAGATTGATCATCTCAAATACTGTATCTTTGAAACTTTGACCGGGAACCACAAAGTCTTCCAGTTTAAAAATTATATAGTATATTCTGGCTCCGAGAATAGCCGGTACTACGAGCACCAGGAGAAAATCCAGGTAGTTCTCTTCGTTCTGTCCCGAAAGCTTTGCTTCTCTCACAGAACAAAGATAGGCTAGTATGAATCCAAGCGCTATAAGCATACCGTAAAACTTTATCTCAAATCCGAATATATTTATGCCGGTGGGGACATTTCCCAGATTGATGCCCGTCCCGGGGAAATATATGCCATTCATGTTTTATGTCCTTTTCTTTTTAGCCAGCAGAGATTTAGACGTTGAATTTGAATAATACTACATCTCCGTCCTGCATTACATATTCTTTACCTTCCTGACGAACAAGACCTTTTTCCTTAGCTGCTGTCATGCTGCCCTCACGGATCAGATCATCGTAAGCAACTATCTCTGCCTTGATGAATCCACGTTCAAAATCAGAGTGAATCTTACCTGCAGCCTGAGGAGCTTTTGTACCCTTTGTAATAGTCCATGCTCTTGACTCCTGCTTTCCTGCAGTCAGATAACTGATAAGTCCAAGAAGTGTGTAACTTGCCCTGATAAGTTTATCAAGGCCTGACTCACTAAGTCCAAGATCTTCAAGAAACATCTTTCTCTCTTCATCATCAAGTTCGGATATCTCTGCTTCCATCTGCGCACAAACAGTAAATACCTGCGCACCAGTTTCAGCTGCATATTCACGAACCTTCTTAACATTTTCATTTGAAGCGCCATCATCAGCCATGTCGTCTTCACCGACATTTGCAGCATAAATAACCTTCTTCTCTGTAAGAAGACAGTAATCACGAATCCATGCTTTTTCATCATCATCTGATTCATTTATCTCAAATGTTCTAACAGGCTTGTTAGCTTCGAGATGAGCCTTGATCCTGTTCTGGAAATCGAGTTCCTTGGCAGCCTGCTTGTCATTTCTGGAAAGCTTTACTGTCTTTGAGATTCTTCTCTCGAGAACTTCAAGGTCTGAGAAGATCAGCTCGATATTAATTGTTTCAATATCTCTGATAGGATCAACTGAACCATCTACATGAACTACGTCAGGATCCTCAAAGCATCTTACTACATGAACTATCGCATCACACTCACGGATATTTGCAAGGAACTGATTACCAAGTCCTTCACCTTTTGATGCACCCTTTACAAGACCTGCAATATCAACAAATTCGATAACAGCAGGAGTTGTTTTATCTGAATCATACATCTTCGTAAGAACGTCCAGACGCTCATCCGGTACTGCTACTATTCCAACGTTGGGATCAATTGTAGCAAACGGATAGTTTGCAGCAAGAGCTCCAGCCTTTGTAAGTGAATTAAATAAAGTGGATTTTCCGACATTTGGTAATCCTACGATTCCTAGTTTCATATTTCTTTATATCTCCTTTAAAAACATTGATTTTATGCGGTTTTCTGTTTTTCAAAACCGGCTTACGTACCATTTACGTACCATTTTTGAAATATCAGAAAGTATTTTAAGTGTTACGTACCACTTACGTACCACAATTAATTAGCCATTTTAGATAACTTTTAATGCCTCCGATATACGTACCATTTCTTTACACTTTTCTTCATCAGTGGTATGCACATATCGATTCATAGTGATGGAAATATTAGAATGTCCAAGTATTGTCTGTAAGGTCTTCGGTTTCATACCTGCTTCAATACATCTGGTAGCAAATGTATGACGAAGCACATGCATGGAAAACCTCGGGATTCCAATACGATCACACAGTTTAAAAAGCATCGTATCATATGCACTATTCTTTACAGGAGTTCCTTTTCTGCATAAGAACACGTAATCAGTCCACTCTAGCAGAATAATTTTGCACATAGCATTTTTCAGCTTCTGCCTGCGAAGGATTTCTATTGCTTCATCAGTCAGAGGAACGCTACGATAGCCTGACTCACTCTTGGGCGGTCCTACTCTCCACTCGCCTACCGAGTAACGATATTCCATAGTCTGATTCACGTGTAATACTCTTGATTTAAAATCAATATCACTCCATCTAAGTCCAACCATTTCACCGGTCCGAAGTCCAGTCTGGAGCAAAAACAAATATTGATTCTCGTAGGCATTTCCCTTAATACCTTTTACAAACTTCTTCTGCTGATCAATGGTTAAAGCTTCTTTTTTAGATACCGCTTTGCCAATATTCGCTTTCACAGTCTTATTACACGGGTTCTTTAAGATTACATCATTTTGAACTGCATAATCAAGCATATTATAAAGAGCAATCCTGGCCTGATAAATGGTTGATGATGAATATCCTTCTTCTGCCATCTTATTCATAATCTGCTGACAGGAAAATGGCTTTACATCCTTCAATCTCATCTTCCCTATTACCGGTGCGATATTTTTCTCATATCTCTCACGATAGTTTCTGATAGTATTTGGACGAACTGTCTTTTCTTTTAAATCAATCCAGTAAAGATACCAATCCTTAACACAGATTTCTCTATCGAAAGCACAATCACCTTGCTCATCAGCCAATTGAGAATCAGCTAACCATTGTCTACACTCCTGTAATTTGGGAAATACTTTTTGTCTCCGTTTACCATTTCTGTCCGTAAAACGAGCCAGATACAATGAGTCGGAGCGCTGGCTTATCCCCTTTCCCAGCTCTTTTCCTTTTATATCTTTACCCATATTAAAAGCTCCTTTCGAAAAAAGAGCCCTAATACTCAGAGAGTACTATATCACAAAAGGGCTCCTTTAACTATATAAAAATGAAAATAGATTAAGAAATCCGCTACACTTCCCTTGTGTTCTCAATAAACTCTTCAAATTCTTTTCTCTTGATAAGCTTCTTTTTCCCTACATAAAGAACAAAGGGGCAGTTAGGAATCTTAAGCAGATCTTCAAGCTTATTAATTCCTATATGACTGTATGCAGCAGCTTCTTCTTTTGTAATAGTAACCTTTCGCCACACTGGGATGTCCTTCATCACATCCTCACTCATTAATTTCCGCCCCCTCTCTCATAAACTCTTTTTGATATTGCCTCGCTCATTAATTTATTGTTCTCTCCCATATTAATCTCTCTGATATTCTTCCCTTCAATCAGAATCGGAGTACACCTCTCGAGAATTCTGTCATAAATCCTCTTATGAGCCAGATCATTCGGATTCCTAAGATCATCCAATATAATATTGGTTGTAATTATCATAGGCCTACCGCTTCTGTATCTGGTATCAATAACGTTATAGACCTGTTCTGTCGCATAATCTGTATTACGCTCTATACCCAGATCATCAATTATCAAAAGCGCCTTCTTATTTATATTTTCGATAATCTGATTCTTCTCTTCGGAAAATGCACCTGTCAGCTGATTTATTATTGTTGAAAAGTTTGTCATATAAACAGAATTCCCTTTATCAATAAGAGCATTTGCTATACACCCTGCAAAATATGTCTTACCTGTTCCAGTCTGTCCCCATAGAAGCAGTCCTCTTCCATCAACTTTTAGTTCATCAAATTTATCAACATAGTTTTGTGCCATATAAAGCTTTGCGTTATATCCTTTGTCATTCTTAAACGTGTAATCCCACATTTTTCTATCCGGTAACCCTGATAGGCGCAAGCCTTCAGTACGCCTTATAAAATCCAATCTCTCAGCTTCCTTATCCCTGGCATCACGTTCAGCCTCTCCACATTTGCAAAGCGTTCTCACTATGTGCATCTCGCCCTGTATTGGTAAACGAAGCTGTCTATGCTTTCCACAGATCTTACAGTGAATAAGTCCATCAATCGGATCTATATACTCATCATCCTCTAAATCACTTAAATTATTGTCATTAAAAGATATATTCATAAACTCCCTCCACTCTCAGTATATTTATTCTCGCTTACACCCAGTAAATAGTTATACGGATGTTTATTATTAATATTTTTATAATTATTTATATTCTTATTAGCGGTACTTTTAGTACCAACTTCATTGTTCTTTTGGGCGCAGCTATTGTTCATTCGGGCGTATTCTTTGGTTCTTTCCGGTATATACTTATGAATATAAATTATTGACGCCTTTCCTCGGCCTTGTTCCACTCTGGTAATAAGACCAATCCCATCCTCTCCTAACTCTCTGAATATGTCTCTTGCCTTGTGGTTACTGCAGCCAAGAAAAGATTCAACATTTTTCAATGTAAATCTGATATAAAGACGCCCTTCATCATCAACCCACCCACGTTTTGCTGAAAACTCCAAAAGCTCAAGAAGTTTGGAATATAATAATTTGGCTTCCGCTGATAGTCCCTTTAATATTTCATCCTCGAACAAATACTTCGGCACCCTGTAATATATTCCTCGTTCTAGCGTATCGTCATACCTATACAGATACTTTTCTATCGCCATCGGGTCCGCCTCCCTTCATGATAATGTTTTGAGCAGTATTACTCTTCTTTCTTATACCAATTCACATAAATAATCGTTTTACAGCCTCGTCCCGCGCCTGTTTTAATAATCAGTCCTATACCACCCCTAAAATCAAGTTCTTTAAGAACATCCTGGGCTTTATGGCAGCTACAATTCAGGAACTCCTGTATTTCTTTTATTGTTATAGTTATATAAAACCTTCCAGACGAATCCTGCTGTTTCTTTTCTCGTGCTTCTAATGCTAATTGAACAAATCTTGAATAGAGCAGCTTCGCCTCAGCTGAAAGATTTTTGAAATAACTATCTTCAACAATAAACTTAGGAATATAAAAGTAATCCGATATAAGATATCCCATAAACTTTCTAGGATCCGGATAATTGATTATTGGCATTATCTTCACCTCCTTTCACTTAACACTCAAATATCAGGGGTTTTAACAACCATAATTTTATAATTTGTTATACCCACATTCACCCAACAAACTTTTTGAAAGGTGTTTTACAACCATTTTGATCATTTTTCCCAAAAAAATTCATTCCTAACAGTGCCTTATATTAATCGCACGGAAATACAGCTGTTTTACAACCAAAAAGATATAATTTTAAAAATAAAAAACAGCGAAGAGATTTCTGTTATCTCCTCACTGTTCGTGAATTTAACTATGTAATTCATTTAAAGAATACCCTGAAAGTATATTTTCCTAAAGAGAATAGATTACCCCAAAAGCATATTCTCTAAGAAATTGCTATATTACCCCAGAAGTATATTCTTCTAATAAAGCGCAAGATACGCCTTTTGTAAAACAAAACGCAACTTGTTAAGGGCCGCCCCTAATACCCCGGCAATATCCAATAACCTTTATTGCCATATTTTATCATATAATACATAGATTATATAAGGCTTATCTCATAGCATATACCAATGTTTACACAATATCCTATTCCATTTCTATCAAAAAAGTGCATTTTAAAAACTATAATATTATAAAAACTTTAATATCTCCTTTTTTCAGGGATCAAATTGATAGGTACATTTATCTTTGCCTTTGCAACACAGATATTATTTTTCACCAAATAACACTCAGTATAATGCGGCCCTCTAAACACAGAATGTTCCCTGTGAGATGATACCCCCTTGACTATTTGTCCACGTATATCATCTCGAGATTCTGCTTCTTTTCCAACATTTCTCACCTTCCAATATATATCATATGGTTGTGGACAATCTGTCGATATAATCATAAATTCTAAGCTTTTGTCAACCTTCAAAAAACCATCTGCTTTTATAATTCGAGAAAGCAGATTAGGGCGCCAGCCATCTTGTTTTACTTCACAATCAATTTTCAAATTATAAATTATATCAACAGGAAATTTATCTCTTATAAACTCTTCTGTATTTCTATATTCTTTAACACTATAATCACGCACTTCTTTGTCGATTTTAGGAAAATCATGTCCAAGAATTTCTCGAAGAACTTCATTTATACTGTCATCACTCGCATTATAAATTTTTTCATATGCTTGCTTAGCCTTTTTAACAAATCTTCCTTTTCCCTTATCTGAAACATGCTGGTTACTCCCTAGTGCAAACCAATAACTCTGATTTGAATCTTCCTCTTTTAAAAATCCAAATAAATCTAACAGTATCTTCCTGTAGTCATAGTAAGTTGCATCTTCAAAACAATCATTATTCTCAAAGAACTCTGCAACAAGTGTATCTATTAACAATCCACTAAATGAGAAACCAACATTATTTTTCCATGTTCTTAAAATACCTGTAAAGTTTCGAAAAGCACCATTGGACGAATCATCAATATCATCACATGCCTCTTGTTCCAGCAACGGTTTTGTAATCTTCCAACTACCACCATCATGAGTATCAGGATAAACAAAAGAAGTATCATCGTTTATAAATGCAGGTACAAGCTCTACCGTATATGCATCAAAATCTATAACTACAACTTGACCATCTCCGCTTATTTCGGTTTTAGGATATCTTTCTTTTAAAACATTTTTTACTTCTTGAAGTAATTGCGACTGCCCCCCACTCTCATATCCATTGTATTTGTCATAAATCTCGTCAGGAAGAACAAACAATAAATCAAGGTCACTGCTTCCTTTAATAGCTGTTTTTCGACCCACAGATCCGACAATATACATATGCTCGGACTCTTCCCCTGTAACATCGTAGAATTCCTTATTAAGTTTTTTAGCTATCTCTGCAGATGTAGTCCTCATAGCACTATCATCAAGTTTTATCTTTTTACAAAAATTCTTAAAATCACTGCTTAGTGACAACTTCACCCTCTCCCTTCAATTTTTAAGCTTTTATATTCCCCTTTAACGACTCAGGTAAAAATCTATCAATTTCCCCTTCTGTAAATGTATAATCTTTATCAACTTCTAATCTTTTTTTTGCTCTTGTAACCGCTTTATTATTTGTTGCTGGTGCAGAAATAAATATTTCATTTGATTCACTCATTACCAGTTCATACTTTTCCTGAATCTCATCTGCCGGTTTTTTCATCATATGTATTTCTGCAATTATACTTAGCATTTTATTCCTTACAACAAGAAATCTGTTAGCATAATCCTTGTTTTCTTTTGCCATACTTTTTAAATCAAAACTTTTTAAATATGCTGTAATAAAAAGCGTTGTAAATGATAAAAGAATAGTTATCACTTTTATCCATAGCTTATCTTGATAAAAAGTCGAAAAAATTCCACAAGAAGTGAGAGCCGCCGAAAAAATATTAATAGTCTCAATTAATTTATATTTTTCTTCGTATATTTCAGCCTGTTGTTCTTGTATCTTGTGAGTCCAAACAACACTAGCATAGTTTTGCCTTACTAAATCTAATAGTTTCTGATATTGTTCTTTCATTAGTCCCTCCTTAATTAGCCATGAAGTTTAATATACTTCCCAAAACATCCCATCCTTTTTGTGAATCAACTTGCAATCCACTACCTGGTGCCTTAATACTTGGTTTAATCATACCAAACATCGAAATCTCATTGTAATAATCTAACAAGGCCTCTTCATATTTTTTCTGTGATACAACATGTTTCTCACCATCTCTAGTAAAACGCCAACCTCCTATAGCTTCATAAACAAATGAATCAATAAGAATTCCAGATAAATGATAGCTCGAAAAATTGTTATCCCTTATATAACGGATATGCTTACAAGTCGCATACAGCAGGCCGTTTGTAATGTTATCTTTCTGTTTCATAGCCTTTTGTTCTGCTTTGGGATTAGTTGTCATCCAGTTTCCGCCCATGTGTGTGTCTGGATACTTATATATCTCATCATAATTCCAGTAGTTCCGAACCTTGAATGCAGGCAATATTTCAAACTTCATCCCATCCGAAAATTTCACAACGACAACTTGTCCGTCACCTCTAATATCAGTATTCGGATATGTGTCTAAAATGGCATTCTTAACTGCTTGAAGAAGTCTAGACTGACCATTCCCATTCATAGTAGAAAAACGATTATATTCACTTTCTGGAAGTTGAATAAGCACGTCCAAATCACTAGTATTTATTGCAGTCCCTCTTCCATATGAACCAACATAAATACTATGATCAACATCACTACTACTGTTCCAAAATGACTGATTTACTGATTTTGTAATTTTATGGTATCTTAAAGAAATTTTGCTTCTAGTACTATCATCTATTTTATGTTGTTCCTTAATTACACGTGAACTAATCTGAATCCCCTCCTTCCATGTTTATAACATAATTCAAACTTTCTTCTGCCTCAATCATTCCTCCAACATTATAAAACTTCTCATAATACGCTTTTAATCTTTCAATTACACGTGCTTTGACTTCAGCACGTTGTCCACCTCCAAACCTTGAAATAGGTGGCAATATTTTATCGATGTCAGTTCCTGTTGTTTTTAATTCACCCAATCGGAATGCATACTCCATGAGCCTTCTAGCAGCTTCTTCTTGAAGCCTTTCTTCCTGAATAATAACTACCAATTGTTGCTCACGCTGAGCCGCAACGTAGTTATTCCATTCAGTCATAATGTCATCGACATCATTGATACCTGCAATGAAGTTCTCGATAAGAGCTTTCTTACTTCTAAGTTCAGGACTTGCAGCAATCGCTTTCTTGATGGTGACAAGTACTTCCTTGTCCTCACAATGGCTGTCATGATACTTCTTAACCAGCATGAGAATATAATCAATATTGATTTCAATCTGCTTGATAAGTTCAATCTCAAAGACGATATCGTCATCAATATTAACCGCTGTATGCTCTTCACGCTTACGTTTCCACTCATCACGAAGATCCTGATACTTTCCAAGGTAATCCTGCATATCACGGTCTGAAAGGATTTCTTTCCCTGCAAACTCGTCAAAGGAACTAAGGAGGTTTCTCATTCTAAGGATTGCACCAAACAGTGAGATAAAAGCCTTCTGATTGGTTTCACCTTCAATACGAGCTTCTTCTACTGGGAACTTTGTTGTAAGTTCTTCAATCATATCAACATAGCCCGGATGCGGTGTATCATCTACTCCGGTGTAACCGTAGTAGTAATCCTTGAAACTCTGCATCAGAACGATGCCGCCTGCATCTTTATCTCCAAATAAGGAAATAGCTGAATCCACCCTCTTCTGAAGATTACGGAAGCAAACAATATTACCGAAAGTCTTAATAGAATTGAGGATTCGGTTCGTTCTTGAAAAGGCCTGGATTAACCCATGCATCTTCAAGTTCTTATCAACCCAAAGAGTATTCAGCGTTGTTGCATCAAAACCGGTAAGGAACATATTTACTACGATAAGAAGGTCAATCTCCTTATTCTTCATTCTAAGAGATACATCCTTATAATAATTCTGGAACTTATCGCTGGATGTATCATAATTTGTATTAAACATCTTATTGTAGTCATCAATAGCAGCTTCCAAGAAGTCTCTGCTTGACTGATCAAGAGCTGATGTATCCTCTGAATTTTCCTCTCCTAGCAAACCATTATCTTCTTCCGCTTCCTCTTCATTTGCTGCGAAGCTAAAGATTGTAGCGACACGCAGCTTCTTAGATGGATCCGCCTGCATCTGCTTCTTAAACTCTTCGTAATAAAGCTTTGCCATCGGAACAGATGCCACAGCAAAAATAGAATTGAAACCACTGAGTCTTTGCTGTTGCTTAATCTCTTCAACTGTTCCTTGCTTTGAAGATGCCACCTCTTCAATGTTAATCAAAGAGTTATAAACGTATGACTTATCTCCTCTATAGGTCTTTCGATCAAAGTTATCAAGGATATACTTTGTGACCATAGAGATTCTCTGAGGTGCCATCATAGCCTTTTCTCTGGCAATATCCCACACCTCTTCATCTTCGATGTTGTCATCAATGTCCATCGTTTTTATGTAGTCAACGCGGAACGGAAGAACGTTCTTGTCATTGATAGCATCTACAATAGTATAGGAATGAAGCTGATCTCCAAAGGTCTGCTCTGTTGTAAAGAAAGTCGTCTTTCTCGTACTTCCGATATTTGTCGGGAAGATCGGAGTTCCTGTAAATCCAAACAAATGGTACTTCTTAAAGTGCTTTACGATAGCTGCATGCATATCGCCAAACTGACTGCGGTGACATTCATCAAAAATAATAACCACATGCTTGTTGTAAATCTCATGCTCCTTATTCTTCTTGATAAATGTAGCCAGCTTCTGAATGGTGGTAATGATAATCTTATACTCATGATGAACACCATTCTTATCCTTATCTTCCAACTGTCTCTGAAGGATTGAAGTCTTCGTATTGCTATTGGCAGCTCCCTTTTCGAATCTGTCATACTCCTTCATGGTCTGATAATCCAGATCTTTACGGTCTACAACAAAGAGCACCTTGTCAATGTAAGGCAGATTAGAAGCCAATCTTGCTGTCTTAAATGAAGTCAGGGTCTTTCCGGAACCTGTTGTATGCCAAATGTAACCACCGCCGGAAATATCCCCATACTTTTTATAGTTATTTGCAATTTCAATACGGTTAAGAATACGCTCCGTAGCAGTAATCTGATATGGACGCATAACCATAAGCATATTCTCGGAAGTAAAGATACAGTACTTCGTGAGGATATTAAGGATCGTATGTCTTGCAAAGAAAGTCTTCGTAAAGTCTACAAGATCAGCAATAACTCTATTCTTTGAGTCAGCCCAATAAGATGTGAATTCAAAGCTATTGCTTGTCTTACCCTTCTTTGTCTTCGCTGCATTTGCATCTTTGATGGCGTTAAATCGTGTACTATTTGAGTAATACTTGGTATTTGTTCCATTCGAGATTACAAATAACTGTACATACTCAAACAATCCGCAGCCTGCCCAGAAGCTGTCTCTCTGATATCTGTTAATCTGGTTAAACGCTTCTCTGATAGCAACGCCACGTCTCTTAAGTTCCACATGAACAAGTGGAAATCCGTTTACAAGAATTGTCACATCGTAGCGATTATCATGCTTTGCACCATCAGCGGTTCCGATAACATACTGATTGATAACCTGAAGGAAATTATTGTGGATGTTCTTCTTGTCAATGATGGTAATATTTTTCGTACTACCGTCATCTCGCTTAAGAACCTGAACATTATCCTCCTGGATCTTTCTCGTCTTCTCAACAATGCCTTCATTCTGATTCGCGATGGATTCATTAAAGAATCTATCCCATTCAGCATCAGAGAATTGATAATCATTAAGAATCTCGAGGCGTTTGCGCAAGTTTGCAATCAAATCTGATTCCTGATGAATTTTAAGATACTCATACCCCAATCCGCCTTGGCCATTTTCCCCGGACAGTAGTTTTATAAACTCTGCTTCAAGTGCTGCTTCTGACTGGTAGCTTTCAGAGCGAGACTTTGATGGCTCATACTCTGTAACTACTGTATTTTCATTTGTCTGTGCGACTATATTAAAATACGGCACAGCTAACACCTCCTCCTTATATTGCTTCTTTAAATGCTAATATCTTATCTCGATAATATTCATATTGTTTTTGTCTGGCTTCGATTTCAGCTGGAATACCTTTAGTAATATCATTACATAACACATCAAACCGATCTAAAATATCTACAATTTCCTTCTGCTTATCAATACTAATTATCGGAACCATAATCTTCGAAAGCTTTGGCCCAGTTGTCGTTGCCCTGGTTGTTACAGCAGCATATCTAACAATAGTCTTTCTTACTTCATCTGAAGAAAAAAAGTAAGCACAGAACTTAGGTAAAAGAAGATTTGTTTTAGGCCTAGCTCTTAATACAAATCCACTAAACACGCAGTCCTTAATATCATCTACCAACGTACTGGACATTCCTATATCTTCTTTTGTTTCAGATGTTCTTGTAAAAAACACATCTCCCTTTTGAGCACTAAACCGCGAGATTTCATCATCCGACACATCCACTAACCCAATTACATCTTTTTTTTCTAAATATCTCTTATTGTATACATCGGAGAAATTAATTATCGGTTTCCCATGACCAAACGCTGCCTTTTCTTTGCTCAACCCATTACGTATATCAAATAATTCTCCGACAGACATAAACGGAACATCACTCTCAGAAAAATCCAGTAACTTATTCTTATAATATTCGTACTGTACCTTACGAGCTGAAAGCTCCGCTGAAAGCTCCGCTGAAAGTAGCGTGAACCCGTCCAAAATATGGACAATTTCACGCTGCACCTCCAGAGGAGGTACAGGGATCCTTATGCTTTTAATCGAAGGAATACTTGCATGTACTACCTTGCTCTTAACCTTTCCTTTACTTTTCTGCATTCTTGCGTCAGATGTAGATAAAGCATATGACAAATATTTAGGGTTTTGCTGATGCTTAAGAACTACAATATCACCACCTGCAATACAGCGTTCATTTCCGACATATGCACATGATTTTGAAATATCTTCGACACTTTCACCTGTTATGGCGAAAAGAATGTCTCCATACTCAAAATATTTTGGTGAAGAAAGGAATTCTTCTCGGGTATGAGAAACACACTCGTCAAACCAAATTCCATATTTCGTATAAATCTCACCATACCTAACACATGGAACCCCGTCATCCGTTACTTCAGTTCTTTTTACTCCAGTCCCCCTATAAATATCCGTAGCTAATTCTCCAATTGTTTTGTATTCTACGCCATCAGGGCATAATTCTCTTATCAAATAATCTAATTTTGACATTACTCATCCTCCTTAATTGTAAAATCAAAGAGTTGCTGTCTGTAGTAGTCATATTGCTTTCTTCTTGCTTCCAATTCTGCTTCCAATTCTGCTTCCAATTCTGCTTCCAATTCTGAAAACTTATTCAACAGATTTACTATCATTTCCTGAATTGGAATAGGTGGAAATGGTATTGGTATTTTATTTAGATTTTTTTGATTAAGTTTCGGTTGCGCTGCTCCTGAAATGTATGGAGACAAGTCGATAGAATTCAAAAAATGTTCAACATACTGTTGCGTTATAATTGAATCAAATTTTAAAATATGCGCATGATTATTTACCCAGTTTTTTCCGGATATCGAAAAAGCAATTGGTGTATTTCTTGCCAAAAGATTGGCACCATCTTCTGAAACTAACAAATAATCCCCATCAAAAATGTAATCACTAACATAATCGACTATTCCTGATGCTCCATAATATGGATATACTCCGGCCTCTCTATTTCCACTTGTAACCGGACGCCTCTCGCTATCGCAATTCTCTGATATCTGATCAAGTGTCTTTAATTCAACGCCTCTCGGACATAATTCATCAATCATTTTTTGTAATCGTGCCATAGTTACACCTCGATTTCTGCAATGATGCTATCTATTTCATCACGGATTCTTTGTTCTTTTTGTACAATCTCCTTTATCTGCGAATTGAGCAAAGTTATATCTATCTTCTCCCGTGTGTCTTCTGCCTCAACATATGCGCTAACCGATAAATTATACTCATTACTTGTTATTTCTTCATATGATGCAGAATAAACTCTATAATCAACATTCTCTCTGGATTTATACTGTTCAACAATAGTATCTATATTTTCTTCTGTCAGCTTATTATTATTTGTAACTTTGATACATTCATTAGTTGCATCAATAAAGAGAACATTACTATCCTTCTTTCCCTTCTTCAAAACCATAATGCAGGTTGCAATTGAGGTTCCAAAGAAAAGATTGCTAGGTAACTGAATCACACAATCAACATAGTTGTTATCTACCAAATATTTACGAATCTTCTGTTCAGCCCCACTACGATACATAATGCCAGGGAAGCAAACGATAGCAGCTGTACCATCATTTGCTAGCCAACTTAACGCATGCATAATAAACGCCATATCTGCTTTACTCTTTGGTGCTAATACACCTGCCGGTGCAAAGCGAGGATCATTGATGAGCAACGGATTCTCGTCACCCTCCCACTTAATTGAATACGGAGGATTTGAAACGATAAGTTCAAAAGGCTCATCATCCCAATGCTGTGGCGCAGTAAGAGTGTCTTCACAAGCAATGTTAAACTTATCAAAGCCCACATCATGAAGGAACATATTAATTCTACAAAGGTTGTATGTCGTAATGTTGATCTCCTGCCCGAAGAATCCATTTCTAACCTTATCCTTACCAAGGACCTTTTCTGCCTTCAAAAGAAGCGAACCGGATCCACACGCAGGGTCATATACCTTATTTACCTCTGTCTTTCCCACAGTTCCGAGTCTGGTAAGAAGTTCAGAAACATCTGCCGGAGTAAAAAACTCTCCACCGCTTTTGCCTGCATTCGAAGCATACATGGTCATCAAATACTCATATGCATCGCCGAATGCATCAATGTCATGGTTCTTTACATCGCCAAGATTCATTTCTGCTACGCCCTTAAGCAACTTTGCGAGTTTTTCATTTCTCTTAGCAACTGTGGAGCCAAGCTTATTGCTGTTTACATCAAAGTCATCAAATAATCCTTCAAAATCGCTTTCAGACTCGCTACCCTTAGCTGATTCCTCAATATGACGGAATACAGTCTCCAGCGTCTCATTAAGGTTCTCATCATCGTCAGCCTTTGCTTTTACATTACAGAACAACTCACTCGGAAGGATGAAAAATCCCTTTTCCTGCACAAGATCCTTTCTTGCGGTCTCTGCCTCATCATCTGACATCTTGGCATAATCAAAGCCTGTATTACCGGCCTTCTCTTCGCCTTCATTTACATAATTAGTAAGATTTTCGGAAACATATCTGTAGAACATTGTGCCAAGGACATAGTTCTTGAAATCCCATCCGTCTACAGCTCCTCTTAATTCATCTGCAATCGCCCAAATAGCGCGGTGTAATTCGTCTCTTTCCTGTTCTTTCTTTGTATCAATCATTTTGATTCTCCTTTTCTGGATATAGTATTTCCACTCTAATCAACTGTCCCATAATATGGACTATGAAAACAGTTTTATATTTTTACTTTGGATGCTTAATTCTTCTAATCTTTTATAGCAGCGATCTAATTCCTCGTTTATCTCAGAAATAGGTCTTAACTCGATTTTCTCTTCCGCATCCATGTATCTTGAAATTGACCAATCGCCTACTTCCATTACCTCTGCGTTTGGTACTGTAAACGATATTCCTTCAACAACCTTCCGGTTCTCAAGAATGTCATGTAACTGAGCCTTATTCTCTTCAGTAATATATGCGTCATTTCTTCTCTCACGAGTAACAAGCATCGAACCATCTACAAACAATACATCTTTATTACCTGCTTCAATAACAAGCATCGTCGTATTGATCATAGTGCTGTTATAAACCGGTGGTAACGCTACAACAGCCTTCAGCAAGCCCTCTTTTATCAGATTCTTGCGGAAATTTGATAACGCCTTTGACTGGCCAAACATAAATCTCTGTGGAACGATTACAACCAAACGTCCACCATCTTCCATATAATCAATGCCTGCAGCGATGAACAATGCTTCCATTTCTTTGCAGGTATCTGAATCCATCCACTTGTTTGCTCTGTGAAGCTGATAACCTGCAAGTTCCGCACGAGGTCTCATTCCAAATGGAATATCCATGACAACCTTGTTTGCAAATCCGCCCATTCCCATAGCAGTACTGTCTTCCAACATCATCTCGCAGTCTACACCACACAGAATCATATATAACGAAGAAACCTGCAGCGCATCTATATTAAGATCGACTCCATACAGCTTTATATCCTTCTTTCCTTGGATACACTTCATCGCTGAATAACCATATCCAATGGCTCCATCTAAAACAGTATCTCCGTCCTTGATATCTGCGCCAATACTCAGAAGATCTGCTACGGCATTACTGGATATTTTCTCCGCCTTATCTCTTCCATCTTTAGAGGCGTAATACAGAATTTGCTGAACATATGGAGCGTATCCATCTTCGTCGATTTCAATCTGCGCCGTTGCCGCTACGATGTCCAAGAACGCCTTCTTCCATGATTCTTCCTCTGAGCGATACGTTGATAAGACATCCGTAAATAATCCCTCTTTTGCATGATAGGTCTCTTCCAGCACCTTTGATGCATTTCGGATAATGTCTATATCACTTGATGATGTTGGATGATATAAAACCTTTGTAAGTGCAACTACAGATGACATATACTCCGGATTCATGCAGGCATTTTCTTCAACCATCTTCTTCAATCCCATTACGTAAAGCATACATCCAACGTAATTAGAAGCATCCATTCCTGCGTTATGCCAAATATTTGCGATATTTGAAATGTAGTTTTCAATCTTTTTATAATCAGCCATATTACTTACCTCCCAATACGGTGTTTAACTTCTCCTTTTCAAGAGAGATGATCTGTTCCATGATTTGTTCTTTTTCGCAAAGATTCTTGTAATACTGTGCCACCTGATCCTGCTCTTCAATAGTGAGAAGCTTAATCTTTGCCTCTTTTACCTTACCAATAGTAAGCATCGGAACCTTTGCTCCGCTAACCATTCCCATAACCTGTCTTAAATAAATATCCGAATTGCAGAAGGTTGCCAGATATTCCGATAAAACATTCTTACCGGTGTTGCGGATAATGATGCAGAAAGAAGTAATTAAAAGTCCTTCATCTTCCTTGGTTACATATGCTGCATCATATGGCGAGGAAAGCTTAACTACGACGTCACCTTCTTTTGTAAGTTTCTTTTCATCAAACTCTGTTTTGTAATCAACCTCGTATAACTCTTCCTGCTCGATCTTTCCAGCCTTAATAGCCTTTGGCGGAATAACCTTTACTGTGCCGATAGCTCTTTCATTTTTCTTTTCATCTGCTTCTATTCTTGATGTAATCTGACCTCCAATAAAGGATAATCCCTTAATATCACTTAATTTTACTTGTTTGTTCATTTTATATCCTCCGTAGTATTGATATATTTTTAAATGTTCAAAACCGGTTTGTAAAAGAAATGGCACGGTACCAGTGCCTCTTCCTTTTTGATGATCTCATATTATCATAATGTTCTTTACTCGTCAATAACATTTTTAGAAATATCGGTAATGTTATTGATATATTTTTTTATGTTCTTTTTTGATTACCTACAAATTAGTAAATAATTAATTAAACAAAGCTACAAAATAAAATATGCAACCTCATCTAATCACTATTATTACTTTTCAAACGGGTAAATAAATAGAAAATATAATAGTTTGTATTTTTGCTCCCTAACTCTATTTTTTTTATAGTTACGGAGTAAAAATAAAACGACCCCTTTCGAATCAGTCATAATGCAGGAACTACATTCCTATCCTTTGACATTCTCAAAAGGGATTGTCTAGTATTAGGGCTCATATTGATATAACATCTATTTTCATTTTTGCGTACCATTTTCGTACCAGTTTTTCTGAAAATATATAAAGATATATTGAATTATATCGGAATAGATACCTTCGTAAAGTTCAGTATCTATAAGGCTTTATGAGCATTTAATCAACTATAAAGAGATTTATATGAAACATCAATTTCGTGCGATTCCTAGTTTCATTTTTTTCCTCTTTTCCTTTATTTTAGCCTTTTTTCAGACATTAGATTTTAACTTTACGCCATTTTTACGCCATCTTGATATCAAAATATATAAACTTATACAATTCAGCATAGCTGTTAGATATTATCACAAAAACCTTTAATTTTCAATGAATTTACATCAATTATTAGCTAAACCCTGCCATTCTTCTTTAGTCATGCAATTGACATGGCCTATTCGTTTTTCACGCATCAACGGCACATCGACATTCTCAGATTTCCATTGAAACTTAAAGCCACATTTTTCCTGAACCCTTTTCGACTTGTTATTGCCCTCAAAATATCCGCACCATACTTTCTGCATTCCGCAATCCTCAAAAGCGTGGCGAAGCAATTCCTTTACAGCTTCCGGCATAATGCCCTGTCCCCAGAAAGGTTTTCCAAGCCAATATCCCAGTTCGCATTCATCGTCCCTTTCAGTCAGATCCGTATATCCATTCAGCTTTAGCTCAATGGCACCAATAGCCTTTTCGTCTTCCTTCAGACAGATGGCATATGCTTCTTTACCATTAAAGACATTCTTTATCACTTCAAGACTTTCCTCTATACTCTGATGTGCCGGCCATCCCGCGATTGGTCCAACATCCGGATCGCTGGCATACTTAAACAGATCATCTGCGTCACTATCTTTCCAACGTCGCAGGATAAGTCTGTCTGTCTCCAATTTTTTCTCAAATGAACCTGTAATATCATCACTCATATTACACCATTTATTCCAATGAATCCTATCCTGCGGATTAATCTCTACCTGTTTAACCGGCGCAACACCTTCTAATGGTTTTCCAATTCCTATAAAACATGGCATGAAATAATCATCCGGATATTTAAGAACTTCTCTTACATGTTCACTCTCATCACCAAGCGGTATTCTAAGATTACATCCCAATCCCTCCGCAGTAGCAGCAAGAAAAATGTTCTCAATACAGCACCATATTGACGCAAATCCATTTAGATGAGATACATTTTCCGGATGCAAAATATCCGTCTTTTCCTTAAGTAGAGGAATTATGACAGCTGATGCCTCAAAAAGCATTCGATATTGTTTAGGTACAGCATTGCGATAACACGCCTGTTGAAGTTTATCATTCAAATTCCAATCCTTAAGAAGTTGCTCCATATCAGCATCCGATATTCCCTTAGGAATACAATCAAGAAGCTCAGCAGTGACGCCCTTATCTGTTATCACTATAAAATGCCAATCTCTCATATGGTCATTTGTCGGCGCCTTAAGACCTGCTGATATTATTTTTTCAAGTACTTCTTTTGATATTTCTACGTTCTCAAAATCTCGAATAGTCCTTCTTTTATTTATTGCATCAAATAGTTCCATGATTCAGATTCTCCTCGCCGTATCTTAATAAAATTTTTTATCGATATTTAATTATCTGTTTTTATATCCCACAGTTTAGTCCTGTCATAGTTTTCCGGGATTTTTACCCATTTCCCATCACTATTCTCTATTTCCCAACCATTGGAGTTGTTTTTTACCCATCCATGAGTACCGTAATTACCAGAGATGTCTTTATACCAGTACATCCATTCTTTTGAAGAGGAATCATACCAGGTGTAACTCAAATCCTTATGATCATAATAGCAATGGTATCTTTCTGCCCATTCCATCTTCTTATCATAATGATCATTTTCAGAAACTATTTTATAAGAAGAGCCATCTGTTTTTTCCAGATAGAGATATTGTCCAAACTCTTCCACATTTGATTCTCGCTTTCCTGCCGGAGATGTTCTCGATACTCCTTTTCCTCCGGTTATGCCTGTATAGATAGCTAGGCCAATACATACAACAATCATTATCATCGGAGCAATAGTTAAGATAAATATGCAAATATAAACCACAAATCTCTTTAACGGAGATTCGGGAAGAATATTATTATTTGAACTGTTTGTTTTAGAACCGTTTCTTTTACCCATTTTCCCAGTCATATACCCTTTCGCTTAATGCTTATACACACAGATTCAAAAGCCCCTTCTTAGATAAGATTGGACTTTCCTAAGAAGAGGCTAATGTAATTAAAGAATTATTTCAAGAGAAATATTAAATTATCGTGTTTTTTTCAGACGTATTATAACCGCTATACCTGAAAGTGAGAGCACCGCAAGTATAAGCACGAGTATTATATTTGCATTATCTCCAGTCTTCACGCTAGTATATATAGTTCTCATTGTGGTATTATTTTTCGGTTCTTCTGTCGAAGCCTGTGTAGTAGTTTGTTGTCTGTCCTCTGTAGTCATTTCAGATTTGTTTTCTGTAGGTTTTTCAGTCGTTGTTTCGGTATTTGCTTCAGTCGTTGCTTCAGTTATTGTCTCTGTATCTTTTTCTGTTGTTTTTTCAGCTTCTTTTATACTGAACCTGACTTTATCACCATCCCCATCATCAAAGAGAGCTTCAAATGTATGTTCACCAGCTGAAAGTGTTTCCAGATATTCTGGCTTTACATCGATTATGATGCTTCCTGTTGTCAGTACTGTAAACGCCGGGTCGACAGCCTGGTCATCTATTTTGCACCCTGTATAATGCTCTCTGGTCATCTGCCCATCCTCGTCTCTATCATAAACGAACCTGAGGTATTCCTTAGACCCTTTTGTCCATTCTGTCTTGCTTCCCTGTTTATTCTGATATACAAATCTATCATGTACCTGAGGCTTCGGTGTTATCGAGAACCTAACAGGCTGGCTTTCTGAACCGATATAATTTTCAGTATCAGTCACGACTGCTTTCATGTAATATGTACCCGCTTTTGTCGGAACTGTCCCAGAGTATCCTCCGTCTTTAGAAGTGCTGTATAAGACAGTAGCAGTATCTTCTCCAAAATCCGCTGTTACTACCGGAGTAGAAGCGGATTCTCCTTCTTTCCAGTCTTCTATAGATGCTTTAACAGTATTATTCATATTTTTCGTAACTGTGAATATAGCATTCTGAGCAGCGTAAACGTAGTTACCCTGTCCCTGTATAGTAACATCGTACTTTCCTGCATCGATCATCTCTGTTTCTTCGATAGTTCCATCATTTTTTGAGTAACTCACCGTATAATCTTTACCTTCTGAAAGTGTAGCCTTAGTATTAATATCCCTGACAGTTATACTCGGATGGACCACAGTCCCTTTATATACTTCAGATGGTATAGCATCAACCGTAAAGTCGTTTTTACTCCAGCCAGCATATATCGTAGTATCCTCGGTAAATACAGTATCTGTATCTACCTTTGTCTCATAACCTTCATCCATATACCAGCCTGTAAAAGAGTATCCATCTAATACAGGTTCCGGAAGTTTTTTTAACTGCCCATTCTTAGCTATTTTGAATGATTCAGGCGATACAGTTCCTTTTCCAGCTGAAAATGTAACTCTGATCATCAGTGCTACATCATTAATATCAGTGTCTGGTGGGTAAGTAAAAAGTCCTCCTTCTTCTCCTAATCCAGAAATATCATAGTTATCTTCTATAGGCTCTTCGTATTCTCTACCGATCACATGTACTTCTGCAGATCCGCTGATTACAATTGAGTCTCCATATCCACATTTAATCCCATATTCTGCATAATCCCCTGCTTTTGAAACCACTAATCCATCACTTATCCTGATATCGTCTGCCATCGCCAAAAAACTACTACCAATACCGGCTCCACAGTCGTATCCTGTCGAATGCACTTCGCCCCCATTTATCGTGATATCACCTATGGTTCCATTATAACCACTACCAATACCAGCTCCAGCATATCCACCGTAAGCTTGTATATTGCCCCCATTTATCGTGATATCGCCTACCGTCCCATAATCACCAATACCAACACCAGCTCCACAGTAGTATCCTGTCGAATGCACTTCACCCCCATTTATCGTGATCTCATTAACGGTTCCATAATAACCACTACCAATACCGGCTCCATCGCCTGCGCCATTTGCATGTACTTCGCCCCCATTTATCGTGATAGCTCCTACTGTTCCTTGCTCACCACTACCAATACCAGCTCCATCATATCCACCGTAAGCTTGTATATTGCCCCCACTTATCGTGATATCGCCGGCTGTTCTATAACGACCACTACCAATACCTGATCCATATTCTCCACCGCTAGCAGTCAGACGTCCTTCTTTACGCCCTATATCATCTTTTATAGTCAATAAACCATTACCTTTTAGTTCTAAGCCGGCATGATAAGTCCCTGCTTTCAATGTATTCTCCCCATTTAATTCAATATATACAGCTCCTGGGTTATTACAATTGACCAGCAAAGCATACGAATCACTATCAATACTTAAGTCTTCAAGGATCAGATTCACCGTTCCACCAGCATCCACATTATTTACTATAATATTATCAGAAGTCGATGTTCCTGTGAGAGTGATAGTACCAGTTACATATTCTGTATTATCCCCCTGCTTTACACTTACACCGTCCTGATCTGCATCAATTATTATGTCTCCATCTGAAATGTTATAAACTCCTTCAGATACTGCTTCACTGGCAGTAACTTCTTCTACGTTTTCTTTCTGAACATCTTCAGAAGAAACAACCATATCTTCTACAAATTCTTCTATTTCAGGTGAATCTTCATTTTCATTTATCTCTACTTCTAATTCCTTTTCAGATCCTTCAGATATCGGTTCTGTTGGTGTTGCCAGTTCATCAGCGTGAACCATCCCGCCAAACGCAGACATCTGCAGGACCAGAACTACGGTCAATGCTATAGATATTATTCTCCCAATTCCCTTTTTTACTTTCATCGTATTGCCTCCATAATTTACTCTTTTTTGTCTTTATCTTCTGTCTCTTTATTCTTTTCTTTGTCTTTTAACTTCCGAATTGCAATAGTGATAACCACTCCCAACATAAACGCCACAACCGCAACCATCACATATCCCCCAACGCTCACATCGAGAAGTGAGGCTCCTGTATACTGATTCGAGGCATATCCTGTTGCCCTGTCAGTGAGGTTTAGCGTAATACATACCAGAAGAGCAGCCAACATCGTACACAGACTTCCATTTACAAATAAATGTATCTTATCTCTTTCTCGTATCAGCTCTTTTTCCCTTTTATGAAGAAGATCTATACGTTCTTCATTACTTCTCATGTTGACCTCCTTTCAACCAAAACTCTCTCTCTATTTATAGATACATAAAAGACGAATAATCCCCCCAGGAAATAAAAAACCACAAAAAACCCGCTTTACTGTTATCCAGCAAAGCGGGCACATATCAATCTCGATTGACTCATCTTCTAATTATTTTTCAGTTTTTTTCGAACCATCAAACTAAATATAGTCGTAATAACCGGTATACTGTAACCTATCATCGATACCACACCATTTTGAGAAACCAAAATATTAAAAACGGCATGATATGAAACTGCAACAGACAGAAGTGCCAATGTTCCTGCTGCCCTTAAGGAGTCCCTATCCCATAGATGAAGCAGTCCAAATGCGATAATATTTCCACAGACCACATGCATAGCACCAGTTCCGAATCCTCTAATAGTCAGATGTATAAGGTCTGCAGCTCCATTCTGTGTCAGGAAACATACATTTTCGAAAGTCGCAAAACCAACTGCCGTAAGCATTATACTATTTGACGCATATTCCTTATTCGGTTCAAAGATCAGTATATAAAACAAAACAGGAAAAAGTTTCATGACCTCTTCCACAAGAGGTGATATTTCTAATGATGCACTCACTAGATCAGCTTTCTGAACTTCAGCAAGGAAAGTACTTATGTATGAAGACAGCAAGCATGATGTCATACCGCCCATAAGAAAAAGTATTATCCTTCTTTTCCCTCTCATACAGAGAACCGAAATAAGAAGCGGTGCAGCCAAACATACAAAGATATTCTCTATATAATTCATCTATCCACCGCCTTTCTGAGTGCCGGCGGGAATAGCAGAAATGTCAGAGACAAAAGCACATCAAACCAAAAATACGGATTTTGAATGCTATCTCCCATCCAGAAACAGGATGCGGTCGAAGTACTATATTCCGCAAAACAGAAAAGCAAGATTGAAAGATATATCCATTTTCTGCCGCTTATTTCTTTGGCTGAATTCTTCAAAGAAAGAAGTCCGACCAGCGTATTCCATATCAGAATACACATCAAGATGGAGTAAACTATATTTCCTATTCAATCTCCCTTTTGACTAAAAAAGATACACATCCCTATTGCAAAAACCGGGATGATATATAACAATCTGTGATGCGGCAAAGATTTAAATGCAATCTCCCCTCCTCTTATCTCCAGTACCAGCAATATCAAAAAGATATATGCCGAATACCAGCTTAAGGACGATATATATGAATACTGCGGAGTTTTTCCATAGAACACGAGATATAGCTGCCAATAAAGACATCCTAAAAAGAACACGCCTGAAGATAATCCCAAAAGAATCCATGCTTTCTTCCTAAAATGATAAGCTTTCCATATAGATATGACAGTGCATATTCCGGTCAGGATGAGTTGGAAAGCATTATCTATGCTTTCTATCATTCCTTATCCTCCCTATCTCTGTCTTCCTGCCACTTCTTCAAACTGTAACAGAACATTGTAACTGATATTCCCAGAAGAAATGCAATAATACCAATAACTATAAAACCTAATATGCTATTTCCCGCAAAGATACTCGCTCTCATACTGGAAGTATCAGCATCAGGTGTTATCATCTGAGTGTACTTTGGCATAAATGTAGCAATTAGTACGATAACCGTTACACACGACATCACTACAGCAGCCTGTATCCTTATTATATTCTTCTGTCTTTTTTCTATCTTAAGTTCAGTCGCTCTCTTATGGAGCGCCTCAATTCTTTCCTCATTCGTGCGCATTTGTTATACCTTCTTTCTGAAGTTCATCTCTGATTTTAATCTTTCCAGTCTGAAGAAGCTTATCTATCTTCTTTTTATTTACTTTCATAACGTCAGCAGCTTCTGCGTAGCTTAATCCCTCATAGTAAACAAGCCACAAAGCTTCTTTTTGTTTCGGATCTATACGATCAAGACATTTCTTCAGAATATCTTGATGTTCTTCTTTGATCAGCATTTCTTCAGTTAGCTTTCCATCTGAAATGTCATCCTCAATATCATCCAGACTGAACATATCATTCTTCTTAGAAGACGAGTGATGTCTTGATGCCAGGTTTCGAGCCGTCTTATATAAATACGCCTTGAAACCATCTTCCCGAATACTAGGCTTTTTAACCATTATTCTTGCAAAAGCTTCTATCATAAGATCTTCAGAATCCTGCCAATTGTGAAGATATCCATACAAGTACGTAGTAATGCTATCTCCATAACGGATCATCAGTTCGTCATATGACGAAGTATCACCGTGCAGATATTCAGTATATAATTCGTAATCAGTTTGCACAGGCCGACTCCTCTCACGTTAAGTAACATTTTTCATTTCACATTTATCGACATATCTGATTGTACTTCATACGTAGTATTTCCACAATGAAAATTTACACTGTCAAATGAGGTTCCACACATTGACACAGGTCCGTATTTTTGCTATAAAAAATTGATATATTTGACTAGTATTAAGGGGGACTTTGTTATGAATATGTTTTTACTGCTTCTTGGCGGAATTGGCTGGACTATTGTATATATCGGATGTATCCGACTGGGATTCCGAGATAAAACTTACGCCATGCCACTTTTTGCACTCGGTCTCAATATTGCCTGGGAAGCAATCTATGCTTTTCGCGGGCTAATTGTTGAAACCTCTCCTCAAACATTTGTTAATCTGACATGGATGTGTCTGGATATCGCTATAATCTACACCTATTTCAAATTTGGTAAAAAGGAATTCCCGGAGAATGCACAGAAATATTTCGTTTCATTTTCCATCCTCGCCTTTATAACATGCGCTGTTATTGAGCTTGCTTTTTTTATCACCTTCGATCCTCTCGGTGCAGCACAGTATTCCGCATTTGCCCAGAATGCAGCAATGTCTATTCTATTTATTGTAATGCTGTTCAGAAGAAATAGTACAAGAGGACAATCCATGACAATCGCCATAGCCAAATGTATAGGAACGCTGGCTCCTACTCTTCAACAAGGAGTTCTCTGGGAGATCAATCCGTATATTATAATGACTGGTGCTGTATGTTTCGTATTCGACATTCTGTACATTTATCTGCTATATCGATTCAAAAAAGAAGGAAAATAAGAAGGGGCTATCATGGGAAAAATATATATTGAAGAAAAGAAATTATTATTCAGAAGAAAAGACGAGCTTACGATCATTGAGCCTTACGGCGAAAACTGTTTAAGGTGCCGTAGTACAAAAAACGGAAAGATATTGGACGAAAACTGGACAGTTCAGGATCCTGTTACAAAAGATTCTTGCGTGATAACCGGTGATGAAAAGAAGGCCACTATCACTAATGGAATGATGAGTGCCACAATAGAGGCCGGAGAAATCTGGTATGGTGGAATCATTACATATTATCGTAATGATCAACAGATACTACATACTAGATTTGAGGGCGATTACACAAACAGAAATCAGCATGTAGAAGGCGATCATTATCAGATATCTGTGGTTTTTGATTCAAATGAAGGAGAACATTTTTACGGAATGGGACAGGAGCAGGTAGATCTTTTTGATCGTAAAGGAAGCACCTGTCAGATAATACATTTTAATACCAAGTCAACTCTTCCTGTTCTTTATTCGTCCCTTGGATATGGATTTTTCTGGAATAATCCTGCTCCCGGAAGAGTTGAAACCACAAGAAATCATACTATGTTTGTGGCAGATAGTGCATATCAGGCGGATTACTTTATATATGCTGGAGAAACACCGGCAGACGTTATGAAGATATACTGTGATCTTACAGGCTATTCTCCTGAATTCCCACGATGGGCAGCTGGGTTCTGGCAATGCAAACTGCGATACGAAAGCCAGGATGAACTATTGAATATTGCGAGAGAATATAAGAAACGCGGAATACCTATTGACGCTATAGTAATAGATTATTTTCACTGGACCGAACAGGGCGAGTGGAAGTTCGATCCTAAATACTGGCCAGATCCTAAGGCTATGGTTGATGAACTGAAAAGCATGGGAATAGAACTTATTGTTTCTATATGGCCTACTATTAATCCAAATAGTGAAAACTATCTCGAGATGAGTGAAGGCAACATGCTGATCCGTACAGAAAACGGACAATACGGAACCTTTGATTTTTATGGACAGCAGACTTTTATCGATGTGATGAATCCGGAAACAAGAAAATATGTATGGCAGAAAGTCAGAGAGAATTATTATAAATATGGCATTAAAACATTCTGGCTTGATGAAGCTGAACCTGAAGTTCATCCTCAACAACCGTCTCATCTGAAGTATTATCTTGGAAATGGTTCTCAAGTTGCTCAGCTATATCCATACTATTATGCAAAAACATTCTATGATGGATTGAATGCCGAAGGCGAACAACCAGTCGTGCTTACCAGAGCTGCATATCCTGGAAGCCAGAAGTTTGGCGCTATCGTGTGGAACGGCGATATTCCTTCTACATTTGAAGCCCTTAAGGAAAGTATCTCAAGCGGTCTTTCCATGGGAATGTGCGGAATCCCTTGGTGGAATTCGGATATTGGTGGGTTCCTGTTTGGAGATATAGAAAGTGATTATTTCAGAGAACTTATCGTACGCTGGTTTCAGTTTGGTGTCTTCTGCCCTGTTATGCGATTGCATGGAGCTCGCAAGAAGCAGTCCGACTATGTTGAACGTCATCCCGGAATAATAGAACCAAGCGGCGGAGATAATGAAATATGGAGTTTCGGTGAAGAAAACTATCCAATACTGAAAGAACTAATAGAACTTAGAGAACGTCTTAAGGATTATACCTGCAAATATATGGATGAAGCTTCAAAAACCGGAGCCCCTATAATGAGACCAATGTTCTGGGATTATTATAATGATGAAAAATGCTACACTATCGAAGATCAATACTTCTACGGAAGAGACATTCTTTTCGCTCCGATATATAAACAAGGCTGTACAGAAAGAGAGGTTTACCTTCCTGAAGGAGAGTGGATCAATGCGCTTTCCAAAGAGAAGGTTTCAGGCAGTCAAACCATTCATGCACATGCGGAAATCAATGAATTCATCGCATACATACGCGAAGGCAGTGAAGTATTAAAGTGTTTTTAAATTGAAAAAGCAGTTCTACTCACATCGAGTAGAACTGCAACTCATTGAGTTATATTCCTTAAATCTTTACCCACTCTCAGAACATCTTTCCCTCATACCTTTTCCGGGTCATCTCATTAAAATCATAGCTTTCCAGCTCATCCAGCCCTATAAGATTAGTATGGGATCCTTCATGGATCATAAGGTTTGAGTTGGTTTCTCCGACGTGGACTACAATCACAGGTTTGTGTGTAGCGAAAGCATATCCCATCTCCCATGCAGTGCCACTATCACTATAATTTCCATAGTATAAGGCTACAACAAGGTCACTGGAATCAATCCCCCTGATATCATTTGTAAAAGTTTCAAGACTCCAGGAGAGGCTTCCTACATTCCCCTCTCTTACCTCATGCTCTCTGGGGCTGAACAGTTCTAAACCCTTATCCCGGATTATCTTCTCAGCCTTGGAAAGATTTTCACACTCTTCATCGTTAAAAAATGGACTTGCAAGATAAATTCTCATGATCATTTCCTCCTAAGTATGATTCATATCACATTATACACCATGGTCCAATTATGAGTAACCACTATTTTATATTTGGACTACAACAACGTTTTATGCCGCCTTTAGTCCATTTATATAAATATATATCATCACTTTTCTTCATCAACATATGGTTGATAATACCTTTTGTTCTATGAAATCCACCCTATCGTATACTCTTGGTTTAAATGTACCCGTCATTCCGATAGATACATTTATTTCTTTATTGACATAGATGATATTACCAGAGTCTCCGATCGCAGCATATACATCTCTGTCATCAAAAGGCTTGTACCACAGATAGCCGTAATTCATATTTCCAAACCTCTCTCCTAGTTTAAGATGTGGAGCAGTCATATCTTTTAAGTATTCTTCAGAGATTATTCTTTTCCCTTTAAACTTTCCGTTGTCAAGTACAAGCGTTCCGATCACAGCCATATCTCTGGCCGACATACATAATCCCCAACCTGCAGTAACGGTTCCCTGTGGATCTGAATACCACTCATTTTTTCTAGGATTCTTATTCATGAAGAAGTCGAACTGATCTTCTTTAGAGCTTTCTCCATGCAGAATTCTCTCCGGAAGTCCTAATGGTTTATATAGGTAACTATTTGCGAGATCAATACATTTCTGTCCAGTAGCATTCTCTATCACACCTGCAAGGATTTGAATTCCAAGTGTTGCATACTTAAACTCACCCGTTATTCCTTTACGTCCTCCAAGAAAATCCAGAACTGCTAGAGTCCAGTCTCGGGAAGTGCAAACCTTAGTCCATGGTTCAGATCTATACTTATATGGAGCGGTCATAGTGAGAAGATGCCTTACTGTTACATCATAGATAGTTTTCTCTCCACGTTTAACAGTATAATCCGGAAAGAAGTCCATCACTTTCTGGTCCAGACTTCTAATGCACCCCATATCCAGGGCTATTCCTGCAAGCAGTGACATCACACCTTTAGTCACTGAGTTAACGTTCATGGCATCCTCAGTCTTAAATCCATGCCAGCAATCTTCGTATACTTCTTCACCATCTTTTATTGCATAAATCTGACAGATATTACTCTCATTTCCAGTACTCCCAGAAATATATCTATGCAGTTGTTCTTTATTCATATAAATGCCTCCTCTTAGGAAAGATTGGACGTCCTAAGAAGAGGCTAATGTAATTAAAAATATTTTTCAAGTAAAATCTAAAATACTTATTTAAGGATTTTTTCAATCCATTTATCTTCAACACCCGGAAGTATCTTTTTGAAATGTTTAAACACTTTTTCATATGATTCTTCCGGCGTTCTTTTATATACTTTATCTGTGAATTTTTTACCGAAAAACTTTTCCGGTGTGGTATATTCTGCGATTCCCCATCCGTATTCATTGCCCTGTTTATCTGTTGCGAACTTGAAGTCATTTGTGATAACGTAACACTGTTTCTGCAGACGGGTTATAGAACTGTCGAATCCTTTTCTTCCACCTTTCCCATAATTACCAAGTCTCTTTAATGGCTTGGAAAGGATTGGAGAATTCTCATCTATCAATTCAAACAGATACCTGTCATCGTAGGATGCAAGGCCATCCTCAAATCGTGCATCAAAATCATAACCGTCTCTTCTGAAATTCGCAAAATCCGGAAACCATTTTGCACTGATATACATTGCTTTATTTCGAAGAAACTTTCCATATGCACACTTTGTCTTCTGAATTACCGGTCCCTTCCACCACCAGGCTTCCCAGGGATCACTTCCAGTATACCAGCAAGCCTGAGTTATATGCTCTTCAAGAGAAAAACCTTCTATATCATTTTCGAAAAATGGTACAAAACCAAGCCCATTTATCATGTCAATAAGTTCGTCCATCGAATCGACTAGAAAATCATCAAAATATGTCATAGCACCCCCTCAAAAATCTCTATCGGATAAAATTCGTCGCCTTCCATTCTTCTTTTTCCGGCAGACCATACTTTTCTTTACCAAGTGCTATGCGCTTCATAAGAAATTCCTGTCTCTATACCATCTGCCTCAAAAACCTTTACGATCTCATCCAATGCTATACTTGTGTTTCCACCCACTCTAGGGCTGCCATTAAGAATTAAAACTTTCATGATAGTACCATCCTATTCTTCAGAATTAAAACCTTCCATTCCCTTCATGATCATCATAGAGGCAACCTGATTGTTAAGATCCTCGTCTTCTATATTCAGAGTTAGATGAGTATCTTTATTATATATTTTGTATTCAAACTCATCTTTCAAAACACACCAACCGGATTCTTTTCCGTCCCAAAGATAGCTATATTCATTAACTTTTGACATATCAACTTCATCTGTTTCCAATTCAGTTTCCGCATCTATATAAAAAGCTGTTTCTTTACTAGACTTAAGCCGGTTCTTTAGCAGGCTGATGGGTATTTCTTCTTCACCTTTAATGATTTTTACGGTTGTTTCTTTCGCTTTTAATTTATCTATGCATTTTAAGATTCGATTACTGATCTCAACATCATCATAATACGAACACGTCAACACGGCATTTCCATTTGAAATGTTATTCTTAATATCTCCTATCGAATCATTTGTATATTTTCGAAGAATTTTTATTACTTCTGTAGGGGAGTTGTACTGATCAATAACAATCCCGATCATATCTTCTTTCATATCCAGTTCCTTCTGCAAGTCACATCATTCATCCCAGATGCAGTATAATTCATCTTCATCATCCCAAGGTGTCTGACCTTCGAATGGTCCTACATAAACCACCTTGTCCCCTCTGCCAGATCATCTTCAATCTTAAGATTTTTAATTATTCCCATTGTTTTAACCTTTCATATCTATTAACCAAACTTCTTTTCAAATTCAAGATTTTGTCCTATTAATTCTTTTAATGGAACAACCTTCTTGGTAGCTGTTTCAATGTCACATTCTTTTGCCCAAAGATATGGATAAATAAGCATTCCTTCATTAGGTAAATCAACGTCTCTTACATCGTTTTCCCAACCGGACCATCTCATGGACTTATAATATTCAGACAGATCTCCCTGTGCTAACCAGACTAAAAACTCTGAATACTTATACTTCAGACATTCCCACTGAATAGTATCCGGCGCATAGTACCATACTAAACCTGCACCTTTTCTAAATCTTCCAGTTTTAATTGCATAAATGCCGCCGACAACATCCACTGCAACAATACGCATACCTGCAAATTCGTAACCCATTCGTTTATTAAAATCAATTACACCTGCACTTCTATCTGATGACTGACCAAGTACATATACCCAGTTATCAATCACTATTCCCTGAGTATGCTCTATTATAGTTCCCAAACTGGATTCCGATGAAATCTTCATGCAAGAATTCTCTTCTTTTCCCTTACCTTCAAATCCTTCAATAATTTGAACATCCCTACTTGACTCTTCAAATATAGACTTAATCTGCTGCCATAAATTCATGTCAATTCCCCTTTCGATATACTTTTTCTATGGATATAACCTACATATCATCCATAGAAAACATATTATATATTTCGAAAGTGACTCTAAAGTGACTAAGCTGTAATAAATTATTTTTCTTTATCTGGACCACACAGAACCATACATTCTTCAGAAGCCGAAAATCCGCACTTCTCATACAGCGGTCGTCCCGCTTCCGTAGCATCCAAATTGATTTCTGTAGTTCCTCTACCCCAGGCATCTTCCATAAGCATATCCATCATTTTCTGAGCAATACCTTTTCTACGATACTCCTTAGATGTATATACGTTCATCAGATGGGCTCTTTTTCCTGTAGGATGTGAAAATGTAGGCATCACTTCAATATAGCAGATAGATGCGCATCCGATAACCTTACCTGCGTCTAGTGCTAACACTGTTGTCTGATCACCTTCCAAAAAGTACTTTCGACTGTTACTGATAAACTCATCATCATATTTATAGTTTTCTGAGAGATTATTAACTTCTCTAAGCATTTCCAATCTGCTGCTCATCAGAAGTTCTATATCTTCTTTGGTAGTTATTTTATATTCAATCATCTCTAATCCCTTTATAATCTTCTTAATAATCTGTCACTTATAATCTGTCACGAGAGATTTCCCAGAACATAACAGCACTTGCCGCTCCTACATTAAGCGAATCAACCACCGGATTCATTGGTATCTTGGCAACATAATTACTTCTTTTTATGGTTTCTTCACTTAGGCCATAGCCTTCATTTCCAAGAATTATCGCAAGCCTTTTTTCCTCTTTGATCTTGTCATCACGAATGCTTACAGAATTATCAGAAAGAGCCATAGCAACAGTGGCAAAACCTTTATCTGCCAAGATTGATATATAATCACATTTCTTATCTATCTTGGTCCACGGAATTTGAAAAACCGTACCCATACTAACTCGTTCTGATCTTCTGTATAAAGGATCAGAACAATCCGATGTCAGAATAACTGCTTCCACTCCCATAGCTGCAGCGCTCCTGAATATCGCGCCTATGTTAGTCGGATTCTGAACATTCTCTAGAACTGCGATAACATTTTTATCTGCCACCATCTCTTCTACAGAACTCATCTTACGCCTCTTCATAGCGGCGAATAATCCGCCCGTCAGAGCATATCCGGAAAGTTCCCTTAGAACCTGATCATCACCGTAGTAGATAGGGACATTTGCACACACCTCATATATCCTTCTTATCTCTTCGTCTGGATTGTCAAGAGAAGTAAGAATTGAGATTGGTTCATATCCAGCATCCAGCGCACGCCTTAAAACTTTTGCACTTTCGCATATGAATATCCCCGGATCCGGTTCGTTTATTCTAAGAAGCTGCACTTCATTCCGGAGTTTATACACTTCCAGTTCCGGAAGATTCAGTGTTTCAATCCGTATTAATCTGTAAGAACAATTACTATTTCCAATCATTATAAATCCTTATCCTATTTCAGCAGCATTCAGATTCGCAAATACTAGATGCTATCGTATACTTTCTATATTTCATAAAGCCAGGCTTTTGCGCTGAAGTCGCATTCGCCACTTCCAAACTCGGCTATTATCCTTGTTCCTTCAGGGAATTCTGGCTCTACTTTACGGGAGTTTTCAAAGCGATGAAGAATAGCCAGTCTTCTTCCGTCATACTCACGTATCAGAAGCTGCTGTCCCTGAGGCTCATTATAAGTTGTCTGTTCATAATCATGATGAATTGTGATACCGTTCTTAATGATATCTGAACATTTGCGATAGAACTGCATTCCTTCTTCCACTAGAGACCACTGCTCATCAGAAAGATCATATATATCTCCACTCAGGCACATACGTCCGAAAAGAGTCGCAGCCAGGGAATATTCTATTCTTTCCCTGCTATCTTCAGCACGTAACACAGCCCATATCTGAGACTGATCCGGACGGATAACTCTATGCATATTTGCTGCTATAAGAGGTATGGACTTTATCTCATGAGCATCAGAAAAACTAGCCTGACTGCATAACTGCATCATAGAAGGTTCAAGTCTATGTCCACCGCTTGAACAATTTTCTATAACTATTCCAGGGATCTCTTCACGAATCTTTTCGAAGAATCTTTGTGAAGCCACAACCTTTCTTCTTAAAGCTTCTCCCATACTCTCAGCTCCGTCGCATCCCATGCCGAGAGTGTCATTATAATCTACCTTGAGATAACCGAAACCGGATTCTTTAAGAAGTCCGATAACTTTTTCACTCAGATAATCCACAACCCAGGGATCTTCCATATCCCAGAATCTTCTTCCGCCGATTGTAAGCGGTTCGCCATCCTTCTTAACAAGATGTTCTACTGCATTAAAATACTTACTTCCTGATGCAAGTGCCTCCATCTCGTACCAAAGTCCCGGAATCATTCCTTTGGATCTTATATAATCTGCGATTGGCTTCATGCCACCTGGGAAACGTTCTTCATTTACCTGCCAGTCACCTATACTTTCCCACCAGGCATCTGAACCATACCAGCCAGAATCGATTACCAGAAACTTGATTCCCTTTCCGGCTATCTTATCGCATATCTTCTTTACATTTTCAAATGACGGATTACCCCAGGTTGTACAATACTCGTTGAACATGATGTCCATATTTCCGTCTTCTTCAGATATCTTCGGATGCTGAGCCTTAACCAGCTTATCACACACTTTACTCAGAGTCTTACCTCTTGCGATCACAGCCTCCGGAGATTCGAATGTATCACCCTGCGCCAACTTCTTCATCCAGTGTCCGAAATCTCGGTCTCCCAAGCCACCCGTAACTGTCAGTGTTTCATCTTCCTTACAGATTATCTCAATCTGCCAGGTAGAAGCCTGATAAAGCTGTATACCTATCAGTTCTCCCGAAGTACTGTCTTCAAGCGCAAGAAATGGGAAATACTTTCTGACCGGCATCGATCCGTTATTTCCAAACTTCTCTATTCTTAGTCCGCATCTGTTCCATGAAGGTTCCAGATGAAGTTCATCTATAGTCTCTGTACGAAGCTTTCCTTCCGCGCTCCAGAAGGATTGCAGACGATGTATCTTATCGGCATGGACATTTCCTATAGCAAATGTAGTCAGCATCTCCAGACCTATCTCATGTCCTGTATTGTTCGTAATTGAAGTCTTCACACGAAGAGCGTTTTCGTCACATTTCTTGAAAACTTTAAGTGTCAAGCCGTCTGTTGACTCATAAACTGTAATACCCTCTGATAGTTCTTCATCTCCCTCTTTCAAGGCAAAACGTTCCATGGTAGCATTCCCATGCATAGTAAGTCCGCAGGAGAATCCGCCTGCATAACCGTCACCCAAAAGTTTCGTTTCAGTATAAAGTCTCATAACCTGCTCCTTGTAATTCAAATGATGTTCTTATCATATTTCATTATGACGAAAAAATCCACAACGACATCAAAAAATATGACAGTTGAAATCAGATTTCAACTGTCATATTTTGAAAAAACGACACGAGGTTTTCTCATGCATTAAACCTCGTGTCTAAATTAGGAGTATAACTGTTTGAGCAAGTCAATTCGACCTTTCTCAAATATTTCTTAAGATGACTGATTTTATCTGCCATCTTATAAGCGACATATTATGCGAGTGCACGTCCAAGTTCTGCGCAATTCTCAAGCGCCTCGTCATCAGGTGCATTGTTAGCCATAACGCCATCAGAAACGAGATTAGCTCCGGCAGATTCTGCTCTCTCCTGCCAATCTCTCATCCACTGACCATCACCCCATCCATATGATCCGAAAAGGCCGATCTTCTTTCCCATAAGAGAACCTTCCACTTCCGTAAACATAGGATCAAATTCTGTCTCTTCAAGTACCTCTGCCCCCATAGCCGGGCAGCCAAATGCTATGGCATCATATTCTGCAACTTTAGCTGATGAAAACTCACCAGGTCCAAAGTAACTGACCGCCGCACCATTTGATGCCGCTGCTTCACCAACTGCTTTTGCCATAGCTTCTGTATTCCCTGAAGCGCTCCAGAAAACTACTGCTACTTTACTCATTATTTATCCTTTCTAGGGCATTACTATAAGCGAAGCCCTTAATCTATTATTTTTGAACGCCACCTCCCGGTAACAGTTACATACGATTCTCAGATTGCCACAGCAAGTTTTTCGAGTCCGACCCCTGCCGAGAATCTCTTCTTAAACTCAGTGGTACACTTTGTGTATCTGTCAAATGTATCTACAGCCTTTTTCACATCTCCATATACCTTCCAACAGCCGACACATTTTGAACACTCACCTTTATGTTCGATAAAGCCCTTCACATCCTCCAAAACTTCTGATCTGTCGTGATAAGCGCAGGAGAAAAGATTAGCTGTCTTTATCCCCGCGAGCGTGGGAGCGCAATACTCTACTATATTTTCTTCTGACATTTTCCACCGCTCCGAAACAATTCCTCTATCCATCTGATGCGTCTCTTGATTGTAGGTCGCATAAGATCACCTCCTTCATAGATGATATAAAATTAGAAGTGTTTATTTTATGTTAGATGTACCTAACCCGATTACAATATAACACATCAGTTTCTTTTTGTCTACTACTGTTTCTCAGCCTTGTATCCTAAGCTTTCAATAACTCTTATCAGTTCATCATCGGAAATGTCCTTGCCAAGCTGCACCGTAGCCGTCTTCTTTTCCAGACTGACTTTTGCGCTGACTCCATCCATCTGATTCAATTTATTCTGAACTCTTATGCGACAGTTGGCACATCTCATTCCCTCAATATGGATCGTTTTAACTGCTATAACATTATCCAGTTTTTTAGTTTTTATCAGTTTTTCCTTATCTCCGCCGCCACAACAGGCTCCTTCACCTTTAAAATGTGGAATTGAATTCTTTATCGCAAAGAAAAGGATTACCGCTATAATAACCAACAACAAAACGTTCATATCATTTTAATCCATAAATACACTTATTAACATAGCTTGTAGTTATATCAATATATCGCAAATTAGATGTATCTAATTTGCGATATAAAATATAACACATTTACTTTTTAAAATCAATCCCCTTCATTCAGCTATGGAACATTATTCCTTACTGTTTATGTATATATAAGCATCTTCCAAAGATACATCGGCAGGAACAGAACCCAACGCTGGTTTTCTGTCGCTCAATATCTTAAAACGAATTCCGCCCTCAATATGCATCTTTGTTGTGATCCTGTATCTACTCTCAAGCATTCTCGCCTCTTCCTCACTTTCGGTAAAGTAAGTCCATAACATTCCCTCAGCACATTTTATCAGTTTGCCTGCCTGGCCTGTATATTCCAGTTTTCCTTTCTTCATAACCATTATCTGATCTGTTGTAGCTGCAAGGTCTTCCACAACATGTGTTGAAAAAAGAACTGTTCTGTCCTTCGAAAAATCAACCAGCAGTTTTCTTATTTTTACTCTCTCTTCCGGATCCAGTCCCGTTGTTGGTTCATCTACTATCAGTAGTTCCGGTTCATTCACCAGTGCCTGACAAAGTCCCACTCTCCTTTTCATTCCACCGGACAGCTGTTTGTTCTTCTTAGTTTTGTGTTCTGCTAAGTCAGTTCGTTCCAGATAATGATTTACTCTCTTCTTACATTTATCTTTATCAACTCCCGACATTCTCCCCAGATACATCAGAGTTTCTTCCACGGTCAGGTTTGGAAAAAGATTAAGTTCCTGGGGAAGATAACCGATTCTTTTACAGATTTCATTATAGTTATTTTCTGTATACGGTATATCATCAAACATTACATTTCCCGAAGCCGGTTTGATGATAGTCGTGAGAACTCTCATAAGAGTAGTTTTTCCCGCTCCATTTTCTCCCAAAAGTCCATATATACCCGTTCCTATATCAAAACTCATATCATCTATTCCAATATGTCCGTTCTTAAATATAACCTTAAGATTTTTAACTGTTATCATCAAATCAATCCCTCCTGAATTCTAATGTCTTAGGTAGTATTAAAATGCCTAAAACCCCTGCGATCATTAACCCTATAATCTTTCCCGGAATCCAGCCCGATATTCCTGTATCAGTTTCGGCATATACATAAGCAAAAACATTGTATCTTCCTAATGTTCTGTTCCCAAGAGTTGAGAACAGATTTAACCATAACACCAGTCCAGTTCCTATTCCTTTCCAGATATTACTGGTGACATTTGCTATTATCAAAACTAAAATGCCCCAGAAAACTATAGATATTCCTACTGCCAGCAGATACTCAAAATACTTTTGTAATTCACTATGAAAATCCTGAGTTACAGGCTTCCATATAAAAAACGTAAAATATCCTGCAGCTGAGAAGAATAATATATATATTAACTGAATGAAAAATCTCATATATACCATCCTTTTTCTACTCTTTTCCGGGAGTAAAGATATGATCTCCCATCTTTGTTCTCTTTTCTCAACAAGGTAAGTATCTGCAAACATTACCATCGTGAGAGCAGACATCATTACATCCATAGTACATCCAATCTCATTAGTATCTGAGATTCCCCTTAATACCGGCAAGAACATAACGATCAAAACCGAATAGATAATCTTGTACGGCGGAAGCACGATCTTTATCTCCTCCCTCATAATCTCACCTTCTTCCACTTAAATATTCCCAAAAGAATGCATATACCCGAAACCAAAATTAGCAAAATCTGATTTAAGAGATATATCTGTTCAGGAGCCGTCTCAAAAAAAGTACCATCAAATCTGAACAACAGCCCCAGAAACCTTCCATAAAACCCGAAATATCCACATGAATCATAGGAACCAAGATTTGAATATATAATATACAGAATCATAATTGGTATCGCCGGTATCGGATTTCTAAACAGAAGAGACACAAGCACACATATAGCTGTCGAAATGATAACCGTCGGCATAACATAGAGTGCTGACGCCCTTGTCATATTAATAATCACATCTAGTACACTATCACTGAGTTCATTTCTTATACAAGGGGTAGAAAAAACAATTAGCATAACAAATACAACTATTGTTAACGCAATAACTCCACTCAGGAATTTTCCCAAAACATAACGCCATGCAGTAATCGGTTTAGTATGAAGTAATTCATACGTTTCTTTTTTAGTATCAGCTATAAAGAGAAACGCTAGCATTACCGCTGAGAAAAATGACACCATCACACCGGCGAAGTCAGCGAATTTATACGCAAAATAATAGGAGTACGAATGTTCACTCAGCTTAGAATCCATGTACTGATTTACCTCGTCCGTTGTCGCCTTTTTATTTGCTGCATCCACAAATACACCGCTATTATAATAGCTGTATTTTTCCTTCATATACGATATCGTTTCCGACATTGTCATATTGCGTGATCTGATGTCATTTATAGCTTCTTCTGCTTCCGTTTCATTCATATCCAAATGCTCCATCAGATCATTTTTTATGATCTCAAGTCCTCTCTCATATCTCTCTTGCCCATCAACCGTTATATATCCATAATATACATCCGTATCAGTTATTGTGACTTCCTCCGGTTTTTCAAGGACCTCATCCTCTGAATACCTATGTATATTCAGATATTCAACTAGGCACAAATATACTGTGACCATAATGACCAGCATCCCAATCCAATATAAGGGATTTTTAAGATAGTTTTTTAATTCCCTGCCTATAATAACTTTCATATTTATAACCCGTCTTTCCGCGAAAGACACCGATGGGGTCATGAAACCCTCTTTTCTTTCGCTATCTAATCTATTTTCCTTCTGTTATTATCTTCTTATAAGACTGACACACTACAGAACACGTGGAGGTGAGTG
>JAFYHN010000080.1 GCA_017539165.1 Eubacterium sp.
AATCACGCTTTTGCCTCCTGTACAAATCTTCAGTCCATCATTCTGCCGGACAGCCTGAGGGACATCGGAGAGTACGCTTTTTCCAAATGCGAATCTATTTATAATGCGCGAGCGTTAGATTACCCGCTTCGACGAGGTGAGAAGTTATCGAAACGTTGTCCTCATTAACCACATGAAGACTCCGAAAAAACTCGGCGGATGCTTCTCCGGACCGCACATTCGTAATCCATATTTTTAAAACCTTCGGGCAACCGTAGAACAGAGGAATATGGACCGTGCATCAAATATTTATGATACATGCTCACAAGCTGTCTTTTTAATGCGGCCTGTGAATGATTTTTTGATGTACAAAAAGGAGAAAAACGAATATGTGTGGAATTATAGGTTATACAGGTAACGAACCTGCAAAGGATATTATTATAAATGGTCTTAAGACTCTTGAATATCGTGGATATGACAGTGCTGGAGTAGCAGTGCTGGATCCTAAAACAGGAATAGTTCTTAAGAAGAAAACAGGTAAGGTTGCAGAACTTGAGGCTGCAGTTGCCGGAGATTCAACTGATGCGACCTGTGGAATCGGACATACAAGATGGGCAACTCATGGAGGGGTTACTGAAGCAAATGCACACCCTCACAATCAAGGCTCAGTTACATTATGTCATAATGGAATCATTGAGAACTACAAAGAACTCACTACTGAGTATGGTCTCAAGAATATTCTCAAATCTGAAACAGATACAGAAGTCGTAGCAGCACTTCTTGATCAATTCTATGAAGGCAATCCATATAAGACAATTAGAAAAGTAGTAGATCTTCTGGCTGGATCATTTGCTCTTTGCATTATGTTTGATGATCAGCCTGGTAAGATTTTTGCTATAAGAAATGTCAGCCCTATGGTTGCCGCTTCATTTGATGGAGGCTCTATCATAGCCTCAGATCTCACAGCCCTTATAAGTTTTTCAAAGAAATATTTTGTAGTGCCTGAGTATCATATTCTTACTCTTTCAGAGGATGGAATAGAAGTTCAGGACCTTAAGGGACGCAAGGTTGAACCGGAAATACTTGAGGTTAACTGGGATATCTCTTCTGCTCAGAAGGGTGGATATCCTCACTACATGCTTAAAGAGATAAATGAACAGCCTGAAGCGCTTGAGAGAACAGTTGCTCCTAGAATTCAGGATGGACTTCCATTCCTTGCTGATGATGGAATCGACGATGAGATGCTGAAGAACGTGAAGAATATTGTGATAGTTGCCTGTGGAACAGCGATGTATGCAGGAATGGTAGGGAAGTCACTTATCGAGTCCAAGCTCAGGATTCCTGTACTTGTTGATATAGCATCAGAATTCAGATATAAGGATCCGATAATAGATGAAGATACACTTACAATAGTTGTTTCACAGTCAGGTGAGACGATCGATACACTTGAGGCTCTTCGCCTTGCGAAGAAGAAGGGAAGCAAGGTTCTGTCTGTTGTAAATGTAAAGGGCTCAACAATAGCTCGTGAAAGTGATTATGTGCTTTATACACATGCAGGTCCTGAAATCGCTGTTGCAAGTACGAAGGCGTACACAGTACAGATATCTGCTATGTATATTCTGGCAGCCAGACTTGGTCTTGTAAAAGGAATTATTACAGAAGATCAGGCAAGAGAATTCATGACTAAGCTTTCCGGTGTTGGCGAGGTTATGAAGAAGACTATTGCTGCTTCAGATGATATCAGAAGAATCGCTAATCATATAAAGACAGCTCCGGATGTGTTCTATATTGGAAGGGGAATAGATTATACACTCAGCCTTGAAGCATCACTTAAGCTGAAAGAGATTTCTTATATTCATTCTGAGGCTTATGCAGCAGGCGAGCTTAAGCATGGTACAATCGCACTTATATCAGAACAGGTGCCTGTTATTGCAATAGCGACTGAAGAACAGGTTTATTCAAAGGTCATTTCAAATGTAAGAGAGGTAAAATCCAGAGGCGCGTATGTAATACTTATCAGTCAGGAAGGAAAGACTGAAAGTGAGGAAGTATGTGATAAGCAGATTTATATCCCGAAGATTGATAGCATTTTCGGTGTATTTGCAACAGCAGTTATAATTCAGCTTATTGCTTACTATACATCTGATGCAAAAGGTCTTGACGTAGATAAGCCAAGAAATCTTGCTAAATCTGTTACAGTAGAATAATAAGTTTTCTAAAATAATATAAAAAATTAAACCCGTATATTTGTCGGTTATGACAAATATTACGGGTTTTAAATAATCGAATTAATACGATGTTTAGTTTGACAATCTTGGGCTTACGTCAGCTGTTAAAATGCGAGCATCCTTATCATATGAGAAATTTATCTTTGTGTAGTCGTCCACGTATTTGAAATTAGTTGAATACACATCTTTATTATACCGATATACAACTGAATCAAAATCTGATTCGCTACATTTACAGATGATTTTATAATAACCGGTACTAATATTGTCTGAAACAACTATACCATAATTGAATGCTCTCAATGGATCTGAAGTTGTTCGTCTGCCTAACTGTAAAGCAATAATTCCTTGATCTGTGAGGTATCTGAGATTACCTACATATCTATATTTTTTTATAGCCTTATCAGCAATATCTATAATGGCTGTATCTACATACCAATTAGCGGGTTTCGCTTCTCTTGTCATTTGGCACTGCTTCAGAATGCCATCCAATTGCCCATTAAACTTAGTCCAATTTTTTATACCATTAAATGTCTGGGTATAAGAATCAAGCTTATACTCGTAAGCATTCTTTCCGCTATAAGCGCTACTGCTTGCAACAACTGTAGCTCCAAGCGTAGAAATACCTATAGCTGCAACAATAATAGCAAGTCCCAATTTCTTAAGTTTTCTCATTTTTACTTGTCCTCCTTTGTAGGTTTTTCTTTTTCATTTGGTAAAAAAAATATATCAGATAGAAGTAACAATATAGCCACTAAGTTGTAATGAAGTTCTGTAAAAATGGCAACATATGAAAGAACGATAATTAGTGTTGACTAAGTGTAGTACCTCTAAGTTATACTGATAGTGTTCGTTATTGAACAAAAGAATAAAATACCAGAGGAGGCTAAACTATGAAGTACAGATGTAAGATATGTGGGGAGATTTTTGAGGTCGCAGAAGGTGAAACACCTGTATGTCCTGTTTGCGGAGTAGGTGAAGAAAGCCTTGAACTGATAGAAGATGCTCCTGCTTCAGGAAACAAGTATGCAGGAACACAGACAGAGAAGAATCTTCAGACAGCATTTGCTGGTGAGTCACAGGCAAGAAATAAATATACATATTTTGCTTCAGTTGCGAAGAAGGAAGGATATGAGCAGATTGCTGCTATGTTCCTTAAGACAGCTGATAATGAGAAAGAGCATGCTAAGATGTGGTTCAAAGAGCTCGGAGAGCTTGGAGATACTGCTGCAAATCTTAAAGCTGCTGCTGATGGTGAAAACTATGAGTGGACAGATATGTATGACGGATTTGCTAAGACAGCTGATGCAGAAGGATTCCCTGAACTTGCTGAAAAGTTCAGACTAGTTGCTGCTATCGAGAAGCATCATGAAGAAAGATACAGAGCACTTCTTAACAATGTTGAAACAAAGCAGGTATTTGAGAAGAGTGAAGTTAAGGTTTGGGAGTGCCGCAACTGTGGTCATATAGTTGTTGGAACTAAGGCTCCTGAGGTATGCCCTGCTTGTGCACATCCACAGAGCTTCTTTGAAGTTAATGCAGAGAATTACTAAAAAGTAATATTGAAAGATTAAAGACCGGCAGTTTGATTGACTGCCGGTCTTTTAAATGTATTTTTGTATGTTTATGTATATTTTATCTTTTTTGGTAGTCCCTCCAACTCCTGACATAATGAACTTACCCTTGCCACGCACAGATACAATATCACCGTCTTTGAGTGGTTTGGCATTTTCTGTTCTTGTTATTCCGTTGACGAATACTTTTCCTTCTGTTATGTGCTTTAATGCTCCATCTCTTGAGAATTTATATATTCTGGAGATGATTGCATCTAGTCGATTAGAACTTACGATAATAGATTCTTCTTCAAGATGAGGACGAGCTTCATCTGGAAAAGTTTCTGAAACAGTGACACTGACATGTGTATGTTTTACATATCCCAGGTTTTCGATTATATAATCTGATATACTGTCTATGACGAAGATAAATGCAATCTGTCCTATTCTTTTGTCTTCTGATTCTTTGATGATTATATCGCCGATTTTCTCTCGCTCAAGTCCGAGGCCTATTATAGAACCAAGATAATCTCGATGAGTCAGTTTTTCAGCAAACTTGGGATTCACAGGTGCTATCTTCAGAACGGCTATAGGGAAAGGTTGATCATATCCGAGAGTATCTTCTGATCCAAAACGTACAACACATCGTTCGCATTCAGGACATCCTCCGAACAGAGAACTTCCAGTCTGAATGAATTCCTTTTTCATTTCATGATAAGCTGAGAGTTGGGATATATTCAAAAAATCAGTAAAGATATATCGATTTTCACGATATGCCTTTTCTGCTAATTCTGTTAATCTTTTTCTGACGTTCAATCCAGTGTCCATTTATTCGTCTCCAAAATACACCTCATAGATTTGATAATAGAAATGTAACACAGAGGATAATCAATTGTAAATGCTTATCCATAACCAATTCAAGGTGTTATCTGTTGGGTGTGAAATATCTGTACTATATTCGCTATTTCTGATATATTTATCATGTGTGTAAAAACTTATGAAAATGAAAGCGTAACCTGGAGGTGAATTAGAGATGTTTTATATTAAGGGCGGAAGGCTAGTGTGCCCTGTAACAGGTATGGATACAATAGGTGACGTTGCTATAGTAGATAGTTTTATAGCGGGAGCCGGTCCGAATCTGGATATTGAAGAGATAAAAGCTAAGTATGATATCTCTGAAAATGATGTGAAAGTGATAGATGCAACCGGGCTGGTTGTTGCTCCGGGGCTTGTTGATACACATGTACATTTCAGAGATCCGGGCTTTACATATAAAGAGGATATAGAGACAGGTGCTGCTGCGGCTGCCAGAGGAGGATTTACAACAGTGGTTTGTATGGCAAATACAAAACCGGTTGTTGATAATCTTGAGACATTGAAATATATACAGGAAAAGGGTGAGAAAACTCCTATTCATGTAATTCAGACTGCAACAGTAACGAAGGGAATGAAGGGAAATGAACTCGTAGATATGGACGCTCTTGCAGAGGCTGGAGCGGCAGGCTTTACAGATGATGGACTTCCTATAATGGATGAGAAGGTACTCTATAAGGCGCTACTTAAAGCAAAAGATCTTGATCTTCCAGTTAGTCTTCACGAAGAAGATCCTCTCTTCGTAAAACAGCCTGGTGTGAATATGGGTAAAGTTTCTGAAGAACTAGGTTACGGTGGTGCTTCACGTACAGCTGAAGATGTGATGGTTGCCAGGGATGTGGCGCTTGCGGTGAGTACAGGTGCAACTCTCTGTATACAGCATATCAGTTCTAAAAACAGTGTTGAATTTGTAAGAGCAGCTAAGAAGCTTGGTGCTGATGTACATGCGGAGGCTACTCCACATCATTTTACGCTTACGGAAGATGCTGTGCTGAAGTATGGAACCTATGCCAGAATGAACCCTCCTCTTAGAGAAGAGTCTGACAGAATAGCTATAATAGAGGGAATAAAAGATGGCACTATCGATATGATAGTGACTGACCATGCGCCACATTCTAAAGAAGAAAAAGAAAGAAGTATGGAACTAGCTCCAAGCGGAATTACAGGACTTGAGACTTCACTCGGTTTGGGAATTCTTTCGCTTGTGAAGCCAGGACATATATCACTTCTTAAACTTATGGACCTTATGAGCAAGGCTCCGGCAGAACTTTACAGAATGATTCCGGGCAGCCTTCAGGCTGAAGCTCCGGCAGATATAGTTATATTCGGGGAAGATGAGGAATGGGTAGCTGGGGACTACGCATCCAAAGCAGAAAATAGTCCTTTTACAGGATGGAAGCTTCCTGGAAAGGTCCACTATACAATCTGTGCCGGAAATATTGCATATAAATCAGAATGATGATACAGCAGGTTGTAGATTTTTGTATCCTGAAAGCTGCGAATGTGGTATAATATATAACGATTTCTAATTGGAATCGGGGTGACGGGGAAACTATAGGGATATAGGAGGTTACATATGGAGAAGAAGATTACTAATATGAGGGCTATTGTTGAGAAGTTTGCTGAAGCAATGAACCTTCTTAGTGTCGGAAAACCGATGCACCATCAACGAGTTGCATATCTGGCTTATCAGATAGGTGACGCAATGGGGTATTCCAGAGACGAGAAGTCAGAGCTCATATATGGCGCATTACTTTATGATATTGGTTCTGTTTTTCTTCCTGAAAAAGAAGGTGTTGAGTACAGCTTTTGTGAATTGTCCAAGGCCGGTGTTGGTCTTATCGGAGATGTTCAAAAACTTACATATGTCAGAGACATATTCAATGCGTGCAGGGAATCATATACAGGAATTGCTCTGAATGAACTTCCTAAATATGCTGTATTTTCACAGATAATCGATCTGGCTTCAAGAGTATCTACAATGCTTAATCCGAACGATGCTGCTCTTAACCAGGTTCAGGATATATGTGATACTATCTCAGAACTATCAAATGGAGCACTTTCGGAAGGCGTAGTAGAAAGTTTCCTTAAGTTAGCTGAGAAGGAATATATATGGTTCGAAGCATTGCATCAGCCTGAAGTGTTCCTTTCTTATATATCAGATAGTAATGATATTACTTTGGATGATGTTATAGTCCTTTCAAAGTTTATGTCTCGTATTATTGACTTCAGAAGTCAGTATACGGCAATGCATTCATCTGGTGTTGCTGCTACAGCAGTTCGACTTGCCGAGATCATGGGAATGTCAGAAGATGAATGTAAGATGATGATGATAGCAGGATATCTTCATGATGTTGGAAAGCTTAAGGTTCCTAAGGCTATCCTTGAGAAGAACGATAAGCTTACAGATGAGGAATTCAATGTAGTTAAGGAATATGCTTATTACACATATCTGCTTCTTAGCGGAATTCCAGGATTTGAGCTTATAAGCAGCTGGGCTTCGCTTCATCACGAGAAGCTGAACGGATTCGGTTATCCATTCGGACTTGCCGCTGATGATATCCCAATGGGAGCCCGTATAATAGCAGTAGCCGATATATTCTCGGCTGTAGCTGAGATAAGATCTTATAGACAAGGAATGTCGAGAGAAGAAGTTATCCAGACGCTTGCGGATTATGTTGAGACTGGAGCACTTTCAAGATATATTGCAGGCATTCTGATTCAGAATTATGATGATATCTACTCCATAAGAGATGAAGAAGTAAGAAAAGAGGGAGCTAGATATTTTGCATCCGCAGTAGATTCGGATGATGAAGAATAAATTTAGTTGGAAAGCGTAGTTATGGCATACGAACGTTTAAAGACAGTAGAAGAATCACGTACAGAATGGCTCAAATGTATTCAGTACGAGGATATAAACGGAAATGGTCGTCTCTTCGGCGGACGTCTGATGGAATGGATGGATGAGGTTGCAGGAATTGCAGCAACCAGACATTGTGGCGGATGTGTTACAACTGCTGCTATAGATAACCTTCAGTTTAAGAAGGGGGCATTTATCAACGATATAATAGTCATCAGAGCCAAGCTTACATATGTAGGAAGAACTTCCATGGAAGTCCGCGTGGATGTCTATGAAGAGGATAGAGAAACTGGACAGAGACGTGTTATAAATAGAGCTTATTTTACTGAAGTGTATGTCAATGAAAAAGGCCGTCCACTTCCGCTCAGATTCGGACTGAAGCCTGAAACTGAGGTTGAAAAGGCAGAGTGGGAAGGTGCAAAGAAAAGACTCGAAATCCGCAGACAACGAAGAGTCGAAGGATTTTAAATAATAAAGTTTTCACGAAGGGGAGGAAAATATTATGCAATTGAAAAGAGACCCAAATCAAGGGGTAGATAACTCAGTTAATCAGCAGACTCCATATAGTCAGCAGAATGTAAACCCATATGGTCAGCAGAATATAAATGCGTATGGCCAGCAGACCCCATATGGCCAGCAGAACCTGGATCCGTATGGACAGACTCAATATGGTCAGCAGAATGTAAATCCTTATGGACAGCAGCCGATGAATCAGTTTGATCAGGCACAGAATATGCAGGGATATTACGGTGCTGCATTTGCAGATCCTGCAAATCAGAATCCTTATTACTCACAGGGTGGAGATGATTCTTATACAGAGCCTTCATCTTTCAGAATACCTATTGATGTTACCTCAGTGCTTTCGAAGGCATTTCTCTATATGTTTATTGCGCTTCTGGTTACAGGTATCGTATCACTGCTTGTGGTATCGTCACCAACCTTGAAAGAATTATTCTGGGGACAGGATGCAAGATTTGCATTTATCATATGTGCAGTTATTGAATTTGTACTTGTTATTGCCTGTACAACAGCTATGAATAGAAATGATCTAGTTCTGTCAGCGGTTTTGTTTTTTACATATGCGGCAGTTAATGGACTTACGCTTTCAGTTATATTTATGGCATTCGAACTTTCGTCTATTGTAAATGTATTCTTTATGACATCAGCTGTTTTCGGAGTTATGGCATTCTTCGGTGCAGTAACAAAGATGGATCTTACTAAACTTGGACCTATTCTTCTTGCAGGTCTTATAGGAATTTTGATCGGTTCCATCATAAATGTATTTATTGGTTCTAATGCGGCTGATTTTCTGCTTACAATTGTGGGAATACTGATATTCGTTCTGTTTACAGCTTATGATGTAAATAAGATTGTTAGACTGTCAAATAAGAGAACAGGTCTTTCAGACAATGTACTTGGACTTTACGGAGCTATGCAGCTTTACCTTGATTTCATCAATCTGTTCCTTCGTCTTCTCAAACTTTTTGGAAAGAGAAAGTAAGCCCATGTTAAATAAACTTAACTTTTTCGGTTGTGAAAAGTTAATGTATGGTTTATAATCAGTTTTGCGAATTAAGTATAGTCGCCCGGTCGTATGGCCGGGCACCTATATGTAAATATAATATACGGAGGTAACAAAATGTTAGTTTCAGCTAAGGAAATGCTTGAAAAGGCAGTTGCAGGCGGATACGCTGTTGCACAGTTCAACATCAACAACCTTGAGTGGACAAAGTCAATCCTGCTTGAGTGTGAGGAGCTTAAGACTCCTGTTATACTTGGAGTATCAGAAGGTGCTGGAAAGTACATGACTGGATTTAAGACAGTTGCAGCTATGGTTAAGGCTATGGATGAGTCACTTGGAATCACAGTTCCTGTTGCACTTCACCTTGATCATGGTTCATATGAAGGTGCTAAGGCTTGTATCGAAGCTGGATTTACATCTATAATGTTCGATGGTTCATCACTTCCTATCGATGAGAACATCGCAAAGACAAAAGAACTTGTAGCTATCTGCCGTGAGAAGGGTATCTCACTTGAAGCAGAAGTTGGTGGAATCGGTGGTGAAGAAGACGGAGTTTCATCAACAGGTGAGTGTGCAGATCCTGCAGAGTGCAAGATGGTAAATGATCTTGGTGTTGATATGCTTGCTTGTGGTATCGGTAACATCCATGGTAAGTATCCTGATAACTGGGAAGGACTTCAGTTCCAGGTTCTCGAAGCTGTTAAGGCTGAAATCGGAAATACACCACTTGTACTTCATGGTGGATCAGGAATTCCTGATGAGCAGATCAAGAAAGCTATCTCAATGGGAGTTGCTAAAGTAAATGTAAATACAGAGTGCCAGCTCGTATTTGCTGCTGCAACACGTAAGTACATCGAAGAAGGCAAAGATCAGCAGGGTAAGGGATATGATCCTCGTAAGCTTCTTGCTCCTGGAGCACAGGCTATCAGAGACGAAGTTAAGGATCGTGTAGCTGTATTCGGATCAGCTGGAAAAGCATAAGAATTAACTTGCATAGAGTTATCTTTAGGGACATCGTTAAAGCGGTGTCCCTTTTGTGTTATTATGAACAGTCTACTTGTTATTCGCAGTCAATTTACTATTCACGGTCAACTTACTATTCACAGTCAACTTAAAACACACTCTTAAGTCCACCTTGTCCACAAGTCTGTTCTTAAGCAAGCTTAAACAGACTTGTATACAAGGTTCTATCGCTGCTACGCAGCACTTAATCGTGCGTTTCAAGTTCCTGCTACGCAGGTCTCATGAGATAAGCAAGCTACTATTCACGGTTGACTAAAAAAACACTCTTAAGTCCACATCGAACAACGACTTTTCCTTATGCAAGCATAGAAAAGTCTTATGTTCAATGTTCTACTGCTGCTACGCAGCACTGAATCGTGTTTTTTAAGTCACCTGCTTCGCAGGTATGATATAAAATCAGCTATATAAGTCTTAGTTTGCTAGCAACCACGCCTAATATAGCTGATTTTATATCAACCGTGAATAGTAACCATATTTTACAAAATCTAGTGGTTTTTTTGTGCGAAATGGTGTATTATAGCTATATGTGTGAATTTACGTGCGTTATATTCAAAGGAGATCAGGTATGATTCTGCTCGAAACACAAAAAGAGGAATTCAGTCGTCTTAAAGAAGTCAGAATCTTCGGTAAAGAAGAAAAGGGCGAACGAATTAATGGGGACCTGCTTGTCATTGGACTTGGAGGTATTGGTGGTAAAGTTCTTACTCAGCTTAAGGGAATGCTGAAGAAGCAAACTACATCTGAAGATAATATACATTTCCTTCTCATCGATTCAGATATTCCGGAGATGGAAGAAACAATAAAAAGCAGTAAAGATGGTTTAGGGCTTAATGCTCTTGAAGTTCTGAGTATATACAGACCTAATCTGGAAGATATACTTGAGAAGGGCTATAACAATCAGCCGGTTCAGGAAACACTTGCAAAGTGGATGAAACCGGATTTCCCTAAACTTAATATAGGCACCGAGGGTGCGAAGGGTAACCGACAGATAGGAAGACTTATGTTTTCAAATGCATACGAAGACATGAGAATTCTTTTATTTGAAAAACTTGAAGATGTTTATATGGATTCCGGATCCAGCAGACTTGATGTAATAGTTGTATCAAGTACCTGTGGAGGAACAGGAAGCGGAATCCTCGGGGATGTCGTATATAACGTTAAGGCCTATGCAAGGTCCAGAAAGTGGAAGAATTTCCGCATCGGCGGATGTCTTCTTATGCCGGATGTTCTTTTTGGAACAAAGGATATATATGAGGATGACGAGCTGAGGACCCTTCTTCTTGCTAACGGATATGCTACGATGCTTGAAGTGTCTGAGTATATGCAGGCGGCTTATGAAGGAAAAAGCTATTTATTCGAAAGTACTTCTCATAGACTGAATATGACTGAGAATATTTTCGACAGCTGTGTTCTTGTATCAGGCAAGAAAGACGACCAGGGTTATATTTCGGATGCAGTCATCTACAGTGATACGGCATACTTCCTGGCGAAGCTGTGTCAGAATAAGTTTATAGATGACGCGGACGAGAATGGTTATAGAAAGCGTCTCAGAGATTCATTCTTTGAGAAGAGCCAGCTTGGATATTTCAAGGTGGTAAATGAAGCTGACTATAGGATTCCAATAAAAGAGATAGAAAATATATGTGAGTATGCTGTATTCCATAAAGCATTTGCAAGAATGAATCAGCTTCCTGAAAAAGATAAGAATATGCAGGAAGATATTGCCAGTGCATTTGGGGAAATGCATAAGTTTATGGAAGGACATCCTGGTGATGAGATAGATCTTTCTGTAAATGGCCTTGTTAGGACAGGACAGTATGCGGTACCTATATATAAAGATATAAAGAGGCGTGTTGACAGACTCAGTACTTCACTTCCACAAGCATTAAATGCCGTCAAGAGTGATGTGCCGGTTATGGTCAAGTCACTTAGAATAAAAATGAGTCAGACGCTGGATGTTCATATTGAGAAATACATGAAAGAGTATGGACCATTTATCACTATGAAGATCATAGGAGCTTCTGGGATAGGTGGATGTGAGTCTGATAGTGGAATGGTCGCAGAAGCAAAAGCGCTTGAAGATATGCTTGGCCAGTATAGATCGAATAATGAGTATGAGAGAATTATAGAATCTATATTGCAGATAGTTAAGAAGAGATTCTTTACATTTCCATCTGCTAAGAGAGAAACAGAACGTGGTTATTACGATGCTTGTATCAAGGATGCACTTGCTAAGGAACGAACCATGATCATGGATGAGCTGAACAGGCAGGATGTGTTTGGTGATATCATAAGACAGCTTCGCCAGAGAGCAGAACAGCTCTCTGATACATTTACGCAGTTCAGTCAGGATCTTGAGATGGCTGTAGATGAACTTGCAATAGATGGAAAGAGAGTTATAGATTATTCTCTCAAGGATGCTAAGAGAAAAGAGTTCCTTCCTTCTGATTATATGACAGAGGAGAGGATAGAACAGTTTAGAACCGGACTTATTGATATCATGGTCAATCATGAAGCTGATATAAACGGTGATAAGGTAGTTCCTGTAAGTACAGAGATGGAACACATTTATAAGAACTTCCTTATGGGACTCGGTGTTTATGCTAATGAGAAGGTCATATCTGTGGCCTTTGCCAACATGCATCTGAATATGCAGGATATTAATTCAATGTTTGTTTCATTTGACAGTGAGGTAAGACGAGGAATCATGAAGGAAGCTGCACAGGCATTTGTGACAAGTGTGATGGATAAGCAGCAGAAGAAGAGTATGTGTATCCTTAAGGACGGATTCAAGAGCAAGGTTATGAACCAGAGGTATATATCACTTCCTGATTCTATGCCACACTTCTCACAGGCACTTAAAGAGATACTTATATCCGAGCCTTATAATGAGGCGCCAGAATCACTGACAACCAATATCGGTGAACAGGTTATCACAGCAAATGATTTCTATTCAGGTGTAAGACTGAATATGCTGGCTTGTGCTACTGATATGGAGATGGCATATGGACAGGTTCAGGCAAGAGGAACTTATGCCGGACTTCATACGCGTGACTGATAATTTAATACAATGATAGTTAAACCCGGAAGTTTGCGAGCTTCCGGGTCTATTTTTATGTTTTTTCTATAACTTATATATCTGATGACGAATGGATGATGGTGAGGGAGTAATATGTTAGTCGATTTTAAGAAACCAGAGACTATGAAATAAAATGAATAAAGAAAAATTAGAACAATTACAGTTTTTAAGATTTATATGCTTTTCGCTTGTTTTTATAAGACATGCATCGGTTTGGGTACATTTTCCAAATCCAAAAGGAAATGTAGTAAATGTCATATCATTCTTCCTTATGCTGAGTGGATTTATGACTGCATACACAATGTTTGAAAGAGAGCCAAAGCTGGATATAAAGAATATATTTATGTATGTATTCAAAAAGATCATTAGATTCAGTTATGTATATCCGTATAGTCCTCTTACTGACACCTCTCCGGATCTTACGGCAGAAGTATTGCCGTCCGGATCTGTTACCAGAAGTGCTCCGGTAGCATCGATTCCTTTAGAGGTATATATCTTATCGGAGAAATCAGAACTGTTATCTATCAGTCTCACTTCCTGATTCAGGCTGATCAGATAACTGTTATATTCTTCGCGGATAAATTCAAGACTATTCTGTTTTTCGTACTCAGAAATGTATTCTGAAAGAAAAACTATTGTATCTCTTATGATCTCTTCACGGATCCACATTTTTCCTGTTTCCAGATAAAGAGAAGTTGCTTTATCGGCTATATCTTCAGGAAAGCTTTCTGTATTTACATTTATTCCAATTCCGCATATTACATAGTTATCATATGAACCGGGATTCGGAATAGATACAAGTTCAGTAAGTATTCCGCAGATTTTCTTCCCATTAACAACTATATCATTTGGCCACTTGATCATCGGAGAGATACTTAGATCATGCCGGGAACCATATTCGGTAAGAGCCTTTGTTACTGCAAGGGCAGCAAGGATAGTGATACCTGATATAAGATCCGGAGATATGTCTGGTTTAGAAAGATATGACATCCATATACCGGTTCCGGCAGGTGAGGTCCAGCTTCGACCAAGACGCCCACGTCCTGCGGTCTGCATATCTGCAACGAAAAGCTGTGGAAGAACTGGTATTGTTTCAGAACTTTGAACAAGTTCCTTTGCGAGTGCATTTGTCGAACCCACTTCATCGAAGATGTTCAGTTTGCTGAGATATCCGTCAGAGATAAGTGTATCAGTTATATTACGATTCATCGCTCTTACCATCCTTGATAAGTGTGCTTGTAGTAATTCTTTCATTTAAGAAGGCATATATCTTATCAGCAACTTCCTTTTTATAAGAAAAAGGAAGAATGAACTGTTTTGTTTCCACAGTTATCTGAATGATGCTGTAGAAGAGTTCATTTTCAGGAATGATCTGATTCAGATCGGTTATCTGATCGTAAGAGTAGGTCTTTTTTCCGTACTTAGTGTGGACGATAAATTCATTCTCTTTGAATTCGTAATCTATGTCGTATGCACCGCTTCTGAAGGAATTCATAAAAAGGTAGATTCCGTACATCGTAAATGCAAATGCAAAAAAAGTTCCAATCTTATGTGTATGGCCGTAGCCCATAAGAAAAGCTACAATCTGTGTTACACATACGAAGACTATTGCGAGTCCGACGAAGCGATATGTGTATCTTGTTTTTCTGCTTTTCTTAACGTGATAATTCATTCCGGGTTCTCCTGACATTTCAATCTTTTCATGTGTCCAAATCTGTATTTGAGCAAACGAACACTGAGAGTATTGTATCACTGCTCAGAGGCTTATGCCAGTAAATCTTGTTACTTGCAGATGTCCGTTTAATGGTTTATAATGGCAAAGTTAGTAAATGAGACAATGGGCGCATAATATAAGAGGATAGGGAATCTATGATTAAACTTATTGTGTCTGATATAGATGGCACTCTTGTACCTGACGGAACAGCCAAGATAGACAAGAGAATGTATGATGTCATCAAGAGATTGAAAGAGCATGGAATAGTATTTGCTGGTGCCAGTGGAAGGCAGTTTGTCAGTATGGCAAAGCTTTTCAGCCCCGTAAAGGAAGATATATACTATATTACGGAAAATGGTGCAATACTTCGTGATGCAAAAAAAGTTTATAAAATGAATGTGATTGAACGTCCTATCCTTATGGAAATGATAAAGGACGTAAAAAAGCTCAAAGACTGTGATATCATGCTTTGTGGTAAGGATACTGCATACTGCGAAGATAAGAGTGAGATGTTCTACTGGATGAGAGACTCTTACAGATATAACATAGAAGTTCTTGGGGATTTTAAAACACATCTTCAGGACGATATAGCTAAGATGTCCATCTATCACAAGGATAATGCTGAGGCAATAGTAGACGAATGGTTTACTCCAAAGTGGGGTGACAGGTTCAAGATTGCCAGTGCGGGAATCATGTGGATGGATATAGTTAATCCGGGCGCTGACAAGGGAAGCTCGCTTCGAGCTTTGCAGGAACACCTGGGAATAACTAGAGAAGAAACGATGGTATTCGGAGATAATCTGAATGATATAGGAATGCTCGAAGCTGCTGAAGAGAGCTATGCTATCGGAAGTGCGAGAGATGAAGTAAAAGCTGCAGCAAAGCATGTGGCACCACCACTTTCAGAAAATGGAGAAACGCAGGTGCTGTTGAAATTACTTGAAGAGTTGGAACGCTAATGTGCGTATGTATGTCTGCAAGACATCGCTTTCGCTCATGGCGGGATCTCCCGAACGGACCACTTCGCTAACGCTTCGTTTGCTAAGCTCTCAGCCACCTAACGGCGTCTGAATCGCTAAGCACCGCGACCCTTATGGACTTGCAGACATACATACGCTCATAGCGTTTTGGAATATGCAAGTAATTTGAGAGATAAATATATAAAATAATGCAGGAGGAAATATATATGAGCAAGATTGCAATGACAACCCCAATTGTCGAGATGGATGGAGATGAGATGACCAGAATCCTCTGGCAGCTTATCAAGGATGAACTTCTTACACCATTTATCGACCTTAATACAGAGTACTATGATCTTGGACTTGTTCACAGAAATGAAACAAATGATCAGGTAACAGTAGATTCTGCTCATGCAACAGAGAAGTACAAGGTTGCTGTTAAGTGTGCAACTATTACTCCTAATGCTGCAAGAGTTGAAGAGTATGGACTTAAAGAGATGTGGAAGAGCCCTAATGGAACTATCAGAGCTATTCTTGATGGTACAGTATTCAGAGCTCCTATCCAGGTTAAGGGAATCACCCCATGTGTTCGTAACTGGGAGAAGCCTATCACTATTGCAAGACATGCATATGGTGATGTATATAAGGCAAGCGAGATGAAGATTCCTGGAGCTGGAAAGGTTGAGCTTGTTTATACAGCTGAAGATGGAAGTACAGAGAAGGTTCTCGTACATGAGTTTGACGGACCTGGAATCGTTCAGGGTATGCACAACCTTAATGGTTCTATTGAGAGCTTTGCAAGAAGCTGTTTCACTTATGCTCTTGATACAAAGCAGACTCTCTGGTTTGCTAGTAAGGATACTATCTCAAAGAAGTATGACCATACATTCAAGGATATCTTCCAGGAAATCTTTGATGCAGAGTTTAAAGAGAAGTTTGATGCTGCAGGCATCGAGTACTTCTATACACTTATAGATGATGCCGTAGCAAGAGTAATGAAGTCTAAGGGCGGATTCATCTGGGCCTGCAAGAACTATGATGGAGATGTAATGAGCGATATGCTTTCATCTGCATTCGGTTCACTTGCCATGATGACTTCAGTTCTTGTATCTCCTAAGGGATACTATGAGTTTGAAGCTGCTCACGGAACAGTACAGCGTCATTACTACAAGCATCTCAAGGGTGAAGAGACATCAACAAACCCTGTTGCAACAATCTTTGCATGGACAGGTGCTCTCAGAAAGAGAGGCGAACTTGACGGAAATAACGAGCTGATCGATTTTGCTGCTAAGCTTGAGAAGGCTACTATCGATACTATCGAAGGTGGTACAATGACTAAGGACCTTGCTCTTATCACAGAGCTTGAGAATGTTACAACCCTCAATACTCAGGATTTCATCAAAGCTATCAGAACAACACTTGAGAGTGAGATGTAATAGGAGAAGAATATGCTATACGGAGCTCTGGAGTCAGGTGGCACAAAGATGATATGTGCTGTCGGGGATGAGAATGGAACTATTATAGATAAGATTACTATTCCAACAACCATTCCTGATGAAACTATGCCCAAAGTTGTAGAATACTTTAGTGATAAAGATATAAAAGCACTGGGCATCGCCTGCTTTGGACCGATAGATTTGGATAAGACTTCAGATATATATGGATATATAGTTGAAACTCCCAAAACCGCCTGGAGATTTTACAATATTGTAGGAACTATTAAGGATGCACTTGGCATTCCAGTTGGATTTGACACGGATGTGAATGGTTCTCTGCTTGGGGAAGTAACCTGGGGCAGCGCAAAAGGACTGACAGATGTGGTTTATCTTACATTTGGAACAGGTGTCGGAGCGGGAATACTATCTGGTGGAAAACTGGTTCATGGGATGATGCATCCTGAAGCAGGACATATAAAACTGGTACCACTTCCGGGAGATACATTTGAAGGAAAATGTCCTTTCCACGGAACATGTCTTGAAGGCATGACTTCCGGCCCTGCCATCGAAGCAAGATGGGGAGCAAGGGGAGAAGAACTTGTTGAAAGACCTGAAGTGTGGGAAATGGAAAGCAGCTATATATCCCAGGGACTTGTAAATATGATATGTATACTCAGCCCGCAGAAGATAATACTTGGCGGAGGAGTTATGCATCAAAAGTCACTGTTTCCGATGATACGCGAAAAAGTCTTAAAGGAACTAAATGGTTATCTAAAGACGAAGCAGCTGGATGATATAGATAACTATATCGTACCGGCAGGACTGAATGATGATCAGGGAATCATGGGAGCTATAAAGCTTGCGATTGATTCAATAGAATAGAAATATGTAAGAAACTCAGTTCCCCGTAGGATATATGCCTATGGGGACATTTTTCGTTTTGATATAGCAAAAAAGCACTTCTTCTTTAGGGGTTGTTAAATATTTTTAATGGTGGTAGAATAGGGCACGCTGATTAAAAATGTAAAAGAAAGAGAAAGTGATAATATGGGCTCTATAGAAGAAAAAGAGATAGTAGAAGAAGTTAAATTGAATGCTGAAGAGAATGAAGAGACAGAAATACGTGAAGAGAATAAGATGGGAGTCCTTCCGGTTAAGAGATTGATAATATCAATGTCTCTTCCGATGATGGTATCTATGCTTGTTCAGGCTATGTACAATATAGTAGACAGTATATTCGTATCGCATGTCAGTGAGGATGCGCTGACTGCGGTTACTATGGCATTTCCTATGCAGATGCTGATCGTATCTGTAGGAAGTGGTACCGGTGTTGGTATAAATGCAATCCTTTCTAAAGCTTTGGGAGAAAAGAAGTATAAGAGAGCAAATAAGGCGGCTAACAATGGTCTTCTTCTTGCGCTTCTCAGTTATATAGTATTTATAGCGGTAGGAATTTTTGTGGCTGAGCCATTTATCTTTTCACAGGTAAAGCCAGGTGATGAAAATATAGGAAATATGGGAACAGCTTATCTTATGATATGTTGTGTTATTTCTATCGGAGCATTCTTCCAGATGACATTTGAGAGACTTCTTCAGTCTACTGGTAGAACTCAGTTGAGTATGATCTCACAGATCACTGGTGCGGTTATAAATATCATCTGTGATCCAATCTTTATATTCGGTTACTTCGGAATACCAGCTATGGGTGTTGTTGGTGCAGCATATGCAACTGTTTTCGGACAGTGTGTTGCAGCAGTTCTTGGATGCTACTTAAATGTAAAATATAATCCGGACATAAAGCTTTCTATTAAGAAAGTATTCAAACCTTCATGGAAGACAATTAAGAAGATTTATGCGGTAGGTATCCCATCAATTCTTATGATGGCTATCGGTTCTATCATGTCATACTCCATGAATCAGATTCTTGTTATCTTTTCGACAACGGCAGTTGCAGTGTTTGGAGCGTACTTTAAGCTTCAGAGTTTTATCTTTATGCCGGTGTTCGGACTAAATAACGGACTTATTCCGGTTCTTGCATATAACTACGGTGCAAGAAAAGCGGACAGAATAAAAGAAGCAATCAAGTTTTCGATGATACTTGCAATGAGTATAATGGTAGGTGGAATGATCGTATTCCTTTCAATTCCAGGTGTACTGCTTAGAATTTTCGATGCATCAAGTGAGATGATAGCAATCGGTACTACAGCACTGAGAATCATCAGTCTGTCATTCCCTATTGCGAGTCTATGTATCATACTTGGTTCAATGTTTCAGGCGTTTTCAAAGAGTAAGTATTCGCTTGTCATTTCTATAGGAAGACAGCTTGTGGTACTTATTCCTGCTGCATGGCTCCTGGCTCAGACAGGACAAGTGCAGAATGTATGGTGGGCATTTCCGATTGCAGAAATCATGTCACTTCTTCTTTCTTTCTGTTATTATAAGAGAATAAACAGAAAGATAATATCTACACTGTAAGGTTACAAATGTAACCATAACATAATCATCAGGAGGTTTAGTTATGAAACTCGAGTTTATGAATAATGGTTACGATGCAGATATGAAGGAGTACAGTGAAAATGTACTTGTCAAATGTGGTACATCATCAAAAAGTGCTGAGCGAGAAACAATCTGTCTTGCTCAGGCTGGAAATACCGTAGCACAGAACTTTTATGCGGATATGATCTATAACAAAAAGATCCTCAGGAAGAAGCCGTATAGTGATGCATTTTACTTATATATGGAAGCATCAGGTATAAGTGTAAATGATTCTGGGGAATGGAAGTGCAGCGGAAAAGCAAATCCTATGGCTTTCTGGTCGGTAGGATACTATCTTGTGAATTATAAACGTGAAAATGTTTTGCTTAAATGTAATACTATTCCTGAGATTGAGGCACTCAGCATGGATAAAAGACTGTCTATGGCGCTGGAGTTTACTGTTGCAAGTATCAGCTATGAGGAGATACCGGGGGCAATAAATCTCATCGGAAGAATTCTTTCGGAAGCATCTAAAAGTGATGAACTGTTTGATGCTCTGACACCAGTTATCGAAGAATGTCTGGTTGGACATGAGATACCGCAGTCTTCAGAAGTAATAGAAAAAATAAATGACCGTGAAAAGTGTTCTGAAATCAGTGAAATGTTTTTCGTCGCGGCAGCAAAACTTGGTTATGTATATGCATGCAACAGCCTTGCGGCGAGAGAAGCGGATCGGATAGTTGATGAATCTAAGAACGGAGCTACTTCTGATGAACTGGTTGAGAATATCATCAACTATATATGTTATCTCAGGATAGCTGCAGACAGATTGGAACCGTATGCAGCTAACAGGCTGGGACTCTTCTATATGAACGGAGAGATAAAAGGAAAAGGTGGAACAGTAACATTTAAAGAATATATCGACCATTCTATGGCATATGAATACTTTAAGAAAGCAACAGTATATCCTGATGCGAATTCTGCCTGGGCATATCTCAATCTTATGAAGTATTTCCATAAAGACTATGATCTGAATCTTGATCTGATGAATGAACATATGGATTATATAAAGAAGCTAAGTAGAGAAGTTTATGATATAGCGATGGATTTGTAGATAAAAACTGAGTGGAATATGTCTGCTCGACTCTACTTGCGTACGGTGCGGGTCCCCTAGGCTCACTAAGCTCTCAGCCACTGAAGTGCCTGAATCGCTAAGTGAACAGGCCCGCAACGGTCTCGCAGATATATTCCACTCATGTTAATGTGTCGAAGACGGAAGACAAAGAGAGCTGAGAAGAGGAAAAGACAGGGAATAGCCATATAATGGTTTTATATAGATTTGGTTAGGAGATAATATGCTTAATATAGTACTGCACGAACCGGAAATACCTTATAATACGGGTAATATTGGAAGGACGTGTGTGATCACAGGGACGAGGCTTCATCTTATTCGTCCTTTCGGATTTCTATTAAATGATAAGATGGTTAAACGTGCCGGTCTTGATTACTGGCATAAACTGGATGTTACTGAACATGATACGGTAGATTGTTTTTATGAGTATATGGCTAAGGAAGCATCTGAGAAGGAAGCGGCTGGTGAACGAAGACCAAGACTGTTTTATGCAACGACTAAGGCTAAGCACAGATATACTGATGTGGAGTTTCATGACGGCGATTATATAATGTTCGGAAGAGAGAGCGCAGGAATTCCTGAAGAGATTCTGGCTGAGCATCCAGAGGATTGTATCAGAATACCTATGATGCCGGACGAAAGGTCGCTGAATCTTTCGAACAGTGCGGCAATCATTCTTTACGAAGCGCTGAGACAGATGGACTTTCCCGGACTTGAAGATGAAGGGGAGCTGCACAGGCTGACATATAAAGATGAATAGAAGAGATTCTTTGGGTTAAAGGAGGTATTTTATGGCTGCAGGACTATCATGTGATACATGTGCATACTTCACCTACGATGATGAAGAAGAATGCTATGTATGCGATATAGATATAGATGAAGATGATTATTCAAGATTGATGGAGGGACATTTCAGAGAATGCCCTTATTACACTAACGGAGATGAGTATAGGGTGGTAAGACACCAGATGTAAATCAGTGTTACGCTTCACAGTAGATACAAATTATATAATAGCTGAATAGACTGCTTGCAGGCTAGCTCGGCTATTATATAATTTGTATCGTGCCTGCGAAGCAGGAACCGTAAAAACATGAGGGAGGTGTCTGCGTAGCAGACAGTAGAGCATCGCTTGAGAATTCGTATAAGCTTGCTTAATACGAATTGATAAGCGAGTGCGGACGTCCCGAATGGTATTACGGTTACTGTGAAGTAAAGGTAGCAAAGATAGTAAAGAAAACGAATATATGAGGGACTCAAATGGCGACAAAAAAATATTATGCAGTAAGAGAGGGACGTGTTCCCGGAATATATAACACATGGGATGAGTGTAAGGCGAATGTAACCGGATTTTCGGGTGCTGTCTATAAGAGCTTTACAACGCTTGAAGAGGCGAAGGCTTTTATGGGACAGGGGCAGCCTAAGCAGACTCAGGAATCTGAAGCTGTTGCTTACGTTGATGGAAGCTACAACATTGCGACGAAGGAATACTCTTACGGTATGCTTATGTATGTGAACGGAGATACATATGAGGCCGCTGAGAGTTTTGATGATCCGGAGATGAGTCAGATGAGGAATGTAGCAGGTGAGATCGAGGGTTCTATGCATGCTATGAAGTATTGTCTGGAAAATGGGATCAAGAGTCTGGACATATACTATGACTATGCCGGAATAGAGAAGTGGGCGCTTGGAGAATGGAAGACCAATAAGGAAGGTACAAAGGCTTATAAGAATTACTATGATTCGATAAAAGATAAGCTTGAAGTACATTTCCATAAAGTTAAGGGACATTCGGGAGATGCCGGAAATGACAGAGCGGATGCACTTGCTAAAAGTGCTTTAGGAATAAGTTAGGATTATAATCAAAGAAAAACACATGGATGTTGGAAAAAGAAAAAACAAAATACTTGTTGTGACTACTGGCGGAACTATATGTTCTACGGCGGGAGCGGATGGACTGAATGATGTAAATAGTTCAGGAACGGTTCCGGTTCTTGTTAATATGACGAAGGAGTGTCTTGACGGTTATAGGGACGTGGTTTATGATACCATATCGCCTATTGATACACTCAGTGAGAATATGACAGTGGAACACTGGAATAAGCTTCTGGAGGCTCTCAGGACGGTTGAGTTCAGCCTCTATGACGGTGTGATAATTCTTCATGGGTCTGATACGCTTCATATGACGTCACCGCTTATGTCTTATATGATGCAGGGACTCGGACTTCCGGTGGTTATGATTGCTGCCAACAGAATCCTGACGGATCCGAAAAGTAACGGTGTTAATAACATGACTTATGCGGTTCGATTTATTATGCAAGGGGTTCCGGGAGTTTATGTTATATATAGAAATACTGATTGGATAACTTATCTTCATGATGCGTTGGAACTCGAACAGTGTGGTGATTATTCAGAAGACTTTTTCAGCAGGAGTATGATGGATATATCCGGGATGGAAGATGAAAAAGTGGTTGGTGCTGAATATCCCGGTTCATACAGTGGCGATTCAAAGAAGGCTCTTCTGTATGAAAAGAAAAAACTTACGAATTCAATTCTTTATATAAAACCTTATGTAGGAATAAATTATGATCTATTTACACTGCAAGGTGTAAAAGCAGTTCTTCATGGTCTGTATCACAGTTCGACGGCGAGAACGGATACAGATGTAGAGGAGAAAGATAGTTCTTCGATACTGTCGCTGATTGACCGCTGTGACGAGGCAGAAATACCTTTCTATATACATCCATGTGAGAGAGAAAGTGTAAGGTACAGTTCGAGTGTTCCGATGCTGGAGCGCGGAGCAATACCGATAAGCGGGCATACATGGAATGCAACTTTAATAGAACTTATGATCAAATATTCAGAGTGATTGAGAAGTATAGATCACTCTGAATTTTTATGTTTTTAACATTTAAGAATCATTTAAGAATTAGACAAGATACAGATTAAGACTTTTATATGGGGTTGTTGTATATTAGCATCAGAAAAAGAAAAGAACGCATGAATTAAAAAAATTGAAAGGAAAAAAGATATGTTATCAAATGATGTAATTCTTAAGGCGAAAGATTTATCAAAGACATTTTCGAACGATTCGGTTCAGCAGCATGTTTTAAAGAACCTAAACCTTTCTGTATATAAAGGAGACTTTACAGTAATTATGGGAAATTCCGGATCTGGAAAGAGTACACTTCTATATGCGCTTTCAGGAATGGATCGTCCCACACTCGGAACCATCACTTATTACGTAGATGAAAAAGGAAAAAAGAATGGTGGTTACGGAATATTCTCAGGAAAGCTTAAGTCAGTTAAAGCTGCAAACGATGGAATAGAGATATCGAAGTTCAGCAATGATAAGCTTGCACTTTTCAGAAGAAATCATGCTGGTTTTGTATTCCAGCAGAATTATCTGAATGACTCAATGAGTGCTCTTGATAACGTAATGGTGAGCGGACTTCTTAAGACTAAAGACAGAAAGGAACTTGCTCAGAGAGCCAAAGAGCTTCTTCAGAAAGTAGAGATAACAGAAAAAGATTGGCGTAAGTTTCCATCACAGCTTTCTGGTGGACAGCAGCAGAGAGTTGCGGTTGTGAGAGGAGTCATCAATCAGCCGGAAGTACTCTTCGCAGATGAGCCTACAGGAGCTCTTAACTCACAGAATACGACAAACGTTCTCGACATTATGAGCGAGCTTAATGATAAAGGTCAGAGCATTGTAATGGTAACACATACAATAAATGCTGCTGAACGAGGAAATAGAATCATTTATCTTTCGGATGGAGTTATATCAGATGAATGCCTTCTTGGGCCATACATGGGAGACTATAAAGATGAGAAAAATCCTTTTCAGAGAGAGGCGTTAGACAGACATAGAATGCTCAAAGATTTTCTCACTGATATGGGTTGGTAATGTTTGGGTTAAAAAGGAGAAAACATGTATAAATTATTTTTTATAGCAAAGAATAATATGAAAAAACAGAAGGGTGATATGATCACATTTATCATTCTTACTGTTCTGGCAGCGTTTCTTATTTTTGACTGTTTATCGGCGCTTACCGGACTTGAAAAGGTAATGGATGAAAGGTTCAGGGAAATAAACGGCGCGGAAATCATGATGATCAACGGGAGAACCGATATTGAAACTGAATGCGCTGAAAAAGCGATTTCTCAGAATAAACATATAGCGGATTATGAAGCAACGCCCGTGATCAATACTTATATCGATTATAAAAATGCAAATGATCCAGACGATTATTCTCAATATGAAGCTATCATTCAAAGTTTTGAAGAAGAACCTCAATATATGAATCTTCGAATAGATCAGAGTAAGCTGAACGAAGATGATGTTCTTATTCCTTACTATCTGAAAAGGGATTTTCCGATAGGAGATAAATTCAGAATTAAGCTTGAAGATGAGGTTATGGATTTCAATGTGGCTGGATATGCTGAGGATCCGTATTTCTGTAACTCAGTAAATGTCACGTCATATTACATATATATGTCTCAGAAGAAGGTTGATGAGATAACTGAAAAACATAGTGCAGTTATTAAACCTTCAATGCTCCACAAAGGTGTAGTGAGTGAAGAGGAAATGAAAAATGGACTTAAAACTACAGATCTGGAGGCTGAGATCGGTTCGGAATATAAGAAACTGATCACATCACGTAGTGAAAACAATTTAGATGGAGAATACATAGATCCTGATCCAACGATTGTAAACTGGCACATGATGAAAGGCGGTTCAAAGTTTATACCGAATATTATCATGGGTGTGATAATGCAATTTGCGATATTAGTGCTTTTTATATCGATAGTGATCATATCATTTAGTATCAGGAATTTTATCCGTAGAAATATGAAGAACACAGGAATTCTGGAAGCAAGCGGATACACGGTGAAAGAACTCAGGGATGCGCTTACGTTACAGATTGTTCTTACAGCAGCTGTTGGTGCAATGATCGGAGTGATATCCGGAATAGCGACATTTGGCGGCTTTGGAGAAGTTGTAGGTGCAGTGTCCGGTCTAACCTGGAATCAGCCTATAAATATATTTGCAGCTGTAGTGACATTTTTGGGAATCCTGCTGGTAGTCTGGGTGGTGATCAGACTAATAAGCAGAACATATAATCAAATAACAGTATTAGATGCATTAAGAGGAGGAATAAACACACATAATTTTAAGAGAAACACTTTTTCATTCGAGAAAACATATCTTCCAGTTCCGGTAGTGCTGTCATTAAAGGATACATTTGGAAACCTGGGAAGAAATATGGTTATGATGTTTATCACTATCATGCTTACACTAGCGATGCTTGTGGGATTTGGACTCTATGAGAATTTTGGTAAAAATGCAAGTGGACTTATGGAGTTTATGGCATTTGAGCTGGGCGATGTCAGTGTTCATGGAGATAAGTCTCTGGGAGATAAACTGAGGACCTTAGACAATGTAGAAAATGTTCTTGGACATTATGGAACGGATCTGACAATACGATATGGTTCAAAAGAGAAAAATGTACATATATATGCTTATGACGATGTAAAGAATTCTATGAGAACCAGAATTGTAGAAGGAAGAATGCCTGAAAAAAATAATGAAGTAATGCTTACTGGTCCTGTAGCAGAGGATATCGGTGCTAAGATCGGTGATGTTGTTGAAATGCAATATGGAGATAAAAAGTGTGACTATCTGGTTGTCGGAATAAATCAGAGACTGGAGAGAATGGGCCGAAGCATCATTATGAATATGGATGCGGCTGAAAAGCTTTATCCGGAAACAAGGATCTCATATAATCTGACAATCAGTGATGGAGTTTCTTATGAAAGCATGAAGAGTCAGCTTGAGGACTTTGCCGAGAAGGAAGGTCTGTCTGTCGAAGATATGGAAATAAGAGATGATGCAAAAGTAGTAGACTCAACGATTTCTACTATAACAGCTGCTCTAAAAGCATTATGTATCATTATCTCAATACTCACAATGCTAATAGTCATATTTGTCGAGGCGCTTGTGGTAAGGGCAAAAATAATAAGAGATTGGAAAGGAATGGGAATAAGTAAAGCCCTTGGCCAGACTTCAGGAGGACTTATCTTACAGATAATGATCTCGAATATTCCGGCTATAGTGATAGGACTTCTTGTGGGAGTTATTATCAGTCAGCCAGTTGGAGCAAAGCTTTGTCTTCTGGTGTTCTCTTTCTTCGGAATGAAGTCAATCAACTTCAATCTTCCTCCGATATGGGTATCAGGAACTGCAATAGCAATTCTGGCAGTTGCGATCATCACATCAGGACTGCTTGGATTAAAAGTACACGGTCTTAAACCGGTAGATATGATCACAGAAGAATAAAAGACGTGAAAGGAAAGTAACTAGATGTTTAAGAAAGTATTAAAAGGAATTAAATGGTTTTTTATAAGTATATTGGGAATAATAGTTCTCTTTATACTGATATGTTTTATCGGAAGAGGGATTAATTCCATCACTCCGAAGAACGGTATAAATGAGTCAAGATATGTCGATATAAATGGAACTAAGCAGTGGATTAGTATCTATAGCGAGAACAAGGATAATCCGGTACTTCTCTATGTACATGGAGGCCCTTTTTATCCGACAAGTGCATTTGATTTCCCAATGATGAAGAAGCTTGGAAAAGAATATACGGTAGTAAATTGGGATCAGCGAGGCGTTGGACATAACTATAAGAAATATCCTGCCGAAGGAAAAATAACTTCAGATGTGATGATCGAAGACGGTAAAGAGATGACAAAGTATCTGAAGGAAACATTTGGAGTTGATAAGATCGTAATATGGGGATCGTCAGCAGGATCTGTTGTTGCAGCAAGACTTATCGCAGATAATCCGGAAAACTATTACGCTTTTTTAGGAACAAGTGCAGTAGAAGCTCCGGTTAACATGAGAACTACATTTAAAGAAGTGATGCTGGAAAAGTATAAAGATGATCCGGATACGGTTGCTCTCCTGGAAAAGTATGATCCTGATACTGAAAATAATTTAGATATAGATATGGAGGCAAAAGTTAAGGAAAGATGTTCTGTAAAAGATGGTTTAAAAGGAGCAGATTTTAATCTTCTCACAGCTATGATGTTTAATCCATATGCAGGGCTGAATGAGATATGCTTAGCAATTATGCCTTTATCATATGATAACTATTTAGATTATAGATATATGATTCTTCCTGAAGAATATCATGCACAGTTTACCAGGGAAATCTTCCCTTCAGATGTTAAGGAGTTTAAGGTTCCGTTATATTATCTGCTTGGAAAGAAAGATGAGGCTCCGGGATCAAACCATTATGCAATGGAAAAGTATATAGATTCCATAACTGCTCCGGAAAAAGAAGTAAGATTTGTTGAAGGTGGGCATTATACAGCTACACTGGAGTCAGAAACAGTAAAGGAATATCTGCATGATATCAAAGAAAAAAATATAAATAATAAATAAAGATAGAAAATGACTTGAGAGGTTAATGGACTAATGTTGAGGAAAGTATTAAAAGGAATAAAATGGTTTTTCATAAGTTTACTGGGAATAATAGTTCTCTTTATATTGATATGTATGATCGGAAGAGGAATCAATCGTATTACTCCAAAGAATGGAATAAATGAATCAAAATATATTGATATAAACGGTACAAAGCAGTGGATAAGCATTTATAGCGAGAATAAGGATAATCCAGTATTGCTCTACATCCACGGAGGACCATTTTATCCTACAAGTGCAGTTGACTTTCCGATGATGAAGAAGCTTGGAAAAGACTACACAGTAGTAAACTGGGATCAGAGAGGAGTAGGTCATAACTATGGTAAGGGTCCTGTCGAATTAGCTACTCCGGAAACAATGATCAAAGATGGCCAGGAGATAACACGTTACCTGAAAGAAACATTTGGAGTTGATAAGATTATGCTATGGGGATCATCATGGGGGTCAGTTCTCGGTGCAAGACTTATAGCTGAAAATCCAGAAAATTACTATGCATTTCTGGGAACTAGTGCAATTAGTACGATTAAAGATGCCAGAATTGCTTTCAAAGAAGATATGCTTGAAAAATATAAAGATGATAAGGAAGTGATGGAACTTCTGAACAAGCTTGATCCTGAAGTAAAAAATGATGATCAGCATGAAGTTATTCATGACTTAATATTATTATGTACAACTAGAGATAACATTTTGGACAGCGCTGACTTCAATGTTTTAACCTCATTTATGTTTAATCCATATGCCAGTCTTAAGCAGATATATTTGATGTTTGCAGTATATTTTGATAAAGATGCCAAAGCGACTAGAGATGCAATAATTCCAGATGCTGAATGGCTTGTAGAAAATACGTTTCCTACGGATGTAACTGAGTATAAGGTTCCAGTATATTATCTTGTTGGTAAAAAAGATGAGTCTACATCAAGCAATTATCATGCGATTGAAAAGTACGAAAAGAATATATCTGCTCCAGATAAGGAGATCAGATATGTAGATGGAGGACATTATGCCGCTTCATTACAGTCGGAAACTATAAAGGAATATCTGCATGACATTAAGGAGAAAAATATAAATAACAGATAACAAATGACATAAAGGATAACTGAAGAGATGTTAAAGAAAGTATTAAAAGGAATAAAATGGTTTTTCATAAGTTTACTGGGAATAATAGTTCTCTTTATATTGATATGTATGATCGGAAGAGGGATTAATCGTATTACTCCAAAGAACGGTATAAATGAATCAAAATATATTGATATAAATGGCACCAAGCAGTGGATAAGCATCTATAGTGAAAATAAGGATAATCCAGTATTGCTCTACATCCACGGAGGACCATTCTATCCAACTAGTGCGGTTGACTTCCCTATGATGAAGAAACTTGGAAAAGACTACACGGTAGTAAACTGGGATCAGCGAGGAGTAGGTCATAACTATAAGATTGGTCCTGTTGAGGAAGCTACCCCAGAAATAATGATCAAAGATGGTCAGGAGATAACTAAATATCTGAAGGAAACATTTGGAGTTGATAAGATCATGCTATGGGGATCATCATGGGGATCAGCTCTTGGTGAGAGACTTATCTCAGAAAATCCTGAGAATTACTATGCATTTCTGGGAACTAGTGCAGTATGGACTACCGTTGAAAAAAGAAAAGCGTTTAAAGAAGAAATGCTTGAAAAGTATAAGGATGATAAGGAGGTGCAGGAACTGCTGAATAGGTTTGATCCTGAAGTAATACATGAAGATGAGGCTCAGCATGAATTGACTCGTGAATTACGTAAAAGATGTTGTGAAGATGATAATCTTACAAACAGTGCTGACTTTAATATTTGGACTTCATTTATGTTTAATCCATATGCCAGTCCTAAACAGATATATTTGATGTTTGCAGTGTATTTTGATAAAGATGTTATGGCAAATAGAAATACTCTGACTCCGGATGATGCAAAGCTTATTGATACAGTTTTTCCTACGGATGTTACAGAATATGAGATTCCTGTTTATTACCTGCTTGGAAAAAAAGATGAGCAGCCAGGAACAAATTATAAAGCGATGGAAAAGTACATAAATAGTATATCAGCACCAGATAAAGAAATCAGATATGTAGATGGAGGACATTTTGCCGCTACAATACAGTCAGAAACTATTAAGGATTATCTGCATGATATCAAGGAGAAAAATATTCTTAACAAATAAAGAAAATGACATAAAGGACTAATTGAATGATGTTAAAGAAAGTATTAAAAGGAATAAAGTGGTTTTCACTAAGTTTACTTGGAAAATAGTTCTCTTTACTATTCACTATCGAGTAAAAGTTAATGATATAATGAGCCAATTGGAGAAAAATGGATACTGTAATCTTGTATCTGCTGGAGATTACAAATTAAATGCACTAAAAGTTGGAAATGTAAACGGAAAACACAAAATAGTCTGTTGTTCAGGATTAAATGATAGCACCATGAATTTTTCGTGGCGTAATATGACTAAAAATATCGAAGAAGAAAATGAACTCATCTTTATAGATCGTGCAGGCTATGGTTTTAGTGATGATACTAAAACAGAGCGTTCTGTAGAGCGGGTTGTGGAAGATTATAGAACGGTTCTCAAAAATATAAGAGAAGAAGGGCCTTATATTTTACTGGGCCATTCGATTAGTGGACTGTATACATCTTATTGGCAGAATAAATATCCAGAAGAGGTTGAAGGTGTAATTATCATGGATGGAACGCTTTGCACTCGTGTGGATGAAGAGGAAGGACGAGATATTAAAAGACAGTGGCATACACTTAATATCTCAGAAAAAATAGGGTTTGAACCGTTTGTAATGAAACAAATATATGGAAAACTTGCTGACAATATGTCCAAGAAAGAACTTGATATGAATATCTATATATTTTCAAAAACGACTAGTGCGCATGCAACAATATCTGAAGCAGAGATGATATATCAAAATGCCAAAACTGTACTGGATAGTTTAGAGCCAAACGATATTCCCAAACTATTTATTGATGCACAATACTATTTTGATGAAAAACCTGAGGATAAACAAGACTATTGGAATCCATTTGAAGAGAAACTTGGAAACTGTCAGCTTGTTTCTTTATATGGTACACATGCAATTTACATGGACAGGGCAGCAGAGTGTTCTAAAGTAATAGAAGATTTTATAGATGGAATAGAATAGAAAATCGCTATATACAGAATAGAAGCGATTTTGTTATAATTGCAGTGATGCGACAGCATGGATTTTTTGTTCGGAGGCGGATAGCTTGGGTGAAATAATTAAAACGGAAATGTTTGATGACATACTTAATATGATTTACTCAGCAAAGCAAAAGGCTGAATTTCAAGTCAATTCTACGGTTATAGAATTGTATTGGAATATAGGTGAGTATGTTTCGAATAAGGCTGAGTCTGATGGCTGGGGAAAGTCTACAGTCAAGGCATTGTCTGATTATATTTTGAGTAGGGAACCTGGTATTCGCGGTTATTCTTCTCAGAATATATGGAGAATGAAACAATTTTATGAGACATATAAGGACCATCCAGAACTCTCATCACTGCTGAGAGAAAATACTTGGACTAATAATATGCACATTGTTTCAAAGACCAAGGATTATGAAGAAAAGAAGTTTTATTTGGAATTGGCATCCAAAGAAAAATATCAATCACGTGAATTGGCTAGGCAGATTGATAGTGGCTATTATGAGCGGTTGTTATTGTCAAATGGAAAGGCACCAACAGCTATTGAACCACAGAAGATATCTGGCATTTTAAGAGATATGTATATGTTGGAATTTCTTGATTTGCCAGAGCCTTATAAGGAGTTTGACTTAAAGAAAGCAATTCTCCGTAATATGAAAAAATTCTTGCTTGAATTTGGAAGGGATTTCCTATTTGTGGGAGAAGAATACCATGTACAAGTAGGCAATAACGATTACTATGTGGATTTGCTTTTCTATCATAGAGAATTGCAATGCTTAGTTGCGATAGATTTAAAGATAGATGATTTTAAGCCTGAGTATATGGGCAAGATGGATTTTTATCTTGAAGCATTAGACCGTGACGTGAAAAAGCCTCATGAAAATCCAAGCGTAGGAATGATTCTTTGTAAAAATGCAGATACAGATGTTGTGGAGTATTCATTGAGCCGTAGCTTATCTCAGACAATGATTTCTGAATACAAAACAAAGCTGATTTCAAAGGATGTTCTTAGGGAGAAGTTAGCTGAGTTGTATAGCATTGCAGAGGAAGAATCAGAAAACTCTCATCATTGATGAGAGAAATTATATATAGCTACAGAGCACTTTAGATTTGAAATAGTCTAAGGTGCTTTTTTTATCAATTTTTAGGAGGTAATCACAATGATTAACGTAGCAGAAATCACATCAACCAAGGGTATGGAGCAGGCTCAGAAACAGATGGGGCAGGCAAAGAATCGTGTTGCTCTGGAGAAGAAGAAAGCCAACGACGAAAGGAGAAAGTTTGAGAACCATCATAAGTTCATGATGGGCGGTGCAGTTCACAAATACTTTAAGGAGTGTTGTCGAAAGTGAGGTGAAATCGAATGAGCTAGACCCTAAAGAGGACTTAGTTCATTCCGAGATTGATTTACCAGAGAATGCACCAGAAGAGTACAAAGACCGAGCCACCCTTTGGAAATCTGTTGAAGCTTTTGAGAAGCAAAAGAACTCACAGCTTACGAGGATTTTCAACTGTCATCTCTTTTGCTTCATATAAAACGCGAATTATGGTAAAATATTAGGCGTTGGATGAGTTTGATTATGGGGTGAATTGGCTTTGAAAGACAGGAGGGGGAATATCATGTCTATTATAGCATCATTCATGGTGCCGCATCCGCCACTTATTGTTCCGCAGGTCGGACGTGGTAGTGAGGCGCAGGTTCAGAAAACTATTGATTCATATTTGAAGGTAGCTGATGAGATAGCTCAGTTAAAACCCGAGACGATCATTATATCCAGTCCGCATGCAACTATGTATGCAGACTATTTTCATATATCTCCGGGCGAAATCGCTGTTGGGTCTTTTGCTGACTTTGGGGCACCCCAGGTCAAGTTTACCGAAGAATATGATACTGAACTGGTGGAAGCTATTGAGGCAATCGCACAGGATGATGATTTCCCGGCAGGAACTATGGGACAGCGAAAGAGAGAGCTGGATCATGGAACTATGGTTCCACTGCATTTTATAAGACAGAGATATTCGCATTTTAAGATAGTCAGGATAGGTCTTTCTGGACTTGCTCTTACTGATCATTATGTTCTAGGCCAGATCATTCAGCAGGCTGTAAATGAGACCGGAAGAAGAGTTGTCTATGTGGCGAGTGGAGACTTGTCACATAAACTTCAGGAATATGGACCTTACGGATTTGCTCTGGAGGGACCAGAGTATGATGAGAGAATAATGGATGTCTGTTCGAGAGGCGCTTTTGGTGAGCTGTTTGATTTTGATGACACATTCTGTGATAAGGCAGCTGAATGTGGTCACCGTTCATTCGTTATGATGGCTGGTGCGCTTGATGGACTGGATGTTGATATAGAGACACTGTCACATGAAGATGTGACTGGAGTTGGATACGGAATATGTACATTTCACGTAAAGCATGATGTGGATGGAAATCCAGTCGAAGATGATTCCAGAAGATTTCTGGATATCTATCTTGAGGCTGAACGTAAGAAACAGTTAGTGAAAAAGGCTGAATCAGATGCTTTTGTACGATTAGCGAGGAAATCTCTAGAGACTTATATAATGAACGGCAAGACTATATCTGTTGCTGAGGGACTTCAGGGATTTTCGGATGAAGAAGTTGAGATGCTCACTTCAACTCAGGCAGGGGCATTTGTCTCCATCCATGAGCACGGACTGCTTAGAGGTTGTATCGGAACAATACTGCCTACGGAGGCATCTGTTGCGGCAGAGATAATCCACAATGCGATAAGTGCTTCGACGAGAGATCCAAGATTTGATCCGATTGGAACATATGAGATTCCGTATCTTGAGATAAATGTAGATGTACTTGGCAAGCCGGAACCAATAGACTCCAAAGATGAATTGGATGTGAAGCGGTACGGCGTTATCGTGTCATGTGGTTCCAGAAGAGGACTTCTTCTTCCGGATCTGGATGGAGTTGATACAGTTGATGAACAGATTGCTATTGCAATGAAAAAAGGTGGGATAAATCCGAGTGATGACTATAAGCTTGAGAGATTTGAAGTTGTGAGACACGTCTGATATATAGACGGAGAACTTAGACTTTGGAGGATCGATATGGCAAGATGTGGTGTTTGTTTCAGACATTGTGAGATAAAAGAAGGGCAGACAGGTTTCTGCGGAGTCAGGAGCTGCAGAGATGGAATTATAGTTACGGTGAATTATGGCAAGGTTACTTCTATGGCGCTTGATCCTATCGAGAAGAAACCTCTTAACAGATTTCATCCGGGAAGCTGGATCCTGTCTATCGGAAGCTATGGCTGTAATCTAAGGTGTCCATTCTGTCAGAATGATGAGATATCCTGGTCGGAACGTGCATATAGATTCGAGAAGGAAGCTGAGGAATGCACTCCGGAGGAGATAGCGGAGACAGCAGCTTTTTACAGGAAAAGAGGAAATATCGGTGTGGCATTTACATATAATGAGCCACTGATCGGATATGAATTCGTAAGGGATACGGCAAAGCTGGTGCATGACATGGGAATGCTTAATGTTCTTGTCTCTAACGGGACTGCAGAACTCAGTGTTCTGGAAGAGATCAGTCCTTATATCGATGCTATGAATATAGATCTGAAGGGCATAAGGGACAGCTATTACACGGATGTTCTTGGAGGCAGTCTCGATATGGTCAAAGGTTTTATCGAGCGAGCAGTCCAGATCTGTCATGTGGAACTCACGACGCTGATCGTTCCCGGAGAGAATGATACTGAAGAAGAAATGCGTGAGATCAGTTCGTATATAGCAGGACTTAAGGATGAGAACGGAGATATGATCGGACGAGATATCCCGCTTCATATATCGAGATTCTTCCCGAGATTCCATATGACTGACAGGTCGGCAACTGATGTGAAACTGATATACAGACTTGCGGAAGTTGCAAGAGAAAAACTGAATTATGTTTATGAGGGAAATGTCCCATAAGTTACCATGGTTGCATTTATTATAAATAAGTGTATTATGGTAAGATACGGTTACAATATATAACCGAGGAGAAATACAAAAAGAGGAAGAATTATGAGCAAGATAAGTGATGACGCAAATGCAGTGTTTGATGAGATTTTAAGTGATGTTAAGCTGAACAAAGGCGACATCTTCGTAGTAGGATGTTCGTCCAGCGAGATGATCGGAAATATGATGGGAACATCAAAAGACGGCGAGACTGATAAGGCGGTAAATGACCTATATGAGGTAGTAAGCACGAAGCTGGCAGAGAGAGGAGTATTCCTTGCGGTTCAGTGCTGTGAGCATCTCAACAGAGCAATCGTAATAGATAGAGCAGCTATGGAGAGATATGATCTGGAAGAGGTAAATGTCATCCCTCAGCTTCACGCAGGAGGGGCATTTGCGGTAAAGCAATATTTAAGCCTTAAAGATCCAGTTGTTGTTGAGGATATAAAGCATAAGGCTAAGGCTGGAATAGATATTGGTGGAGTTCTTATAGGAATGCATATTCATCCCGTTGTTGTTCCACTCAGACTTAAGTACAAAAACATTGGTGAGGCAAATGTCATCGCTGCGAGATTCCGTCCTAAATTTGTAGGTGGAGAGAGAGCAGTTTACAACGCTGATCTCATGTGATACACTTCAGCGTTTTAGGAAGGAATAAAAAAATGCACTACAATTGTTTGATCGTTGATGACGAGATAGAACTCGCTAAAATGACCGCAGAATATTTTCAGATGTTCGATGTCAAGACGGAGTATGTTGACAGTGCTTCGTCCTGTTATGATTTTTTGGATAAAAATGATGTCGATTTGATACTGCTGGATATTAATCTTGGAGACGGTTCCGGATTTGATGTGTGTAAAAAAGTGAGGGAGCATTATCAGCTTCCGATAATCTTTATAAGCGCACGTCAGAGCGACGATGATGTTCTGATAGCCCTAAGTATCGGTGGTGATGATTATGTCAAGAAACCATATAGCCTGTCAGTTCTTCTTGCGAAGGTTAAAGTTAATCTGAAACGTGTGGAGCAGCTTAAGAAAGTTTCTGAGACTTCGGAAGAGGCGCCAAAGTCAGATGATATGATACTGGATTCAACAACAATGTCTGTAACTATCAGAGGCAAGAGAGTAACACTGAAGGCTAAAGAATTTGCACTCCTGAATGCACTCTATGTTCATAAAAATACTATAGTGACTAAGAATCAGCTGTTCGACGAGGTATGGGGAGATTCTTTCTATTCCGATGGAACGCTGAACGTACACATTAGAAAACTTAGAGAAAAACTTGAGGAGGATCCCAACAATCCGGAGTTTATCAAAACTATCTGGGGAACGGGATATATTCTTGAAATATGAAAAGTATCACAAAAGTAATCATAACATTTACATCTATCATGATTGTCGGTTTGGGAGCAATGCTTTTAATGTACAGGAGGATATCGCTGTCGACAAAAGCGGTCTGTTCATATTCTGATGGTGAGATAGAGATATATAAAAAGATATGGTCCAATCTCAACGAAAACTTTGAGCTCGGACAGCAGCAGATGCTGGAATGTATGATCATATTCTGGTTTATCATACTTGCGGCAGGTTATATATTTATCGGACTTGTCTACTACTTTCAGGTAAGACCGGTAAGGGAAATGCAGAATTTTGCTTCTGAGATAGCGAAGGGTAATCTTGATACAGCCCTTCCGATCCACCGTGATAATCTGTTTGGGTCATTTACGGAGAGCTTCGATATTATGAGAGAAGAGCTGAAAGCATCCAAGCAGAGAGAACTTGCGGCAGAACATGCAAAGAGAGAGCTGGTGGCTGAATTAAGTCATGATCTTAAGACGCCGGTGGCTACAATTCAGGCAACATGTGAGGTTTTGGATATGAGATTCCAAAAGAACCGTCAGGACCTGGAAAAACAAAAGAATGAATTATTAAATGGTTCATCTGATGATGAGGCTCGTGAGGAAAGCCTTCGTCAGATTGATTCGGAACTTGAAGAAAACGGCAGTCTTCTGGAGAAGATAGGTTTTATCTCCAATAAGTCTGAAACCATAAACAGTCTCGTTCAGAATGTATTTAGAGCGACGCTTGACGATATGGAAGAGATCAGTATCAACTCGGTTGAAAATGACTCTAGGATCATAGAGAATTATTTCAAGGGACTTAAGGATTACGGAAATATAATTCTGGAGAATCACATCCCTGAGTGTCTTGTATATATGGATAAGCTTCGAATGGAACAGGTTATTGATAACATAGTCGGGAATTCCTATAAGTATGCGGGAACCGATATATATGTTTCATTTGAGGAATTAAATAATGTTCCATCAAATAAAGATTCAACTGATTCGTTCATAAAGATCAGGATTAAGGATCAGGGACCAGGAGTTCCTGAGGAAGAACTTGCTCTTGTAGTCGAGAAGTACTACCGTGGAAGTGATGTGCAGGATAAGAACGGATACGGACTCGGAATGTATCTTGTAAACTGGTATATGGAAAAACAGGGCGGAGGTATGGAATACTACAATGATGAAGGTTTCGTTGTAGAGCTTCTTGTGAAAAAAGTCTAGTTTTAATTTTCTCAATATTTTCAGAAAGGTTTGGTAACGAAACGTGGATACAGGTTTAACATTTTATTTTGGCTGGGAACCAGTGCTTATGGAGTGGCTTCAGAGCATCATAGGTCCTTTTGGGATTAAGCTCGCATCGCTGATCACTCTTATGGGTGAAGAACTGGTAGTTATTCTGGTCATGGGCTTTATATACTGGTGCTACGATAAGGAGTTTGGAAAAACAGTAGGAGAGACACTTGTTATTGGACTGGTTCTTAATCCTATATTTAAGAATATAATCCTGAGACGTCGTCCGTATTTTGATAATCCGGGAGTCAAATGCCTTAAGCCGGTTAACGGTGAAGCAGACATATATGATATATATGCGCAGGGGTATTCATTTCCGAGTGGACATTCTATGAATTCAGCGATAATATACAGTGGAATTCCGTTATATACAAAGAAAAAGATACTCTGGATAATAGGAATAACGATTCCACTTCTGGTCGGTATTTCCAGAGTGGTTGTCGGAGTTCATTATCCTACAGACGTTATATTCGGATGGCTGACAGGTATACTTGTTATCATCTTAGTTACAAATCTTCAGAAGAAAGTAAAAAGAAGATGGCTGGTGAATATGATCATTTTCATCATTGCTGCTATCGGAATCTTCTTCTGTGAAACTGAGGATTATTATTCCAGCCTGGGAGTCATGGGGGGCTTCTATCTGGCAATAGAATTCGAAGAAAGATTTGTAAAGTTTGAGAAGGCTGATAAAGTATGGAAATGCATTATCAGATTGTTTGGCGGTTTTGTTATATATTATGCAATGAACTTCATCTTAAAGAAGTTTCTTAACACAGTCTGCGGATCATATCAGATGTTCGAAGATATGTCCAGAATATTCAGATACTTTGTTGTAACATTTTTAATAATCGGAGTATATCCGATGGCATTTAAGAAGTTAAAGATTTAACATTTCAGGGGTACGGGGGGAAGAAAGCATGAAACTAAACGAGCTTTTAAAGTATGACGATATCGTCATTCAGTGTCATGATAATCCCGATGCAGACGCTCTGTCATCGGGATATGCACTTTACTGGTATCTAAAAAAGATGGGAAAGTATCCTGTCTTTATCTATCGTGGAAGCAATGAGATTCATAAAAGTAATCTGCTTCTCATGATTAAATGTCTTAATGTGCCTGTCAGCTATGAACCAGATTTTGATAGGGTTCCAGAGCTGCTGGTAACAGTCGATTGTCAGTACGGACTGAGAAATGTAACTCCAACACCAGCTAAGAATATTGCGGTGATAGATCACCATCAGAAGCTTGTCACATTGCCTGAATTATCTGAAGTGAGGAGCAATATGGGAAGCTGCGCAACCGTTCTCTGGGATATGATCAGAGAAGAAGGGCTCAGTGTGAATGGAGATATTCTTCTGTCTACTGCACTTTATTATGGACTCTATACTGATACGAATAAGCTCTCTGAAGTATCTCATCCGTTGGATAAAGATATGAGAGATTCGCTGATGATCAATAGGAGTCTTATCAATGAGATGAGCAATTCGAATATATCTCTCGATGAACTGAAGATAGCCGGGAAAGCAATCCTTGATTATGTTTATTGCATGAATCATAAGTATCTTCTTATAAAAGCTGATAAATGTGACCCGATCATACTCAGTGTTATCGGTGATTTCTCTATGCAGACAACAGGCGTTGAAGTCTGTATATCATATTTTGTGACTCCACAGGAGATAAAGTTTTCTATAAGAAGCTGCGTAAAGGAAGTGCATGCAAATGAACTGGCTTCATTTCTTGCAAAGGACCTGGGAGGCGGTGGCGGACATCTCACTAAGGCCGGCGGGGCTATAAATACGGAAAAACTCAGAAGTCTCTATGCTGGCGACAGCCGAGGTGATGAAGAACTTATCCGTGACGAATTCCAGAAGAGACTGGATGCTTATTATGAGATGTACAAGATAATCTATGCGAAGGAAACAGTCCTCGATACTTCTGATATGAAGCTATATGAGAAGCTCCCACAGACTCTGGGATATGTAAAGCTTACGGATATCTTCCCTGTAAATACTCTTGTGGAAGTAAGAACTCTGGAAGGAGATATAAATGTCCGTCTGGAAGAAGATATGTATCTTATGATCGGAATAGAAGGTGAGATATATCCGATATCGAAGGAAAAACTTGAGAAGAGCTATAAGCCTGTAGATGAACTGTATGAGATGACATTTGAATACGAGCCACAGATAACGGATGCATTAACTGGCGAGAGAAAGGGTGTTCTGGATTATGCCAAGACGGTGGTCAGCACAGGCACTTCCAGGATATATGCGAAGCCTCTTGATTCCTATGTGAAGCTTTTCACGGCATGGGACGAGGAAAAGTACTATTCAGGAACTCCTGAGGATTATATAGCGGTAAGAGATGATGATCCTCATGATATATATGTTATAAATGGACGACTCTTTGACAGGCTTTACAAGGAGGTTTAGCAGTGATCGATCACTACAATGCATTTATTTCCTACAAGCATGCTCCTGAGGATAACAGGGTTGCAGAGGCGATTCATAAAGGTCTGGAGCGTTTCCATATACCAGAGAAGATCCAGAAGAAGACAGGGCTTAAGAGGATCAACAGAATCTTTCGTGATACGGAGGAGCTTCCTATCACAAGCGACCTTAATGATACAATAGCAAATGCACTCGCGAATTCTGACTATCTCATCGTTATCTGTTCGACTAATACGAAACAGTCTATCTGGGTGACGAAGGAAATAGAGATATTTCTCAGAAATCATACGAAGAAACAGATATATACAGTTCTGGTGAATGGCGAACCTTTTGAGGTTATCCCTGAAGTTCTGTTGTATGAAGATAGCTGGGTTCTTGATCAGTATGGTAAACAGCAGCTTGTCAGGATGCCGATAGAGCCTCTGTCATGCGATTACAGAATGCCTATCAGGAAAGCTGATAAGATAGAGCTTCCTCGTCTTGCCAGCGGTATCATAGGCTGTTCTTATGATGAACTGATGAACCGTCGCAGACAGTACATGGTCAGACAGCTCACATTGGGATTCTCAGCTGCATTTGCGCTGATGATCGGATTTACAGGATATCTATATTACAGCCGAAATACCATTCATAAAAACTATATTGAATCTTTGAAGAATCAGTCCAGATATCTGGCAAATGAATCTGAACGACTTCTTGATAACGAACAGCGGATAACTGCACTGCAGCTTGCTTTGGAAGCGTTGCCGAAGGATGTTGATGATGACAGACCAGTCATAGCGGAAGCGATTAAAGCCATATCTGATGCGACACTTGCTTATGAAGGAGAAAACGGAAGCAACATTCATACAGTTTGGAACTACCGAATGCCGAACCGTATAAATGATTTTCGTGTTTCGCCTAATGGAGCAACTCTTACTGCTTATGACAATGCAAATGTTGTTGAGGTATGGAATACCAAAAGTCATGATAGGATTCTGTATCTGAATAAGTCGGGTTTCACAATAAAGGGGCTGGAGTATCTGTCAAAGAATACATTTGTCATATGGACAGATGACAAGATGGAATGCTACGAGACCGACTCCGGAAGTAAGAAGTGGGAGTACGATTTAGCGGGTGATATATTTGTCTATCAGAAGAATATAATGGTGGGCGATGGAACGTTTTATATCGGAACTTACAATAAATCATTTCTCCAAATCGATTCGGAGACAGGAGAGGTTAAGAATACTGTGAAGTTCTCGGCGAAGAACGAGCTGGAGGATATCTCACTGACTGAAAGCAAGTTGTCACCTGACGGTACGAAGATCGCATTTATTGGAATTCTGGATTATCTGAAATACAGTTACGGAGTGGTGGATATCGCTACGCAGAAAACTGTGATTGCAGAGCCTGTCGAGGCGATGGTGAAGGATATCGAATGGGTTGGAGACAGCCTGATGGTGGCTAGTTCCAAGGTGGATTTCTCAACCAGTTCATCTATTGGAAATATGGAGGTTCTGACGAAAGATTATTCGACAATCCTGTGTCTTAATCCGACAGATCTGAAAGAGAAATGGAAAGCAGATTTTGTATGTAATGGTGTACAGATCAACTCTGATTTCCTTGGAATGGAGGAAGCAGGTTCGGTGGCGTATTTCTCCGGGAATGTAGCTACGATATATGATCTGAAGACCGGTGCTGAGAAGTATGTTCATAATGTAAATGAATCTATCATATATGCCAGTGATAAGGATGACGACGGACTGCCAATCTATCTCACTAACAGAGGTGGATACTCTATTCCGGCGGCTGCAATGGGGACAGAATCAGTTTATCACTACAATATATTTACAGACGAACTGAATAAGATTCTCGTAAATGAAGATGTATTTGTATCCCAGAAACTTGGTTCAGAAGTTATCGAGTATGGACTGAATGTGTATGATGATAACTGGACAGAGTTTAAGGATAACATCACTGTGTCAGGAATAAATAATGACTTTTACATGAATGATCAGGTGCTTGGTATTCTGTATGAGTTGGATGATAAAGCAACTCTTGCCACCTATGGACTGTCAGGAGAATTTAAGATAAACAGTATCACGCTTCCTGATGAAAAGGCTTCGAAGTATAAGATTCTGGGGTGTTATAAGAATTGCCTGTATCTGGGACATGATAATGAAAATGCATTCGAACTTATTTCTGTTGATATCATGACTGGAGAACAGAAGGTTGAGAAGCTGTACGATGAAATCTCAACGATTACGAATGTAGCTGAATTACGGGACACTAAGCTCGTAATTAATTATAGAGGGGAACAATTCACTCACTATATCGGAGTATATGATCTTCTGTCTAAGGAGAAGAAAGAGATTGAAATTCCGTCAGAGTGCGGTTCGCCGAGGGCTCCATCCAGATTATATGATAAGGCTGGGGTCATTCTGTATTCCGGTGACAAAAACTGTATTGTTGATATAAATAGTGGTGATGTCAGGATTCTTGATTCTTCTGATGAAGCATCAAGAAATGGATGTATTTCTCAAAATGGAACGGAATCAGTATTCGCACTGGCTGACAGAAATAGTATCCGGATGGTGAACAGAAGTGGTGAGATTGAACAGACCATAGACTGTGCCGGACTGACGACGATAGGTATGACATTTATCCCGGAAAGAGATGAATTTATCGTTCTGTTTAATGATGGAAGTCTGTACTGGTACTCTTCCAAAGGAGAGTTTAAGCGGAAAACCGATGTGACCTCTATATATAGTTTCACTGGTAATGCGACCTTTGATATCGATAATGATAATAATCTCATGTACATTCAGATTAACAGCATAACTGATGTAGTTGATATGGAAAGCGGAGTTCAGCTCTCTTATATTGAGGACTGTTTCGGACACCATAAGATATCGGATTCATTTATTACTCAGTCATACAAGAATAAAAATGATGTTAAGATAGGGTACTATAAGAGATATTCTGTAGACGAGCTTATCGAAAAAGCAAAGGTAATCCTTCAGGATGCCGAGCTTTCAGAGGAACTGAAAACTCAATATGGGATAGAAGACTGAGTGGCTTGAAAAAAAGCTCCCACCGGTTCCTGAAGAAGGAATTTCCGGTGGGATTTTTTTATGTAGTAGGAGACTTTTATAGATGCCCCAATATGTATATGGTAAACTTGCCTTGACAAATGTTGAGCGAGTGCTTAATATAAAAATAGGTAACAATGAGTGTTCCGTACATAGAAAAAGGACAGGCTAAGGATGAATGAAAAGATGAGTAAAAGAGATAAAATTACTTTGGCAATTTTTATATTTATAACAATTACCGCGGGATTTTTCGGATATTTGCTGGATCAAGTACTTACAGATCAACCAGAAGGTAAATCTCTGGGAATGGGGATATGGTTAGTACTTCCATTTTTGACAGGTACTGTGCTGCGAATCATCAACAAAGATATGAAGCAGATGGGTGTCCGCCCTTATTTTAAACACAATTTGAAGTGGTATGCTGTTGCAGTTTTGGCCTTCCCCGGCATAATGATGATTATTATAATTGTGGCAGAAATTGCAGGAAGTCTAATTGTAGGAGAGATAGAGTTAAAGGCTTTATTCGTGCTTATGGTTACCACATTCCTGGCAAATTGTATAAAGAACATATTTGAAGAATTTGCATGGAGAGGATGTTTGGTTCCATATTTGGAAAAAACAGGAATGAACGATTGGTGTTTGTATTTTTTTAGTGGTTTAATCTGGGGGATGTGGCATATTATGTATTATATGTTTTTCCTTCCAGACGAATACTTTACGGAGACTAGCAGGCCGATGACAGTAGTTCTGGGAATTGTTCTGATGATATTTTGGTCACCATTGTTTGTAGAAATGCGAAGATTAACGAAATCCGTTTGGCCATGTGTCATCCTGCATTCTATGGAAGATGCAGTGCCTAACATGCTATTTGTGACAGCAAATGTACTTCAAATTAAGGAAGAATATTCTGTTATGCTTGATCCAATATCTGGCATACTGCCAACAATGTTAGTTTTCCTTATGGGATTGGGTCTGAGAAAATGTCGGATGAAGCGAGAATCCTTGGTTATTTAATTGCCGGGATGATAACGTCATACCTTGGGCAAAGTGTCCTTGACATCAGGTTTAAAGTATCGTAAATTGGTCTTTAGGAGATTGTTGTTATTTACATGCTTTTATACTGTAGGGAGGTATTAGAGTTATGGAGACTAAAGGTAACATTGTGATTTTCGAAAATGACATTTGGCTTATCGAACTCCGTCCGCGCAACAATTCGCACGAGGGTGAGCCTGACATGAAGGTATGGGTTTGTAGAGAAGGCCAGGAAGTTGGTCAGTATACAAATCATTACCGAGGCTATGGCCGTTATGTTAATGAGGAATTACTCCCACCAAAGATCAGTGAAGTAGCAAAGAAGAGCTGGGATAAGCTTAAAGAAGCTCCTCTCAGTGAAGAAACAATTGAAGAGATGAAGAAGTTTATGGATTAGTTTGATATCCCGTCATCCTCTGGTTGAGGAAGACGGGATATATTTTTTTCACAGTTACATAAAATACACTCTTAAGTCCACCAATGAGAACGTATCTTGACACCTGAGGGGCTATGAGATATCATTTTTTCGTTAGAATAATATTCGCTCGGGAGACGCAGAATGACACTAAGAGAGCTAGCTATAGGGAAAAGTGGAATAATAAGAATGGTCGGAGGAGAAGGTGCTCTGAGACAGCACTTTCTTGATATGGGAGTGATTCCAGGAGTTGAGATAACACTTGTGAAACTTGCTCCTATGGGAGACCCGATGGAACTCAGAGTTCACGGGTATGAACTGACACTTCGACTAGCTGATGCTGAGAAGATTGAGATAGAAGAACTTCCAGAAAAAAAAGAAGTGGAAGTTGTATCGGATCAGGAGAATTCCGAGCCAGAAAATACAGAAAAAAAGTCAGACAAACAACCAGATAAGAAGTCTGATAAGAATACAAATTATAAGCATCACCCTGGTCTTGGTGAAGGCGGAATCTATCATAAGAAGGAACATGAACATCCGCTCCCAGAAGGTACTGTTCTTACATTTGCACTTGCCGGAAATCAGAACAGTGGCAAGACTACTCTGTTCAATCAGCTTACGGGTTCCAATCAGCATGTGGGAAACTTCCCCGGTGTAACCGTAGACAGAAAGAGCGGAGAGATAAAGGGACATCAGAATACAGAGGTGGTGGATCTACCGGGAATATATTCCCTGTCTCCATATACTGATGAAGAGATCGTATCGCGTCAGTACATAATCGGTGAAAAGCCCAAGGGTATAATCAATATAGTAGATGCAATGAATATCGAGAGAAATCTCTATCTGACGATGCAGTTGATAGAGCTTGACATTCCTATGGTTCTCGCTCTGAATATGATGGATGAGGTCAGAGGAAATGGAGGAGCCATCAGGATAAATGCCATGGAGACTCTTCTTGGTATTCCGGTCATTCCAATCTCTGCCGCAAAGAACGAAGGAGTAGACGAGCTTGTAAGTCATGCACTTCATGTCGCAAAGTATCAGGAAAATCCGGGTAAGAAGGATTTCTGTGACGAGTCTGAAAATGGTGGAGCGGTTCACAGATGTATACACGGAATAATGCATCTGATAGAGGATCATGCAAAGAGAGCGGATATTCCGGTGCGTTTTGCTGCCAACAAAGTAATCGAGGGGGATTCAAGGGTTATTGATGCCCTCAAGCTTTCTGATAACGAAAAAGAGATGGTTGAGCATATCATCGTTCAGATGGAAGAGGAAAGAGGTCTGGACAGATCAGCGGCTATCGCAGATATGCGTTTTTCATTTATCAGAAGACTGGTTGATGAAACTGTTGTTAAACCTTCAGAGAGCAAGGAACGTGAAAGAAGTGAGAAGATAGACAGGATACTGACTGGTAAATATACTGCACTTCCGGCATTTTTCTGCATAATGGCTGTTATCGCTATTCTTACATTTAACGTTGTGGGGGCGTGGCTTCAGGGACTCCTGGAGGACTTTATCGGATTTCTGACTGATAAGATGGATATGGCACTTACGTCCTGGAATGTAAATGACGTCATACATTCACTTATTATAGACGGAGTATTCAGCGGAGTTGGAAGTGTACTTAGCTTCCTTCCGATCATCATGCTTCTGTTCTTCTTTTTATCGCTTCTGGAAGATACAGGTTATATGGCGAGAGTTGCGTTCGTTATGGACAGGCCACTCAGAAAACTAGGTCTTTCCGGGAGAAGTATAGTACCGCTTCTGGTGGGATTCGGATGTTCGGTTCCGGGAGTTATGGCTAGTCGTACCATGCCGTCGGAACGAGATAGAAAGATGACGATAATGCTCATTCCGTTTATGAGCTGTACTGCGAAATATCCTATATACGGATTCTTCGCGGCAGCGTTCTTCCCTGGAAAGGGAGCACTTATAGTTATGATGTTATATCTTATCGGTATCCTGGTTGGAATTTTCCTTGCAATGGTATCGAAGAGATTTGTTTTTAAAGGTGAGGCAGTTCCATTCGTTATGGAGCTTCCGAACTATCGTATGCCAGGACTTAAGAATGTCGGACAGCTTCTCTGGGAGAAGGCTAAAGACTTCCTGATGAAGGCATTTACGGTTATATTTGTAGCTACCATCATCATCTGGTTTTTACAGACATTTAATCTCCATCTTGGACTTGTTGAAGATCCGCAGGATAGTATCCTTGCTAAAGTGGCAGGACTTCTGGCACCGCTTTTTGCACCTGTGGGCTTTGGAGACTGGAGAATAGTAACTGCACTTATAACTGGATTTATGGCAAAAGAAAGTGTAGTTTCAACGCTGACAATCCTGACAACAGGAAGCATTACGAGTCTGATAAGTCCTGTCGCAGCGATCTCTCTGCTGGTATTCTGCCTTCTGTATACACCATGTGTTGCAGCTATTGCATCAGTAAGAAGAGAGCTGGGACGCAAGTGGGCACTTGTGATGGTGATCCTGCAGTGTGTTGTAGCTTGGATTACAGCATTTATCATCTATCGACTGACTGGAGTGTTTTTTTAAGACGCTATTCAAAGCGAGGGTGAAAGCATGAAAAAAGTTTTGGTTATTGAAGATGATAGAGAGATACGTTCTCTACTTACAAACTTTTTAACTGAAAATGATTATGAAGTGGATGAAGCTGAAAATGGTAAGATTGCCTCGGAAATGATTGCAGCGAATGAGTATGACATCATCCTGATGGATATGATGCTGCCTTACAAGTCAGGAGATATCCTGATCAAGGAACTGAGAGGCTTGTCTGATTCTGAGAAGAAAAAAACACCGGTTGTTGTGATCTCAGCAAAATCTATGAAGGACACCAGACTTGAAGTGCTTCGAATGGGAGCAGATGACTATATAGTTAAGCCTTTTGATCTGGATGAGGTTCTTGTTAGAATAGAGGTTGTACTTCGGAGAAGTGAAGGTGAGATTCAGGGGACGGAAGGGAATTCATATAATGCTATTCTCTCACATAACGGCCTGGAGCTGAATATGGAACTGAAATCAGTTACCTATAATGGTATACCTCTGAAACTAACCGCAAAGGAATTGTATCTTCTTGAGCTTTTTTTGCAAAATCCGCAGAAGACATTTACGAAGGCTAATCTTTACGAAACAGTATGGGAAGATACATATTGCTATGAGGATAACACCATAAATGTACATATGAGCAATCTGAGAAGCAAGCTTAAGAAAGCTACTGGACAGGAGTTTATAGAAACAGTATGGGGAATAGGATATAAACTGGCGTAAGAAAGGGGATAATATGAGATATCCAGAATATTTAAAAGATGGCGGTACAATAGGATTTATTGCTCCATCCTTTGGTTGTGCCATAGAACCATATAAGACGAGATTTGAAAATGCACTTAAGATATTTAAGGAACTGGGTTACTCATTGAATCTGGGACCAAACTGTTATGAGGGTAGTGGAATAGGAATCAGTAATACTCCGGAAAAGTGTGGTGAGGAACTGAATGCGGCTATGACTGGAAATGATTCTGATGTGATCATTACATGTGGTGGCGGCGAGCTTATGTGTGAAGTGGTTCCTTATATTGATTTTGAGAAGATAAAGAATGCTCAGCCTAAGTGGTATATGGGGTATTCAGATAATACGAATTATACATTTCTTTCCAATATACTCGCTGATACGGCGGCTATATACGGACCATGTGCCCCGGCATTCGGAAGAGAACCGTGGCATGAATCCATAGCTGATGCTCTGAAGCTTCTAAAGGGTGAAGTTGAAGAAGTCAGTGGGTATGAGTTTTGGGAAAATGAGGAATTTGAAGTTGAAGAAGGACAGGAACCGGATCCGCTTCTATCATATAATGTGACAGAAAAAACTGTTTACAGGTATTTTGTTCCTGGACACGAAGATAAGATTATCTCTGGAAATGATTTCAAAGATAAGGTCAGTCTTGAAGGACGTCTTATTGGAGGCTGTGTAGATATTCTTACAACGCTTATCGGAACTAAGTATGATAAGGTTGATGAATTTGTAGAGAGATATAAGAACGATGGATTTATATGGTTCCTTGAGTGCTGTGATCTTGATACGCTTTCTATGCGACGTCAGTTCTGGCAGATGAGAGAAGCTGGATGGTTTAAGTATGTTAAGGGATTCCTTATCGGAAGGCCTAGACGTTTCGGTGAAGATGCCTTTGGAGTCGATCAGTATAATGCTGTAACTGACACGTTGGGAAGACTGGGGGTTCCGATAATCATGGATCTTGATATAGGCCATAAGCCACCTATGATGCCAATCATATCAGGAAGTTATACAAAGGTTGATAGCATGGGAAATAGTATAAGAATAAAGTACGAATATATCTAAAGAGGAAATGTCTGCAAATGGATATGAAGACGTTGCTATGCATTGTAGTTCTTTTATCGATCGTCCTGATTCTTTTGATAAAGCTTATGATGTTGAAGGGTAACATCAGGAGATTGATTGACCAGCTTAAGAATACAAGACAGGAAGATTACAATCGTCCGACCAGAGTTACTTTGAACGATAAGGATCTAGAAGAATTGTCTGCTGAAATAAACAGGAATATCGATTATCAGAAATCACTTAAGCTGGAGACTGAAAAGTCAAGACGACAGCTTGAACAGTCTATCGTTGATATAGCTCATGATCTGAGAACCCCGCTTACAGTAGTAAAGGGTAATCTTCAGATGCTCGAAAAAGAGGAGCTGTCAGATAAAGGAAGGACTTATCTTGAGGTTAGCGGCAGAAAGACAGAAACGCTTAAAGGTATGGTAGACGAATTCTTTGAACTGTCTGTTCTGGAAAGTGACAGCAAACCGGTAGAACTTCAGAAACTGGATGCAACGGTATTTCTTTCTGAATTCATTATAGAAAATGAAACTATCATAAGGCAGAATAATCTCACGCCGGAGATTACATTTCCGGAAAAAGCAGTTTATATACAGGCAAATAAAGCTATGCTGAGCAGAGTTTTCAGCAATCTGTTTGGGAATATATATAAATATGCTGTTGGAAGTTTTGAGCTTTCGTTAGAGGAAGATGGGGAGACCTGTCAGATAAGGATTGGAAATAAAGTGGCTGACTCATCGTCGATTGATATAGAACATATCTTTGACAGGACATATCGTGCTGATAAGGCACGAAGTGATGGAAGTGCAGGGCTTGGACTATATATTGCAAAGCTTCTTCTGGAAAAACAGAAGGGGAAGATAGAAGCGGAGCTTGAAGAAGATAAACTGGTATTTACGATCATGCTTCTTTCTGTTGGTGGAAATTAATAAAAATATTCGTTACCCCGGAAACTGAATTGTTGATTATATCCGAAATACAGCTATATTAGCGGGTATTATGGAAACTGGTGCTGAAATCTTAATAATTCTATGCTTGCAAAAAGCTTCTTTATTTTATAGAATAAAGGGGCTTTAATTTTTAACACACTTTTATACACTATTTCATATCATTATGGGGAGAGAAAAATGAATAAGAAATTTTTGATCGGAAGCATCAAAAAAGGTGTGGCAGTATTGTCTGTTGGACTTGCTGTCGTATCTGTTGTGCCTGCTATGCCGGGTGCACAAATCATTGATTCTGCCGTTAGTCTTGACGTCTATGCGGCATCGAAAAGTCTGGCAACATTTGACAAGCTTATTGCTGGAAAAGACAGCAGTGATAAAGATTGGATTGTTGTAAATTCTGAAGCAGGTGGAAAAGGCACCGTTAAGTATCAGCAGGGTGATGGAACTTATAGAGTCAGAACTAACCTTTCAGGCTATAAATATAATGCCGGAGATCTGCTCAGTATTAAAGTTGAAGGTCTTGATATAAATGATGACGAGATAGATATTGGATACAGCCTGACTGAAGGATGTTATCATAAGGTTACCGAAGTTGTCTCTCAGCATGTTGGTTATGTAACTTTACAGCTTCCTGAGGATAGCGGGGATATATTAAAAAAGACAGCTCCAAAGTTTGTCAGAATCAAGGGTAAATATAAGAAACCTAGTAAAAATACTGAATTCACATTAGGTGGATTTGAGATACATAAAGCAGGAACTCTTCCTTCATGGGATGACGGTTCATATCCGAAATTTGATCCTGATGCAGCTCCCAAGGGTATAGCTGTTACATATTATGATGGCATTTACTCAAGAGGATTTGCATGGAGTACTGATGAGTTTATAAATGACTCCGCATTGTATATTATTGAAAAAACAAATGGAGTAAGCAAGGAAGTTGTTGATTGGTCAAAGGCAAAAAAAGTTAAGGCTTCCAAAGTAGAAAGAACAGATAGTAAAGGCAAAGTCTGGCATGTTTTTAAGGCGCATGTAGAGGGACTTAAGGCTGGAGCAACTTACTATTACAGAGTGGGAAATGGAACTGGCGGTTTCTCGGAAGTCAGTACTTTAAATATTGATAAAAAAGAAGATGAGATAAATAGTCTGACATTTGTTCATCTTACTGACTGTCAGGAAAGTTCTAAAGACAAATATTCAAGATGGGCAAATGTTCTGGAAGATGCTTATTCAAGATATCCTGATACAAAGTTTGTTGCATTTACAGGTGATCTGACAAATGATTCAAATGATTCACTTAATATGCGTCAGTGGATGTGGGGACTTGATGAGCCGGGTGATATACTTAGAAACAGTATTATTTCTCCTTCAAGCGGAAATCATGATAAATATAAGTATTCATTTACAGACAGATTCGACTTTAAATATGCGGACTATGTGAAAAGTAGTAATAAAGAGCTTGAAAGTGGCGGATGTTACTACTATACATATGGAAAAGATATACTGTTTGTGAATCTTAATACAAATGAAAGCCCTTGGGATTTTGATAACCAGAAGGGATGGCTTATATCTGTTCTTGAAAAATATAACAGCTGCAAGTGGAAGATAGTTCAGATTCATAAAGGAACTATGTCTACAGGTGATCATACAGATAATGGAGATGTAGAAAAATTCAGAGCAATTCTGCCTCCGATCTTTGCAAAGTATAAGGTTGATCTTGTTCTTCAGGGACATGATCATGTTTATACTCGTACTACATCATACGCATATGGAACCGATGATAGGGGAAATGTATATAACGGTTATGATGTAGCTAAGGGTGAACAAAAAGTTGTTAAGAATTATAAATTCGATGGCGAGACAAGACTTTGGAATCTTGAGCCTGTCGGAACACACTATGTAACTATCAACTACTGTGCAAATAAAAAGTATGATCCGAAAACAGATATCTCTGATAAAATCCATCTCGGAAAAAATCCTATATCAGGTAATGGATGCAGTAAGCAGCCAGCTCATCCTATGTATGGAGTTGTAAGAATCAAGGGAGACATTCTTTGTTACGATTCTTATACATATGATCCGGATAATGATACAAGTGAATTGTATGATACATTTGCAGTAAATAAGAATCCTGACCAGGATATAGAAGAACCAGAGGATCCAAAGAATCCAGAAGACCCTAATGGAGGAAATCCGGGTGAAGGACAGAAAACAGATGTAACGCAGGATAAGAAAAATCCTGATGTTAAGACTCCAAGTGGAACCCCATCTCAGGGGAATACAACAAATGTTGTAAAGAAGGGTGAATATCTGAATGCAGAAGACATCACAAAAGCGATGCTGAAGCAGAACCTTCTGGTAGCTGATAAAAAAGCAAATTGCAAATACAAGATTACAAAAGTTATTAAGAAGAATGGCAAAGTGGTTGGTGGTACGGCAATGTATATGATGCCGTACAACAAGAACTGCAAGAAGGCTACCGTTAGAAATAACGTAAAAGTCGGAGGCGTGTTATTCAAGGTAACTGTAATAAATAAGAATGCATTTGCAAACTGTAAGAAACTTCAGACTGTAGTGATCGGAACAAATGTTGTTAAGATCAACGCTGGAGCATTTAAGGGATGTAAGCAGCTGAAGACAGTTCATATCAAGACCAACAAACTTAAGTATGTTGGTAAGAATGCTTTCAAGGGCGTTCACAAAAAAGTGAAGTTCAAGATAGCAAAGAAGAATCTTAAGAAATACAAGAAGCTTCTCAAACTTAAATAATTGATCACATGAAGGTGTGTCGGATATGATCCGGCACATCTTTTTGTGTGTAATAGGAAACTGCGTCTCCTATTACACACAAAACGCTCCGCTGAGGATGCGTCTCGGCGCGATAGGAAGATAGTTGCCTGCGGCAACACGCGCCTCGCGCGGAGAGTGTCGCAAGCGACACTCTTTGTTCTAGTACAAAATAACTTCTTTGAGAAATATAAAGATTTAAGAAAATCTTTAAGAATTAGTTTTATATTAAACTCAGACAACAAAAGATGATGATAGAAAGATCAGTTATATTTTGGGTAGAACAGGAGATGGAAATATGTCAAAGAATATCGTAGAAGTAAGTAATCTTTCAAAACAATACGGCAAGCAGCTGGCTCTTGATGGAGTGACTTTCAACATAAAGAAGGGCAGTATCGTTGGTTTGATTGGTCCTAACGGAGCAGGTAAAACGACGATCATGAAGATAATGGGCGGTCTTGCATTTCAGACAGGCGGAGAGCTTAAGATGTATGGTGCTTCAGATGAAAAAGGTCTTAATCATGCAAGGACACGAATGAGTTTTATGATCGAAACTCCTTACGAAAAAGAAAAGATGACGGCACGTGAGAATCTTGAAAAACAGAGGCTTCAGAAGGGGATTCCAGACAAGGGGCGTATAGATGAAGTCCTTGAGATTGTTGGCCTTCACGATACCGGTAAGAAGATCGTGAAGAACTTCTCACTTGGAATGAGACAGCGTCTGGGACTTGCAAATGCCCTCATGGGTAAACCTGAATTCATGGTACTTGATGAACCGACAAATGGTCTTGATCCGGAAGGTATTATCGAGATAAGGGAGTTGTTCAGGAAACTTAATAAAGAAGAGGATATCACGATGGTGATATCTTCACATATCCTGAGTGAGCTTTCGCTTCTATGTACGGATTATATCTTTATAAATAAAGGACAGATAAAGGGGATATTCTCTGCCGAAGAACTGAGGAATGCGTGCAGTGAATTCTATCATATAAACACGGATAACAATGAGAAAGCCAGCGCAATACTCATACATAACTGCGGAATAGAAAGGGTAGAAGCACTTGATGATGGAAGTCTTCGGATATATGACGGGCTGGATGATATTCATAATATCTCTAAAGCTCTTTACGATAATGGAGTCGTTCCAACAGAGCTTTCTCTGAATGAGATAAAACTTGAGGATTATTATATGAAAATGGTTCAGGATAGATAAATAATTGTATGAAAGGACAATAAAATGTTCAATATTATAAAATCGCTAAATTACAGTGCTCGACGCGACAATGTGAATTGGATAACGATTATATCATTACTTTCTCTTCCTTGGTTCGTTTCATATCTCAGTGGCATGCTGAATGCTGAGTCAATGAATAAACTTACCCCAAGTGTATATTTTGCATCACAGAATATGGCATCTGTATTTCTGTTTATGAGTATCGGAATAATGATATTTGCCAGCAAGCTGATGGCAGGAGATGCGGCGGATAAAACAATTAATTATGAATTTATGGCGGGGCATAGCCGGAACGAGATATTTGTAGGAAGAATTATAGCTGGATTTCTTTGGGGAGCTTTACTTGTATTTATACTTATGCTTCTTCCGATTGGTCTGTCTGATGTCATTTATGGATGGGGGCTTGAAACCAACAAAAGTGAAGTGCTCATAAGATGTGCTTTATGTATCTTTCCGATAATAAGACTATGTGCATATAACATGATGTTGGCAAGTCTTACCCGAAGTGCTGGAAAAGGTATAGCACTTGGTTATGCTACGCTTATGATTGTGGCAATAGCAACCAGTTCCTTAGAGGAATTTTTTAATATAGTGATCAAATATTCTACGGGATTTACTAATGTGTCCTATCTTTTGATCTCGGAGAATTCAAAATATGAGGTGATAAACGGTGAGACAATCTCTGTATTTGATACTTCAGTCACAGGAGAGATGATCTGGAAAACCATAGCAATGTCTGCCATTTTTACAGTGATATACCTGACTGTTACATATATTAATTTCAAGAAGACAGATAGAGATTAGGTGGGAAGAAAGTTTGAAACAAAGAGGTAGCGGATAGATAAAGAAATAACCCATCACAAATAAGCCATCAACAGGTGGCTTCATAGAGGAAATATAGACACGACACTTAATCAGGATGCGACCACAGACTCATCTGTTATGATATAGC
>JAFYHN010000081.1 GCA_017539165.1 Eubacterium sp.
TCACGATTTTGAATAAGTTGATGAATAAATGAGGATATTGAAATGAGAAATTATGATTACAGAAAAAAATGGGAAAAACTATTAACTTCTGATATAGTATCACTTCTTACGCAGATTCATGAATATAAAGGAGAACAAAATTTGTTTATTGAAGCTAAAGCAGATGCATTGACAAGGCTTGTAGAGATTGCCAAGATTCAAAGTACTGAGGCTTCAAACAAGATTGAAGGAATCTATACTTCCGATGCAAGATTGAAGGCACTTTTAAAGGATAAGACCACTCCTAAAACAAGGAACGAGCGTGAGATAGCGGGATACAGGGACGTGCTTAATACAATCCATGAGAGTCATGATTATATTACGATACGACCCAATATGATTCTTCAACTTCATAGAGATCTTTATAAATTTGAAGGTTATGATATCGGCGGGAAGTATAAAGCTGCTGACAATATCATCGAAGAGGAAGATGAACAGGGCAATAAGTTCGTCAGATTCAGACCTGTTCCTGCTTGGGAAACGCCCGAGGCAATCGAGAACCTTTGTAATGAATTTGATAAGGCTCTCGGAACCGGAACAATAGATCCGCTTCTTCTAATTCCGATGTTCATATTGGATTTTTTATGTATCCATCCGTTTAATGATGGTAATGGAAGAATGAGCAGACTGCTTACGTTGTTAATGCTGTATAGAGCCGGGTACATCGTAGGAAAGTATATAAGTATCGAGCATCTGATTGAAAAGACTAAGACATCATATTATGAGTGCCTGCAGGAAAGCTCTCTTAACTGGCATGAAGAGGTGAATGATTACGGTCCCTTTGTAAAGTATATGCTTGGCGTTGTAGTTGCTGCGTACAGAGACTTTTCTGATAGAGTACAAACATTGGTAACAAGCGGTTTATCAAAACCTGAGAGAGTTGCTAAGCTTATTGAAGATACATACGGAGAAATAACGAAATCACAGATCATGGATAAGTGTCCGGACATAAGTCGTATAACTGTTGAGAGAGCTTTAGCAGACCTTTTGTCAAAGGAAAGCATAATTAAAATCGGTGGCGGCAGATACACAAAATATGTGTGGAATAGAGATAAATAAAGAGGTGTTCCTAAATTGAGTTCAAGAGATAAAGAAGTATTGAATATGCAATTGACTCTGATCCCAATTCTGGTAAAAGCATGGAATAAAACATATTCTGAACTATCAGATATATTTAAAAAGTATGATGTGTTAAGTTATATAGATGTTTGTTATGAAAAATATAATTCTATTGGTAATCAGGGCATTGTTGATGATTTGAAAGATTATATCGAGATGCAGGGTGGATACGTTAGTTAAGTGTTCAAAACAACATGATGAAGAACCGTATGTAAAATATTTCATTGGGTGTGAAGGATATGAACGAAGAACAGTATTTATCGAGAATAAGTCAACTTGAGAATGAAATTGTATACTTGCATGGACTTCTCGATAACGCTGGGATTTCGTACAAGCGGGAGGCAAAGGAGTTAGATGATTTGTCTCCGGATAGGAATCTTGCTTTTGAAGCGGATCAA
>JAFYHN010000082.1 GCA_017539165.1 Eubacterium sp.
GAATGTAATGGTTACACCAGGAGGAAAGTCTGTAAACTTTGGACAGTCAAATACATATGCAGTATATAAGAATGTAAACTTCTCAAAGGGAGCATCTAAGTTTATTGTAAATGTAAAATCCAAATCAGCAGGAGTAATGGAGATTTGGATCGATGGAAAAGATACAACAAAAGGTAAAAAGGTAGCTACAGTAAGAATAGGAGCTACAGTTGATACAGTAACAGTCAATGCATTATCAGAGATAACTGGAGTGCATGATGTATACTTCGTATCAACAATGTACGGAGACGGAACTACACTTGATTCCTGGAAGGTAGAAGCTGGCCAGGGAACAGTAGATCCTGGTACAACTCCGGTAGATCCAGGAACAACTCCGGTAGATCCTGGACAGACTACAACTACTGTAAATCCTTATAATTTAAATCAGGCTGAGACATCCACACTTTGTGATGGTGCAATGATAAATCCGACAAAGACTTCTGTAGTACTTAGTGATAAGGGATATGTTCTTGTACAGGATATAGTATTTGATAGTGGACTTTCAGGATTTACACTTTATGCTAGTTCTTCTGCACCAAAGGTTAAGTTAAATGTTTATCTTGATAACGATCCAACACCAATAGCTACAACTGATGTAGGACTTGATGCTACTAAGGGAACATGGATTAAGATCAATTCAAACGTTACAGGAAAACATTATCTGTACTTTGAAGCACAGGGTGGACAAGTAGTATTTGATGCTTGGCAGGCTATATCTGCAAGTGGCACAACTCCAGTAGATCCAGGCCAGACTACAACTACAGTACGTCCTGTAATTGTTAGTGATCCTTATTCTAAGGTTGAAGCTGAGACAGGTGATAACAATAAGTTAAGTGCTATGGTAACACCTAATAAGCAGGCAGTAGGAATTTCTGCTAATGGATATATAGCATGGAATGCAGACTTTACTGATGGTGTTTCTTCAATAAAGGTTAAAGCAGAATCATCACCAAAGAGTGTTCTTGAGATCAGATTAGGTTCACCTGATGGTGAAGTGATCGGAAAGGCTGATATAAGCACATCTTCAGAAAAGACTATTACGATTTCTAAGACTCTTGAAGGTAGAAAGAACTTATACTTTGTAAATACTACTGCAAGTACGAATTTGATACTGGATTACTGGATCGCTGCAAAGAAGCAGTCTACAGTAACTCCTCCTCCAGTAGTAGACCCACCTGTAGTTGATACAGGATTGAAGCTTTCATACACAACAAATGCATGGAACGGTGGTTTCCAGGTTAACTTCGTTATTACAAATAATTCTGGAAAGCAGGTTTCAAATTGGAAGCTTAAGATCAAGAAGAGTGATATTAATATGACTCAGAACTGGTGTGTAAATGTTGCACAGCAAGGTGATTACTATGTGATTACTCCAATGTCATATAATTCAACACTTGGTAATGGTGAATCTATTACATTTGGTATGGTTGGAAGTGGAACTCCAAACAGTACGTTCAATTATGTATTTGAGTAAGTTTTATAACTGAAAAAGTATTATAGATTCATATGATAGGATAGAGCCAACTTGCGAAAGCAGGTTGGCTTTATTCAGTTATGGCGGTATAATTACATTAATCATAATCGACATCGATGAGGTCTTTTTATAAACTGATTGAGTATTTTGTATATTGAATTGGAGGAATGTATTATGCAAGACTGGAATCATGATGGGGATCAGGATTATTGGGATGACATATATTTTCAGGAGAATATTGAACGTGATGACCAGACGGACAAATACAGTCTGCCTATCGGTTCGAAAAAACACCGTTCGACAGGGTTTCCATTCCTTGTAAGAATGATAGTAGTCAGTCTGGTTGTGGGGATTATTGGCATATTCAATGAATTGGTAGGCGTTATTATTCTTATATTATGGGTAATATATGAGATATATAACTGATAACATTTTTATGCTTAAGATGTCTTTTTAAGGCGTATATTATATGAAAGTAGTTAATAGAAAAATAAAACTTATATTTTGTATGATTCTATGCTTTGCGTTAATAGCTTGTTCTATATCAGGAGAACGAGTGATTGAGCAGATTAATGATCATACAACAACTGAAAATACTACGACGGAGTTGACCACAGAATCAAAGACGGATTTGATCACGGAGTTGTCTTCTGAACATACAACAGAGACGAAAACAGAGATAACAACTGAGACAACTACAGAAGGGGTTTCGGTGTCACCTGATTTTGATCTGTCAGATATCCCTCCGTATTCAGGTAAGGCATATATTACGATAAATGATAATGTGCCTTTCTTTTCTGATGCAGAAAAACAGACTGATGACATTTTCGAGATGTACAGTGATCTTGATGATTTTGGAAGATGTGGTGTGGCTTATGCCAATCTCTGCAAGGAACTTATGCCAACGGAGGAACGAGGTGAGATAGGGGATATCCGACCTTCAGGGTGGCATACAGTTAAGTATAATGAATTGATAGATGGGAATTATCTATACAACCGTTGTCATCTTATTGCATACAGCCTGGCAGGAGAGAATGATAATGTTAAGAATCTCATCACCGGAACGAGAAGTTTGAATCAGGAAACTATGCAGATATTTGAACTTCGTGTTTTGGAATATCTCAGGTCACATGATAATCATGTATTGTACAGGGTTACGCCCAACTTTAAGGGGGATGATCTAGTTGCTTCCGGAGTTCAGATGGAGGCGTATTCTATAGAGGATCAGGGACAGGGAATCTGTTTCAATGTTTATTGTTACAATATCCAGCCGGGGATCAGTATAGACTATGCAAATGGAGACAGTTGTGTTGACAGTGATCTGGCTGAATCCGAGGCTACTGAATCTGTGGCTACCGAAACTGTGATTTCCAGATCCGTGAATGAAGATGAAGCAAATGTATGTGATTATATAGTCAACACAAAATCCGGAAAGATCCATCTGCCCTCCTGTTCAGGAGTTCAAAAGATGGCTGAACATAATAAGATGTATTATTCAGGTACTATCGATGAACTAAAACAGATGGGATATGTGCCTTGTAAGCTTTGTAATCCGTGATATAAACTTCTTGTTTTTGTTGTTATTTCATAATTGACACATATTAATCACTATGCTAATATTTAACGAACGTTATAAAATGGTGTTTTATGACGAAAATAAAAGTAGTACTCGAAGGATAAGAGTGATAAGGGGAGAGTTAAGTATGAGAAATATTAGAGGTAAAGTCGCTAAGCTTATGGCTGGTTGTCTTGCTACGGTAATGACAGTAGGTGGTGGAATTACCGCTCCGTTCAGTGGTATTGATACGGTTGAAGCTGCAGGTGCCAAGTCTGTAACGATTAATGAGGATAATTTTCCGGATCCGAACTTTAGGGCAGTGATATCCGGAAGAGATTATGACCGTGATGGAAATGGTATCCTAAGTGCCAGAGAGATTGGGCTGACTTTGAATATATACTGTGAGGGTATGGATATAAAGTCTCTGGATGGAGTAGAGTATTTCACTAATCTTCAGGGGCTTTGGTGTAAGGATAACCAGATTGAAACTATGGATATCAGCCATAACAAAGACCTCCGTGGTTTATGGTGCTCTGGAAATAAGTTCACTTCACTTGATCTGTCAGCTAATAAGGAATTAGTCTGGGTTTATTGCTATGACTGTAATATAAGTTCCTTGAATGTAAAGAATAATCCTAAGATGGAATTCATAGAATGTAATACCAATCCTATTAAGACTCTGGATGTAACTCATAATCCTGAGCTTACGCACCTCACATGTGGCTCTTGTGAGCTTACCAAGCTTGATCTAAGTAAGAATCCTAAACTGGCTCATCTGGATGCATTTAGAAATAAGTTAAAGAAACTTGATGTGACAAATAATCCGAAGATGAAGCGACTGGATATCTGGGATAATCCTGGGCTCGGTAGTATAAATATCAGTAATAATCCCGGTCTACAGTATTACAACTGCGCACATAATGATGTCAGTATGATAGATGTCAGCAATAATCCTGAACTGACCAAGCTGATCTGCAGTTATAATCATATCAAAAAAATGGATATATCCAAGAATTCTAAACTGGTTTATCTGGACTGCGCAGTCAATAGTATAAGTTCGCTTGATCTGAAGAATAATCAAAAGCTTCGCTTTCTGCAGGCATTTACAAATGACTTCAAAACGCTGAATATAGGTAACAATCCTTTCCTTATAAAGACGTATAAGGAAGGTGTGAAAAAGAATGAATATGCTGTATGCAAGGGGCATTCCTGGACGATAGATTATGGAGGAGATACATCTACCGGAGGAGATAATATTCTCTTCCTTTGCTTTGACGATAAGGTGACTCTTAAATCAAAGTCCACAGGTACAGTTTCTGTTGAGGAAAAGTATTCTGATCTTGATTCTGGTGTGTCTGAGAAAGACCTGGTAAAGCGAGAGCAGCTCGTAAAGACTTTGTATGAGATGGCAGGCAGTCCAAGTGTCAAAGGTCTGAAGAGCAGATTTACTGATGTGAAGTCAGGTTCTTCATATGAGAAAGCTCTGCTCTGGGGGGAGAAGAATGCTATCTGTGTAGGTTATCCTGACATCACTTATAATACATTTGGAGTTGGCAAATGGCTAACAAGACAGGACCTTGTCTTTATGCTCATGAGATATTCTGAAGTTAAGGGATATAAGAGGGCGATTGACTTCGGTAGAAGTGATGATTATATAGATTATTATGATATCGACTTTGACCATTGGGAGGCAGTATGCTGGTCAGCTACATGGAACATACTCGAAGGTAAGGGCAAGGTTGGAGCACCGAAGGAAGAACAGAAGTTTGATCCTTATGGAAGAGTGACTAAGACCGAACTTAAAGCAACTGTTAAGAGGTTGTTAGAGGTAAATGGCATCTCTGGTACATCTACTGGTGATAAGCCAAAGAAGGATGACAGCAATACAGGAAAGAATTACATCAGTACTGAAAAGGTTAAAGAGAAACAGCTTAAGACAAACCTGTTTATAGCCGATAAGAAAACAGGAAGCAAGTTCAAAATCATAAAGGTCAATAAGAAGAATGGAAAAGTAGTTGGCGGAAATGTTTCTTATATGGCTTCATATAATAAGAAATGTACGAAAGCTACTGTACCTGGTACCGTTAAGATTGCTGGTGTGAGATTCAAGGTGACAGAGGTTAATAAGAACGCATTTAAAAACTGCAAGAAGATAAAGTCTGTCAGCATAGGAACTAATGTTACAAAGATAGGTGCAAATGCATTTAACGGATGCAGTAAGCTTAAGTATGTTGTTATTAGAACAAAGGGCCTGAAGAGTATCGGCAGCAACGCATTTAAGGGAATCAGCTCAAAGGCTAAGTTTAAAGTGCCTAAGAACAAACTTTCTAAGTATTCTAAGATGATCAAGAAAGCGAAGGCGCCGAAGACATCTAAGATAACTAAATAAATTAATGATTTTTGTAGCCCTAATATGTTATCATAGAACTTGACTCCGTGTGAGTTGAATTTGAAGAGTAACTATGTTTTGGGAGGTTCAAAATGAGTGAAGTAAAAGAGACTCCTATAGATGTAAGATATGTAAATGTGGATGATGCTGAAGATGTTTGCAGGATATGTTGTGACGATCTGGGATATCAGTGTGATAAGTATCTGGTTAAAGAGAGGATAAGTCAACTTGATACGGCCAGGGAAGCTGTATTTGTAGCAGTCGCAGATGATAGGGTAGTCGGATATATTCATGTTGAGAAGTACAATACCTTATATTTTGAGCCGATGGCGAATATTTTAGGGTTGGCAGTCAGTTGGACATACAGAAAGAAGGGAATCGGTAAGCTTCTTATTAATAGAGCGGAAAAATGGTCCGTTGATAATGAGATAGCTCTTATGAGACTTAATTCCGGTTCCAGCAGACATGATGCACATGAGTTTTACAGACATCTGGGGTATGGTTCTGAAAAAGAACAGATCAGATTCGTTAAGAGAATCGAAGGAATAGAGTAGAGTATTAAAAGTCCGAAATCGATAACTAAATATCGGTTTCGGACTTTTATTCTATATATTTTTATTCTATATATGTATTACGCTATAAATGGATTAATCTAATTCTGCAAGTTTTTTCTCGATAGCCTTTATTATGATCTTCAGAGCCTTGACTCTGGCGTACTTCTTATCATTTGATTCGAGGATATACCATGGGGCAAACTTGGTGCTTGTTTTCTGGATCATCTCATTTACTGCCTGCTCGTACTGATCCCATTTTTCTCTGTTGCGCCAGTCCTCATCTGTTATCTTCCATTGTTTTTCAGGTGTGTTCTGTCTGTCAGTAAATCTTTCCAGCTGAGTGTCTTTATCAATCTGAACCCAGAACTTGATCACTACGGCATTCCAGTTGATCAGTTCCTTTTCGAATTCATTTATCTCGTTATAAGCACGCTGCCAGTCATTTTCAGAACAGAATCCTTCAAGTCTTTCTACCATTACACGGCCGTACCAGGTGCGGTCGAAGATTGCTATATGGCCATCTTTAGGTAGACGTCTCCAGAATCTCCATAGATAATGGCGAGACTTCTCGGCGGGTTCCGGGCTGGCAATAGGATGAACCTCGTACCCTCTAGGGTCGAGCGCAGCTGCGATACGTTTGATATTTCCACCCTTTCCGGCGGCATCCCAACCTTCGTATGCGATTATCACAGGTATCTTCTTGTGATAGAGCTCGTTGTGCAGTTCGCCCAGCCTTGCCTGTAGTGCATCCAGTTCCTTCTTGTAAGCTTCATCTGTCATAGACTTATCCAGAGATATATCAGCAAGCTTCTTAGTTGCTTTGAGTGGAAATGTATTCTGAAGCAGAGGAGCTTTCTGTTTTGCTTCTGCGTTTGCGAGAGCAGTGTCGATGCTTGCGATTAGAATTTCAGTAACCTGGAGTTCGGCCCATTTCTTGGCGGAAGAGTCGATGAAGTACCATGGTGCCACAAATTGATTTGTAGCTTCTATATATTCGTCGAATACATCAAGACATTTGTCATAATGCTTGTTCTGCCACTTATCATTATCGGACACACGCCACTTGGTATAAGTGTCGCTTTCCAGTTCCTTCAGCCTTTTCTTCTGTGTCTTCTCATCTATAAGGAAGAAGAACTTTACTACCAGATAGCCGTTATCATTCAGCGTGCGCTCAAAACGCTTGATGCTCGTGAGCTGTTCCTTGTATTCTTTCTGATCGATCTCTCCGTGAAGATAGTGGGATGTTACTTCGCCCATCCAGCTGCCGTCGAAGAATGAAAACTTACCGGCTGACGGAATTCTTATAAAGTATCTGTATAGGAATGGACGTCTTGTTTCATCGCTGGTTGGTTCAGTAAGAGTCTCAACCTTGAAGAAACGAGGATCCATATTTTTGATGACTCTGCCGAGAACGCTTCCTTTACCGGCGGCACCCCAACCGTCGAATACGACAAGAACCGGAAGATTCTTCTCTTTAACCATCATCTGTCTTACTGCAAGTTCTGTTCTGGCATTTTCCAATCGCTCAGTGAGTTCCTCGTCAGAGGGCTTCTCATCCTTAACCCATTCTTTTAACATATGCGTACCTCCCATTTTTTGTGTGGTCGTTTTTGTCATCTTTTTGGTCGTTAGTAAATGCTTCTAATACTGTTATAGAACAATTAAGCAAAAAAGTACATATCCTTTGACAGTTTTCGCGTTTTTTTCTGTGTTTTTGTCCATATACAAAGCGTTATAAAGTGACTATAATCACAGCCAAGGGAAGTTAAAAAAGTATTATAGGTAAATTATGGGGGGCAATCATGAACGTTTTATTCAAAACGATTGAATTGTTTGTTTTTTGGTACCCGGCGATCATGTCAGTAGTGTGGATTGCAGGTGGTATTATCTTTTATATGTGTATTGAACGAGGTAATCCATTACCTCTCTATAAGACGCCGATGGTGTCCATTCTTGTTCCGTGCTTTAATGAGGCGGATACGATTGAGAATACTGTTAAGCGTCTGTCTGAGATGAAATATCCCAATTACGAGATAATAGTAATAAATGACGGTTCTTCCGACAACACTTCTGAGATCGTTACGGGTCTTGTCGATAGGTATCCGAACCTAAGATTTATCGATCTGAAAGAAAACTGCGGTAAGGCAAATGCCCTCTATCTAGGGCTCATCGCATCTAAGGGTGAGATTCTTCTTGGAGTTGATTCAGATTCTTATGTAATGCCTGATGCGCTTAACTATATGGTTCCACATTTCACTAACAGATTTAACGGTGAAAGAGTAGGAGCTGTTACGGGAAATCCACGAGTAAGAAACAGAAGCTCACTGCTTGCAAAGATTCAGCTCTGCGAGTATTCAAGTATCATAAGTCTTATCAAGAGAACTCAGAGAATCTGGGGTAAGGTTATGACTGTTTCTGGTGTTGTGGTTGCGTTTAGAAAGAGAGCACTTGTAGATGCTGAGCTTTGGGACCGGGATATGATCACTGAAGATATCGGTGTAACCTGGAAGCTTGAGAAGAAATTCTGGGATATTCGATATGAGCCGAGAGCACTCTGCATGATGCTTGTGCCTGAAACGGTAAAGGGACTTGCTAAGCAGAGAGGCCGTTGGACAAGTGGCGGAATGGAGATTCTCCGACGTCATAACAATATTTTTACTAACTGGAAGGAACGTCGTCTATTCCCGGTTTATATGGAACAGCTGCTATCTATACTCTGGTCCATATGCTGGCTGATAATGGTAAATGTAATCCTGTATCATCTGATAGTGGATGGAAATTATATTCAGATGCCTTACATCTGGAAGAGTCTGTTCTTATCGTCTGTATGTCTGATACAGTTCAGCGTGGCCATGCTTCTGGACAAGAAGTACGATCCGCATCTTTTAAAACATAGTGTTGCTGCAATATGGTATCCGTTCTTTTACTGGTATATAAATGCGCTCCTTGTTATCAAATCGCTTCCAACACTGTTTAAGAATAATAAGAAACTGGCTGTATGGAGCAGCCCCGATAGAGGAATCGGAGTTAATAGTGAATTAAAAGAAACGGCGAAAGTTTAAGTGGTGATCGATATGTCTGTAAGTAATAAAGACAATGGGTCTCTTCCACAAAAGGTCGATTATGATCTTGATTCACACTTGATACTAGGCAGACAGAAGAAATGGAAGAAAATCATTGAATGGATAATAACTATAATTGGATGGCTGATCATGCTGATGTATGTCTCGTATGTCATTTACGGGAACATTGCTCTGGGTAACGGATGGGATGTTCCGGATATTGGCGTGTTCAGCAAAGATATGCTTTTGGAAGTAGATAGATACTATATTATTCTATTTGCCTTACTTCTGCTTTGTTTGCTTGGATTTATTCTGTGGAAGAAGTACAATCGTAAAAGATTTGGTTCATTTCACAGACGCGAATTCAGACCGGAGGTTAGTACTGAAGAGATAGCAGAGAAGTTTGGACTTTCCGAAAAACAGGTGGTAGCAATGCAGTCAGACCGAATCACAGTACTCGAACACAATATAATACCGGAAGACATGGGCATAGGAAAAAAATAGATTTAAACGACATGGATTTTAAGTGGTACGATAGGTGGATCGTGCCACTTTTTTGGTGGTTTTATGAAGGTATTGGTGTTACAATGGAGTAGGGTTTTTGAATAGGGAAGAAGCAGTTTTTCAGACGTTTATATAAGAGGAGGGAAGCGCGTATAATGTATGATGTGATTATCATTGGAGCGGGTGTTACGGGCTGTGCTATAGCGTGGCAGCTTTCCCGGTATGACCTCAGCACGGTGGTCATAGAAAAAGAAGGTGATGTATGCGAGGGAACCAGTAAAGCCAACAGTGGAATTGTTCACGCTGGTTTTGATGCTGTTCCCGGGACCATGAAAGCCAGGATGAATGTAAGGGGAAATGAACTCATACATAAACTGTCCGAAGAGCTTTCATTTGCATTCAGAGAGAATCAGGCTATGGTCCTCTGTTTTGATGAAGCAGATATGGGTAAGCTTCGTGAACTGTATAACAGAGGCGTAAGGAACGGAGTTAAGGGTATCAGTATTATCTCAGGTGATGAGGCCAAGGCTCTTGAGCCGGCGCTAAGCGATAATGTTGTGGCTGCCCTTCTGGCTGAGACGTCGGGTGTGGTATGTCCTTTTGAGATGACAATCGCATTTGGTGAAGCGGCCTATATAAATGGAACAGAGTTTATATTTGATACAGCTGTCACTGGAATAAAAAAGACGGCAGACGGATTCGAGGTTGAAACATCCGGCACTAAGACGGGTTCACCTGCAACTTATGATGGAAGTATCATTATAAATGCAGCCGGTGTATATGCGGATGCAATCCACAATATGATATGTTCTTCAAGGATCAGTATAACTGCAAGAAAAGGAGAGTATCATCTTCTTGATAAAGAAGTAGGAGACACTGTCAGTAGAACTATATTCCAGCTTCCGACAAAGTTGGGCAAAGGAGTTCTGGTTACCCCTACGGTACATGGGAATCTTCTCGTAGGACCTTCAGCGGAGAATCTGGAAGATAAGGAGAATACGGCTACCACTTCAGAGATTCTTGCTGTATTAAAAGAGAAAGCATCTCTATCGGTTCCGAATATTCCGTTCAATAAAGCAATCACCAGTTTTTCCGGACTTCGTGCTACAGGAGAGACAGACGACTTCATAATAGAAGAGTCGGAGGTCGCTGGATTTATAGATGTTGCAGGAATTGAATCTCCCGGACTTACGAGTGCCCCGGCTATCGGAGAATATGTAGCGGAGATAGTTGGTGATATTTATAAAAAGCTAAAAGGAAGTATGCCGGCTGAGAAAGAAGGCTTTATAGATAAAAGAGAAGGATTGGTACATTTTGCTTCGCTTTCCAAGACAGAGCAGAATGAACTTATAAAGAAGGATTCATCCTATGGAAGCATAGTCTGCAGATGCGAGAGTGTGACGGAGGGTGAGATAAGAGATGCAATCAAGAGACCACTTGGTGCGAGGACGCTGGATGGCGTAAAGCGGCGCACAAGAGCAGGTATGGGACGTTGTCAGGCGGGATTCTGTACTCCTAAGGTTATGATGATACTTAGTGAGGAATTGGGAATCCCAATGGAACAGATTGAGAAAAACTGAGGTGGTCGTATGAGAGAATTTGATCTGATAGTTGTCGGCGGTGGACCTGCAGGAATGGCTGCGGCTGTTGCGGCAAGAGAAAAAGGACTTGAGAATATAATCATATTCGAACGTGATCAGGTGCTGGGGGGCATTCTGAATCAGTGTATTCATAACGGATTCGGTCTTCATACATTTAAAGAAGAACTGACCGGTCCGGAGTATGCAGAGAGATATTATAACAAGGTGTGCGAACTTGGCATACCTTATGAAACGGGAACGATGGTTCTTGATATAAGTGACGATAAGATTGTGACAATACTCAGTCCGGAGCGTGGAGTGGAAGAGGTTAAGGCTCAGTCAGTTGTTCTTGCCATGGGCTGTCGTGAAAGACCGAGAGGTGCTCTTGGAATTCCGGGCTTCAGGCCTCAGGGCATCTATACTGCCGGTACTGCTCAGCGTCTTATCAATATTGATGGAGTGATGCCAGGTAAGGAAGTTGTGATCCTTGGCTCTGGTGATATAGGTCTTATCATGGCCAGAAGAATGACTCTTGAAGGTGCACATGTGGCTGCAGTATTCGAACTCATGCCATATTCAAATGGTCTTAACAGGAATATAGTTCAGTGTCTCGAGGATTATGGGATTCCGCTTCTTCTTAGTCACACGATCGTTGATATAAAAGGTAAAGAAAAACTCGAGGGTGTTGTTGTTGCTGAAGTTGACGGCGGTAAGCCGATACCGGGAACAGAAGTTTTCTATCCGTGTGATACGCTTCTTCTTTCATGTGGTCTTATTCCCGAAAATGAACTCTCAAGAAGCTGCGGTGTCGACATCAATCCGCTGACCAACGGACCGCTCGTTGATGAAAAGCTTGAGACAGACATGGACGGAATATTTGCGTGCGGAAATGTCCTCCATGTTCATGATCTTGTAGACTTTGTTTCTGCTGAAGCAAAGCTTGCTGGAGAGGGAGCGGCAGACTATGTCATGAAAGGAATAGGAAGATCTGATGATAAGTCTTCTGAGGATATAAGCCGTTTTGTTCCAGGAAATGGAGTCAGATATACGGTGCCGAATACATTTCACAGAGACAACATCTCTGACCTTCATATTAAGTTCAGGGTTACGGGAGTTTATAAGAAGTATTCCATCGTCGTCAGGAGCGGCGAGCGTGAACTTATGAGAAGAAAGACGATGGTACTTATTCCAAGTGAGATGCAGGATGTGCTGATCAAGGAGAGTCTTCTTCGTGAAGCTGAAGGCGATATAACTGTATCCGTTGAAGCAGATTAGCATGTGCTTGTTGGATATGATTAGAGAATAGTGTAGAAGGGTGTTTACTATGAATAAAGAATTTGTATGTATATGCTGCCCTATGGGATGTAATCTGAATGTAGAATTATCTGACACGAATGAAGTGATCTCAGTTTCAGGAAATACGTGTAACAGAGGAAAGGAATATGCGGTTTCCGAAGTTACTGCTCCTACAAGAATGGTTACCTCGACAGTCAGGACTATGCAGAACGTTAGTGTTCCAGTTAAAACAAAAGATCCAATCCCGAAGGGTAAGATATTTGAATGCATGGACGCTATTAAAAAGGCAAAGGTTGAGCTTCCGGTAAAGACAGGCGATGTCCTTATTAAAAACGTTGCTGACACAGGTGTGGATGTTATCGCTACGCGAAGTTTTTGATCGGATTTGCACGGTTTTTATTTGAAAGTGACAAATATATCTAAATGTGGTATACTCCTAACTAGGTTTACACAAAATATTGCTGATATGGAGATCTGGTTATGGGAACAATTATTGGGGTACATTTTTGGAACAGAATTGCACGACTTTGCTTCTGTGACGCAGAGTCTGTAAGTGTAGCTGAAGTTAATCTTCCTTCAGATATCAAACGTCTCGATATAGCCGCAAATGAATATGCACTTAAGAAGGCATTTGAGGTTATCGATGAATTTCTCAAGGAGAAAGCAGGGATAAGCAACTACTCGCTCGTCATTGCGATTTCTGACGATATGGGGCTGAAGGAGATTCAGGGGATATATTCTGCGGCTCGTGAATTCGGGGTTAATGTTGTGAGAACAGTAACCGAGACATTAGCCATGGCTTACTTCTCATATGTTGAATACGGTCTTGGTGGAAATGCCCTTATGGCATTTGTTTCTCCTGCAAAGCTTGGAATATCTGAATATTATCTGGAACAGGGGATAGTTGAGAAACTTGATACCTACTTCGCTGGAAGATGGAATGGATCGTCTCTCGGAAAGAGTGAGTTTATCCATTCATACAGTGATAAGATATTTGATGCGACTGCAGCTGATTATGTGATATGTTCTGGAACTATGGAGCGAAGTCTCGACTTTGATTTTGCTCTGAAGAATTATATCAAGTCTTCAGGTACATTTATCAACAAGAACATCGAACTTAAAGCTATAGATAATCAGTGCGTTATCGAGGGAATCGGATTCATATGCGGTAAGCTCGAAGGAAGAACGGCTTTCCAGGGACTCGCAGCTATCGATTCGGCTTCACCATACGAGCTTATTCTATCGGTGAACGGAGAGATGTATCCGCTGCTTGATTCGGAGACAGTCGTTCCGATTAAGAAAACGATTGAGATCAACAAGTTCCCTGAGCCTGTTCGTTCATTTAACGAGATTAAGCTTTTCGAATACAGGAAGAAGGAATTCGTGCTTGTTTCGGATATTCATGTATCTAAAGATAAGCTCGAGGAATTCTACAAGAAGGCTTCGACTGTTAAGATCGAGGTTGACGATGACAAGAAATTAACGCTGACATTTGTCGATATTCAAAGTAGAAGTGAGTATGTGATAAATGTACTCGAAGCTTCTGCACAGGATGATGCTCTGGAGGAGAAAGAGGAAGATGTTCCTGGATTTATCACGAAGATGCTTCCGATAATCGACAATCTGGAGTATGCTGCAAACTATGCAAAGGATGATGACAGTCCGTATACACAGGGTATCGTTCAGTCATATAATAATGCTGTTGAGATACTTAAGAAGAATGGAGTTGAGATCATACATGGCGAAGGTGAGCCATTTGATTACAATTTCCAGACAGCAGTAGCGCATGTAACAGATGTTGATCTGCCGGACAATATCGTTAAGCAGGTTATGCAGGCAGGATACGTCTATAAAGGCAAGGTTCTAAGACCAGCGTCAGTCGTGGTTGCGAACTAGTACTTCATTAGTATATTTTATATTGTTCTAAATATGACAGTTGAAAAAGTATGACAGTTGAAATCAGATTTCAACTGTCATACTTTTTTAATCAGGTAAATATTATGTAAACTAAGAGGTTATATACCAAAGTATCTCTTTGCGTTGTAGTAGGAGATTCCTTCAACAATCTTCTTGAGTGAGTTTTCGTTGTTAGGATATTCGCCGTATTCAACCCATTCGCCTATCAGATTGCACATGATTCTTCTGAAGTAATCATGGCGTGCATAGGATAGAAATGATCTCGAATCAGTCAGCATACCAACGAAGTTTCCTAGTATACTGAGACTTGCACATGAACGCATCTGTTCCTCCATGCCATCCTTTGAATCGAGGAACCACCATGCAGCTCCCATTTGAATCTTTCCGGCTATCTCAGGTGACTGGAATGCCCCAATACAGGATCCAATAAGATTGAAGTCACTGTGGTCGAGAGAGAAGATGATAGTCTTAGGGAGTTCATCTGTTTTATCCAGTTCAGAAAGTAATCTTGCCAGTTCTATTCCGCAGGAACTCTTCGCAATGATGTCATAACCTGTATCTGGTCCGACAGTTTTGAACTTTTGTTCATTTACATTTCTAGTAACCGAATAATGTAGTTCCATAACTATATTCTCTCGGTGATATATCTTACCGAGTCTGAGAAGTATAAAAGTCTGGTACTTATCGATCTCTTCATTTGAGAGTTTTTCTCCATTCATTGCTTTCTTGAAAACTGTATCAGCTTCTTCTTCAGAGCAACGTGAAAATGGAATGTAATCAAGTCCGTGATCGCTTGCTTTGCAGCCTTTTTCTTTAAAGAATAGTAGTCTCTTCTCCAATGCATCTACAACATCAACTGCAGTTTCGAGAGATGTTTCACCAACTGATCCTGCAAGCTGTTGGATATATTCTCTGAATCCATCTTTATTTATATTGATGGCTTTATCTGGCCTGAAAGAAGGTCTTACCTCAAACTTCACATCAGGATCAGCGGCTATCTTATCATGCCACTCGAGGCTGTCGACAGGGTCATCTGTTGTTCCGACAAATGAAACATTTGACTTCTCAATGATTCCACGGACTGTGTATGAAGGATCATTTTGCAGAATGTCAGAAGTTTTATCCCATACGGCTTTGGCATTATCTGAAGTCAGAGCCTCATTTATTCCAAAATACTTCTTCAGCTCGAGATTGCTCCAGTGATACATCGGATTACCGATGGAGAGTTCGAGAGTATCAGTGAATCTGAGAAATTTCTCGTAAGGATCGACATTTCCTGTAATAAGATTCTCATCTATTCCGTTAGACCTCATAAGACGCCACTTGTAATGGTCTCCACTGTATGTTCCATCTGGCTGTTTGCCGCCGAGCCAGATCTCTGAAATGTTATCAAATCTTTTATTTTCATATATTTCTCTGGGTGATAAATGACAGTGATAATCAATAATAGGCAGATTCTCTGCATAAGAGTAGAAGAGTCTGACAGCTGTCGGATTCTTCAGCATAAAATCTTCGCCCAGAAATGTATTCATATTACATCCTCCTTCGGGATAACCCTCACTATTTTTGTAAGCACTTACATTTATTTGTATCATTTGTCTGATAAACTTGTCAAGTTGTTTATTTACTGGATTTTTTCTACTTGATTTTTTGAGAATAAAGATTTATTATGACAAATATGTAAGCACTTACACAATGTTATGAGGTTTGGTATGAATATATATGATATAGCCAAAATGGCCGGGGTTTCTATCGCAACAGTTTCAAGAGTTGTTAATGGAAGTCCTAAGGTCAGTGAGAAAACTAGAAAGAGAGTTCTTGATATTATAGATGAGTACGGTTACACGCCGAATGCATTTGCCCAGGGACTTGGTCTGAATACGATGCATACAATAGGTATCTTGGTTCCGTCCATCTCAGATATGTATATGGCAAATGCCGTTTTCTATCTGGAACAGTCCCTGCATGAGAGAGGATATGAGTGTATCCTGAGCTGCAGCGGTTATCAGGCTGCGCAGAAGGAGTCACATCTTCAGATGCTTTTATCGAAGAAAACAGATGCACTTATACTGGTTGGTTCAACCTATGCCGGATCAGATGAAAAGACTCATAATACAGATTATATCAAGAGAGCTTCGGAAGAGGTTCCTGTATTTCTGATAAATGGACTTGTGAAGGGTGATAATATATTCTGTACTGCTACAAATGACAGACAGGCTATATTTGAGGCAACGACAGGTCTGATTGAAAGCGGCAGGAAGCGAATCCTGTTCATGACAGATTCAAGGTCTTACAGTGCAAAACAGAAGAAAAAGGGTTATTACGATGCGCTTAAGGCGGCGGGACTTACACCAGATAAGGATTTGGAAGTATTCATCCAGAATGATGTCGATATCGTTCGAAGAATGATGGAAGAATACGATAAGATGGATGTCGATGCGATCGTATCCACGGATGACGCTATGGCTATCGGTGCTTTAAAGTATATGCTTCAGAAGGGAAAGCGTGTTCCTGATGATGTGAGCATTATAGGCTATAATAACTCTTCGCTATGTATATGTACCACACCAGAGCTTACCTCTATAGATAATAAAGTCGAGCTGGTATCGAAGAATACTGTGGACAGACTTATAGCGGTTCTGCAGGGAGAGAAGAAAGTCTCTCATAAACAGATATTTGACTGCGAACTAGTAAAAAGAGAAACAACGAGCTTTTGAACGGCTTTTAGACAATAAATGAACCAACAGGAGGATGAAATGGAACTGAATTTAAGAAAGAAGGAAGAGTGTACATTTGATGCGGTTAGTCTTGGAGAAGTTATGCTGAGACTTGACCCGGGTGAAGGCAGAATAAGAACCGCAAGAAGCTTCAGAGCATGGGAAGGTGGCGGAGAGTATAATGTCATCCGTGGTCTCAGAAGATGCTTTGGGCTTAAGACAGCAGTTATAACTGCATTTGCCGATAACGAAGTAGGAAAGCTTATGGAGGACTTCATACTTCAGGGCGGAGTTGATACTTCTCTTATCAAATGGATGAAGACAGACGGAATCGGAAGAGTATGCAGAAACGGACTCAACTTTACAGAGCGTGGTTTCGGCATAAGAGGTGCTATAGGTTGCTCTGATAGAGCCAATACAGCAATATCTAAAGCAACTCCTGCTGATTTTGATTTTGAATATATATTTGGTGAGCTTGGAGTAAGATGGCTTCATACAGGTGGAATATATGCAGCTCTTTCTGAGCAGAGTTCAGAGACTGTCATTGAAGCTATCAAGACAGCGAAAAAATACGGAACTATAGTTTCATATGATCTGAATTACCGTCCTTCAATGTGGAGTGCTATCGGCGGTCAGGCTAAGGCACAGGAAGTCAATAAGGAGATCGCTAAGTACGTTGATGTAATGATTGGAAATGAAGAAGACTTCACAGCTTGTCTTGGATTTGAGATAGAAGGAAATGACGAGAATCTGAAAGAGCTTAATCTTGACGGTTATAAGAAGATGATAAATGAAGCTGCAAAGACTTATCCGAACTTTAAGGTCGTTGCAACTACACTTAGAACTGTAAAGACAGCTACTGTAAATGATTGGAGTGCTATATGCTGGGCAGACGGAGAGATATATAAGGCTGCACAGTATGATGGTCTTGAAATCATGGACAGAGTAGGCGGTGGTGATTCATTTGCCTCAGGTCTCGTATTTGGCCTTATGGAAACAGGGGATCCAGAGAAGGCTGTTAACTATGGTGCAGCTCATGGCGCACTTGCTATGACAACACCTGGTGACACAACGATGGCAAGCAGATCAGAAGTTGAAGGCATAATGAGTGGTGCAGGAGCCAGAGTAAAAAGATAATTTGTGAAGATTAGGAGTTATTATAAAAATGAATAGCAAGAAGACAGAAGAGGTATTTAAGAGATTCTCAGAAATCAGAATAATACCCGTAGTTGTATTAAATGACACTAAAGATGCACTTCCTCTAGGAAAGGCACTTATGGAAGGTGGACTTCCGGCTGCTGAGGTAACATTTAGAACAGAGGCGGCAGAAGAATCAATAAGGATAATGGCTGAAAACTATCCGGATATGTTGGTCGGAGCTGGTACAGTCATAACTAAGGAACAGGTTGATAAGGCAGTTGCAGCAGGTGCAAAGTTCATCGTATCTCCGGGATTTGATCCTGAGATAGTTCAGTACTGTATTGATAAGGATATTCCGGTTTGTCCAGGAATACAGACACCTAGTGAACTGATACAGGCTGTCAAGATGGGACTGGACCACGTAAAGTTCTTCCCGGCAGAGAATGCAGGGGGCCTCAATATGATAAATGCCGTAGGCGCAGCTTTCCCAGGAATAAAGTTCATGCCAACTGGTGGAATCAATACTAAGAACGTTGTGGATTACCTTAAGTCAGACAGAATCTTCTGCTGCGGTGGAAGCTGGATGGTCAAGGGTGATATGATCAAAGAAGGTGCTTTTGACAATATAAAAGCACTTGTTTCAGAGGCTGCTGCGATAGGCGCATAGCTTATAGATGTAAAAATGTATTATTATATATAACAAAAAGTGGAATTCAGAGTTGTAAATATGCTCAGGATTCCACTTTTTTTGCATGATTTATTAATAGATCATATATGTTTTTTACAAGGGTAACGTTGGTTCACTTATTGCTTGACAATCATAAATGTGTGATAGTAAAATTTACTTATATTGGCGACTAATGGGTTATGCTTTTGTTAAAAATGCACAAAATATTGAGGCAAAAGCAGCAGAATGAAACTGATGTTTGTTAGTGAGTTGTGAGGAGGTAAAGGGATGAAGATAAGAAGAATGTTGCTGTCTCTTCTGGTTTCCGTCGGCATGATCATCGGAACGTTTTCTGGGGTGCCGGTTCAAGCGTCTGAGCCAAAGCTTGTTTTGGCTCGAGAAGATGGATGGAATGAAGGAGAGAATAAACCAAACAAACCTGAAGATGAAGCAGCTTATTCAGATGAGTTTGATATGGATGTTAAAGAGAATATCCATATTTATATCGGTACGTCTATTAATGATGCGGTTAAAGCAAAGCAATTAGACAGTATAACCATAAAGTATAAGAATGGTGATGAAGCTGATTATGATATATCTCCTTTTATATCTGGAAGAGATGATGAGACTGGTGAAGATATTGTACCTGATGAAGGATTCTTCAATCTCAGGATTGATAATTGCGGAGAATATACGATTGAATATGGAGAAGCTTCTGCAACAATTCGTGTTAATATGCCTAAGTATGGCATCTATAGTTCTGAGGACTGTGAATTGAAGGATTTAATTCCAGTGGAAGATGGAAGAATTCGTTTCTCTTCTTCTAAGGAGTCTACTTTCTATGCTCATTTGAATCTGGGAACATGGACTGATGATAAAGGTGAGATTCATGATGTTGAGCCTGAAGAGTTTGAATTTTCTGTTGATGTACCTGAAGAATTTAGTGAATCTAAAATAAATGACAGAACATGGAAGATTACCATTCCATCGGGGATAATAGATTGGAAACATGTTGATCTTAAGTCGACTATTAAGTGGGAAAAGGATGGTGCTCCTGAATATGATGGAAGGGGTATAGATTTTCAACCTAAGTTCTCGGGGCTTGTAGTTTGTTGGGATGATAATGGCAGATTCCGTGATACCCCTGATGATTACTGCAAAATATTTAATGAAGTGCCTGTTAAGACACATAGAAGACTTAGTGTAGCAATGATGGATGAGGATGAAGCAGGTGATTCTGTTGTCAAGCCATTTACGGGTACTCTGACATGCGATAATAAAGCAGTTACAATAAATAAATCAAAAGACAATGATAACGAAGTAGACGGTCTATATGATTTTGATATTTCGACATCTGGAACATATACAATAAAGGCTGAAGGTGTTCAGGACAACGCAACTGTCACATTGAATGTTTCATTAACAAGAGCGGGTATTTATACTTCGGCAGAACCTTCAGAAGATACTCTTGTATGTTCTGAATGGGACAGATTGATTATAAAAGAAGGCACGAAGTATTACATCATTCCTAGATCTTTTGATGATGAGTATGAAGTTAAAAAAGTAGAGATTAATTTTGCTTCTGAACTAGGAAAAGACAAATATACTTGGGAAAAAGGAAAAAACTCTGGTGATCCGATATGTGAACTCGTAGTCGATAATCTGGTTGATTACGAATTAGGTGATGCTATATGTATCGATATAGAATTTGAAAGAAAAGACAATCCTGATGACTGTTATCGTTTTAATACTCGAATTAATGTACTGAAAAGCCGTGAAGGAATGCTTGTTTCTGGCTGCTGGTATGAAGATGATTTTCGACAGGATGTTAATGATTTTTCTAAGCAAAGCAGTGCAGTCACATTCTGGGATACAGGTATTTGTCTTGGAATTGCTGCAGAGATAGACGGGCAGAATATTATAACGCCTATAACAGACATATCTAAACTTGATATAGTTAGAATAGTTGATGGCGAAGAAACAACAGTTTCATCTGATGTGGCGCATTTAAATAATACATATGAATCCTGGGATGATAAACAACAAAAGGATATAGAAAAGAAGACTCAACCTGGTGTTTATAGATTAAGAATCGAAGAGCCAGGTGAATATAGAATCAAATACAAAAACGATTCTGATCCTATGTTTGTCACTATATATGTAGATGATCCTGCAGGAGCATATTATACAGATAAGCCAGAATCTGGGAATGCTATGAAAAACATCATAAACCCAAATAAAGACGAGAATTTTGAATATGATGAGAATAATAGAACATTCTACTTTGCTTTCAGACCAATACAGGAAAAAGACGATAAAGGAACAGTAATAAGAAAGTATGCTTATGGTAATGGCCAGACTGAAGAACGACAAGATGGAAATGGTAGAAATTATAATGCAGCTATTGAATCAAATGGATTTGTTCTATGTAAAAACTATCACGATGACGAGAAGAATATAGATGTATTAGAACCTATTGAAGATTCTGATTATGCTTTGATTGAAAAAATACAAGAAAATATAGGTGAATATGAGGTTTATAAGGTCACACTGGGAGAAACTTATGATGGATGCGGCCTTATGACAAGACTTGTTAAGAAGAAACTCGAATGGAAGGGAAACGGATATTCTGACCAGTATTTAGATGATGGATGGGATGATTTCTATATAAATATTAAAGAGAAAAGATCAGGTCTAATGATAGGCTGGTTAGATGGAGAGTCCTTCCCGGAAGATTTAAGCAAATTTGATAAAACGAAAGATCTAGATATCTGTTGGGAACATCGTGTTGCGATGGGAATGTTTACAGAATCCGAAAATGGAGATAGCGTTACCCCTATCACTGGAACTCTTTCACTTACAGATAAAGCCGGTAAACCTGTTGATGATAATGCATCTATTTCTGAAATTGGTAATGGTATATATAAATTTAAAACATCTGTATGCGGCCAGTATAAAGTTACATATACCACTGACGATGGTGAATATTCTGCTTATATTTTCTCAAAACTCCCGGATATAGCATTTTATTCAAGCAATGTTCCATCTGATCTGAATATAGTGAATTCTGGAGCTGAAGAATACATATATGAAAAGGGAGATACTTATTATCTTTGTCATAATATAAATGAATGGCAGTTAAAGAATAAACTAGATAGTATAACTGTAAGTAGTCCTAGCTTTGAGGAGGAAAATGTCAAAAATTATAAAGCTTCTGAACTTATAAATAATAATGTTTTGGATGAAATAGTAATAACTGATGATATGGAGGAAGCATATTATAGGATTACTTTAAACTGGAAAGATAATGGACATGAACAGAAAGACTTCCATTTTATGAAGGCGGCTGACGGTTTTGCTGTTGGATGGCCGGGCAATAATGATGTATGCAGTACTAATCCGAAGGATTATCAGGAACAGATTCATGTGAATGTGCGCTGTCATGAATGGAGAACGTTTGCTAATATTTCTATAAATGATGAGGGTGAGAAGGTAGTGGAGCCGATTGCGGCTACTGATATTAACCTTGCTAAATTCGAGATTACAGATATTGAAGGCAATAATGTTGATCCTGAAGAAGCTTATATAAAATTTGCTAATAAAGACGGATCTGATCTTGATGGTATCTTTGAGTTATATTTCAAAAATCCTGGAATATATAGGGTTTACTATGGCGATGAGTATGTAACAGTCAGAGTTGCTTTCGTTGAGGTGGCATTTGCTAATAAAGAAGGTACATATAATGAAAAAGACTATGAGATATTAAGTGATGATTTATTTACAGCAGTTATGCAGCCTGTAGATGAAGAGGATTTCTATATTGCGACGTTTGATGGCTCAGGTATGGGTGAGAATTCATATAATAAGGCTACGATTACTGGAATAAAAGCTGATAATGGCATTGATAAGTATTTTAAATGTATGATAAGTGCTGACGGTTCTAGTGCTTCGGTTCATGTTGATAGGGAAATCGGAGCTAATAGAATAGAATTTGAAGTTACATACAAATGTATAGAATATGAGAAAAATGATTCTACATATGTTCCAAGAGGAGATGGTTGGGATGGAAAAGATACTTTCGCAATTGAAATTCCAGAAGATCCTAGAGAGCTGATTGAAATAGGTAACGATGTTAGCTGGAATTATGAAGAACCGTTCATATTTGATAATGAAGAAAAAGGTGTTGAACTCACTGGCTTTGATGAGGAATCAGCTAAGTTTATTGACGTAACTTATACAGATAATAAGAAGACCGATATAGGTAAGTACACTGCTAAGGCTGAGCTTAAGATTAAGGATGATTATAAGACAGAATACAAACTACCTAGACAGATTCCAGAGGAACTGACCAGTCTTGAGTGGGAGATTGTAATTCCGCTAAATATCAAGGGTCTGATAGATGGTATCAATGCGCTTCCTGACAAAGATAAGATCAAAATAACTGATAAAGCAAATATTGAATCAATCAGAAAATCTTATGATGTTCTGAAGGATTTCGAGAAGGCAGTAGTTGGTAAAGATGTACTTAAGAAACTGACCGATGCAGAAGCAACAATAAAGGATATTGAAAAGAATGCTAAAGATGCAGAACAGAAGGCAACGGATGATAAGCTGGCGGCAGAAAAAGTAAATAAGCTTATAAATGCACTTCCAGCTGCTACATCAGTCAAGACTACGGATGAAGCGAATATTAAGGCTGCAAGAACTGCATATAATGCATTGACCGCTGATCAGAAAAAGCTTATAAGTGCAGATGTCCTTAAAAAGCTGACAGATGTTGAGTCTGCCCTGGATAAATTAAAGAAGAACGAAGAGAAGCCAAAGAAATTACTTAAGGTTGGAGATAATATTGTTGATTCAAATTCGAAGGCAACTTATAAGGTTCTGGTTGTCGGAACCAAGTCGAAATCCGGAGAGGTCAGTATTGTAAAGCCGAATGATGCTAAGGTAAAGAAGTTCAGTATTCCAAAGAATATCTATGTTGATGGTGTTACTTATGCAGTAACTGAGATAAGCGCTAATGCATTTAAAGGAAAGAATCAGCTTACTACTGTTACAATTCCTGCAACTGTAACGAAGATTGGTAAAAATGCATTTTATGGTTGTAAGAAGCTTAAGAAAGTCAAAGTTCCGAATATAGTTACATCAATTGGAGTAGGTGCGTTCCAGAACTGTACTTCACTTACTCAGGCTACGCTGGGTAAAGGAATTACTGCTATACCGAATGACGCTTTTAGTGGCTGTAAGAAACTGACCAGTATCGTGATTCCGGTGGAAGTTAAAACTATCGGTAAGCGGGCATTTTACGGATGCAGTGCTCTGAAGAATATAACAGTGAAGACGAAGAAGCTTAAGAGTGTCGGAAGTAATGCTTTGAAGGGAATCAGAAAAGATGCTGTTATAAAGGTTCCGAAAGCTAAAGTTAATGATTACAGGAAAGTATTTAGGAAGAAAGGACAGGCAGCTACGGTCATGGTTGTCGGTTAGAAATAGTATGGTCTAAAATTCAGATTGCTTATAAGGAAATATTTGGTTATAATGTTTCATAGTATTACGTTTGTTTGGAACGTTTAATCAGAAGGGGACAGGAATATGCCAAAACTATTTATTAAAGCTCAGGACTTGGAAGAATACGATTCTGTAAAGATATTTAACGAAAGAGGTAAGGAAGTTTATTATACAAGGGATGACTTTATCGCAACAGGTCATCGTATCAAGCTATTTCTTGCTGATACAATAAATGAATGCGGATATGTGCAGGAGAAGTATACACGTGATGGTGTTGCATTTGAATTTGCTGCCAGAGATAAGTTCGGATCTGTCGAACGTGATAACAGAACTTCTCATCAGAGATATCGTATAGATTACGAAGAGGGATGGGAGATCGAAGGTGATGCTGTTATATGGCAGTATGTAGTATACGGTGGTACTCTTGAGGTTATCAAGGTGTCTAGCCAGCAGTATCTTATTCCTGGTCAGGCACTGAATATGTGTCAGACATATATACTTGATTTTGCAGTTGATTCCGATATGCTTATCGGTCTGGCATTTGTACTTGCAATATATGCACTTAACAAGTATCAGTATTAAGAAATTCGGTAAATGTCTCACTATATATTAAGCAATTACAGGGTCCTCTGATGCAGAGATGTGTCAGAGGATTCTTTTTTCTTGATTTTTTTCGGATTCTATTATAGATTATTAGCTGTTATGAGTGATAGAAAAAAAAGAGAAAAACTAGTTTTTAGAAATACAATACTCCTGTTTCTGACAGCTATCATCTGGGGAACCTCATTTGTTGCACAGTCAGCAGGAATGGAATATATAGGACCTTTCACATTTAGTGTTATAAGATATGTATTAGGTGGAACTGTACTGATCCCGGTTATTATATTTTTAAGGAAAAAACAGGAAAAGCCTGCGGATCTGATGCTTTCTATCAAGTATGGTTTGGGTTGTGGTATAATTCTGTGTGCTGCAAGTAACTTTCAGCAGATGGCCATGCTTAAAGCTTCTGCAGGAAAAGCCGGATTTATCACAGCGCTATATATCATTCTTGTTCCGATACTCGGAATATTCATGAGAAAGAAAACATCACCGGTTATATGGCTGAGCGTTCTTCTGGCAGTTATCGGTCTGTATTTCCTCTGCATTGGAAGAAGTGGGAATTATAGATTTGAAATGTCAGATTTAGAGCTTCTGATATGTTCGCTGCTTTTTTCATTTCATATTGTATATGTAGATTATGCTAATTCAAAAGGTGTTGACGGAGTAGTGATGTCATCGACTCAGTTTTTTACAGCTGCCGTGGTAAGCGCGTTTTTCGTGGTTCCAGTTGATGTCTGTATATACGATATGATACCAAGAGTGGAACTGATCAAGGCTGCGCTTCCGGCACTATGTTATTCTGGTTTTATGGCATGTGGAGTTGCATATACACTTCAGATAGTCGGACAGAATGAAGTTAATCCGACGGTTGCGTCACTTATCATGAGTCTTGAATCCGTTGTGTCCGCTATATCGGGATTTGTTATTCTCCATCAGGAGCTCACCGTTGATGAAACGATGGGATGCCTGATCATGTTTGCGGCTATCATATTGGCAGAAATGCCATCAAGCGCCAAGTATACCCGAAGAAAAAGAACGGCGCATAAAAAAGAACTAAAAGAAAGATTGGAATAGATATGTCACATTTGGATCAAAAAAAGATAAGAAATTTCTGCATTATTGCTCATATTGATCATGGTAAGTCAACACTTGCAGATCGTATCATTGAGATGACGGGTACACTTACCGAACGTGAGATGCAGGCACAGGTCCTCGACAACATGGATATCGAGCGTGAGAGAGGAATCACGATAAAGTCGCAGGCTGTTCGTATCATTTATAAGGCAAAGGACGGTGAGGAGTACATTTTAAACCTGATCGATACTCCGGGACACGTGGATTTTAACTATGAGGTTTCTCGTGCGCTTGCTGCTTGTGAGGGAGCGGTCCTCGTAGTAGATGCTGCTCAGGGTGTTGAGGCTCAGACTCTTGCGAATGTATATATGGCGATAGATCATAATCTGGAAGTTTTCCCGGTTATTAATAAGATAGATCTTCCTTCGGCTGAACCTGAGAGGGTTAAGAATGAGATTGAAGACGTTATCGGAATTATCGCCGATGATGCACCGCTTATCTCAGCTAAGAGTGGAATCAACATCGAAGCAGTTCTCGAAGCGATAGTTGAGAAGATACCGGCTCCTACAGGAGACAACGATAAGCCTTTTAAGGCTTTGATATTCGACAGTCTTTATGATTCGTATAAGGGTGTTATCATATTCTGCCGAGTATTTGATGGAAATATCAGAAAAGGTTCACGTATCCATATGATGGAGACGGGAGCAGAGGCTGATGTCGTTGAAGTTGGAATCTTCGGAGCGGGACAGTTTATTCCGCAGGAAGAGATCAGTGCAGGAATGGTTGGATATATAACAGCGTCTCTTAAAAATGTAAGAGATACTGAAGTAGGTGACACAGTTACAGATGCTGATAACATGTGTGAAGAGGCACTTCCTGGATATAAGAAAGCTCGTCCGATGGTTTACTGTGGAATCTATCCAGAGGATGGTGCAAAGTATCAGGAGCTTAAAGAAGCGCTTGAGAAGCTTCAGCTTAATGATGCAGCACTTTTCTATGAACCAGAGACCAGTGTGGCTCTTGGATTTGGTTTTAGATGCGGTTTCCTTGGACTTCTTCATCTTGAGGTAGTGCAGGAAAGACTTCAGAGAGAATATAATCTTGATATCATTACAACAGCTCCTTCGGTTGTATATAAGGTACATAAAACAGACGGTGAGATCATAGAGCTTACCAATCCATCGAATCTTCCTGATCCATCAGAAATCGAATATATGGAAGAGCCTATGGTTGATGCGGAGATAATGGTTACATCGGAATTTACCGGAGCTATCATGAAACTCTGCCAGGAGCGAAGAGGAATATATCAGAGTATGGAATATCTTGAGGAGACGAGAGTGCTTCTTAAGTACGAACTTCCACTTAATGAGATCATTTACGATTTCTTTGATGCTCTCAAATCCAGATCAAGAGGATATGCTTCATTTGACTATGAACTTAAAGGATATACAAGATCCAAGCTTGTTAAACTTGATATCCTTATTAATAGAGAAAATATCGATGCACTTTCATTTATCGTTTTCCAGGATTCAGCATATGAGCGAGGAAGAAAGATGTGTGAGAAACTCAAGAAAGAGATTCCAAGACATCTCTTCGAGGTTCCTATTCAGGCTGCTATCGGTGGAAAGGTCATCGCCCGTGAGACTATAAAAGCTCTGAGGAAAGATGTCCTTGCCAAGTGTTACGGTGGTGATATATCGAGAAAGAAGAAACTTCTTGAGAAACAGAAAGAAGGAAAGAAGAGAATGCGTCAGGTTGGATCTGTTGATGTTCCACAGCAGGCATTCATGTCAGTCCTTAAATTGGATGAAGAATAGAAAAACTTATAGCAGTAAATGCTTTGGGGCTGTAAGTTTTGGGGGATGGGTTTATGAAAAGACCGCTTAGTTTATATATTCATATTCCGTTTTGTAAACGGAAATGCATTTATTGCGATTTTTTATCATACGCAAATGTACCGAATGCTAAACAGATTCAGTATATAAATGCACTTATGAGTGAGATACGTATGTACAAACCATTTGCCGACAGATATAGTGTGAAGACTATATATATCGGTGGTGGAACACCTTCTGTCATGGATGAGGCTATGATAGGAAAGGTACTAGATACTGTTTTTCATATCTTTAAGGTAGACAGATTTCCAGAGATAACTCTTGAGGTTAATCCGGGAACAATCAAGTATACCGATATGATCAGTTATAAGGAATACGGAATCAACAGACTCTCGATAGGTCTTCAGTCAGCTGATGACAATATGCTCAAAATGCTTGGCAGAATTCATAACTATGAGGACTTCGTTCAGGGATATGAATTTGCAAGAAGAGCTGGTTTTGCAAATATCAGCGTAGATATTATGAGTGGGCTTCCTGGTCAGGATACACATACGCTGGTTGATACACTTACAAAGGTGACAGAGCTCGGACCAGAGCACATTTCCGTATACTCGCTTCAGGTTGAAGAGGGAACACCACTCTTCGATAGAAAAGATCTGATCGATATGATCCCGGACGAGAACATGGACAGAAGCATGTATGCCATGACGAAGAAAGTTCTGGCTACCTCGGGATATAACAGATATGAGTTTTCAAACTATTCGAAGCCAGGATATGAGAGCAGACACAATATAGTTTACTGGACCGGTGGACAGTATATCGGACTTGGACTTGGTGCTTCTTCATTCTTTAAGGGTGAAAGATTCTCTAATATAACTAATCTGGATAACTATATTGAAATATGTGAGGACATCCGTGAGGAACTTACCAAGGATACAGACAGAGTTCGTCTTTATGAATCTGCAGCATCTATTCTCAGGACAAATGTGGAGACAATCTACAGAGAGGCTAGAATGGAAGAGTTTATGTTCCTCGGCCTCAGGATGACGGCTGGTGTTAGCAGACATGAGTTCAGAAACCGTTTCGGACGAGATATATTTGAGGTATACGGCGAGGTAATAAATCATTATGTCGGTACGGGTTATATGAACTTTGATGATGACAGAGTATGGCTTACAGACAACGGGATAGATGTCAGCAATTATATACTTGCAGATTTTATTCTTGATAAAAATCAATAACAGACATAGTTTTACCTATGGGATCGGGCTTTAAATCCGGTCCCATTTTCTATTTATAGAAAATGTAGAAGAATTCTTGTGATTTTTAATAAAAAATGCTTATAAAATTGATTAAAATTCCTTGACATAGCATTTCAGAGGGTGTACATTAATAGAAGTAATTAGCACTCGTGGTTTTTGAGTGCTAATAACATTAAAAATTTTATAAAGGATGGTGAGATTATGGGACAAGACTTTGAATACGATCTTGACACCAGAAAACAGACCATCCTCAGAGTGATCATTTCCAACTATCTGGAAACAGGAGAGCCTGTGGGTTCGAGAACTATTTCAAAGCTTTCTGATCTGAACCTCAGTTCTGCTACTATCAGAAATGAGATGGCGGATCTCGAAGAGCTTGGATATATAGTTCAACCTCACACTTCTGCCGGACGTATTCCAACGGACAAGGGCTACAGATTCTATGTAGACAAGGTCATGGGGGAGAAAGAAGAAACGGATAAGAAGCAGGGTGCACTTCTGGAGAGAGTTGATAAGCTTGAATCGCTTCTCATGCAGGTTGCGAAGGTGCTGGCATACAATACACAGTATGCAACAATGGTTACTACGCCACAGTTGAGAAACAAGCAGGTCAAGTTCATACAGCTTTCACAGGTAGATGATGAAGAGCTGGTTGCGGTTATCGTAGTTGGCGAAAATATCGCCAAGAACCAGTTAATCAAGGTTTCAAGACCTCTGTCGAATGAGGAAGTGTTGAAGTTCAATATACTTCTTAATACATTTCTTCAGGGAATATCGGTCGAGCAGATAAATCTTGAGCTCATGCAGACTATGAAGAAACAGGCTGGAGAGTACGCTGATATACTCGAAAGAATATTTGAGGGCATAGTCGATGCCGTTAAAGAAGCCGAGGAAATGAAGATTTACACGAGTGGTGCTTCCAATATTCTTAAGTTCCAGGAACTTAGTGACATGTCGAAGGCAACGGCACTGCTTGAAACATTTGAGGAGCAGACGGGTCTGAATGAACTGGCTGACAAGACTCTGAAGTCTGAGGATGAAGAGCATAACATTCAGATTTATATCGGTGATGAAGCTCCCGTACAGAACATGAAAGACTGTTCTATCATTACTTCGACTTATCAGCTTCCGGAAGGGGCAAAGGGTACCATAGGTATCATAGGACCGAAGCGAATGGATTATCGCAAGGTTGTGAGTACTTTAAAGACTCTGACGGATGAACTAGATAACATTTTCCGAAATAAAGAAGACCAAAGGGGTGAAAGCTAAATGGCTAAAAAAAGTATGAGCGACAAGCTGAGAAATATTAAAGAAGGGGAGATCGTTCCGGTTGAACAGAAGATTACTTTCAACGAGGGTGAAGAGACTCCTGGAACATCAGCTAAAATCGAAGAAGAAATCACTATAGGACCAGAGATTGATCCTGATGCAGCCAGACCGAAACCAACACCAAAGAAAAACAGACGTGGTGGTAAAGCGATTCAGGCAGAGCTTGAGAAGCAGAAAGAACTGGCTGAAGGCAATAAAGAAAAGTATACGAGACTCCTTGCTGAGTTTGACAACATGAGAGCTCGTAACGAGAAAGAGAATTCTCAGATGGGTGATAAAGGTGCGATGGAGGCAATTGAGAAGATTCTTCCGGTTATCGATAACCTTGAGAGAGCTCTTGAGAATATCACTGAAGAAGATAAGACTCCTTTTGAAGAAGGTGTCGAAAAGATATATAAGCAGCTTATGGACACGCTCAAGGATATGGGTATTGAGCCGATGGATGCCGTAGGCGGTGAATTCGATCCAACATATCACAACGCAGTTATCCATGTAGAGGATACAGAAGTCGGTGATAACTTAGTTGTAGAAGAAATGCAGAAGGGCTACATGTTTAAAGACCAGGTGCTCAGACACGCAATGGTTAAGGTGGCAAATTGATTGAAACATTACTTTGTAATGTTTCATGATTACAAAGCAACAAAACAGGACTTGCGAAGCAAGGCAGATTTGTTGCTAGACTAAGTCATACATTACGAAGTAATGTGTGACAGGATTACATTTAATTAGATAATTCTTAGGAGGATATATAACAATGGGAAAAATTATAGGTATTGACTTAGGTACAACAAACTCGTGTGTTGCCGTTATGGAAGGTGGAAAGCCAGTCGTTATCACTAACGCAGAAGGCTCACGTACAACACCATCTGTAGTTGCATTCTTGAAGTCAGGTGAAAGAGTAGTCGGTGATGCTGCTAAGCGTCAGGCTGTTACAAATGCAGACAAGACTATTTCATCTATCAAGAGACATATGGGTTCTGATTATAAAGTAGAGATAGACGACAAGAAATATTCACCAGAAGAGATTTCAGCTATGACTCTTCAGAAGCTTAAAGCTGATGCAGAAGCTTATCTTGGTGAGAAGGTTACAGAGGCTGTTATCACAGTTCCTGCTTACTTCACAGATTCACAGAGACAGGCTACAAAGAACGCTGGTAAGATTGCTGGTCTTGATGTAAAGCGTATCATTAACGAGCCTACAGCTGCAGCTCTTTCATATGGTCTTGATAACGAGAAAGAGCAGAAGATCATGGTATACGACCTTGGTGGTGGTACATTCGATGTATCTATCATTGAGATCGGTGAAGGAGTTATCGAGGTTCTTGCTACAGCTGGTAACAACCTCCTCGGTGGTGATGACTTCGATAATGCTATTACTAAGTATATGCTTGAAGACTTCCAGAAGAAAGAAGGCGTAGATCTTTCATCAGATAAGATGGCTATGCAGAGACTTAAGGAAGCAGCTGAGAAGGCTAAGAAGGAGCTTTCTTCACAGACAGTTACAAATATCAACCTTCCATTCATCACAGCTACAGCTGATGGTCCTAAGCATTTCGATATGGATCTTACAAGAGCTAAGTTTGATGAACTTACAGCGGACCTTGTAGAGAAGACAAGAGGACCTGTTAACCAGGCTCTTGAAGATGCTGGTCTTAGCGCAAATGAGATTGACAAGGTTCTCCTTGTTGGTGGTTCTACTCGTATCATCGCAGTTAAGGATGCAGTTAAGCACATCACAGGTAAGGATCCATTCCAGGGAATCAACCCTGATGAGTGTGTTGCTATCGGTGCATGTATCCAGGGTGGTAAGCTTGCCGGAGATGCTGGTGCAGGCGATATCCTTCTTCTCGATGTTACACCACTTACACTTTCAATCGAGACAATGGGTGGTATAGCTACTCACCTTATCGAGAGAAATACAACAATCCCTACACATAAGAGCCAGATATTCTCAACAGCTCAGGATAACCAGGACGCAGTTGATATCAACATCGTTCAGGGTGAGCGTGAGTTTGCTAAGGATAACAAGTCACTCGGTAGATTCCGTCTTGATGGTATTGCTCCAGCTCGTAGAGGTGTTCCTCAGATCGAAGTTTCATTCGATATCGATGCAAATGGTATCGTTAACGTTTCTGCTAAGGATCTTGGTACAGGACGTGAGCAGCATATCACAATCACATCTGGAACATCACTTTCAGATGAGGATATCGAGAGAGCTATGAAGGAAGCTGCTGAGTATGAAGAGGCAGATAAGAAGCGTAAGGAAGGCGTAGAAGTACGTAACGATGCTGATGCTATCGTATTCCAGACAGAGAAGGCTCTTCAGGAAGTTGGAGACAAGCTCGATGGAGCTGACAAGAAGAAGGTTGAAGATGACCTTGCTTCACTTAAAGCAACAATTGATGAAACAGATATAGAGAACCTTTCAGATTATGATATCGAGAAGCTCAAAGCTGGTAAGGATGCACTTATGTCATCAGCACAGCAGCTGTTTGAGAAGCTTTATGAGCAGAGTGGTCCTGGTGCAAATGCAGGAACAGGTGCCGGAACACCTAACTTCAGCGATGATGACGTTGTTGATGGTGATTTTAAAGAAGTATAATCAAAAGGGTGACTGATTATGGCAGATGAAAGAAGAGATCTTTATGAGGTTCTTGGAGTTTCCAAGAATGCTACAGATAATGAATTAAAGAAAGCATATAGAGTTCTCGCCAAGAAATATCATCCAGACGCTAATCCGGGAGACAAAGAGGCAGAGGCTAAGTTCAAGGAAGCATCCGAGGCTTATGCCATCCTTTCAGATCCGGATAATCGTAAGAAGTACGATCAGTTCGGCTTTGCTGCATTCGATCAGAATGGTGGTGGAGACGGTGGATTTGGATTCGACTTTGCTGACATGGGAGATATCTTTGGAGATATCTTCGGTGATATGTTCGGTGGCGGCTCACGTACAAGACAGTCAAATGGTCCTGTAAAGGGAGCAGATATCAGAACTACTGTTCGTGTTACATTTGAGGAGGCTATCTTCGGTACACAGACAGAGATAGAGCTTCCGCTTAAGGATGAGTGTCCTGTATGTAAAGGTAGTGGTGCTCAGCCGGGTCATCCACCAGAAACTTGTACAAAGTGTGGTGGAAAAGGACAGGTTGTGTATACACAGCAGTCTCTGTTCGGTATGGCAAGAACAGTTCAGACTTGTCCTGATTGTAACGGTAGTGGTAAGATCATTAAGTATAAGTGTTCTAACTGTGCCGGTTCAGGTTTCGTAAAGAGTAAGAAGAAGATTCAGATAAAGGTTCCAGCAGGTATTGATAACGGACAGTCTATCAGACTTCGTGAGATGGGTGAGCCTGGTATCAATGGCGGTGAAAGAGGAGATCTTCTTGTAACTGTTCTCGTGGACAGACATCCTGTATTCCAGAGACAGGCATACGATATCTATTCTTCAGAACCTATTTCATTTACACAGGCAGCGCTTGGTGGAAAGGTTCAGCTGAATACTATCGATGGTCCTTACAGTTATGATATAGCTCCTGGAACTCAGACAAATACAAAAGTTAAACTTAAGGGTAAGGGTGTTCCTACACTTAGAAA
>JAFYHN010000083.1 GCA_017539165.1 Eubacterium sp.
ACAACCATAATCCCAATCATTACTTCTATCTGTACCAAAACCACCATCTATATTATTTATACTTATACCACTTTTAGCATAATCACTTGTGCCACCATGATTATGATATTTATTTTGATTTGACTGTTTACTTAAACCGTTCGTTTAGATTATAAAAATAAAAAAAACCACCTGCATTGGAACTACAGGTGGTTCAATCCAAATTAGAGGTGTGAAAAAACACATCTATAAGAATATATAAATTAAGTCCAAGCAATATCACCATCAGGGTATCTTTCAAACAAGTCTGTATTATAAGGTGGTACAAACCATCTTTCTCCATTAAACTCAATGGTCTTTCTCACAAGCGGACCATTCTTGTTATTCTGTCCGTTCTGAAAAGCTGTTCCTGTAGATGAGGCTGCATCAGGGAATGTAGTATAACCCATATGATTGTTGTTAGGATTAGTCCAACAATAAAGTCTTGGTGGAAGTGTAAGGGTTATGGTTGTCTTTTCCATACCATCATTGCCTGTTGTTGGAGTAATTTCAACAGGTGCTGTATAATCTTGAACAACAATAGTCTGTTCTTTATTAGCCTCAAGCGGAACATCTACAGTAACTTCAACTTCATCAATGGCAACATTGCCTGTACTTGGTGAGATTGTATAAGTTCCATTATGTTCATATGTTTCAGTTCTTTCAGTTTCAATCGGAACGGCTACAGTAACCTCCACATCTTCCATTGCCACATTACCTGTGCTTGGAGAAATTGTAGTTGTTCCATTCTCAGTTATAGTTTCTGTTCTACCTGTTTCAATAGGTACTGCAACAGTAAGTTCTACATCTTCCATAGCAAGTTTTCCACTTGCAGGACTTATTGTAGTAGTTCCGTTTTCTGTTATGGTTTCAGTTCTTCCTGTTTCAATCGGAAGTGCTGTTTCAATTTCAACTGATGTTAAAACCTTACCCTCATCAGGCTCAACCGTGGTTGTTCCGTTTTCAACTATGGTAACTGATTTTGTCTGTTCAGGTTTAGGACCGGGAACGGCAACAGTAACTTCCACATCTTCCATAGCAGCATAGCCACTTGCCGGGGAAATTGTTGTGATTCCATTCTCAGTAATGGTTTCAGCTCTGCCGGTTTCAATTGGTACATCAACGGTAACTTTTGAAAGTCCATCATAACCCGTATCAGCAACAACTTCACCATTTTCAGTAACAGTCTTTTCCTGAAGATTAGGCTGCACATCAACCCTCACAATAAGTTCTGCAACACCATCATAAGCCGGGTCAGGAAGAATTTGATGAGTACCATTTGTATTCAAATCAACTGTCTTGCTATCTTCAATGACAAGCTCATGTGGTGCATCTTTACTCTGAGTTGCAAAAGCACATTCAAAATCATTCTCCATCACATAATGGTTGATTGTTGAAACAAGTCCTGCAATCTTCAATGTGTAAGAAGTCTGATATTCAAGCCAGTACTCTGTAGATACTGTAAGCAATGCCCCGGTAGAATCTACCATTATCGTACAATCCTTTATCTCACCACTCTGAGTAATAATCTGAGCAACAGCATTTTCAACATCTACCGGAAGATTTGTCTTAATCAGGAATACCGGCTGTAAAGGAACAGATGTAAGTGTTCCAATCTGCATATTAACCTGATTTATCTTTACATAAACAGTAGGTTCAGGCTGTGGTTCCGGTGGATTTGGAACATAAGGTTTTGGTGCAATATCAAATCTGATTTCATCAACAAATGAGTTGTACTCATTATCAACAAAAGCATCCCAGTAAACCATAATCTTACGCTGCAAAGTTGTTCCCTCAACAGTCTTTACATTCGGAATTGTAAGAACTACTGAACTTGCAGGTGTAAGAGGAAAAAGATAAATCCCATCAACTACCGACCAGCTCTCCTTATCATTATTGAGTGCGAGTAGGGTATACTGAATTTTTGTTGGAATGTAATACTGTCCGGCTGAATCTCTGAAACCGAGATTTACTTTTACGGTAGAACCTTCATTTGGTGTATTATTAAGTCTAATCATTTATATCTCCTATTTTAATACGAAATATCTGCAATTTGGAATTTCAAATACATCAGGATTATCATTGTAATAATGGAATGAGAAGTATCCTATATCATTCCAACTCTGGCCATTGAACAACCCTGTACCTTTTTCAAGTTTCTCATATTTTCCTTTAGAACCAAAAATTACTGCTGGTCTAGCTGCACTAGCACCTTCCACTTCACCAACAATAGCAATTGTATCATCCCAATTCCAACTTCCATCTTCAAAGAAAGACATAACTTCTCTTTTATTTACAGGAAGAACCGAGGTATTATATTTCCAATTATTATGTGAAGTATAGTATTTAGATGATTTAATAGGTCTGCGAGAATTCCATAAATCTGTTTCAATTTCAGTAACACGTTTCCATTCAGGAGGCTCTTCACCATATTTTTCAATATATTCTTCACGAGTATACATATTAATACCTCGCTGGTCATGTTCGTCACCCCAATATAAAGGTTCTTGAGCTGATTCGATTGGTCTGCGAGATGATACGACATTATTCGGTTTTTCTCCGATATATCTCTTATCAAGTTTCTTTGCACTATCCCAATCAAACTCTTTCCAATGATAAATGTAATCTTCATCAACAACCATTCCGTTAGATTCAATAAAAGAGTGAATGTCATCAAAATCACCAACCAATATCATGCCGGTTCTTCCGTTATAATCATAACAGCCATAGTTAGTAACAGAATTTTTAATAGCACTAAGTGCCATTTGCTTAGTCCAATGTTGAGGCCAGATACCACTTACATATACACAATGGAGAGTATCAGCTGCTGATTTAATAGGTCTGCGAGAATTACATAACCAAGCAGAACCATAATCTTTATCATACCATTCGACAATTTCTTCAGGTGTAAGATAACCCATAAATACTGCACCATCTTCTCCGTGCCATTTACCATCTTCTTCTTTTGTAACAGTTATAGTTCCGTCATAACCACACTCTCCTAAAGATACATAAAATTCTGTTACTTCAGAATCATCTTCATCTTCATATTCAGATTTGATTGGTCTGCGAGATGATTTAATTTGTTTTCCGAATTTATCATATACCTTGGCAGAAAGACCTTGTATATTATTTTTCTTATTTGCAAAATCTATGGCATCTTCTTTAGTATAGAAATACTCTTGTTTAAGTTTGCCATAATCATCAGAAATATCTACATAATATTCCATATCCTTGATATTAGCTGAGAATAAAGCCTCTACAGACTGTTTGTTTCTTTCAAATCCATTCATTATATTCTCCTCTTCAAACCATCTTTCAGGTATTCTTATATCAAACTTTACAAACCTATAAAGGTTCTGAACTTTACATTTTCTGACAGCAACATCACTATCACAGATATATTCCACTACATCAGGTTCTTTTGTTCTGAAAAAATTATTGATAGGTTTATAACCTCTTATTGTTCTTATACTAGGAACACCACCCGATACTTCTGGGTCATCCCAATATTCCTTATAGAGATTTATAACATCTTCGGAAGTTTTACAAGTTTTTAATTTCCCATTATAGTATTGCATAAGTTCAGCAGCCTTTTGTAAAGCCTCATCATATGTTTCACCAATTCTCATATAATCTCCAAATATTCAAATTCTTCTGCTAGAACAGTCAGGGAAGAATCATAAACATCTTCCTCAACTTCTTCAACATCTAATAGCGTAGTATTATTTTTAACAACATTGAAATCGTTTTCAACTATATCTAACATATAAAAATATATAAAATACCTGAATATAAACCGGCAATACACTCAATTCTGTAATACTGATGTTTTGAGAAGACTTTTCAATTAATTTGAGTAATTATACCATTTTGGTCAAATACCCCTTAAATTTTCAATCCTAGGTGGGTTACAGGGGATTTTTAGAAGCTTAATTCACTATGTAAATCAGCATTACTGATTGGCTTTAGAAAATACGTACGTTTAAGAACCTGACCTATGCCATCATCTTTTATAGCAGCTATTATAAATATCATATCACCCCAGATACTTGTAGCACCGGGAATAGCTGTCCTTATATAATCATTTTCTTTAATAGGACTGTCTGAATTTATGTAAGCTGTGCAGAGTTCTTCAGAATCCTCTGGAAACCAGTTGAAATGGTAATATACTGATTTACTTACTGTAAAATTAATCCATATACGACAAGGAGCCGGATGATATTTATTTCCGAGAACTTTATCAGAATCAATCTTTTTTATTTCATCATAACCTACATCTTCATAACCAAGGGCAATTTTTCTTTCCGGAGAATATACTGTTGCGGGCTGTCCCCAGATTTCAAGCTGCTTGTCCATGAATTGGATATAACCTTCATACCCGATAAAATTCTCTATACTCATAAGTCTTCTACCTCATCTGGATTTTCCCACAATTCATCAGGAGTTGCAATATGGTCATCATCTCCAATTACATTATCTTCTTCCTGTTCTTCCATATCATGAAGTTCATCAAGTGTATCAAGTTCTTCAAAGTCTTCATCAAGCTCCTGTTCTTCTTCCTGAATCCTTTCAAAGAACACATCGCCCTCATCATTCTTCTTGCCGATAGTGATTGTTGTACCCTGTGGATTTACAGCATATATTGACTGTCCGTCATTAAGCCGGTCATAGTAAGCTGCAAACATCTTGGCAATAAGTTCTTTGTTACGGAGAATGAATTGAAGTACAGCATCTTCATGTTTACAGATAGTTCCTTTAAGGTTAGGATTACGGACTTTAGGAAAACGACCTTCCCGTGGAATTCCATAAAGATATTTCATTTGCGTTCCAAGGTATCGGTAACCCCAATACAGTTCTGCAGGACAATTACAGCGAATGTGAATATCACCAAAACCAATCGCATAATCTATTGCATCTTCAAAATCAATATCTTTATCTTTACCTAAACAATAAAAATCTTCAAACAGAACATACACATTATACCAAGTCTGATTAGTTCCGGTTCTTCCATCTTTGAACTTTACTTTCTCACCAAAACGAGAAGACTTTATCTTGAACTTCAAAGTGTTGGCATAGGCATACTCAAGAACAGGAGATTCAAGTTCCTTGGTATGCTGGTCATGGTGAATGAAATTTCCATCTCTGTTATCAATGAGTTCCTGAATTGTAAATGAATATATAGGCTTTCTGGTTTTCATTAAAATCTCCTGTTGCCATCAAGTTCCTGCATGATGAAAGGAACTACCAGAGTATTGATTATCTCAGGGTCTGTATCTTCAAAAGAAATGGTTCTGCCATTCACTACATAAGAGGTATCATTGCTGATTACCTTTATGGTATTCTCACCATCAGTAACTTCACATTCATCTTCTGAGAGTTCATTAAGTTCTATTCCACCCGGCAGAATTGATGCTAATAATGTCCATTTGTTTTCTTCTTCCATACATAAATATATAATTAAAATCATTAAAAATTTTATAAAATTTATTTGACAAGTGTTTTACTATCTGTTATAATCAATTACAGAAAGGTTGAAAGAAACCTTTAAGGAGCAATTATGAAGAGAATGGTATGGGATATTCCTTTGGCAACACTTGGTTCTTATATGAACAGACAGCCTGTGAAAGTAGGTTACTGGAATCTTATGGGCAGCAAGTTTTATGATGACCTTCCTGTGTATGAGGGTTCTATGGGTGGTCTTATGTATGACAGAGCTAATGAAAAACTCTGGCAGGACATGAAGATGAAAAAGGTTATAAGCCTTGCAGCTGAAGACGGTTGTGTTGTAATCGGCATTGACAGATTCGACAACAATTTCTAACAATATGGTTTGCCGGTTTCTCCTTAAAACCGGAAGTGAGATAGGTATGATAAGCAACTGTTTATTTGAAGCAATTAAGGCAAAACTCAAGGACCCCAGAAATGTAAGGATTATCAGACTTCCTAAAGAGATAAGCAACACCGCACATTTTATGTGGATTAATAAAAACAATGTTTATCATGCTTATGATTATAAACATTCTAAAAATCATTTCCTTTTTGACTGTAAAATAAAATCAATTCCCGATTATGTGTTTGAATCTTTTATTCTAAATGAAATTGAGTTCAATGATAATAAGATTAATCTTGCAGAAAAATGTGGTCTTAAAATTACTGACTATAAATCTGAATGGAACTGGTCGTTCAAAGACCTTGATTATAAGAATCTGCCAACACAACTAGATATTGACTTTTTTGAAAAAGTTCTTAAATGTCAGGCAAAATTCAAACTCTGTATTGATGGAAATATTAAAACAGTTAATCTTGATGAATTGAAATCTCAAAACTGTGATTTTGAATGGAAAATGATAGACCTCTATGACCCTGATTTTGAAAGGGTCTATAGAGGTCATAAATTAAGCAAATTATCAGATATTACTAATTAGTTCTGTTTCACAAGTCTGACATTTTCAGGACCATACATCTGCACAGCTTTTTGATATACTTTCTTTGAATTAGCATCTTTCTGATTCTTAAATTCTGCTGGTGAACCATTACCTACACCATCTTCCCCAAGAATTACCCATTCGTCACCATCTTTCACTTCAGCATAATATCTTCCTACTGAAATTACTCCTGATACAACGGGTTTTTTCAAACTACTTGCAAGGAATGTACGTTCATCAACTTCATTTCCATTGTGGTCATAAAGCGTATATCCTATAAGTTCATCAGGTTCAAAATCATAGAAGTCAAATGTATCACCTTCATCACAATATGGGTCTACAGGAGTTACTTTAGTAATCTGCCAAGATGTATATTCTCCTGTATCATCATCAAAGTCATCTCCGGCATATTCATAGATAAATCCATCTGCTTCAAAAGAACCGAATTCTTCAGTACGGTCGATTTCATCAACATATTCATCATCTTCATAAATTCTGTCACCTTCAGAATATGTTATATGATATGGGTCAAGTTCAATTCCTGTACAATACCATCTGTCTCCACTATCAAGCTGGAACCAGTACTGATTACCCTGTCCATCATCAAGATAACATTCATCAAGACCATAGTTCAAGTCTTCATCTTCTTTCCAGTCCCAGTAATCATCTTTGTTTGGTTTCTGGAACAGTTCAGGATTCTCCCGGAGAATCTGTTCAATCTCAGTTGTAAATGTTTCAATGAAGCTGTCATAGTCATTGTCATCAGCACGTTCTTCATGGTCAAGCCATTTCTGAATCTGTTCATTTACACCCATTTCAGCTTTTTCGGTAATGTATCTTGCTGCCGGGTTTACGGATTCGTTTCCATAACCACGACCAATCATATCTCCATCATTGTTATAACGGTAGATAATCTGATTTGCAGCTCTTACCATTTCACCACCAACTGTGTTTGATTTACCACTATCATTTGTGTACTGTTCACCCCAAGATTCAAGGTCTCCGTCAATATCAAACTCTGTATTGATGTCTTCTGCAATATCAAGAATACCTGACTTAATCAGTTTAGGTTTATACTGTTCAACCCAAGATGAAAGAATCTGACGGGCATAGCCGGTGTTTACATCCTGTTTATCAACAATATTCTGTACAGCCTGTTCTTCTGACCATCTTCCTGAAAGAATGTTTTTTACGGTTTTAACAGGGAATGAACGAGTATTTGCAAAAGATGATTTCACAGGTTGAATTGTAGATACATCGATACCGTTTTCATCTAAGATTTTATTCACGATTTTTGCGGCAAGTTCTTTATTATCAAAACAAGGGTCATCTTCTTCAGTATATTCTCCGCCTTCAGATTCATATTGAACAAAAATATCATTGAAAGCATTACCACTATCATAAATAGCATCTTCAATAGGTTGAGCAATATCTTTACCATATGTATCATAAAGGAAGTCGAACAGACAATAATCTTGTTTGTCTTCATCAATCTCAGTAGGGTCATACTCATCTTCTTCATCGTCGTCATATCCGCTTACTTCATCCCATTCACGGAAATCATTCATACGGAAAATGAAAGCCATATCAGCTGCAAGTTCATCATATCCGATAGCCTGTGAAAGATTGTTAAGAAGTTCAGTTGTTCCCATAAGTTCTTTACAGGTTTCATACTGGTCCCAAACATCATCAAGGTTTTCAATCTCTTCCCAGAATCCCCACTGGGTTGCAACCCATTCAAGATTTTCTTTAAGGTCATCTGTAGAGAGAGCCCTTGCAAGACTTTCAAGTGCTTCTTCTTCACCGGCATATTCGATAAACAAATCGAGTGCTTTCATTGCATCAGATGTTCTTACTTCCCAGCCACCATCAACAGCAGATTTAATTTCTCTTGATTGGAATACTCCATTCATATCTTCCTGACCTCCCATTTCCTGAGATTCTGAATCAACTATTATTGCACCACCAAGACTTTCAGCCTCTTCATAAGTATCAGCTTCACCGATGACTTCACCATTTTCATCTTCCACAAGGAAACGAGCAGATGTTATTTCATTGTCAGACCAGTCTTCCAAATCAAACATTACAGCAAGTTCAGCCATTTCATCGAATTTATCCTGTACATCTTCCCAATCAGAATTAAGGAATTTTTTTGCTTCTCCCTTATAATCTTCATAACCATACTGTTCAAATACAGAATAAACATCTTCAAAAGAAATCATTTTTTCATCTGCAATATCTGAAACTTTAGAAGATTTAATAGCCTTACGAGAATTACGAACATAAGAACCACCCTTAACTTCAGTAACCCAAACATCAGTAATTGCAGCACCTTTTGTTCCGCTATTATGAGAGAACTCATCAACACCATTTACAGCGTCTTTATATTCTTTCCAATCTTTAGCATTGAACTGAGTATGAGAAACCCTACCGTCTGAAGTCTGAACTGTAAGAACAGCCTGATTACCTCTACCCTCAATTTCATTTATAATATGTTCTACATCAAGTATTCCCTGACCTGTAGTATCAATGTGGTAATCGTCATACTGAGTTCCCTCAGCAACGTTTTCAAATCCTTTTTGAGAACTGTTTATCTTTCTATGAGAAGATTGAATATCATCAGGATAAGTACAATATGTTTTTCCTTTAGCATCCCTTACCTGAATAAACATATCTTCAGGAAGTTGTGGAATAATTGATGCAAGTGCTTTTTTAAGATTTTCTTTATTGAACATTCTTGCATACAATAGTCTGTCTACCTGACCCCAATCATCTCCGATAGGGAAATATCTTTTATCTTTAGCACGTAAATCTTTACTATAAAGAAATAAATTTATCCCATCTGGAATTTTATCTATCCAATTAAAATCTATTGATGAAATTACTTTCATATCATTCTCCTTTAATATAAAATATTTAAGTTTTTATTCAATCAAATCATCCATAGTGATTACAGCACCCTGAGGTTCAGTAAAGTCCTCATTTTCTACAGTCTCAACAGGTTCCGGTTCTTCACCCATTCCAGATTCCTCACCACCCATATCCATGTCCATATCAATATCCATGTCCATATCTCCACCACCCGGTCCTCCGGCTGGTCCACCCATCTCATCTTCCATCTCACCTTCCATAACATTTTCAGGTTCTTCATCAATTACGAAAATGTTATCAGCAACATCAAGAATATTTGCTACATACTCAACGCATTTGAACATGGCTTCAACCACAGTTGTATACTCATGGTCTTCAAGTTTAATCTCAACATCATTAATTGTAATCAGATTGATAAAACCACTGAAATGAAGTTTCATACCTTCAATAATTACACAATCTTCTACATCAGGACCTTCCTGAATATCACACATCATTCCGATATTTTCACACAATGAGAAGACAAGAGATTTCCAGTCAGTTATATCATCAAGCAGAACTACTGACAGAAGGTCGTTGAAAGTGAGTGTAGTTACTTCCAGAACAGTCTTATAAAAGAATACAGACAGATAATATATCAGACTGACCGGGGTTATGAACTGAATCGCAATGTATTCATCACTATCATAATCATTATTGTAAATTACTTTTATGGAACCATTTCCAATCGAAAGTGAACAGCCTACAGCACCATCTACATTAATCAGCAGCTCTACCGTTTCTGCATTACTGGTAACTACAAAATCATATCTGCTTTCAGGCAGCTGTAATCTTTTTGTGAACTCTTCAACTACATTCTGTATAATTTCAATATCCATTTTTATTTTCTCCAGACATTAGCAACATAGTTATCCATTGCACCATTCATGTAATTATAAAGATATGTACAAACATCAGCTTTACTTGTAAGATGATGATTTCCACATTCATCAATATAAAGATTATTTACATAACTGATTGAAGCCAAATCCAAATCTCCTGCTGTAATCTTCATACCCTTAGTACAGTAAATAGGGAACTTGAAGTTTACACCTTCTCCATCAACATGCTTGGAATTATCAATGTAATCCTTATGCAGATTCTTTTTATCTTCCATGATTACAAATCCTGACAAATCCATAGGAGCATCACGCTTTACAGCAAATGATGAATAAACCTGTTTAAGTGTTACAGGATTACTTACTTCCCGGATTATTGATTCATTATCATCTGTATTTGTAAGTGCAGATACGATTTCTTTAGCTTCTTTCTTTTCAATAAGTCCATTAAGAACCATAACTCTGGCATCTTCATTGAGAATCTCTTTCCGGAATGAATTAAACTTACCTTTACGGAAAGATGTGCCAATCATCATGCTGCCATCTTCAGGAACACCAAGGTCTTTATCAGCTTCCATAAGTTTCTCTGAATCTACCCCATAGTTAGCAAGGGCATCACCAAGAAGAGCCTTTACAAGGTATTTCTTATTATAATCAGTCTGCATACCATTCAAAGAATCTGTAATTTCTTTAAGATTCTCTACAGCAAGTTTAAGGGTTTCTCCCTTATCCATATCTTCAAGCATTGTCTGGCTTACCGTGAGATAAGACCAGTCATCTTTAGTTACATTATAGCCGAGTGAACGCAGATGGAGATAATCAATGTTTTTAAGTGCATTAAAAGCTGAGAATGATACAGCCTTACATACTTTAGCAAACCGTTTATCCCAAGTAACAGCTGCACTATCACCTAATGAACTTGGAGTATCTGAACTGAAACCAATCATAGATGGCTGAATCTGAAGTGCTGAGAAGAGTTTCTGATATTGAACATCAAGGTCTTTTACAGCTTTCAAATCCATATTACCAGCAACTTCCTTTACATCAACTCCCTGATTTGTAGTCTGTGGAATAATGACTTCAAAGTTCTGACCACTTCCCCGGCTTGACATTCCATCAGATGTATAATCAACCCGTCTTACTTTCTTGAAGAGATTCCTGTAATAATTCAGAACCTGAATGGCTGATTTACTGTAAACCTGACCACCAACATTTACGCAGATAAGTCTGTAATAATTTGACTGGTCCATACGATTAAGAAGTAAGGCATCTTCAATTATGTTTACGTTTCTCCAAGGTTTACTTGCAGCACCAAGATAACTGTTGGCATATGTGAACTCATTCTGAAATTCATTTGAACCATCGTTATTTGCACCACCAATGGTCATAGATGTGTTCTGAGTATTACCACCAAGATTCTTATAATATTCAAGCTGACTGTAAGTATATTCATAAGATGGAACGAAATCATTCTTTTCATTCATAAATCCGATTGTCTTACCGGAAATAATTACAGGGGTTATTGATGTAAAATCAGGAATCGGAACAACTCTTTCAAGTACCCCATCATCATTATAAATATGTTTCCAAGGGAGCTGACCCCATAAAAGATTATTATAACCATCAGTAAGAATAAAATTATCAGCGTCAATCTGTTCATGAAAAGCATCTAATTCCTGCTGTATTACTTCATATGGTGTATTAAGTTCAAAAAGTTTATTCTGAGAATTCGATTGAAAAGCTGTCTGCATAACACACTTTACGGCAGCTGAACAGATAGGGTCATCATTCATTGCCTGTACATCTTTAAGCGAATTGAGAATGGATTTCGTCATCGCATTATTTACAGAGTAATTCGGGTAGTTATTGAATTCTTCTACCTTATTAAAAAGTTCTTCTTCCTGTTCAGGAAAAATAAAATGTTTTACTCTTGCAGGTAATGTCTGTTTTGTACTTCTATTATTAGCCATAAAAAGATTATACTCCTCTTAGTACATAATATAAAATATATAAATAAAAAGAACCCCACTAGCATAGTAGCAGGGTTCTGATAGTACAAAATATTATAATCAGAGGATTAAAATATATTTAGTTTACGATAACCTGTGTAATTGAACTGAATACACCTTTCTGGTCGTTGATTCCATAATCAGCAAGAACTTTCTTGCAGGCAGAACCGATAACCTTTGTGATTTTATTAGTCTTGTTCACAGGGTCTTCAGCAACAGGAACATATTCCTTACAGTTGCTTACGATACAATTTACAGCCGGGTCTTCAATATGGAATTCAAGACCACTTTCCAGTTCACTGAGCATGTATCCTTCTTTCTTCAGAGAGTTTCTGATTTCAGAAAGTTCAGGAATGGCTCTGAACTTGGCAACACTCTTTCCTTCATTGCGGGCACAAACAAGGAGAGATTTGTTTGAATCAAGTCTGAACTGAATGCTTGTAGCAGATTTAAGATACTGTCCGAAAAGGTTCTTATATTCAAGTCTTTCAGTAATCTTTCCGGCAGAAAGGATTGCTGAAGTTTCATATGCAAGAACCTGTTCCATTGCAGACAAGCACAATCCATCAGAATATTTAGTGTCTACATAATTAGAAAGAGCTTTTCTTGACATTGGTGAACTTAAAATCTGCTGTGCCTTAATTGTATAAGGATTCTTGCTTCGCATTGTTCCTGAAGAAATGTTTCTCTTTGCAGGACTGTTGAAAGCAAAAATCTTATTGCTGTCTTCTTCAAAAACCATCATGTTTACTTTATCAGCTGATGAACAGCAGAAGTTACCTACAATTGTCTGACCTACATCATTGATATATTCAGAACGAGGTGCTACAGCATAATCATCAATATTTGCTGCTGATTTAAAAAGTGCAAGACTTACTTCATTTTCAACACATGATTTAACAGGTTCTCTGTCATGAATAGAATAAGCAGAGAATCCGCTGAGAAGAACCATTACATCATCAGCATTTACTGTACGGGCTTCTTCATAATATGAAAGAACAGCTTTTGGAGTTGAATCCTTTACTGTCCACTTTCTTCCACAAGGGTCCTCAAGAATAATAGAATTTCCGATAACCTTTGTTGGAACAAAGAAAGCATTGTCGTACTTCTTATCTTTAATGCCTGTCTTAGACTGAACACCAAACAATGACTGAATGATATATCTGTGGAGAACTTCATCAAGACGACCTGACTGAATCTCCATTATAGTGTTTTTCTTCTGATTATAAATCAGGGCACCACCTTTTTCATTCAATCTTACAGAAACAATGTTTCCTTTGTACTGAATGTCATAACCATTGTCGAGTGTTATAGCATCATCTACCAGACCAGTGTCTGCTAGAGTTTTAATATAATTATCTGTACGAATCATTTCTTTTCTCCTTCGTAATTAAGATACTCTGAAAAATTAGGGGAAATTTCCCTTATTTTCCCCTAATTTCCCCTGATTAACCAAAGATACCTTTGTACATCTTGGCGAGTGTCTCAGCATTACGAGTATTGTTTGACTTGATTTCCAGTTTTTCTTCAGACATCTGACGCTGAGAATTCTGGAACAGTCTCTGTCTTTCTTCAGCTTCGTGCATATTGCGAAGTTTGATTTCATTCTGCTTAGCTGCATTTGCAGACATTACAGCCTGTCTTGTTTTAGCTCTTTCAGAAAGAATTTCTCTACGGGCTGCTGACATAACCGGCTTTCTTGCAGAAGTTACCGGTCTGCGTGTTGCAGCAGAAGTTACCGGTCTGCGTGGGTTATTAAGAACTTCCTGACGGATTGCACTTGAACGAACAGGTTTCTTTGCAACAGGTTTTCTTGCAGAAGTTACCGGCTTACGAGCAGCTGTTCTTGTTCCTCTTGCAGAACGGATGAGTTCCTGCTTAGCCTTTGCCATACCTTCCTTACGACCGGCAAAATGAGCACTTGCAATGCGTTTTGCAATGATTACTCTTTCTGCTGACTGGAATACATTGGCTTCAGTTCCTCTTGAAATAACAACTTTGTTGTTCTTGAGAAGAACAGGCTTATATGTTCCCTTACCATTGTTTACATAACGGGCAACACATGCGAAAAGACCCTGAGATGTTGATTTGAAAGCATAGGCAATCTTACCACATTTGATTACTTTTCCATTGAGAGTTCCAACTTCTCTTGAAGAATTAACTACACGATAGATATTATAACCTTTGTTAAGACGGCTTGAAATCTTTTCCATCTTTATCTTTTTCTTGCTGTTGGTAAGCGGCACTTCAACCACAACAATGTCCTCATCAGGAACATCAACACCATCAGCATCAAGTGTTTCTGTTGTATCACCAGAATTATTTGTTACATCTTCCGGTTCAATCTGTTCAGGAGATACAGCATTTTCAGGATTTCCTTCTTCATGGTAATCTGTATTTCCCTCACCATTCATGTCAGTAGGCTTGTTTTCCGGGTCTGTTGCTCCACCATTTGGTTCAAACTCTTCACTTGATTTAAGGAGTTTAGAACAGAACTTAGCCTTGGCATCTTTATTTGAACGGATAGTCTTAATCAATTTGCACTCAATCTTTTTCTTGAGTTTATCCTTTTCTTCCTCTTTCTTAGCAAGAGCAGAAACGATTACCCAGTGAACAGCCTTGAGTTTAGATGAACCAATCATCTTCTTAACTTTCTTGTAAGCTGCAGACCAAGCTTTCTTATTTGTACTTGATTTAAGAACTACATAACCTTTCTTGTATTTCTTTGAAGCACTGTTTCCGATAACAAGAACATCATCTTCTGTATCTTCAGGTACGGCTGTATCTTCAACATCAAGTGGAATATCTTCACAAGTATCAAATACTGTACACTCAAGACCATCAACATTGTCTTCATAAACCTCATCTGGTGTCTGTTCAACTTCAATAGCACCATCTTCTGATACCATTACACGAACAGCAGAGTTGGTGAGTTCTTCAGGAAGTTCTTCTTCCTCCGGGAACTCTTCTTCGGCAGGTTCTTCATCATGGGTTTCATCAATTAAATCACGAATCTCATCAAGAAGTTCATCAGCGTCGATTTCTTTCTCTTCAACGTTTGCCTCTTCAATTACAGCATCAGCAAGTGCTTCAATTGCCTGTACTGCATCCACGATGTCTTCTTCTGTAATTTCGACATCAGCAAATTCCTCTGCATTTGAAACCTCGTCGATAATTGTTTCATCAACTTCAAACTGGTCTTCTTCTGCGGACTTAATAAATTTCTTTTTCATGTTTATCTCCTCCATTTTAGGATATGAAAAATGATATATAATAAATATATAAAACAAAACCTTACAAACTTATTATCTGTAAGGTTTTATTGTGAGAAATTGTAATATTCGGAAATATATTAAAGACCGTAGTTTACTACTACATATGAATCTTCTCCATCAGGGTCAGGAATAATTCTATATCCATTTTCATCAGCCCATTCTTCAACAGAAAGACCTCCAAGGTCATATTCTGATTCTATTTCTGAAACAGGCTTAATTTCACCATTGACAGCAAGATTATCAACAATGTATGAAGGATAGTTATATTCCGGTTTGAGCCAACCCCATTCTTCAAGGTCATCAAACAAACCTTCCCACACCCAGTCAGGATAACAATTCTGAGCCGGATAGAAGTTGTTTATCCTTTCCCAGAGCATATCTCTAAATGTACCATCATCAAGTTTAATTGTAACCATAATTTTATATCTCCTTTATGCTATATATGTTACCAAAGATTTGTTATGGAACTCTTCTTTGTCTTTATTTAATTTTTCCTGCCAGTACTGTGCAACAGCCTGTGATTCTTTTCCTACCCCAAGAGCCTGTGCTGACATCTGCATTTCTGCATTAAACAGGTTGCACATGTCAAACAGAATGTCTTTAAGTGCAGCATATTCATAGTCATACAGATACCAGAACTCATCATCACGGTCTATGCTTGGCAGGAACTCTATCCTGAGTTTTCCCTTGGTCTTCACCTGAAGAAGCTGTCTGCCATCTTCATCACGAGGCCAGAGTTCATAATCCCCGTCCATTTCCATCTGACGGTTTATCATGTTCAGGTTGCTTTTCAAACTGATGTAATCAGCAACAGTAGAAAGAGAAGTAATACCGCCACTATTGGAAATAAATGGCAGCATACCAAGTTCCGGGAACAGGACATTCACCTGTTCTCCGAAAGTATCTTCATAATAAACATTGTTGATTACATCTATCTTCTGATTAGTTACATCTACAAAGAAACCACCTTTATAGCCTATAATCTGGTCAGAATCTATGAACATTTCTCTTGGAGTAAAGACAGCTTCATCAAGCCAAGATAAAGCCTGCTGAAGCATGTCTTCAAGGTCTTCCCGGTCGAGCATACTGGCAATCTTCTTAAAACGGTTATTACCTTCCGTGAGAATCTGTTCTTTTGTGTACTTCTTCAATGATACCATTATCTACTTCCTAATCATCATACTCATCAAGAACCTGAATGAATCCTGATTTAGAACGCTTTGCAATCTTTTCAGCATCATCTTTGTTGTTGAAAACTTTGATGGAAGGTCTGCCATAATCTTCTTCTGCATAAAATTTACCATCTTCACAGTAGAATGACTTATTGCCATTTTCAGATTTACCGGCAACCCAAGTAGTAGATGATTTTACAGGTTTACGAGAATTGCTAAGATAACCAACTTCATAAAGTTCACGAATTTCATCAGGGTCATCTTCAGTATAAGGTCCACCAACACGAGGTCCGGGTTCGCTATTTATCTTCTGAACCATTTCAGCAACTTTATCATAATCAGTACTGTAATACATTTTAGCACCCTGTACCACCATATAATAAACTTCTTTCGGAAGATTGTCGGCAGATGATTTAACAGGTCTGCGAGATGATTTTATTGCTATACGAATATACTTCTCTGCAACATCTCCCATACCTTTCCAAGATTTAGCCTTATCTATTTCCTCACAGAAATCATGATATTTCTCAGACATTCCATGTGTATTGAGAATGTTCTGTACCAAGCCAACCAATTCAAAATCACTTTCTGCATCACCAAGGTCAGCAAGAGCTTGTTCAAGTTCTTCAGACATAGAAGATTTTACAACCTTTCTGCTGTTCTGAATCTCCATTCCAACCCATTTAACACCAAGTTCATAATACTTACGGAAAGTTCCTTCTGTAATAGGAACAAGTTCATCCACACCGAGTACCATTACGATTTTCTTCCAGAGCTTGTGAGGGTTAGTAATTCCGGTTGAACTTTCATATTCATCAATGTATTTACCCTTAACTATAAAGCCATTAGACATTCTGGTGAAGAACATTGCATCTCGGTCGCCATTCATTTCAGCAATTGCCCTATTACAAAGTTCATCTACAAGTTCCCATTTATCATCAGAAACAGCAGACTTTATAGGTTTACAAGAAGATTCTATATCCTGAACTTTTTCAAGTCTTCCAATTGGTTTTCCTGTATCTTTTTCTGTAAGTTCGATGTAATAATCATCAAGAAATTCAACATCAATATCATTTATGTACTGACGGTTAATAATACCCTCAGCACAGAGTACTTTAAGAACTTCCAAGCCGGTTAAGTCATCATGAATAACTACTCTCTTATCAGAGAAACGAGAAGTGTCATTTACTTCCCAGCCATCTTCTTCATTTCCCCAGACATCATAAGATACCCATTCATAGTAATCACTTCCTTCAGGAAGACTATTGGCAGCAGACTTTACAACTTTTTTTGAAGATGTCAGCCAGTTTACAGAATTGATATAATCACAGATACTCGGATTATAATTCTGTCTGTTGATGTAATCACACAAAGCTCTCTTTACATCTTCTTCCTCACCATAATCCATAGCCTTTGATATGGTTGGTTCAAACTTAAAAACATCTTCATAGGCAAGTACATTTGTATAAAAATCTTTAGGATTATATGGTTCCCCATCTTTTCTATCAAGTATCAAATCAATAATCATATCAGTTTCCTCTTTTTCAGTTGATAATAAATATATAAAATTACTTCCTATTCTGCTTATGCAATTCCTTTCGTTTTGCATTGGCAATTTCCCGGCGGTCGATATTCTTTCTTTTCATCGGACCTACTCCACTATGGTCAGGAAAACGGTCAGAATCAAGTTCAAGAATTATGTTCGCAAGTTCTGCCGGATATGGAATCAGGAATATCTTTATGTTCTTGCTGTACTTCTTACCCCGGTTCTTTTCAAAATCATAATAATCCAGTTGATTCTTATAAAGCTCATAAGTCTTTTCATCAAAAGAAATAATCTGAATCAGACCAAGTTCCTGAAGTTCAATAAGCTGCTTACGATAAATCATTCCCACAGGAGCTGAATAATCACAATGCAGACCGAAGTCATCTATTGTTCCAACATATGAACAACTTCTGAGAACAGCTTTCTGAAATGTAGAAAACTTACTCCATCTTTCTGCAAACTCATAAACATCAACAAAAGTTCCGGTCATCAGAACTTCACCGGTAGTTTCCTTTACTTCAAAACTCATATCTTCAAATCCTCATCAATGAAATCAGAACTCAGAAGAATATCTCTATCTTCATCATCTGCATAATAAAGTTCCACAGTAGTTCTCTGATATGAATGAGAACCATCTATCCCAACAACATTCTCTTTACTGATTTTTATTTTCAGTTTTTTCAGGAAGTCTAACTCTTGCATCGTGTTCCTCCAAAAACTTTTCTGCTTTCCATACCACGATATTACTGTAGAAAGGCATAGAAGTATTATACTGATGAATGAACTCGGCAAGTATCTCCATAGCCCTATCAATTTCAGGTTGTCTGCTTTCTGCACCTGCGATGTGTGCCTTTACCAAATCATCATGTGACCAATATTCTTCATCACAAATACAAATATCATTTTCATCTGCATATTTTTCAGCATTCTGCTTAATCTGTTCTTTAGTCATTCTAAACCTCTTGTATAGTAAAGGATAAATTCATCAATCGGAAAATTATCTGGGGCTATAGCTATGCCACCCCAAGTAGTAGTACTTGGAACAGCCACAACCAGACCATCTGACATCTGATACAGGACTTCAAGAATCTCCTTGTCCGAATGTCTGCTTAATATGGTTTCAATTTCCTGACAGGTATTCTGATAATCCAGAAACTGTTTACTAGCCTTGCATTTAAGTTCATTTATCTTTTCTAAATCAGTCATATCACTTCCCTTTCTTTATGTTCTTTATCAAGCCATTCTTCTATTGCTAAATCAACAAACAGATATTCAAACATACAAAGAGGAATTGCCAGAAGACCTATTATAGGGTCTATAAATGCAGCACCAATAAGTATCATTCCAATAACTATACCGAGTATGCCGATAGGACACCAAAGATTATTGAGAATCCAATCTATAGCATCATTCGTCTTTTCATTTATTTTGTCTTTCTTCTGTTCAAGCCATTCCCGGTTTGTCATAAGCCTTTCCTCACTTCAGATTTCATATCTGACAACCTTTCGGTTAAGCACTTGTTAAGTTCCTTAGCACAGGTTTTGCATAAAGCAAATCTTGTTACAGAATCAACCTGTACTTCCATTTTAGAATGTCTTGCGTTACACAAATTGCAAAGATATACACTGCGTTCTATAACTGTTATATTTTTCATAAGCCTAACTCCTATAAAATCTTTGTCATACATTTATTCCAATCTTCTTCTGAATAAAGAAATGTAAACCAACCACGATGTTTGTTTCTCTCACCAAACTTAGTTCCGTCTTTAAGAAACCTAGTTCCATCTTCAACAGTAATTTGGGTCTTAGTTACTTTCTTAACAGTTGTGCGTTCAATCATTTCCTGACCGGCAGCACCACAATGTCTTACCACAACTTCATCACCAACCTGTAATCCTTCTAATAATTCTTCCACAATCAGTTCTCCTTGTTTAATACTGTCTTTGCTCTACCCTTTACCATAGTAGATTCTATAAATCTAACCTGACCCTTACAGTTTACAAAATAGTCAGAATTAAGATGTCGGAAATAACCACTTCTGAAGTGAGGTCGTACAAACCCATGTTCAACATCTTTGTGTGAAACAACCTTATCACTTACAGAAATTACCTTGGCATTAGGATTTCTCTTTACTGAATTTGGAACTCCATCAATCACACACTCAGGAAAAGCATTGATGTAGAACAGGAAGTTCATAGCCATATTGAATACCCAAGAGTTTCCGGTCTTGCTGTCAAACTGTTCAGCACAGAACGTGTAGTTCATGTCATCAGTAAATACAGTTACATAATGATTTTCTTTCAGGTCAGAAAGCACATAGATTGTGAAGGAATATGTCTGACCGATAACTCCGAAAACAGTACCATTGGCAAAAACATTTGAACTGAAAATCGACTGGACATCTTTTGCCTTGATTTCAGTCTGCTTGAAGAAATCAAACAGGCTGTCATCTTTAAGGTAATAACGTGGGATTCCCTGTTCCACTTCACCCTGAACAAGAACGATTTCCTGTGAGTACTGGAACTTCAAACAGTCAGCAACCGGATTTATCATTATCATCAGTGCGTCTTCATCTGAAATCTCACGCATTCTTTTCATTGTGGCAAAGCATACGTTCTGCTTTTCCTTAATGGACAAAGATGGTTGCAGCTTGCAGACTTTCTTATAATAACCATTGTACTCAGTAATCTGTTTGTTCAAAATGTTTTTGTATGACATGTCTACTCCTTATTCACAGCATGTGATTGAAATGATGTTTCCATTATCCAGATTTGAATGTTTGTTGAACAGTTTTTCAATTGCTTTCTGTTCATTTTCTGCCTTGCAATGGAAACGAATCTGTCTTGGTTCAAGTCCACAGGATGCCCCTGAAGCACCTATTGTCCAATACACAATGTAATAATCTTTCATAAACCACTCCTTATGCTACAACTTCAGAATCCTTGATGTGATAATCAATATCAAGATTTTCTGCAAGTCCATTCATCCAAGACCAGTGTGCATTGCAACTAAAGGTGTGTTCATCACTTGCAAGAAGATTGTATTTCTTGTTCAGTGGGAACAAAGCCTTTGCAATCTCAACATTTGTTGCAGTGTCTGGAATCTCAACTTCTTCAAAAACTTCCTGCACAATTTCATCTGTTGGCTCAAAGAAAAGCTGACCAATGAAAAGTTTTCCATTCTTTTCAGCAACCGGTTCAACCTTACTTTCTTTAAGAATCTGACTGTAAACATTAGCGATTTGAATCTTCATAATTTGCTCCTTAGTTATTTAGTTTTACTATCTATAATAAATATACACTCTTGTATAAACCTTGTCAAGCAAAAAAGTAAAAAAAAAATAAAAAAAACACCACTTTCGGTGGTGTTTATCAGAAAATAACCGGAAAAAACAGATTATTTGTCTGCTTTCTTCATGAGCTTAGCCATATCTTTCTGCATCTGTTCAAAACCTTTCTGCATAGTCTCAAGCTGCTTTGACTGTGTTTCAATGAGTTTTGCCTGTGTTTCAACAAGTTTCTCAAGTGCAGGACTGTTTCCTGTAGGTGCAGATTCAGTTGCCGGGTGAAGTGTATTCTGGGTGAAAGTCTTCAGGTTGTTCTGTTTCTTTTCATTGATGAGTGCCCAGTCTTCATCAGTAAGCTGCTTGATGAACTTACCATCTTTACCCTTAATCTGTGCTTCACAAATCATAGGGTGGCGGAGAGAAAGAAGTTCAATGGCATCTTCATAAGATACTTCAGTTCCCTGCTGATTGGTGTCGGGGTCTACAAGCCAGATACGGATTGTATTTCCATGACTTGTTACCGAACAGAATTTACCGCTTATAGGCTGTACTCTGATTGTTTTGTTAGCCATATTTCATGGTCCTCCTTTACTTCTTTATAATTAAAGATAATAAATTATTCCCGGAAAATCAAAGAAATTTTATCATCTTCAATATCAAATTCAATCTTGAAATCAGTTATCTCTTTATGGGTTGTTTCATCTTTCAGGACTACCGAAACCTTATGTTTACCGAATCCCTGATGTGCTTTGTCCTGAAAGACAGCTACAAATTCCGTCAGTTCCATTCAAGTCTCCGGTCGGCAGGAATTACCTGTTCATAAACTTTTCTGAGTTCTGAGATAAGTTCATCACCATAATGAACGATACATTTTGTAAGATACAGAGAGAACTCATTGATGTCCGGCTGTTCCTTACTTTCAGCTCTTGTCGCAACAGTAACCATAAACTCAAACTGAAATTTATCTTCAGGATTGTTTTCAAACTTCTCATAAAAAGACAGAATGAAGTTCTTAAATGATTCTGTACAATATGCAAATGTTTCAGATTTGGTCATGAATATATACTCCTTTATATTTTAATTATAGAAATCATTTAGATTTCATTCCTTTGGAAATACTGGCTTTGGCTTTCGGACATCTGCCCGGAACAAAGCCTTCAGGACACTCAAACTGCATAACTTCAATCTCACCATTATTATAATACTTTCTGCCTTTATTGGCTTTACTGATACTAGATTTCTTGTCAGCAGAACAGACAATTCCCCGGTGACCATCGGCAAGTTTCTTAGTATGTACCTGTCTTTCTTCATCAGTCAGACTGTTCCACCAATCCTTACGGCTCTGACTTCTTTTTTCAGAACCGGTAGCTGTATGAGTTCTCCCCGGTCGAAAACCAGCTGGACAGGAATCAGCAACAGTATCAATGATTCCATTGGTATACCATTTCTTACCTTTGGTCTGTTTAAGGGATTTGTTTCGTTCTGAATTGATTCTTCTCTGTTCCTGACCCTTTTCAGATTGCCAGTAAGTCCTTAAAGATTCCTTACGTCTTTGTTTTGATTCTTCAGAGAATACCTGAGATTTACGGGCTGCTGAAATTTTGGATTTAGTTTCATCTGATACTACATGTCCTTTTTGTATTTCAGAAAGTTTTTGTCTCGTTTCTTCTGAAACAGCATGTCCTTTTAGAGATTTAGACATCTTATATCTCGTTTCTTCTGTAATTATTTGAAGTTTTCTTTTTTCACGAAGATTCTTTTTCAACTCCTCACCTTTTGGAGAATTATACATCTTATGCATCGATTCTGATAACTTTTTATTATGTTCTTTTGGATATTTCCATCCTTTTGTTGGAGATGGTCTACCCAATCCTGCTTTGGATAATTTTTCTTTAAATTCCTGACTGTGTACAGCCTTTTGAAATTTTTCAGAATTTTTAATGGATTTAGAAATCTTTTTATTTAATTCGATTTTTTGTTCTTCTGTCAAACTATCTCTATAGTGAGTAGTTCTACGTTTTTGAGCATCTGACATTCTTTTTCTAGTTTCTTCGCTAGGATTTTTATGAGATTCTGAAAGTTTTCTTTTTGTCTCATCTGAAAGTTTTTTACCAATATTTTTTAATCTTATTTTTTCAATAGATTCTTTTGTTAATTTCCCATGTCCACCTTCACCACCATCAGCATGATTATATTCGGCTTTACCTACAGAACGATATAATGAAATATATTCCCTTTCAAGAATGTTTACTATGTCTTCGGAATAACATATTGCTAACACTTCTTTTGAGAAATTTTTAATTCCCCATTTCTTTTCGGAATATTGTATATGTTTTCCTTTTCCCATATAACTTCTACTTTCTGGTTTTTCATTTTTGCGAAGTTTATGTTTTCCAACATAATTACGACCATCAAGATTGTTTGTAATAAGATAAATAATGTAAACATTTAGTCTATTATTGTTATTAGACATAGACAATTCCTCCTTTGAATTGTTTGTGTTGTTCGACTATGGATATTAACGCTATCCATAGTCTTTAGATGAATATAATATAATACAAAGTATTGGTTAAGTCAAACTTTTTATAAATAAAAAAAGACCACCTCGAAAGGTGGTCTTTTGTATTACGCAGCTTTAAGACTACTCGATAACGAACTTGAGCATAGAGTTCTCAAATGCACGGGTTCCACCGAGCTGGCATCCCATACCCTGAATAGAGTGGAGGTCATCCATAGCAAGAGGATTTGTAGCGTAGAGAGAGATGAACGAACCTGTAAGGTAAGAAGCATCCATTTCATCACGCTTGTAACCGAGCAATGCAGTATCTTCATCGAAGTCCTGATTCTTGAGAACCTTGAATCTGTTGAACAATGTACCGGCAACATATGGACCGATTGGTTCAGCAGAGTAGCTGTTAGCAGACCAGATTTCCTTGCTGTTATAGAAGTTAGCAGAGAGAGATTCAATGATGTTCATCATCTTAGAACCTGCAACAATCCAGTTTGCACCAGAACGTGCAATGTTCTTACGAATTTCATTGCTTGCTTCAATGATAGCCTGAAGGATTGACATGTTGTGTTCAATCTGTGAAACACCGGCTGGAAGGATTGAGTTCCATGTAGCAGAACCATCTGCACGAGCCAACATTTCATCAAACATGTTACAGCTGATTTCCTTGTTAATCAAACCACCGAGGCTTGTTGAGAGAACTTGGTCAATATCATATCCATTGAGGACCTGCTTTGCAGCATAGAAGTCATCAAGTGAGTATGTTGAGCGAAGTCTGTAAGGATTTGCTGTGATTGTCTTTGACTTCCATTCAAGAACAATCTGTGCTGGTTTCTGTCCTGTGATATAGCTGTCAGGTGTTGCACCCCAGTCATAGCGGTATTTGATAGAAACTTCAGCGTCAGTTGCGGCAGCATCAAGAGTGATAGAAACTTCACCAGTTGCATAATCAACAGTACCAGAAGTGATAACGTTGAGAACAGGATTGATGTTTCCTTTTCCATCATCAAGAGTAAATGCGTTAGCTGCACCTGAGATTGTAATTTCAAGTGTATTTGGAAGCATTGAACCTTCAGGAGCTGTGAATGTTACATCTGTTCCTGAAACTTCAGCGTCAGCAGCAACCTTGTTGGTTGTGTATGTGTTTTCCTTAGCCCAGTTTGTAGAACCAAGCAATGCAGTACCCTTTGTGATACCGTTGCGGTCTTCATTAGCAGTAATCTGTGGATAGAAGATTGGTGATTCTTTTGTTGGCATTGGCTGAACACCACAAACTTCTGTATAAGCGAAGTTTGGAATCAGGATTGAGTAAAGGTTGTAAAGAATAGCAATTGGGTTGTCTACCTTTGAAATATCAGAGATAGCAGACTTGATTGCTTCCTTTGATTTACCTTTACTAACCATTACGTTAGTAACCTGCTGAAGAGAGTTCTTGAGAACAGCTTCCTTTTCCTTAGACATCTTTGTTCCCCAGCGTTTTGCATATGCATCTCTTGACTGAGCAATGAGATTATTGTGCAAAGGGTCAACTGAAGAATTAATCTGTGTCATTGTCGAGTTGAGTTTAGCCTGTGCTTCTTCTCGTGTCATAATTTTATTCTCCTTATAGCAAAGAGTGATAATTTGTTTCCTACCACCCTTGCCCTAACAATTCGGAACTTAGTGGTATTTTATAAAGTGCAGAAAGATTAACAATCTCCCGGTAATGCACTTTTTCTTTTATACAGAAATATATAAAGTTTCTGCATCAATTACTAAATATATAAATATTGATTACATCATTCTGTCATCTTCAAGATAATCAATCAAAGCCTGACCACCATCAAGAAGAAGTTCAAACTTAATTGTGCCAAGAAGCTGTTCATCACCATTTTCAGATTCCCAGTTAGCAAAATCAACAACATACTCTGCTGGTTGATAACTATTATCATGGCTTATCATATAATCACCATTTGATGTTTCAGCAAAATCTTTACACATCTGCTTAAATTCATTCAGTGAGATAGGGGTGTCATCACCTTCATAATCACGGAAATAATCACAATCAATATATACAAGTCTTACATAAATATTTGGTGTATTGTTATGAATTTCAGCAATCTGCATTTCTGACTTAATAGCCTTTCTTCCTGACTTCACGGATTTACGGGCAGCTGTAATATCAGCACCTTCATCTTTGGCTCTTTCATCTGCTGTCTTCTTCTTGCGTTTACCATGACAGCCTGATTCAATAGGACCGGTAAGACCAACATAATCCCGGATTGTTTCCTCATCAAACCATATAAGGTCATTCAGTTCAGTCATTGTAGGAACAGTCTCACCTGTGTCATTAAGCAGCATTTCACACACATTGAGAATCTGGTCAGGGTCTGCACCATCTTCAACCATTCTCTTGAAATTACTCAGACCACCAGACCACAGAAGGTCGTAGAGTTCTTCACCACTTATATCATCCTGAATGAGCATTGATTGAATTGGTTTTCTCTTATTGACTTTACGAGATGATGTAACCAGCTTGCCATTTTCAACTTCTTTGATAATTTGTGGGGCTTCTTTATTAAACCAATCAGCGTCAGATTCACTTGGATTTGAAACTTCAGTATCCCACACATCTCCTGTTTCAGGATTATATGGCATGATGAAATCCCAAGCATATTCACTCATAGCAGAGTTGCCTGCAAGTACACCGAGTTTTGCACAAACAGTATCTTCATCAAAACCTTCTCCCATGCCGATTGCAAGGCAAAGTTCATCACCATTATCAAAAGTATATACTGATTTATGCCAAGTAGATTCCGGACTTGCAGAAACAACTTCTACACCTTTCCTAATATCCTGTGGGGTTATCTTATTCATAATGTTCTCCAAATAAAAATAGATTTATAATAAATATATAAAGAACATTATGTTAAATAAAAAACCCACAGCCTTTCAGCTGCGGGTCCTTAAAATCTTAAACAAAAACTTCTCCATAACTCCATCGTCTGTGCCTTTCACCATAACTCATTGGTCTACATCTCAGGTAGTCATAGCCTGACAGAATCCCGGCAAGTGAAGAAGTAAGGCTGTCGTCACTATCAGGGAAACCGATGTCGTAGGTAAATCTATGCCGTTTATTCTTCAGTTCAGTAAAGTATGGTTCACTCCTGTCATTTACCTTTACATTGCTTGATGAATGTTCAGGGTCAGATACAATATTTCCTGTCCGGTCATAATAGGTAGGAACTCCATTAGGTTCACATACAAGAACTGAATCCTGATTGTACTTGCCGCACATACTGATTGCAAATGATTTCAATTCTTCAAAATCACCACTGTTTCCATGATTATCATAATTGAAGATTACAAAACTTGCCTCAAGAACTTCACCATTGTCATCTTCAACATAACCACCATAAACAGGCATATATGAATAACCAGCAGACTTGATGTCCAAAGCGAGCTGCTTTGTCCTTGCATTATTCTCAGCATGAGTTTTATCTCCACGACAAGCAGAAACAATGCAATAACCTTTCTCAGCATGTTTACCTTTAATGAGGTCATACATACGGATATTTGACTGTATCATTTTTCCGATAGAAATATATCTGTCATTTACAATACATTTGGAAATGTCTGGTTTATCATTAAGAATCTGATTTATGCTTCTGTCATTTCTTTCATTATGATTCATAATTACACCTCTCTAAATATATAATAAGGAATGTCCATATAAACAAAACTGTTGTCATCAAATTCGGTAAAATAATCATAAGACTTATTAAATATATTTACTCTCTCTCCACCAAAGAACTCACACATATCTTTTATAGGCTTTTCACATTCTTTCTTAAAATAGCCATTACCGGCAGGCATATTAAATTTGCCATTATTAAACCTGAACTGATTACAGAATGAATAAAATGTAAGAAAATAATAACCCAAAGGTGAAGGGTTGCTGTTCATATAATCCCGGCATTTGTTATATGGTTCTTTGTTCTTTTCTACAAAAACAGAACGTCTGGTTTCATCACAGGTAAAACCGAATTTCTGCTGATTCTCCCAGCAATATGAAATAATCTCATCTGCTGATTTATTCTTGAACATATCGTAAAGACTATAAAGATGTCCGCTAAGGTCGTTGATTACATATTTATCAGCCTTTACATTAAGTGAAACCACAGCACTGCCACCAAACAGTTCATAGAAAGTTCCTATATTTCTTGGAAAATATGGTTTTATTTGAGACAAAAGAAGATATTTACTTCCCATATAATGTATGGCTGATTTCTTGTACATATTTTAATAATAGAAAAAGCCGGGATTTCATTCTCCCGGCTTCATAAAAGTTTCATCAGATTCTAGCAGCAAAAGAACAGGTTAGAATTTCTTGCTGTAATTACATAAAGATTTCCATTGTCATCTTTGAGCAAAGCACCATTCATTCCATAAGTACCTTTAGATACAGCAATTTTAGTCAATGGTTTAATCTCCATAATCTGTTCCTGTGACCAGTTTGTAATATCTGTAGCAATACCATCTCTTGCCATATCTTTAAGCTGTTTCTGTGAATAACCTGACTTGATTGGTTTACGACTACTTTGAATATTATACATTCTTTCAATTTCAGCCTTACTTCCAGCTTCAAAACCATGTTGTTTAAGCCATTCTCTTACATGGCGAATAGTTGTCTGGGAATAAGACCAGTCAGGATAAAGCACCGGTTCACCATTTATAATCTCTGCAACTAATGTACCATATGAATAAAGTTTATCATCTTCAGTTTCAGCTTTATTATAAAAACTTGCACGTGAATCATATTCAGGTTTCAAATAACCACGAGCCATTGATTGAATTGGTTTTCTGCTGTTATCAATTCTCTTATACCAAGTTTCACCATTACTGAATCTTGCTGATACTCCAAGTTTCATCCAGCCATATTCTGAACAAAGTTTGTTCAGGAAGTCATTTATTTTACCTACCCATTCATTCTGTACTCTTTCTTCAACTTCCTTAACAACCCGGTCATAATCAGCTTGGTCTTCAGCATATTCAAAGTCATCAAGCAGACCCTCATCATTTGCAATTTCTTCAGGGTCGAAGTAAAGATTATCATCGGTAAATATCTGCATACCATCATAATAACCACCGCCTATTCCTACAAAGAATGGCTGGTCATAACCAGCATCTCGACTATCATATCTCATACGGTGAATATCAAAATCAGAAAGTTCTATTCCCATTTCATCGGCGAGACTTTTAGCTTCATCATAAGCATCTTCATAATACCAAGATTCAGCATCATAATCCCGTTCATCTGTTTCTTCACCAGTTTCTTCATCAACAACATATGCTGTTCCATCAAAAACTACTAATGGGAAATCTGCACTTGCTCGGTTATCTGCAAAATTAGATGTTCCTGACTTAATGTATTTTCCTGATTTTATAGGTCTCATAATTTTCATGTTTGTTCTCCTGTTTGAATTAATATTAAAACCAATATATTTATAAATATCATCAAAAACAATATCATAAAGATATGACCAGCAGCGTTTGTCTGAAAAATAATTTTCAGGAACAAGTTTCTTAATATAAGATTTAAGTTCCTGTGGTTCAAGGTTAAAGTCAAAAGGAAGGTCTATCAATTTTACTGTAATATTATCCAACTCATCATTGAGTTTTATATTACCAGCATTATCATAAATTTCTTCTTCATTTGCTTTCTTGACAAGTTCAGCAGCTTTCAGAATAGCCTTATCAAACATATCCTGTGTCTTACTTGATTTAATAACCTTACTTTTCTTAGATGAATTTATATTCTCACTTCCATTCCAAAGATAATCAGGATTAACTATAACATCGAACCTGTTTCCAATAGATGGATTTATTCCCCAGATGAAACTGTCTGAATTAAGCGGCATGTCATCTACCCAGTAAGAATTAAAGCCGCTTGGTTCCTCTTCTTCAGGATAAAGGTCGAAAGCAAATCCGTTTGGAATAGGATATGCCGGTGTGTTTGACGGAATTTCTTTACTGATGTCTTCTGCCAGTTCACTCAGACCTCTCTTATAAAGAGAAAGTGTATAGCCAAAATCATGCTGGAAAGTATCATCTGAACAGGTTGCTATGAATTCTTCATCAGTATCACAATGATAGGTATCATAAACATCATACCCGTTATCAGGATATTCTTTCTCAAGATATTTAAGCCAGTTATTAAATCCGGCACGGGTATAAACAGTTCCATCTTCATCAGCGATAAGCAGAGGTTCTGTGAAACTTATGCCTGTGTCTGTCATCTGGCTTTCAACATCATCCATATCTTTATCATGATATTCCCAGCTGCCATGTGCTGATTTAATAAACTTTGATGATTTAATTTTCATGTTGTTCTCCTTTATGGTTTCATATCCATTTCAGCTTCCTGCCAGCCATCTACCCAGCTGTCAAAATCTTCAGTTCCCTGTTTGTAAGGACAGTTCCTGTCGTTTCTCATATAGGCATTGTAGCCTTCTGAGAATGGGTCATGGTTATCATCAGGAATATTTATGGATTGAGAATTATTATAATCAGAAAGAGCTTTAGAAATAAAATTTTTATCAACACCTATTTTCACAAAATTATAATAAGTTGAATCTAATTCAAAAGCATATGGTGGCATAAAATATAAAGAAAAATAAAGTGTATTATGTTCTTTACTGAATCCACAAGGAGTAAGATGTGGTTTTTCATCAAAAGTACGTTTATATAATCTGTTACATACAGTTTCTATATTAACAGGAACTTCATCATACTTCAAATCAGCAACAACACGCCGAAGTTCATACCATAAATCTGTTTTGTAATATGAAAGATTAGTTAAGGCACTCTGCTGTTTAGGATACTCTGATTTATGTTTACATAGCCAGTCATAAAAATCAGAAAAGTCATTTAACCAAGTGAAAGTATCATAATCAATATTTTCAAACCAGTCATCAGGATTTCCTATTTCATCTACTTCAGAAAAAAGAGCTTTCAATGTTCTTTCATTACGGGAAGATGTTATTCCATGCTGTTCATTATATTCATTCCATTGTTCTTCAGTACCTTCCACTTCACTCATAGCACCATTGGAAGATATATCCCAGAAGTCTTTGTAAATCTTATAGTACTTTGGTGTCTTGTGGTCTTTCTCAAAATATTCATAATAAGTTTTCTCATCGAGACCACCATCACCATATTCAAACATTTCCAGAAAACTGCTGTCTTTTACCCACTTATCAATATCATTTTTGATTTCTGACCAAGTGTAAAAACTTCCGCTGTCATCTTCATAAAGGGTTTCTTTTGATGATTTAATTGTTCTTGAACTCTCTACAAAAGATTTTATTTTTGGATAATCAACACCTTCAGGCAAACCATTTGGATACATGTGCTTATTTACATATCTATCATACTCGTGATTCTTCATCTGACTTATAGCCGTTTCAAGTTTACCTTTAAGAGAATTCATATCATTCTCTTTTCGCATAGAACCACGGTAAGGGTCTTCCCATTTTTCAAATCTGAAATCAATTTCTTTTTGAGCAACCATCCAGTTCTTATAATAAACATCTACTCCACTTAAAGTACCATAACATCCACACAAAATTACCAGTATTTTCCAGCCATTATTGAAAGTAATGGTAACACGAGTATATTTTGGGTTTCCTGACGGTCCATCAACATAAATCTTACAGTCATATGGTTTCAACACATTTCTAATCACATCAACCATTTCTAACTGTGCATTTTTTGTCTGTTCATTAAATTTTCTATCTTTCTCTTCAATTTCTCGTTTCATACGGGCATAATAATCTTCATCAGAGAATAAAGCTCTTGTAGTCTTTTCATTTCTATCATAGCCACTTATAATCATATCTGATTCTCCCATATTCATATAAGGTGAAGAAGTTATATCACTTTCATCATCAGCATAACCATCATAATTTTCTCCAACACCCGGTCTTTTATCAGAATTTGGTTGAGGCTGATTATTTTTATTTCCTTTTTTACCAGACTGTTGTTTATCTTTATCATCAGGTCTTGGTGGGTCTTTTTTAACAGGATTTACAGGATGTGTAGGTTCTATGGGTTGTACCCCATTATTATATCTTTTTTCATATTCAACCCAAGCATCACCTAGACCATCTATAGCATTTATATTATTTCCCAAATCCCATTCTTCTCTATAACAGAATTCATGGGCAGAATTATAATCTCTTTCAGTAAATTCACCGAATTTTTTGAGCAATTTATTCAGGTAATAGTCTTTATATTCTTTTCGTGTTTTCATAAATAAATATATAAAGATTAAAACAACTGACTTGGATTCTTCAAATCTTCAATACCATTCTTTCTGAGTTCATCTAAAATCACATACTGTTTAAGCCTCTTTGTTGCAATATTCAGTGTCAAGCTGTTCCAGTTGGTATTGTTGAATATCTCTATAATTTTATCTTTCTGTGGATGCCGGTCATCTATAACTATCTTGAATTCGCCACTATATCTTTTATCCGTTCCGGTCAATATCTTTCCACATGTTCCTGCACCAAAACAGCACATTCTCACATCATATTCAGTTATACTTTCATAAATGCTGCTGTCGTTCCTGTAAATCCTGATACCCTTGATTTCTTCTTTCTTATGTTCATTTATGCCATCTGGTCGTTCATAGATATTAAAACAGCAATGGAGATTCCTCTCAGAATATTTATCAAATCCCAAATCTTCAGAATAAATAAGGTCAAACCTGTATAACGATGATGTGTTGTTCAGCTGCGTAATAGGAAGTATGAAAGCAATATAATCTGCAATGGTACAGCTTTTATTGAAAAAGTCCTGAGCAAGTTTAAGTCTTTCTCCATAGGGTGGGTTTCCTATAACAAGGCTGCCTTTTCTATATGGCAGCTTATAAGTGAGAAAATCATCTTTAATTGCATTTTCTACTTCAGGTTCAATGTCAATAAGAAGGTCAGGCTTTCTTTCGTAATAACAGAAAGAACCATTGCCGCAGCTTGGTTCTATTATGAAACTGACATTATCAAGTCCTATGATTTCATCAGCCTTTTCCCAGCAATGATTGGCTACATCAACCGGAGTATAATATTTATCAAGTTCAATCTTTGCCATCAGATAAAATCAATACTGTCATTCACAAGATTTTGTCTTTCTTCTACAGACATTTCATTCCATTTCTTTTTACCCTGAATACCCATCTGTAAAAAGATTGCCATAAGAACCTGTTTGACTATTGAATTCCCAGCCTGTCGGTAAAGCTGTGTAGCACTGTTCTGACCAGCAGCTTTATTGAAATCTTTATCTGTGAATCCCATCAATCTCCAACACTCCCGTTCAGTAAGTTTTCTGATAGCATACCCAGATTTCTTAGACTTTTGTTCACTCATTGCGTTATCCTCCACGACCGGGAGTATGGCTGTCTTCTTACCTTCCGGTCTTGTTGTTATTGTAGGGCTTACCCCTGATTTATTTATTCTGCCATTAAAGGCATCAATCACATCTCCAACTTCAGCATTTCCGTTTTCAGCGGTTTCTATAGCCTGACGGAAGAATCCGTTTTCTAAAACCAGATTATCTTTCTGAACTGTAGTAAGTGTGTTGGTTAGTCCATCTTCTCTCGGCACAATCTGTTTCATAGCAGCTCTCTTTTCAGATATTTTATGTTTTTCATAGGACTTTCTTATCTCCTTACCATATTCATTCCTTTCAGATTTAAGAATGGCAGGAAGTTCATAAATCTTACCAAGACCATTAGTAAGAATAGTATCAGCAATATTATCAGGATTCTGAAACTGTGATTCTGATATTGGGGTTCCTTTCTTTGAATCATAAAACCTTATACTTCTATCAGGTGTAACCCTTGCAACTATTCTATCCTGTCTGTCAGATTCCATTTCATTCTCCTTTATCAGATATAAAGAACTATACCCACCATGATTTCCCAAAGGTTCTGCTGTTAATGTTGCAGCAAGACCTTCAGAATTATAAACTCTATTTCCCTGTCTATATGTGTTTCCCCACTTCTCACCAAGACCACCAAGTATCTTAATCTCCATCTTCTTTTATGTACTTCTCCAAAACAAGAGTATCTTTCTGAACAGTAGTTAAAGTATTACAAAGACCATCAGGATTTATTTCAAGTCTCTGTTCAAGATGAATACCCGGCTTTCTGCTTGTAGGATTAGTGGGATTTCTGCCTCTCATTGCTACCGGATATTTCTTCACTTTCATTTCTTTTCTCCAGAATCATAGGCTGAAGACCACCACCTCCACAGGTATTGAGAGTTGGAGAAATACCCGTTACATCATATACTCTGTTTGCAAGTTCAAAAGTATGGTCCATAGTATTATCCATTCTGCCTATTATCTTCAGTTTAGCCTCAGCCATCATCATGGTCCTTATTTAATGATAGATTATCATCTGTTTTCAAATCATCTTCTTTCTCAACAACTAAAGGTGTGTTTCCACCACCTGTTCCACAACCGGCTACAATGGTTGAACATATCCCGTCAGTTCTTCTTATCTGATGTTCCTGTAATCCGCCTATCACTACATTTGTCATCATCTGTCATTTCTCCTTTTTTCTCAATAATCCAAAACAGACCACAAGAACGACCATCATTATTACCACATTTAAGGGTCAGTGTTCCTATAACATTTTCCGTACTCTTTATACTCTTATTCCAAGTATCAAACAGCATGGACTTCATTTAATTTCCTTTCTCATCTTTACTGCATGTGCCTGATTCTCATCATTTGTACACCATTCAAGATTATCTGCCCGGTTATTTTCCTTATTGAAATCGATATGATTAACCTGTGGTTTGTTCTCAGGATTAGGAATGAAAGCCAGTGCAACAAGTCTGTGAACAGGAACATGTTTTCTCTTCCCGTTTCTCCACAGATTTACTCTCAGATAACCCTTATGTTCCCTTTCAGTATGAATCACCCTTTTTCTGAGAATACTGAAAACCTTGCCTGTATTACTTACCTGATACTTCCCTTCGTACCCCAGAACATCTTTGAACACTTCTTCCATCTTTATCCCCCTCTATAATAAATGGCTGTCTGCCTCCACCACTCATTGCATTAAGTGTAGGACACAAACCGTTCTTATCAAACACGGTGTATTCTCTTGCAGAGCTTAAAGGAAAATCAGATTCATACAGACACCCTATCGGTTTCACTTTTATCATCATCAAGTTCAACAAGAATCTTCCTCTCATAATTAGATGTCTTTAATGTAGGACACAGACCTGAAGTATCAAATACACTTCTGTCTTCCCGGAATATGTAATCCATTTCACCTACTATCTTTATCTCTGTTTCCATCTTCTTTCACCATATACCAAGGCTGAAAAGACATAATGGTTGATATAGCAACAGCAATTGAGAGAGAGTTATACACTCTATCCTGATTATAATATTGCGTTCCACCATTACTTACTTTTTCACCCAAACCTCCGAGAAGTTCAGGTTCTAAATCATTCAGCTCTTTCATACTTCACTATAACACAATTACTGCTCTCAGCTTCAAGTCCTTTATAATAACGTGCAAGAATTGCATTGGCTATATCTTTACCTAAATCCTCAATGAACATATCCTTTACACTCAGGAACTTACCGTCTTTACTTCTTCTGATTGTTGCCGGGTAATTATGGCATTTGATTTGTTCTAACATCATTCATCTTCCATTTCCATTACTATATGTGGTTCTCTACCACCGCCACCACAGGTAGTTATGGTAGGACATAAATAGTTCTTATCAAATACAGCACCGGCAAACCCCGGTCCTTGATTAAGCAGACTTCCAAGAAATCTTGCTGAATGAACATTCCCGTTTAATCCTTTGACACCCGAACTATCACAGCGTTTGAACAGTATGTTCCCATTCCTTTCCAATCCCTTGCCAGAAGGGTCATTGCTATATCCGTTTGTTTCAGAAACTTCGTTCCTACTTCGGAAAGATAACAAGTCATTACTATGTTCTGTTCTGT
>JAFYHN010000084.1 GCA_017539165.1 Eubacterium sp.
AGAAAAAAGATAAGTCAGATGATGACAGATCTAAATCAGATACAGATGAAAAGACAGTCAAGACAGTAAAGACAGTTAAGAAAGTAGGTAAAAGAGACGAAGCAGAATCAGATAGTAAGGTAACTGATGAAGAAGATAAGGAAACAAAAAAGACTTCATCAACAAAAAAAGATGAATCGGTAGAATCATCTGTTTCTGGTTCTTCTGAAGTTGCTAAGGCAGAAGAAAAACCTGCCGAGAATATAGCAGATAATCCTGATGTTCAGCATCAGATAAAGGTTATCACAACAGCGTCAAGTTTATGGTATCATCCGGACTCAACTGCTTATGAATATATGGTTACAGATTTTGATCATGATGGGCATTTTGAGATTGTAGCGGGTTATCTTCATAAACCAAGTGATTATACCGATATATATATGTGGGAAGTGACCGATGAAAATAATGGACTTGTAGAGATCAAGACACCGCCTAAATTCGGAGAAACTAAATCAGCAAATCCGGACATAATACAGAATGGTGGATATATTACATATAGCAATGATTCGGAATATGTGTATATTGCATCATGTGATACACATGGTTCTATCGAGTATGGAAATGCTGACTTAAGTTATGAATGGGTTACGGGAATCAAACTTAATGGTGATACTTTAGAATTGGATTATTTAGCTATAAAGGAAACAAAAGGTGATACTGTGAATTATTATAAGCCAAGTGAAGAATCATTTGGTACAGGCGATACTATTGAAGAAAACGACTTCTATAATTGTGCGAATGATAAATATGGAGCCGATCATGACAAGTATGAGACACAGTTCCATTGGACTGATCTACATAGTGGCGATATGAATACAGAATTAATGAATAGTTATGTGGCTTTTCATGGATAAATAACAAACGATTTCAAAGATGATTTTTATAGTTAAAATTGATGTCAAAAAATATTTGTTTCGATGTTGATAGGATGGTAAATTGGATTATAAATGGATTAAAACAAGACTACGAATATGAAAGGAGATAAAGTAGTGAGAAAGAAGGTTATGGGTCTGGGAATGATTTTGGCAATGAGTGCCGCATTGTATGGTTGTTCAGAAGGTGCAGCGGGGAATAAACCAACGGAGCATACTACAATAGAGGAAACGACAGAGAAAGAATCAGAAGAAGACGAGAAGCAAGAATCATCTTCTAAGGAAGATGAAAAGGATTCAAAGAAAGAATCTAATAAAGAAGAAAAGGATTCAGTTGACGAGAAAAAAGATAAGTCAGATGATGACAGATCTAAATCAGATACAGATGAAAAGACAGTCAAGACAGTAAAGACAGTTAAGAAAGTAGGTAAAAGAGACGAAGCAGAATCAGATAGTAAGGTAACTGATGAAGGAGATAAGGAAACAAAAAAGACTTCATCAACAAAAAAGGATGAATCGGTAGAATCATCTGTTTCTGGTTCTTCAGAAGTTGTTAAGGAAGAAGAAAAGCCTGCTGAGAATATAGCAGATAACCCAGATGTTCAGCATCAGATAAAGGTTATCACAACAGCTTCAAGTATGTGGTATCATCCGGATGATGCTTCCTTTAAATATATTGTTACAGATTTTGATCATGATGGACATTACGAGATAATAGCAGCCAATGTTCAGGGATCAGGTCACTATACACACTTGGAAATATTTGAGGTAGCAGAAACAAATGATGGGCTTTTACAGATTTCTACACCTTCTATGGAAGATGCAACAGGTGGAAGCATTCCAGATATAATACAGAATGGTGGATACATTACATTTAGCAATGATTCGGAATATGTGTATATTGCATCAGATCATGTACATGTTAGTGCCAACGAAGGCTTAGAAGCGGTTGAAGGATTTAAACTTAACGGTACTGCTTTTGAATCAGAGTATTTGGCTGTAAAGCACACAGTAGGGGACACTGTAGAATATTTTAAACCTGATAGAAATGGCGAAGTTATTGATGAGACACAATTCAAGAATTGCTCATATGATAGATACGGAGCGGATCATGACAGCTATGAGACGCAGTTTATGTGGACAGATCTTCAGAGTGGTGATATGACTACTGAGCTTATGAATAGTTATGTGGCTTTTCATGGATAAATAGTAAACTATTATAAAACAAGGATTATAAGGGCTGGAATGGCAAGAAATGCTATTCCGGTCCTTATCTGTTTATTGAAGAGAATAACATTACAGAATTGTAATGAAGTTGAAAGGTTAACAAGGATGCTTATGGGATAACTGATCGCGATGGATACTGATAATATAATCTGTTATTGGTATATAGATGGTAATAAGATGGGATCATAGGATATATATTAGTAATAAAATACTTTACATACGAGGTGATAATCCGATGAAGACATCTAAAAGAGTGATTTCATTATTGCTTGCAATGTTGATGATTCTTAATTTTGGGGCTATGTCAGTTTCAGCTAAATCTCGAATTAGTATGACAAAAAAGTTAAGAATCCAGCAGGGGAAAAGCTGTGTTTTACAACTTAAAGGGGTAAAACCGAAAGAAAAAGTCAAATGGTCGGTTGGGAAAAAGACCGTAGTAAAGTTAAGTAAAAAAATTAATAAGAACAAATGTAAGATCATTGCAAAGAACCCCGGGACTACTTATGTTAGGGCAAAATATAAGGGCAAGATATATAAATGTAAGGTCACGGTAGTCAAAAAGAAAAAACAGAACATAACTACGGAGACTACTACTGAAAAAAATCCAGGTAAAGTTCCGAATAATGATTCTTCTAACAAGGATCCTGAAAAAAATATCGAAGTGACAAAGGGAATCTCTTCTCAAACTCGCAGATATTATAAGAAGTGGAAAGCGAAATATGTTAAGAAGGATAGATATTGCAAGAAGGAAGAGCGTTTTTATGTTCGCTATTCAGAAGAAACTTATAATGGTGGCAGTGAATCTGTACCAGTTACAGTTTCTGAAGCGCATGGCTATGGAATGCTCATCATGACAGAGATGGCATCTTATGACACTAAAGCACATGCAATATTTGATGGAATGGTTCGTTTCTATAATGCACATCGCTCAAGCATCGGTCCTCACCTTATGTCGTGGCTTCAGTCAGATAATGGTAAGGCCCTTATTGATGGTGATAATGCTAAGTTGGAAAATGAGCCTGGCGACTCTGCAACTGATGGCGATATGGATATCGCTTATGCACTACTTCGCGCAGATAAGATCTGGGGAAGCAAAGGGGAATTCAACTATCGACAGATGGCCATTGATATGATCAAAGACATATGGAAATACGAGGTGAACAAAAAGTATTATGTGCTTTCGCTTGGTGACTGGACTTACAAGGAAAGCAAAACCAGTAAGTACTATGGAGCTACACGATGCTCTGACTTCATAATGTCTTATCTTCCTGTATTTGCTAGTGCTACGGGTAATCAAGGATGGATGAAGGTGTATAATAAAACTTATGAGATAATAGAGGATCTCGGAATCAACGGTTCTACAGGGCTTCTCCCTGATTTTGTTGTTCCGGATAAGACTACTGGAAAATATAAAGCAGCACCAGCGGGATTTTTGGAAGATGAGAATGATGGTGCTTACAACTATAACTCATGCCGCTGTCCTTGGCGTATCTCACAGGATTATCTTGTGAATGGAAATCTCAAGGCAAAAGCATGGGCTGAGAAGGTTACAGATTTTATATATTCCAGTACAAATGGTGATGCTTCCCAAATCTATGGTGGTTATAAGATTGACGGTACACCACTTGTTTCTTATACTGAGCTTTGTTTCACGGCTCCGTTTGTCCTTGCTGCACATTGTACTGACAATACGACGTGGTATGATGCTCTTAGAAAGAAAACTGTTGAATATAAACTGGATGACTATTTCGGTGACACTATTAAGATGTTGGTGCTTATTGAAGATGATAAGGCAGCCCAGAAAACAAAGTAGTTTATAGTTACTTATAAGGACCTTCAGGGGAACCTGAGGGTTCTTTTTTCGTGGCTTTAACAACTAAAAAAATAGTAAAATCAATCATTTTAAATAAAATGTTCATATATTTGAATCAATGTGATATAATCATAAACGTATTTAATTTTAAGAGGAAAAAAAGGAGTAAGTTTTATGACGAAATTTAAGAAGATTGCAGCAATAGCGCTTTGTGCTGTAATGACAATTTCAATGGGAGCTTGCGGAGGAAACAAGGCTAGTGACAGTAGTACAGTAAGTGAGGTTTCACAGACTGACAACAGTTCAGACAACAATGCAGATGATACTGCTGCAGATAAAACTGCAGACAATAGTTCAGAAAGTAATGCTGCGAGTGCTTCAAGTGATATGAAGGTTGCTATGATCACAGACTATGGTGATATCACAGATCAGTCATTCAATCAGACAACATATGAAGCTTGTAAAGCATTTACAGCAGCTAATAGCGTAGATTTTACATATTATAAGCCAGAAGGTGATTCAACAGCTGAGCGTGTTGCAATGATCGATAAGGCCGTAGCAGATGGATACAATGTATTAGTTCTTCCAGGATATGCATTTGCAGAAGCTATAGTAGAAACAGCAGAAATGTATCCTGATGCTAAGTTTATAGCACTTGATGTTTCAGAATTTGATCTCAGTTCTGCAGCTGGTAAGGATTCATATTCACAGGATAATGTATACAGTGCAGTATACAAGGAAGAACTTGCCGGATATATGGCTGGTTATGCAGCTGTAAAGATGGGATACAAGAAACTTGGATTCCTCGGTGGTATGGCAGTTCCTGCAGTTATCCGTTATGGTTATGGATTCGTTCAGGGAACAGGTGATGCAGCAAAGGAAATGGGACTTTCAGATGTAGAGCTTAACTATGCTTATGGAAATCAGTTCTACGGAGATGCTGATATCACGGCTGCTATGGATACATGGTATTCAGGTGGAACAGAAGTAGTATTTGCATGCGGTGGTGGTATCTATACATCAGCTTGTGAAGCTGCTCAGAAGGCAAATAAGAAGGTTATCGGTGTTGACGTTGATCAGGCTTCTATCATTGATCCTGACTATGGCGAGGGTATGACTGTTACTTCAGCTATGAAGGGTCTTACAGCTACAGTTAATACACTTCTTACAGCTGTTAAAGATGGTAAGTGGGATGATTATAAGGGACAGATTCAGAGTCTTGGACTTGTATCTGCTGATGATTTAACAGCTAACTATGTACAGCTTCCTGATTCAACACAGTGGTGTGATGAATTTACAAAGGATGATTACAAGGCTTTAGTTGGAAAGCTTGTAAATGGTGAAATCAAAGTATCTGATGATACATCTGCAGAAGAACCTTCATCAGATGTTGTAAAGATTAATTTCCAGGGAAATATTAAATAACTTAAATACTTTACCAAATAGTTAACTGGTGAATAAAGATAAAGGCAGAGTTACCAATTGGTATACTCTGCCTTAATTTCAAGGAGGAAATGATTGAGTATGCAATATGCAATTGAAATGCGGAATATTACAAAACGTTTCCCGGGTATAGTGGCAAATGACGATATTACATTACAGCTTAAACATGGGGAGATACATGCCCTGTTAGGAGAGAATGGCGCCGGTAAATCCACATTGATGAGTGTTCTATTCGGACTTTATCAGGCTGAAGAGGGTGGTATCTATAAAGACGGAAAAGAGGTTAAGATCAATAACCCTAATGATGCAAATGACCTAGGAATAGGTATGGTTCATCAGCATTTCAAACTGGTTCAGTGTTTCTCTGTTTTAGATAATATTATTCTTGGAGTAGAGACTACAAAGAATGGAATTCTGAAAAAAGATGAAGCTCGTAAGAAGGTTATGGAGCTCTCTGAAAAGTATGGACTAAAAGTGGATCCTGATGCCAAGATTGAGGATATCACTGTAGGTATGCAGCAGAGAACGGAGATTCTCAAGATGCTATATAGAGATAATGAGATTCTCATATTCGACGAGCCTACGGCAGTTCTTACTCCTGGAGAGATTGATGAACTTATGAACATCATGAAGGAACTGGCAAAGGAAGGAAAGTCGATACTTTTTATCTCACATAAGCTCAATGAGATAATGTCAGTTGCAGACAGATGTACAGTTCTTAGACGCGGAAAATATGTAGGAACAGTAGATATTGCTGATACTACAAAAGAAGACCTCAGCCGTATGATGGTAGGAAGAGACGTGACATTTGAAGTTGAAAAGAAACCATCAAATCCGGGCGAAGTTGTGCTGGATGTGGATCATATAACTGTTGCATCGAAAGTACATTCAAATAATGCTGTAAAGGATGTGTCATTTAAGGTTCGTGGTGGAGAGATAGTTTGTATAGCTGGTATAGATGGTAATGGACAAACTGAGCTTGTATATGGTCTTTCCGGTCTGGAACCTCTTGTATCGGGTAAGATAACTCTTTCAGGAAAAGATATATCAAAGAGTTCTATAAGAGAACGTTCACTTTCGGGTATGAGTCATATTCCGGAAGACAGACATAAGCATGGTCTTATACTGGATTATCCACTTGCTTATAATCTGGTTCTTCAGAGATATTTTGAGTCGGATTTTTCAACTAAGACCGGATTCTTAAAAAAGGGTGCGATAAAAGAATATGCTGATAAGCTTATAGAACAGTATGATATTCGTTCAGGACAGGGTGCACAGACAATAACAAGAAGTATGTCGGGAGGTAATCAGCAGAAGGCTATCATCGCCAGAGAGATAGATAAGAATCCTGATCTTCTGATCGCAGTTCAACCAACGCGAGGACTGGATGTAGGAGCGATCGAATATATTCATAGTCAGTTGGTTGCTCAGAGAGATGCAGGACATGCGGTATTATTAATATCTCTAGAACTTGAAGAAGTTCTCTCGGTTTCAGATAGAATACTGGTAATGTACGAAGGTGAACTTGTGGGAGAATTCAATCCAAAGGAAACAACTCGTGAAGAACTTGGAATGTATATGTCAGGGGCAAAGAAAAGAGAGGTAAAGATATGAAAGAAAAGAAAGGAAGCATCTTAGAAAATGGTGCTGTACAATCGATCATTACATCGCTTCTCTGTATTGCAGTTGGACTTTTGATAGGATATATAGTTCTTCTCATTATTAATCCTGCAGGAGCAAATGAAGCGATTGTGACAATTCTGAAGAATTACTTTACATACCCAAGTGTTCCTGCGCAGATGAAGTATCTGGGGGCGACACTGGTAAAGACTGCTCCACTTCTTATGTGTGCGTTATCAATTCAGTTTTGCTACAAAGCAGGCCTTTTCAATATCGGAGCTGCTGGACAGTATGTTGTCGGAGCAGGAGCTTGTCTGTATGCGGCACTTGCTTTAAAGCTTCCATGGATAGTATGCATACTTTTTGCGATGATTGCAGGAGCCTTGTTTGGTGCGATTGTTGGATTTTTAAAGGCATATCTTAACGTAAATGAGGTCATATCAGGAATTATGCTTAACTGGATTGGCCTATATTCAGTAAATATGCTTTTATCAAGTGTTAAAGAAACTTCCAGTCCATATACATTTACTTTGGACTCAACAAATAAATCTGCACTTCTTCCTACCTTGGGTATGGAAAAAATGTTTTCAAATAACAAGTATGTAACCATAGCTATTCCTTTAGCTATCATTATAGCCATAATCATTCAGGTGATTCTGTCAAAGACTGTACTTGGTTATGAATTAAAGGCAACAGGATATAATAAGGATGGCGCAAAGTACAGTGGTATGCGTGAGAAGAAGAATATAATCCTCACTCTTATCATAGGCGGTATTCTTGCAGGAACCGGAGCGGCTTTCCTGTATCTTACGGGATACGAACAGTGGGCTGTTACTCAGTCGAGTGTTCCTGGAATGGGATTCAATGGTATAGCTGCTACATTCCTTGGAGGACTTAATCCGATAGGAACTATATTTTCATCTTACTTTATTCAGCATATTACTAGTGGTGGATCTTATCTTGATAAAGAGGTATATCCGTCTCAGATATCAGATCTGATAAGTTCTATAATCATATATCTATGTGGTTTTGTATTATTCTTCAAGATGTATATGAACCGAATTCTGGCTCGTAAAGCTGAAAATAAAGAGAAAAAGGGAGGTGAGAACTGATGTTGCTTCTTTTACAATATACACTTCTTTTCGCATCGGTTCTCATGCTTGTAGCTCTTGGCGGATGCTTCTCTGAGCATTCAGGAGTTATCAACCTGGGACTTGAAGGAATAATGGTAATAGGTGCGCTAGGTGGAGCGCTTACTATGAAGAATCTTCCGGATAACATGTCTTCTATACTTGTTATTCTTGTGGTAGTGATCGTATCTGTTTTGGCAGGAATGCTTTATTCTTGTCTTCTGGCAGTAGCAAGTATAAATCTGAGAGCAGACCAGACACTTGTAGGTATAGCTATGAATATGCTTGCTACAGCGCTCGCAACAGTTATGGTAAAAGCTATCAATATAGCAGAGAATCCAGATAATGTTTCTTCTACAGTCAGATATGGTATAGCAAAAAGAGCATTTGTTGTAAATATCGGTGGATTCTCATTCAATTGGTTTGTACTGATATCTGTTATAATGCTTGTTTTATCTTTTGTACTTCTGTACAAAACCAGATTTGGTCTCAGACTTATGGCGTGTGGAGAACATCCTCAGGCTGCAGACAGTGTCGGAATCAGCGTTTATAAGATGAGATGGGCTGGTGTTTTGATCTCAGGATTCCTGGGAGGACTCGGTGGTATTATCTATATAACAGCCGGAGTATCTGAGTGGAAGTTTGAAACGGGTGTTGCCGGATTCGGATTCCTTGCTCTTGCAGTTATGATATTTGGTCAGTGGAAGCCAATCAATATTGCACTTGCGGCACTTTTATTTGGATTCTTTAGAGCTCTTTCAAATGTTTATACAGGATTTGACTTTCTTGCAAATCTTAACATTCCAGGCTCAGTTTATAACATGATGCCATACGTTATATCACTTCTTGTATTGGCATTTACATCTCGCAACTCGAGAGCGCCAAAAGCGGAAGGAATTCCTTACGATAAAAGTACAAGATAGAGCCTTTTCTTGTATATAAAACTAATCTCTGTTATACTCTATAACATATACTTTAAAGGAGGGGTTTTCATATGAAGGTATACAAATGTACGAAATGTAACAATATGATTTCATTTCTTAATAAGGACGCATGTGATGTTAAATGCTGCGGGGAATCTATGGTTGAAGTAGTACCTAATACTACTGATGCAGCAGGTGAAAAGCATGTTCCAGTTATTGAGGTTGAAGGTAATACTGTAACTGTTACAGTTGGTTCGGTAGAACATCCTATGATGGAAGCACATTATATTCAGTGGATAGCTATTGAAACAGAGCAGGGAAGACAGCGTAAGATCCTGTCACCTGAAGATAAGCCAGTTGCTGTATTTGCACTTGCCGAAGGAGATAAGGTTAAGGAAGCATATGAATACTGCAATCTACACGGACTTTGGAAGGCAGAAGTATAATACCGAAGCGGGACAATGGATAACCACATTTGTCCCGCTATATTGCTTTATGGGAAAGGATGCAAGATGATTCAATTATTCTCAGATATAAAAAATAAGAAATGGTATAAACATCTCTCTACAATAAATGAGCATAAATATGAGGTGGGAAAGAACTGTTTCAGATGTGGACTCTATACTCAGGGAATACTTCATGACCTGTCAAAGTATTTTCCAACTGAATTCCTGGTTGGAGCAAAGTATTATCAGGGAACAAGAAGTCCGAACGAGGCTGAGAGAGAAGATAAGGGTTATACCTCATCATGGCTTCATCATAAGGGAAGAAATAAGCATCATCTGGAATACTGGATCGACTATGATCTGGACAAAAGAGACGGAAGTATGACAGGTATGAAAATGCCTGATAATTATATAGTGGAAATGTTCTGCGACAGGGTCGCAGCTAGTAAGATATATAAAAGAGAAAACTACACAGACAGAAGTGCTCTGGATTATTTTATAAATGGCAAATCAAAAGGTGCGATGCATCCTTATGTGAGGGCAAAGCTTGGAATACTTCTAAGAATGCTTGCTGAAAAAGGTGAGGATGAGACGTTTGCCTATGCCAGAAGATATATGAAAGCTTACAAGATGTATTGTAAGAGACAGAAGTATAAGAAGAAACTGGAGAAAAAACTCGGAAAGAAGTATGATAATGAACTTGCCAGGAAATATCAGGCAAGAAGATATAAAGATATAACGACATTACGAAAGATGCGTTAGTACTTTTTTCGATTGATTTGGAACGATAAGGGTTAAAAGGAGAAGACACACGTGGCATTTACACATTTGCATGTACATACAGGTTATAGTTTGCTGGACGGTTCAGCGAAGATTTCTGAACTGGTTGCCAGAGCAAAAGAACTTGAGTTTGACAGCCTGGCTATAACAGACCATGGAGTTATGTACGGTGCCATGGAATTCTATAAAGAATGTAAGAAAGCCGGAATAAAGCCGATAATCGGATGCGAGGTTTATGTCGCACCGAACAGCAGATTCGACAGAGAGGTGGGTGCCAATGATGAGAGGTATTACCACCTTATTTTGCTGGCCGAAACTGACGAGGGATATAGTAATCTTACTAAGATTGTAACCAAAGGCTTTACGGAAGGATTTTATTATAAGCCTCGAGTTGATAAAGAGGTTTTGAGACAGTATAGCAAGGGAATAATCTGTACTTCGGCGTGTCTTCAGGGTGAGGTGGCATTTTACCTGAGAAGAAGACTTTACGACGAAGCTAAGAAGGCTGCGCTTGAATATAGGGATATATTTGGTGAAGGAAACTTCTTCCTGGAGATGCAGGATCATGGATTATCTGAAGATACTATAGTAAATACGGATCTGATGAGAATGTCTCAGGAGACTGGAATAGATCTTATATGTACAAATGACTCTCATTATATATACGCTGGAGATTGGGAAGCTCATGATATACTTCTGTGCATTCAGACAGCTACAAAGGTTGATGATGAGCAGCGTATGAGATATGAGGGAGGACAGTATTTCCTCAAATCTGAAGAAGAGATGGCGACACTATTCCCTTATGCTAAACAGGCTCTTGAGAATACACACAAGATTGCTGAGAGATGTAATGTAAATATTGTTTTCGGTGAGCAGAAGATTCCTAAGTATGATGTACCGGATGGATTTGCGGATGCATTTGAATATCTGACACATCTTGCAGTAAAAGGACTCTGTGAGAGATACGATATGGTTCTCGAAGGTCATGTGGAGGGTACTCCGTATAGAATAGAAGAACTGGATAAGTCTGATGGACAGGGTGGAGAAGATGAGAAGAAGGCGTCTCTTGTTGAAAGATTGTCCTATGAACTTAATACCATTAAAAATATGGGATATGTTGATTACTTCCTCATTGTTTGGGACTTCATCAATTATGCGAGAGAACATGATATAGGAGTTGGTCCGGGACGAGGATCTGCTGCCGGCAGTATAGTTTCGTATTGTCTTAAGATAACGAACATAGATCCTATAAGGTACAGTCTTATCTTTGAACGATTCCTGAATCCGGAACGTGTCAGCATGCCTGATATAGACGTGGATTTTGCGCCCGAAGGAAGACAGGCTGTTATAGATTATGTTTCTGAACTATATGGTGAGGAGAAAGTTGTTCAGATTGTAACCTTTGGTACACTGGCGGCCCGAAACTGCATCAGAGATGTTGGACGAGCACTCGATATTCCACTTAAGACAGTTGATATGGTGGCAAAGTCAATTCCTGGTACACCGGGAATGACCATTAAGAAAGCGCTTGCCGAGAGCCCGGATTTTAAGAAGTATTATGCCGAAAGCGAAGAGATAAGATATCTGGTGGATATGTCCGAGAAACTGGAAGGACTTCCGAGACATGCCTCTATGCATGCGGCAGGAGTTGTTATAGGCAGGGAGCCTATAGTTGAATTCGTTCCTCTGTGTAAGAACGGAGCAGATGCGCCTGTAACTACTCAGTATGAGAAGGATACTCTGGAAGAACTGGGACTTCTTAAGATGGACTTCCTGGGACTACGAAATCTTACTGTTATAAAAGATGCGATAAAAAGTATAAAGGAAAGAACCGGAGAAGATGTAGATGTGGAGAATCTGGAGATGACAGATCCAGCAGTGTTCCAACTGATATCTTCGGGTAAATGTGATGGCATATTCCAGCTTGAGAGTTCCGGAATGCAGGGATTCATGAAAGAGCTGAAACCACAGAGTATAGAGGATGTAATAGCCGGAATATCGCTTTACCGTCCGGGTCCTATGGACTTTATACCTCAGTACATAAAGGGAAAGAATAATACGGAGCCTATCAATTATGATACTCCGGAGCTTGAACCTATTCTTGAACCGACATATGGTTGTATAGTTTATCAGGAACAGGTTATGCAGATCGTTATGGCGTTGGCCGGTTACAGTCTCGGCCGTTCGGATCTGGTTAGACGTGCAATGTCGAAGAAGAAAGCTGGCGTAATGGAAAAAGAGAGGGAATACTTCGTTTACGGAAATGAAGAAATGGGTGTTCCCGGTTGTATAAAAAATGGAATAAGCGAAGAGATTGCAAATAAGATATTCGATGAGATGACGGACTTCGCAAGTTATGCATTTAACAAGTCCCACGCAGCAGCTTATGCTGTAGTAGCTTACCAGACTGCGTATCTTAAATGTTACTATCCGCTTGATTTTATGGCGGCTCTTCTTACTTCGGTAAGGGATAATTCCACGAAACTGATGAAGTATATCGAAGCTGTCAAGAAGATGGGAATCAAGATGCTTCCTCCTGATGTTAATGAGGGGAAGAAAGGTTTCTCTGTATCCGGATCTAACATCAGATATGGTATGTCAGCTATCAAGTCTATCGGTGACGCAGTAGTTGATGCGATAATCGAGGAAAGAGAGACTAACGGTAAGTTTAAGGATCTGAAAGACTTCATCACAAGAATGTCCGGTAAGGAAGCCAATAAGAGAACTGTCGAAAGTCTTGTGATGGCAGGGGCATTTGACAGCTTTGGCGTAAACAGAAGACAGATGACTATGGTATATCCGAATATCATAGATCAGGTTAATGATGAGAAGAAGAAAAATGCTTCAGGTCAGATGTCGCTTGTGGACTTTATGCAGGAAGATGAAGCGAAGGCTTTCGAGATAAAGTATCCTGATGTTCCGGAATTCTCCAGAGATATACTTCTCAGTGGAGAGAAGGACATCCTGGGGCTGTATGTAAGTGGACATCCACTTGACGATGTGAAAGGTATGCTCGAACAGCTGACGAATATAACAACAGCTGACTTTGTCATAGATGAGGAGACACTTGAGACGGGGGCCAAGGACAATATGCAGTACACGATCGGTGGACTTATCGAGAGTGTGAATCAGAAGCTGACCAGAAATGGTGAGAATATGGCATTTATCCAGCTTGAAGATCTGTTCGGGACAGTTGAAGTTGTTGTGTTCCCGAAGGTGTATGAGAAGTATAGGAGACTTCTGACTGAGAATCAGGCTATAATAGTTAAGGGAAGATCACAGGTGTCGGAGCGAGAAGGTAAGATTCTGGCTTCGGAAATCTACTCGCTGACTGAAAAAATAAATCAGAAGGAAGCTGAGAAGAAAGAAGTATGGATACTCTATGATGATATGGAGACATTTCTGAAGGGACAGAAGAGTCTTGAAACTGTTCTTGGAGAGCATCTGGGATATACACCGGTTTTTGTTCAGCTTAAGAAGGAAAAGCAGGCCAAGAGAATGGCGGCAGGAGTTGACCTGAAAACAGGAATCGAAGAAGCATTGAAACTGGAATTTGGTTCGGACAGGGTTATTGTAAGAGAAAAGAAACAGCAGTAAAGGAGATATGGGCGAGATGGAAACTTTAACATCACCAAACAATGACAGAGTCAAGATGGTGACAAAGCTCATGAAAAGTGCAAAAGAGAGAAGAAATACTGCACTGTATGCCGTTGAAGGTGTGCGGATGACGCAGGAAATCCCGGAAGATGATCTTGATACTTTGTTCTTTACTCAGGATTTCTATGATAAAAGCATTCTCGGTAATGACAGATTAAAGAGATTGGTTGATTGTGCGGATCATAACGGAAAATGTTTCGTGGTGAGTGACTCTGTTATAAAGCATATGTGTGATACTGAGACTCCGCAGGGAATACTTGCTCTGGTCAGGATGAGAAAGAATGAACTTGATGATATATTCGGTGATGGCAGTGAACCTCCGCTTATTCTCATAGTAGAAAGACTTCAGGACCCTGGAAATATGGGAACCATTATCAGGGCTGCAGAAGGAGCGGGTGTGACTGGTATACTTGTAAGCTTTGATTCAGTAGATATATACAGTCCGAAGGTTATCAGATCTACTATGGGATCGGTGTTCAGAAAGAAGATAGTTGTCAGTCGAGATCTATTAAGTGATATAGAGAAACTTAAGGAAAAAGGAGTCAGTGTATTTGGAATGCATCTTGACGGTTCGACTATGTATGAAACCGACCTGACGGGGCCGGTGGCATTTCTCATAGGAAACGAGGGAGCGGGACTATCAGACGAGGTCAGCAGATCCGCTGATAAGCTTATAAAGATACCTATGAAAGGTGAGGTGGAGAGTCTGAATGCGGCGGTTTCCGCAAGCCTTATCAGCTATGAGGCTATGAGACAGAGAGATAAGCAAAAGTTATGAAGTTTTAAAAGTATTAACAGAGGGGAATAATGAGAACAGATTTAAAGGTCAATTTCTCAGCTCTTACTGATCTGTCATATCATCTGAAAAAATATCAAGGTGATGTAGAAGATGTTGAGAAAGAGTTAAGTAAATTGAACAGTTTTTTGGATAAACAAGAATCCAAAGCCTTGAAGAAACTGAAAGATGATATTAATGAAGATGATGAGTATTTCCTGAATCTTATAGAAGAACTGAAGGATCTTACGAAAAAGATTGATTCTTATGTAATCAGCATGGAGAACTACGTAGCTGCGGAAACCCCAGGCGAAATAACCCGTGTAGATACACTTGACATAAAATCAAATCTGAAATCCATGCGCAGAAGTGTTACAAGCAATAATTACTGGTTTGATAAAACTCTGCCTGGCTGCTCATATTCATTTACAGGAGATAAAACAAAACAATTAGAACAACAGCAAAAATATGAAAGAAATTATGACAAGCTTGAGAACTTCCGAAAAAGTTATCTAGTACCGTTGAATAAAAAGCTTGATCAAGGAATACAAGATTTATTTAAGATATATTCTGATTATATAGAACCTTTTGAAAAAGAAGATGATATACATAGAAAAAATCTGGATAAAAGCTATAAGAAATATACAAGCAAAAAGAATAAAATAAAAAATGGAGTGAAATTTAGTCTTAAAATTGGCGGTTCATTTCTGAAACATTTAGCTGTAGCGGCTGGTGTTATTGTAGCTCTAGCAGTTATATTGTTACTTCCAACTACGGTATTAGTAATAGGCGGTATTGCGGTTGTAGCGGGATTGGCGTCTGTAGCTGCAATTCCGGAAAAGTATTTTGGTGGTGGATTACTGAAGCGGCTTAAAGTAAGTGTTGATGAGACAGTGAATCTAGTAAAACAGGGACCGGTAAAAGTTGCGAAGGTAATAGCTAATGACTTTGCAGATACAGTTCAAACACCGGAAGGAGTAGCGGGAGTAGTCGGAGATATAACCGGAATGGTTGTTGGAGGAAAGATTGCCAAGGCAATAAAAACACCCCAAACTCCTGTATCTAAAACTGGTGAGACTGACATACCAGTTGAGGATGTTAAAACACCAGGAGAGGTGAATACAAAACCGGTAGATAAACTGAAAGATACAGTTGATGATATAAAAACGAAAACTGATATTGAAAGTAAGACACCCGATGTTGGGGATGTAGGAAAAGTTGAAAGCGAAATTAGTAAAAATACTCCAATTGAAAATGGTCCATATATAAAAGATGGCAAACCTCATGGAAGACCAGTACCAACAGGGAAAGCAAAATTACAGTTTGAACAAGATGTATATAATAGGCAAGTGGGACCAGATGGAGTGCTTCGAGAACCATATCCGCCATATAGAGAAATAAATTGGAAACCAGGTGAGCCTCGAAAGGGAGTAGTTGATTTCGGACATGTGGAAGGAAAAAGTTACAAAGAAATGTTTTTAAAATATAAGAATGGAGAGATAACATTAGAGGAATTGAAGGAGTTTCAGTCAAATCCAGAGAATTTTAGGATAGAAATACCGTCAAGCAATAGAAATCATTCTCATGAATAATTGCAATAAGGAGTGAAATAATATGACTATAGTAAATATATTTGATGCAGTATTAGCAGGTGACTATAAAGCGTTTAAAAATTTTTATGATGGAAATATTAATTGTATTAACAAGTATACTGATCTTAACTTACTTCAAACAGTGATGTGTAAAGAAGATAAATATGACGAACGTATCAAAATAATATCTTATTTGATAAAGGAAGGAATTGACGTCAATAAAGTTGGCGGAAAGGCTAAAGGGAATGCATTACATATACTATATTCATCATCAAATCAAGTAGATGAAAATTACCTTATGTCTGTAACTAAAGAATTAGTGAGTGCGGGCATTGATATAAATCAAAAAGATAAATATGGGGCAATACCATTCTCGAATTTAATAGCAGGAAAAATAGACAATAAATTGGTTGAGAAAATATTTTGTTATCTCTATAAAACAGGATTAGATTGTAGTATTAAAGATAATTATGGTAATTCATGTTTAGATTATGCGAAAAAATTTTCATGGAGAATGGATGTTGTTGAATTAATGGAGAAGTATGAAAATGAAAATTGATAACAGTCTATATGGTGGTTTTATAGTCTCTAAAAATGTATTAGATGGGATTCCTATCAGATACAGTTATAGAGAGAAAAGTCCAATAAAAGAATTAAATGGTTGGACTATCATGTCAGAAAAAGACGATGATGAATATGCAAATAATCCGAATAATTTTCTTATAGTAACTGCTGAAACGTTATTTATAATTGCCCCAGTAATGCTTGAATTATTTGATGCACCATATGGAACCGACTTATTTTGGAAGTATGAAAAAGGTGTTCATATAGGATTTTATGATCTTAAAGAGAATCAAGATGTTACTATAGAAAATATTGTGAAGATTTGAAATTGGGAAAAGTAGGTGTATCATAGGATAATTAAGAGGGATGATAATTCTTCGGAGAGATAAAAAAGCCTTTTCACTGTTGACATAGGTTATAGTGAGTGCTAATATGGATTTGTACGTGTAGAGGATGCGGTGATTATCAGTAGTGCGGCAGACGGTACCGAACCGAATGAAGCTGTATGAAAGGATGAACCGCCGAAGTGTATTGAGTATTTCGGTAACTTGATATTGCTGGGACCTGGATTAAGAGTTCAGGGACTGTCATCGTGTATTTATACGCGATGGAGTGCTACGGTTTGATTTGGGTTATTATTCCTGGACCGAGCTCTACGCTTCGGTCCTTTTTCTATATGAAGAAGGATGTACGTAAAGTTTTGTATTAATTGTTTTTTCAAGGAGGTTTATTATGTCGATTTTTAGAGGATCAGGAGTTGCACTTGTTACACCATTTAAGGATGATATGAGTGTTGATTATGAACAGCTCAGAAAGCTTGTTGATTTTCATGTAGAGCATAAAACTGACGCAATTATAGTTTGTGGTACAACAGGTGAGTCTTCAACTCTCACAGTTGAAGAGCATATGGAAGCTATTGCGGTTGTTGCTGAACAGGCAAATGGAAGAATTCCTGTAATTGCTGGAACAGGATCGAATGACACTCAGACAGCTATAGAGCTTTCTCAGGAGGCTGAGAAGTGTGGAGTGGACGGACTTCTCATAGTTACACCATACTACAATAAGGCTACTCAGAACGGACTTATTCAGCATTATACAAAGATTGCTGATTCGGTTGATGTTCCTATCATCATGTACAATGTAGCAAGCAGAACAGGTGTAAATATCCAGCCTGCAACTGCAGTTACACTTGCAAAAAATGTTAAGAATATCGTTGCTATTAAGGAAGCATCTGGAAATATCTCGCAGGTTGCTGAACTTGCATCGCTCGCTAACGGATGCATTGATATCTACTCGGGAAATGATGATCAGATAGTTCCACTTATGGCACTTGGCGGAATCGGTGTTATCTCAGTTACTGCAAATATCATCCCAGATGATACACATGATCTCTGTGCTAAGTTCCTTGAAGGAGATGTTGCAGGTTCAAGAGAGCTTCAGCTTAAGGCTATCGAGCTTGTTAAGGCACTCTTCTGTGAGGTTAATCCTATTCCTGTTAAGAAGGCTACACAGCTTATGGGCCTTACAAATGGAAAGGTAAGACTTCCACTTACAGAGATGGAGCCTGCAAATGTTGAAAGACTTGAGAAGGCTATGCGTAACTACGGAATCCAGTTCTAATAGAATTGAGGTATGAATAATGGTTAAAATCATAATGAGCGGCTGTTCAGGTCGTATGGGAAAAGTTATCAGTGATATAGTTGCTGCTGATGTTGGCGCTGAGATAGTAGCTGGAATCGATGTTGTTGATGATGGATCGCTCGGATATCCTGTATATAGATCGGCAGGTGAGATTGGAGTGGATGCAGATGTCATTATCGATTTCTCTTCACCAAAAGTTATTGATTCTCTTCTGGCGTATGCAACAGAAAAGAATGTTCCTATAGTTCTTTGTACTACAGGATTCAGTGATGCACAGCTCAAGAAGATAGAAGCAGCTTCAGAGAAGGTTGCTATCCTCAGATCTGCAAACATGAGTCTGGGAATCAACACTATAATGGAAATGCTTAAAACTGCAGTTGGTGTATTCTGCCCGGCGGGATTTGATGTTGAGATAGTAGAGCAGCATCATCACAACAAATTGGATGCTCCATCAGGAACAGCTCTTGCGCTTGCTGATACTATAAATGAAGCAGCAGGTGGAAAGTTTGATTATGTCTATGACAGAAGCGACCGTCGTAAGAAGAGAGGCAAGAAGGAGCTTGGGATATCTGCTGTAAGAGGCGGATCTATTCCGGGAACTCATGATGTTATATTTGCTGGACAGGACGAAGTAATAGAAGTAAGACATATAGCTTATTCCAGAAGTATATTCGGAAATGGAGCTGTAAGTGCTGCTAAGTTCCTGAAAGGTAAACCGGCTGGAAAGTATTCTATGGCTGAAGTAATAGCTGATGCCGTATCTGTGAGGTAAACAGATGGAACAGGGAAAACAGATATTATGCAGTGCATCTAAATACACTGAGAAGTTTTATCTGAATCCGTTATTCTCAAATCTTCCTCAGAAGATACAGGATGAACTCAGGATTGCCTGTGTTTTATTTACAGAGGAGATCGGAGGAGTTATTCTTTTGTATTATGATGAAGAAGGTAATCTCCTTATATCGACAGACTTCAATGAGAATGACTTCTTATATGATGAGATAGGAAGCGGACTTAAGGTGAATCAGCTTCGGAATGAAAAACGTGAACTATTTGAACAGCTTGAAGAGTATTATAAACTCTTCTTCGGAATCTATGATTAATAAAGGAATAAAAAGATGTTATTTGCAGTAGATGTCGGAAACACTAATATTACAGTAGGACTTTTTGACGGAAAGAATCTTCTGAAACAGTTTAGGATGATAACAAAAACATCCCGTACATCAGATGAATATGGTGTGTTCTTCAGAGAGTGGCTTTCCATAAATGGAATAAAGGATGGAAAGATCACGGATGTAATCATCTCATCTGTTGTTCCAAATATCATGCATTCACTTACAAGCGGAATTATAAAGTACTTCGATGTGCAGCCGCTTATAGTAGCTCCGGGGATCAAAACAGGAATCAGACTTGCTATTCCGAATCCGAAGGAACTTGGTGCTGACAGACTTGTTGATGCGGTTGCAGCATACGAGATATATGGCGGCCCGGTTATAGTAGTTGATTTCGGAACTGCAACAACACATGACCTTGTTCTGGCTGATGGAACATTTTCGGCAGGAGTTACTTCGCCTGGAATCTGGCTTGCGGCAAATGCCCTCTGGACGGGAACTGCAAAACTGCCAGAGGTTGAGATCCGTAAGGTAGATACAATCCTGGGAAAAGATACAGTTTCAAGTATGCAGGCCGGTATCTATTATGGTTACATAGGTCAGACTGAATATGTGGTAAGACAGATGAAAGAAGAGGCAGGCCTTGGTGATATCAAGGTTGTTGCTACCGGAGGACTCGGAAAACTTATCTCCGAAGCAACGGATGCTATCGATGTATATGATCCTGAACTTACACTTCACGGGCTTAGGATCATACACGACAAACAGTAGTTTTAAGTGATATAAGAATATGTTAAACACCCTGGAAATGTGAAAAAAATATTTCTAGGGTGTTTTTTTATGAAACTTCTGTTATAATGGCGCGAGGTATAGTTTAGGATTTGTCAAAAGAAAGGTTGTATATTGGTAACAGACGATTTTAAAAACAAATTATTCCTCGGACCTATGGCGGGAGTAACAGATCTTCCTTTCAGGATCCTCTGTAAAGAGCAGGGGGCAGATGTCATGATCACGGAAATGGTATCTGCAAAGGGACTGATGTATGGCAGTAAAAAGACCGACCTTCTGCTTGCTACGGTAGATATGGAAAAACCGGTCGGAGTACAGCTTTTTGGAAGTGAACCTGAGATTATAGCGGGAGAAGCAAGAAAACTCTGTGATCGAGGATTTGATTTTATAGATATTAATATGGGCTGTCCGGTTCCAAAGATCGTGAATAATGGCGAAGGTTCGTCTCTTATGAAGAATCCACAGCTGGTGGAAGACATAGTGAAGGCTGTTTCTGAAGCGGTAAGCATTCCGGTAACTGTTAAGATAAGAGCAGGATTCGACGCTGACAGTATAAATGCACCGGAAGTGGCTAAGGGTGCTGAAACTGGTGGGGCGGCTGCAGTAGCGGTTCATGCTAGAACCAGAGAACAGTATTATTCGGGAAAAGCAGATTGGTCAGTAATAAAAGCAGTTAAAGAAACGGTCGGAATACCGGTTATAGGAAATGGAGATATAGAAACCTGGGAAGACGTTGTCAGAATGAAGGATGAGACTGGTTGTGACAGTTTTATGATTGCCAGAGCCGCGAAGGGGAATCCTTGGATATTCAGTGAGGTAAAAGCCGGTCTGGAAGGTCGCACAGTCAAAAGACCTGATATAGACGAGATAAAGGCTATGATGCTGAGACATATAGATCTTATGCTCGAGATGAAAGGTGAATACATCGGAGTAAGAGAGATGAGAAAGCATATAGCATGGTATACAGAAGGTATCCATAATTCAGCCAGACTCAGGCGAAGAGTGTGTGAGATTGAAAAGGCTGAAGAATTGATAGAAACAGTAAAAAATCTGTAATATGGTCATTGCAGTTGAATTAAAATGTCTGATGTGGTATAAAGAAAGGTACGAAAAGTTACATCGAGTGTGAGACATCGTAGAATAAAAGAATGATTCTCGAAATGATAGGGGGCATTTGATGAAAGATTGGTTTGTCAATCTCGGTAATAAACTGAGAGAGATGAGGAGATTTGTAAAAAACAATTTCAAATTGATCGTGTCTGTGGTAGTAGTGATTCTGCTTGCAGTTGCATGTCTTTCATCTGTTATATCTGAGCAGAGTAAAAAGTACAGAGACACAGGGCGAATGATAGCGCTGACACCACTATATGAAGAACCTGCCATGGCTCCTGCTTATGCGAGAAAACCGTATTCATCACTTGAACTTACTGCTGAAGCCGCAGCGGCATCCGGATTTATCAATGAAGGTGTTGGTGCGTACAGCGATTCGAAAAAACTGACAGAACAGGAGCAAAAGGATAAAGCTGCTCTTGAGGCTCTTCTTGAGAGTAGTGCAAATGCAGTCGCTGCATCAAGTACTGCCCGAGATGAAGCTGAGGCTCGTCTGAAGAAGTATCAGCTGAACAAGATGGGTGCAGTCAACAGTAATCCGACTGTTACTATAACACCTACAGCTGGTTCATATGCTGGGCAGACAGCTAATCCGACATATGCAAATAATGGAGACGGAACATATCTTGGTAACTTCCTTATTACAGCGTATTGTCCATGTGCTGCATGTTGCGGAAAGACGGATGGTATCACAGCGTGTGGAACACATGCTACGGCTAATCATACTATCGCTGCTGACAGCAGATTTGCTTTTGGAACCAAGATGATAATAATGGGTCAGGTTTATACAGTTGAGGACCGTGGTGGTGCCATAGTCGGAAACCATATAGATATGTACTTTAATACGCATTCCGAGGCTCTTGCCTGGGGTAAACAATATGCGGATGTATACCTATATACAGGTCAATAAGATAGACATTAATTCGAAGGGAAATCCCTCGAATAAATATATAAAAATATAACCGGGAGAGGAAAAATGAGCTTTTTATACAGAAGTACAAGAAATGCAAATGAAACCGCAACAGCCAGTGAGGCTATTCTTAAGGGACTTGCTGAGAACGGAGGACTCTTCGTTCCTGATGAGATTCCAGCACTTGATGTGTCTTTTGAAGAACTGGCAGAGATGGATTATAAGGGTGTAGCTTATGAAGTTATGAGCAGAATGCTCACAGACTTCACAGAAGAAGAGCTTAAGGCATGTATCGATGGAGCATATGACAGTAAGTTCGATACAGATCTTATTGCACCTGTTAAATATCATCACGGTGCATACATTCTTGAGCTTTTCCACGGAAAGACCATAGCTTTCAAAGATATGGCACTTTCTATTCTTCCATATCTGCTTACAACAGCGGCAAAGAAGAACAATATAGATAAAGAGATAGTTATCCTTACAGCTACATCAGGAGATACAGGTAAGGCTGCACTTGCAGGTTTTGCAGATGTTCCTGGAACAAGAATCGCTGTATTCTATCCAAAGAACGGTGTAAGCCCTATCCAGGAGAAGCAGATGGTAACTGAGAAGGGTGCGAATACATTTGTTGCAGGTATCACAGGTAACTTTGATGATGCTCAGACAGGTGTTAAGAAGATGTTCTCAGATAAAAAGCTTGCAGCTTATCTTGATGAGAAGGGATTCCAGTTCTCATCAGCTAACTCCATTAATATCGGACGTCTTGTTCCTCAGATGGTTTACTATGTATATGCATATACAAGACTTGTTAAGGCTGGTACGATCGCAGCTGGAGATATGATCAATGTTGTAGTTCCTACAGGTAACTTCGGAAATATCCTTGCAGCTTACTATGCTTCACTTATGGGACTTCCTGTAAGAAAGTTTATCTGTGCATCAAATGATAACAAGGTTCTGTTTGACTTCTTCACAACAGGAAAGTATGACAGAAACAGAGACTTTATCCTTACATCTTCACCATCTATGGATATCCTTATCTCAAGTAACCTTGAGAGACTTATCTATCGTGTTGCTGGAAATGATGCAGATAAGAACAATGAGTTGATGAAGAACCTTGCTGAGAAGGGTGAGTATGAGATCACAGAAGAAATGAAAGAGAATCTCTATCAGTTCTACGGAAATTATGCAACTCAGGATGAAGTTGCAGATGTGATCAAGACAGTTTACGGAGAAGACGGATATGTTCTTGATACACATACAGCAGTAGCAGTTTCTGTATTCGATAAATATAAGAAAGAAACTGCAGATGATACGCCAACAATCATCGCTTCAACAGCAAGTCCATATAAGTTCACAAGAAGCGTTGTTACAGCTATCGATCCTGAACTTGCTGGAAAGGGAGATTTTGAGCTTGTTGATGAGCTTGAGAATATCTCACAGGTTAAGGTTCCTAATGCAGTTAATGAAATCAGAACAGCTCCTGTAGTTCATGATACAGTTTGTGATAAAGAAGAGATGGAAGCTGTTGTAAAGAAGTTTCTTGGAATCTAAGAATAGATATTTTTGAAAAAAGAATAGATAGTAGTTCGCTTGTGCCATCCTACTATAAAAAACCAGGACAGATTCAGGGCACAGGAAAACTGTGCCCTTTTCTATTGCGGAGAAAAGTAATGCTGCGAAGAGGAGTCATAAACATGTTCGATAATATGCCTGCTCAACTCAGCTCTCGCACGGTGCGGGCTACCCCTAGCAGACACTAAGCTCTCAGTCACCTAACGGTGTCTTAATCGCTAAGTGCCGAGACCCGCAACGGTCTCGCAGGCATATTTCGAACATTGTTTATTGACTCGCTCGCGGATGTACGTTTTGGAATAGAAAAGGGCTGGGAATGAATGAGAGTGATAAGGAACTTGTAAATATAAGGAAAATGATAGGAACGGAGAAAGGATATGTACGTTATTAAAACAAGGTCAATGTTTGACAGTGCGCATTTTCTTAAGGATTATGAAGGGAAGTGTGCGAATATCCATGGTCATAGATGGATAGTAACTGTGGATGTCGGCTCTGAGACGGTAGAAGAGTCGGGTCCGTACAGAGGAATGGTTGTTGATTTTGGTAAGCTAAAGGCTGATCTAAAGGAAGAAACTGAAAAGCTTGACCACACTCTTATAATGGAAAAGGGTAGTATCTCGGATACTACTAAACAGGCTATGAAGGAAGAAGGCTTCAGAATGGTAGAAGTGGACTTCCGACCTACAGCTGAAAACTTCTCAAAATACTTTTATGATCTGATGGCTGCAAAAGGCTACACAGTCATCCGTGTCCGTGTTTTTGAGACTCCGGAAAATGTCGCAGAGTATACAACTGCTCAGTAGGTAGGGAACATGTGGGAGTATCGAATGAATGCATGCATTCAATGAGATACTTACACGTGTTTCCTAGCCCTGCGGAGCAGGGTTGTTTGAGAACGCATGAGCGAGGTGTCTGCGTAGCAGACAATAGAACACCGTTTAGCAGTTTTTATAAGCTTGCTTAATAAAAACTGTCAAACGAGTGTGGATGTCGCGAATGTTTCTCAAATAACCTACTGAAAAGAATTAGAGAACCCAGGAGATAAGATATGTACAAGGTTGCGGAATGGTTTGTCAGCATCAACGGAGAGGGACGACGAGCCGGGGAACCAGCTGTATTCATTAGATTTGTCGGATGTAATCTGGCATGTAGTTATTGTGATACAGCCTGGGCAATCTCTGAGAATGCTGAACATAAGGAAAGAACACTTGAAGAGATAATTGAATATGTTGAGAATTCCGGAATCACGAATGTGACTCTTACAGGCGGAGAGCCTCTGCTACAGAATGGAATAGAAGACATTGTTCTGGAACTGATTGGAAGAAATCACAGGGTTGAGATTGAGACGAACGGAGCAGTCAGTATTAAGGCTATGTATAATCTGGCAGATAAGTATTCGATGATGGATGAGCTTTCTGTGACTCTGGATTATAAATGTCCAGGAAGTGGAATGGAAGCTTTTATGGATATGGATAATTATGAGCATTTAAGGCCGGAGGATACGGTTAAGTTTGTAGTATGTGACAGGAGTGATCTGGATAAGGCCAGAGAAATCATTGAGAAGTATGATCTGGTTGAACGATGTGCGGTTTATCTTAGTCCGGTATTTGGAAGGATAGAGTCTCGTGAGATTGTTGAATACATGATAGAACACAAGATGAACGGAGTAAAACACCAGCTTCAACAGCACAAATTTATATGGCCACCTGATGCAAGAGGCGTGTGATTTAAAATAATAAGAAAATATAAATTTTTTAGATGACATATGGATGATTGCCCGAAATATATATGTAAGTAGGAGAATAGAAAAAATGGCAGTAAATCAGGAAAAAATCAGGGAACACATAAGAGGAATTCTGGAGGCTATAGGTGAGGATCCGGATAGAGAAGGACTTCGCGAAACACCTGACAGAGTTGCGAGAATGTATAGTGAGATATTTGAAGGGATTGGTTATACAAATGAAGAGATAGCGAATATGTTTAACAAGACCTTTGATGCGCCGGTCAACAATGATATGGTGCTTGTTAAGGATATAGAGATATTCAGCTACTGTGAACATCATATGGCGCTTATGTATGATATGAAGGTCGCTGTTGCATATATTCCGAGAGACAGGGTTCTTGGACTTAGCAAGATAGCAAGAATTGCTGATATGGTTGGAAAGAGACTTCAGCTTCAGGAGAAGATCGGAAGTGATATAGCTGAGATTATGGAAAAGGCTACTCTTTCACCTGATATAGCAGTCATCATAACAGGAAAACATAGCTGTATGACTGCAAGAGGTATAAAGAATGTTCCGGCTGTAACTGTAACGACAACATTCAGAGGGGCATTTGCAAATGATAGAGATATGCAGGATCGTGTACTTCGACTTGTTGAGTTACAGAATTCAGATACTAACAGATAGTAACTCTGAATAAAGAAAAGAATCTGACAAAAAAGAGGAAGAAGAAATGAGAAATAAAGAAGAAGCAGTTGTAGTATTCAGTGGTGGACAGGATAGTACAACCTGTCTGGCGTGGGCTGTTAAGAATTATAAAAAAGTTTATGCTGTAAGTTTTGATTATGGACAGAGACACAAGAAAGAACTTGAATGTGCTGCAGATATTGCGAAAAAACTTGGTGTGGAACATACTGTTCTTAATCTCAAAGAGTTAAATGCCCTTGCTCCGAATTCGCTGACCAGAGCAGAGATTGAAGTGGACAAGGAGGCTCCTGAAGAGGGAACACCGAATTCATTTGTTGAGGGAAGAAATCTTCTGTTCCTTACATATGCTGCCATATTTGCAAAGACTCATGGAGTAACAGATGTTATCACTGGTGTATCTCAGAGTGATTTTTCGGGATATCCGGATTGTAGAGATGTATTTATTAAGTCTCTCAATGTTACTTTGAATCTTGCTATGGAATATGAGTTTGATATCATTACACCACTTATGTGGATAGATAAGGAGCAGACATGGGAGATGGCAGATGATCTCGGTGTGTTTGATCTTGTGAGAAATGAAACTCTCACATGTTATAACGGTGTTAAGGGAGATGGATGTGGAGACTGTCCTGCATGCAAGCTTCGTAAAAGAGGACTGGAAAGATATCTGGAAAGACGTGTCACAAAGTAGAACTGATATATATATGAACAGACAGAGGGCTGCGTATGAGTAAGAAACTTCTTTTTATCGTGAACCCCAAGGCGGGGCGTACGGTTATCAAATCCGATTTTATAAGTATTATAGAAATCTTTTCAAATGAAGGATATATGGTTACGGTATATCCAACAAGAAGTGGTGAAGAGACTGAAAAATATGTATATAAGAATGCAGAAATGTATGATCTGGTAGTCTGTGCCGGCGGAGATGGAACTCTCGATAATACAGTCGGTGGAATCATGACGCTTGAAAGAAAACTAAAGAAGAGAATTCATCTGGGATACATTCCGTGTGGAAGTACGAATGATTATGCCAGAAGTTTAAGGATAAGTATGGATCCGCTTCAGGCTGCAAAGGACATCATGGAAGGCGATAGCAACCACGTCGATGTGGGAAGGCTTGAGAATACATTTTTCATATATGTCGCAGCTTTTGGGGCATTTACAGATATATCGTATTCAACTCCCCAGAATCTTAAGAATGCACTGGGACATGCCGCTTATGTCCTTGAAGCTAGTAAAACGCTGTTTAATCTTAAGAGTTACAGAATGAGAGTAATGTTTGATGGCGAGCGAGTAGAGGGCGACTTTATATATGGTCAGGTTACTAATTCGCTGTCGGTAGGAGGATTTAAGAATATTGCTCCTAAGGATATGTCATTTTCGGATGGGAAGTTTGAGACGGTTCTGATCAAAACACCTGAATCGCCTATTGAACTTCAACGTATTATAAACTGTCTTCTGGTGGATGACTTAACGGATGATCTTATCGTGTTCCGTAAGTCTTCAAGGGTAGTAGTTCAATGTAGATATGAGGTTCCGTGGACTGTAGACGGAGAGTATGGCGGAAGCTATAAAACGACACGAATCTCTAATATCCGAAAAGCTATTTCAATAATACTCAGAGACAAGATAGACTTGCTTCAGTAGGCTGCAAAGCGGCTGAATTAGCGGCATTGACGGGTTTTCTTGAAACTTATGAGGTTTTGGTCTATAATGTCGCTATCTATGTTCTGAAATCATATAAAGGGAAACATTTATGAAGGAACTGCTTAAAAAGTGCGAAAACTTAATAGTTCTTCTATTTAAGATAATTTTATATTTAACGGTGTTTGGTACATTTTACGGATTGTTCGCTATTGAGAATAAGGCTCTTCGTAATCCTTCGAGAACAATGGTTGTAACAATTCTCAGTTATTTAATCTCTGGCTACCTGTTTATCAAAATATATGGTGGATATGATATAGGCAAGAGAAAAAGTAAACCTATTATTATATCATTATCGCTTGCGGCATTCATGACCAATCTCATCGCATATATTATGCTGATGGTCATGAATACGAATAAGAATAACAATACTACGTTCAAGTTGGAACAGCCATGGCTGCTTCTGATAATTATAGTGATACAGTATCTCCTTATTAATATGGCTGTTTATGGAGGTAACTGGATATATTTTAAGATATATGATCCGGAAAGATGTCTTATCATTACTTCTTCACAGAGATCTCTGAATGAGATCAGCAGAAGTATTAAGAAGTATAAGCTTCAGTACAAGATCTGTAGAAATATGGATTATCGAAATGATAATCTGAGAGAGACTATACCTAAGTATGATACGATATTTGTATATGACGTACCGATAACTGAAAGAACTCAGATAGTAGAGTTCTGTTATCAGAATATGAAGAATGTTTACATCAATCCGGAAATGGCAGACGTAGTTGAGCTTAATTCTCATCATGTCATGCTGGATGATGTTTCACTTTTCGAATTATCTTCTCTGGGGCTTACTGCTGAGCAGAAGTTCTTTAAGAGACTGTCTGATATAGTATTATCTGTTTTGGCATTGGTACTTTCTACTCCGCTGGTGCTTATTGCTGCAATCGCTATTAAGGTTGAAGATGGTGGTCCTATATTCTTTAAACAGAACAGAGCGACGAGAGGTGGAAAGATATTCTCAGTTTATAAGCTGAGAACCATGAAGGAGAATGTTGAGAATTATCTGTCCGTTGTTGATGATGAAAGAATAACTTCGGTAGGAAAGATTCTCAGACGTTTCAGAATTGATGAGATTCCTCAGTTTTTAAATGTCCTTAGGGGCGATATGTCAGTGGTAGGTCCAAGACCTGAGATGCTGGCGAATATATTTAACTATACAAATGACCTTCCTGAATTTGAGTATAGATTACGCGTTAAAGCTGGTATTACTGGGTATGCTCAGATTGCTGGAAAGTACAATACTTCACCGAAGGATAAACTTGTACTTGATCTGATGTATATAGAGGAGTACAGTTTATGGCTTGATTTCAAGCTTATATTCCAGACTCTCATCGTTATCTTCAAGAAGGATTCGACAGAAGCCTTTGGAACAGAAACGGAAGAAGTATATGACCGATATTATGATGCATTATATCCGGGAGAGAACGAATGATAGAGATATTATTAGCTACGTACAATGGCGAAAGATATATAGACAAACAGATCAAATCCCTTCTTACTCAGGATAGGGATGGAATAGATGAAGAAGTCAGAGTTCTCATAAGAGATGATGGTTCAACTGACGGTACACTTGATGTTATTCGCAAAAGATTGAATTATTACAGAGAGAGAAGAAATGATTTAATCGATGTAAAGATTCTTGAAGATAGGGTTCCTTCAGGTTCACCTGCTGCGAACTTTATGAAGCTTCTTTCTGTTTCTGCTGCTGATTATGTAATGTTTTCTGATCAGGACGATATGTGGTATCGCAGGAAGATGAAGATGACTTATGAGTGTATGAAGGAACAGGAGAGGAAGTATGGAAAAGATACTCCTATACTTGTACATTCTGATCTTTCATTAATGGATGAAACAGGAAGAAAGATTGCGGATTCATTTTATGAATACCAGAAGCTTCCTAAGACGGATTCTCTGGAACAGCTTCTGATTCAGAATACAGTTACGGGATGTACCATGATGCTCAACAGAGCGGCGGCAGAGCTTCTTAAGAAGGCACCAGTAAGTGAGATGATTCTGATGCATGATCATTATGCAGCAGTTCTAGTAGCTGCTACTGGACATATAAAACTGGTAGACGATGCACTTATAAGATATCGTCAGCATTCAGGAAATGTTGTTGGTGCACATCAGGCTGGAGGAAGAGAAGAGTATAAACTCAGATTTGACCTGGGACGTGACAGATTCCTTAAGGATATGGATAAGAGCTACCGACAGGCTGGATTCATTCTCAAGAGATATGAGAAAGAGATAAGAGAGATGAAAGGGCAGGAGACAGTTGATCTTCTGAGAGATTATTCGAATCTTATTATGGCCGGAAAACTTGAGAGGATGGAATTCTTCCAGAAACACGGTATATACAAAAACGGTGCGATAAAGAAGGCGGTTCAGCTATTCTGGTGCTGATCTAAATGAGGAAAAATATTGATGAGGATAACCGGCGGGATTGTTACATATAACAATGCGAAAACAATAGATAGATGTATAAGTTCTATTTTGGAATATACATCTAAGGGTAATTACGATTTTAAATTGTATGTATATGACAATGGTTCTTCTGATGATACGGTTTCGATAATCGATTCCAAGTATCCGGAAGTAACTATTATAAGAGATACGGATAATAAAGGATTCGGTGCGGGACATAATGCTATACTGAAGATAGTTAATTCAGATATACATTTTGTCATCAATCCGGATATATTTATTGATATGGACACCATCGGGGAGATGGCGCCATATATTTTGGAGAATGATAAAGTTGGAATGCTGACTCCGAAGATACTTAATAATGACGGAACAGAGCAGTATCTTCCAAAGTATTGTCCGACTATAAGGTATGTATTTATCAGTAAACTGCCGGGATTTAAATATCTGCGCAGGAGATATACGAGAGCGGATGAGACGTTTGACAAACCGGAGCCGATTGAGTTCTGTACAGGATGTTTCTTCGGAATAAGAACTTCTTATTTCAAGGAGATGAAGGGATTCAATAACTGTTTCTTCATGTACTGTGAAGATACAGATCTTTCTCAGCGAGTGAGGGCAGATGGAAAGGATATAATCTTTTATCCTTATGCAACTGCTCATCATAACTGGCAGAGAGATAACACGGGAAATCTGAAGGGAATATACAGATTCCTGAAGTCACTTGTGGTTTATTCCAAGAAGTGGAAGGTACCTTTCTAAGCGGAGGTTTTTCGTGGATATTAAAAATCTAATAAAAGTAAATATAATTAACATAGTAATTCTATTGCTGGTGTGTGGTCTGTATCTGCTTTTCAACAATGTATTGGAAATGTCCTCGGCGGTGACCATTGGTATAACAGCGGTTCTTTCAGTTTTTTGGGCACTTTATGTCATTTACAGTAATTATACATTGCTGGTCGCAGATAAAGATTATGACGATGATGTAAATTCAAAGAATTATACTAAGAAACTCTTGAACAGACTCAGAACAACAGGTAATACGAAAGTATTTGCACAGGAGAGAGCAACTCTGTGCAGAGTGTATGAGAGTGTGATCTCAAGAAAGAGCTATGTTGAGGGAAAAGGTACATACAGTAAATTATATGATCTATATGAGCTGACCGAAAACCAGATTATAAGAAATATTGAAAATGCGACGGAATATGTTTCCACGTTTGATTATATATCTGGAAAAGACACGGGGTATATGAGAAGGTTGGCAAATGAATCAACGGTACTGCTAGATAAGTTTAATAAGCTTATGGAACTGTCAGTTTCGTATGATGATACTTCGAGAGATTATGATACGAGAGAACTTGATGATATGATCGAAAATCTTGAGAAGATGAAGGATATTGGGAAAGGAAAACTTGGGGCATGAAAAAGAATACTATTATTTTATTGGGTGTAATATTCGGAGTAATAATCATTTTGATCGCCGGCGGTGGTGCTATATATAAAAATATGAAGACGGGTAAATCCGTTGCTTCTATGTTAAAGCACATTAAAGTTACAGAGGCTGATCCGGTTAAAGCATCTATATCACTTGATGACAGCAGTCTGTATGATGAACTTCCTGAGATAACTAAGTATCCTCTTTCGGTTGATGCAAATGCTGATGTGGTTCTCGAAGTTATGACTTCACCTGAGAAGGCTGGAGAATCATATGAATCATGGCTTATAGATGTGGCAAAGAATTTCAATAATGAGAGAAAAACTACTTCAGGTGGAAAGACTATTGGGATTCAGGTTCGTTCTGTGACATCAGGACTTGCGGCAGACTATATCATCTCAAATAAGCATACTCCTCAGATGTTCACTCCTTCAAATTATCTCTGGGGCGAATATGTAAATGCCAATGGTGGAAATATTACAGTAAAGAAAGAACGTCTTGTCGGTAATACCGCAGGACTGCTTATAGATAAGAACAGTCAGTATAAAACTTATGATGATATCATAAATGCAGTACAGTCTGGACAGATAAACATCGGATATACAAATCCACAGACCAGTTCAACAGGTATGAATCTGCTTCTTTCAATTCTTCACTCGGGTGATGCAGAAAACCTGTTTAGTGATGCAGGAATTCAGAACTTTACCAAATTCCAGCAGAATATTCCATTTGTTGCATATAATACGATGCAGATGAGAGATAGTGCCCAGAAGGGAACTCTTGACGGAATGATCCTGGAGTATCAGACATATATAAATGAGCCGAATGTAAATAAGATATATGATTTTATCCCGTTCGGTGTAAGACATGATAATCCTCTTTATGTCGTTAATCAGGATTATCTCAGTGCTGACGAGATTGATGGAATAAATCAGTTTGCTGATTATTGCCTTAATCCAGCTAGTCAGGAGATTGCAACAAAATACGGATTCAATGCAAATGATGATTACAAGACAGATATGGCATTTTCTGGTTCTGAAGTTAACAAGGCTCTTGAAATGTATAAGGCAAACAAAGATAACGGAAAGGATATCATCGCAGTATTTGTTGCTGACTGCAGTGGAAGTATGTATGGAGATCCTATCATGCAGCTCAAGCAGTCTCTTTCAAACGGAATGCAGTATATCAAAGAGAATAACTATGTAGGTCTTGTAAGTTACAGTGATGATGTTACTATAGAAGTTCCTATAGCGAAGTTTGATATGAATCAGAAGGCTTATTTCCAGGGAGGAATCAACCGTCTTACTGCAAATGGATCTACAGCCAGCTATGATGCAGTTGTTGTTGCCATGAATATGATAGAAGAAGCTAAGAAGGATCATCCTGATGCGAAAGCTATGATATTCCTTCTGAGTGATGGATATCAGAATGTTGGTTACAGTCTAAATACACTGAAGCCAGCGCTCAAAGAATCAACTCTACCGGTATACACTATCAGCTATACATCAGATGCAGATAAAGATGCTATGAGAGAACTGTCAGAGGTTAACGAGGCAGCGACTATAAATGCGGATAGTGAAGATATCGTGTATAAGATAAAGAGTTTGTTTAATAGTCAGATGTAGGGCGCTTATAATGCTTTTCTCAGCTCTACAGAAAGCGCTTATAATGTTTTTCTCAGCTCTACTCTCGTACGGAGAGGCACCTAAAATGCCTTTTTCAGCTCTACTCTCGTACGGTGCGGGGCCCCTAGGCTCACTAAGCTCTCAGCCACTTATAGCGGCTGAATCGCTAAGTGAACAGGCCCGCAACGGCTTCAAAAGGCATTGTAAGGTGCAGGAGAGTGTTTAAAAATTTAAGTTATTTTGGATTATAAGCGAATTTAAAACATCTGGTGTAAGAGAAGAAAAAGCTCTTATGAAGTAGAAATAATATGTGTTAATTATTTAATTATTTTATATTTAAAAGAAAAAAAGAAATGAGGAGTAAAAAATGAGTTACGACAAGTACGAAAGCCCACTTTCACAGAGATATGCTAGTAAGGAGATGCAGTATATCTTTTCTCCTGACAAGAAGTTTAAGACCTGGAGAAAGCTTTGGATTGCGTTAGCAGAAGTTGAGATGGAACTGGAGCTTCCGGATGAGAATGGAAATCCTCGTATCACTCAGGCGATGATCGATGAGCTTAAGGCAAATGCTGAGGATATCGATTATGAGATGGCGAGACAGGAAGAGGCAAAGGTAAGACATGATGTTATGGCTCATGTTCATACTTATGGTGCTAAGTGTCCTAATGCTGCTGGTATCATTCACCTTGGTGCAACAAGCTGCTATGTTGGTGATAATACTGATGTTATCATTATGACAGAGGGCTTGAAGCTTGTCAGAAAGAAACTTCTTAATGTTATAAATGAACTTTCAAAGTTTGCTATGGAGTATAAGGATCTTCCTACTATAGCATTCACACATTTTCAGCCTGCTCAGCCTACAACAGTAGGAAAGAGAGCAACTCTCTGGCTGAATGAGCTTTATATGGACCTTCAGGATGTTGAGTACATGATATCACAGCAGAAGCTTCTTGGTTCTAAGGGAACAACGGGTACTCAGGCTTCATTCCTTGAGCTCTTTAACGGAGACCATGATAAGGTTAAGAAACTTGACAAGATGATAGCTGAGAAGATGGGATTTGATGATGTATATCCTGTTTCTGGACAGACATATTCACGTAAGGTTGATTCGCGTGTGCTGAATGTTCTTTCGGGAATTGCACAGTCTGCTCATAAGTTCTCAAATGACATCAGACTTCTTCAGCATCTGAAGCAGATTGAAGAACCATTTGAAAAGAATCAGATCGGCTCATCAGCTATGGCATACAAGAGAAATCCTATGAGAAGTGAGCGTATCGCATCTCTTGCAAACTATGTTATCTGTGATGCACTTAATCCGGCTATCACAGCTTCAACACAGTGGTTTGAGAGAACTCTTGATGATTCAGCTAACAAGAGAATCTCTGTTCCGGAAGCATTCCTTGCAGTAGATGGTATCCTTGATCTGTATCTTAACGTTGTCGATGGTCTTGTAGTATATGATAAGGTAATCGAGAAGAAGTTTATGGAAGAGATTCCTTTTATGGCTACAGAGAACATCATGATGGATGCTACAAAGGCTGGTGGAGACAGACAGGAGCTTCATGAGAAGATTCGTCAGTACTCTATGGAAGCTGGTGCGAATGTAAAGAAGGAAGGTAAGGAGAATAACCTTCTTGAGCTGATTGCAGCTGATCCTGCATTTGGTAGAACTCTTGATGAACTTAAGGCACTTATGGAGCCATCACTTTATGTTGGACGTGCTCCTCAGCAGACAGAGGAATATATAAACGAAGTAATTAAGCCGGTTCTTGATGCTAACAAAGAAGAACTTGGACTTACAGCTGAGATTAACGTATAAATTTATAAATCAAAGAATAAGATTCTTCGGATTATATGTCCGGAGAATCTTGTATATTAGGAGAAAAAATATGAAATTTTTTGTCACAGGTGTATGTGGACAGCTTGGACATGATGTTATGAATGACCTTGCTGCAAGAGGATATGAAGGAGTAGGAAGTGATATTCAGTCTGAGTATAGTGGAGCGGCTGACGGAAGTGCAGTTACAACTATGCCATATGTTTCTCTGGATATTACAGATCGTGATGCAGTTATCAAGACAATCAAGGAAGTAAATCCTGATGTTGTTATTCACTGTGCAGCGTGGACTGCAGTAGATGCTGCAGAGGATGAAGAGAATCAGCCTAAAGTTAGAGCTATTAATGTAGGTGGAACACAGAATATTGCAGATGCCTGCAAAGAGCTTGACTGCAAGATGATATACATTTCTACTGACTATGTGTTCAACGGACAGGGTGAAGAACCTTGGAAGCCCGACTGTAAGGATTACGCACCTCTCTGCGTATATGGACAGACAAAGCTTGACGGTGAACTTGCAGTAGCAAATACACTCGATAAGTACTTCATCGTTCGTATAGCCTGGGTATTCGGCGTGAACGGAAAGAACTTTATCAAGACTATGCTGAATGTTGGAAAGACTCATGACAGGGTTACTGTTGTGTGTGATCAGATCGGTACACCGACATATACATATGATCTTGCAAGACTTCTTGTAGATATGAGTGAGACAGATAAGTACGGATATTACCATGCTACAAATGAAGGCGGTTATATCTCATGGTATGATTTCACTTGTGAGATATATAAGCAGGCAGGTTACGCAACAGAAGTTGCGCCGGTAACAACTGCAGAATACGGTATATCTAAAGCGGCTCGTCCGTTCAATTCAAGACTTGATAAATCAAAGCTTGTAGAGCAGGGATTCAAGCCGCTTCCAACTTGGCAGGATGCTTTATCAAGATACCTTAAAGAGATTGAATTCTAGTTTTTTAAACTGCTAATTTATAGTAAAATCGTACATTTTTGGCATGCCAAATTGTGTATCTATAATTGACAAAATAGCCATTCAAATTCGGTTAGTTTTTACGATTGACACTTTTTACTATTCGGAATAAAGTTATTTGTAGGTGCGAGTAATAAAAAGTGAAGTAAAATGGATAATGCGAGGTTGTATTATGAGCGGATTATGTAGAATGGTCAATGTATTAGATGGCGCGTCAAAGGATAGCATGAATGTACTGAAGACCAAGGGTATAGACACAATATTCAGTACAGTAAACATTTCTGATGGTGTGTATGATAATGCAGATGGAATATTGGCATTTGGTAGTGATGTTCACTCCTTAGGACTTAAATGGTGTGCAAGACTTGGTCTTTCAACACTTTATTCAGGAGTAATGTCAGAGACTGGAGCTGACAACAGAATGTTTGTCAGAAAGGCAGAAAGAGCTGGTTTTGAAAATATTCATAAGCTTTTTACCAAACTTGCAGGAGTAGGAGCTGCTCCGGAATTTATTCAGATTGATATAGATATCTACAGTGAGCTCTCAGGAATTACACTAAGCTTTGAAGAACAGACCAGAATGATCAATGCAGTTATAAATGCTACTAAGGCTGTAATGCCAGAATGCAAGATCATACTTGCTACAAAAGAAAGCACAGATAATGAAAAGGCTAAAAAGTGGTTTAACCGTTACCAGGTTTCTGGAGGAAAGCCAATTGAGATAATATCCCTTATATATCAGCTCAGTGCTGATAGCTTCTATGATCTCAGCTGTAATATGAGCGATCTTTCAAGAAGATTTGAAGCTGAGATACTTGTTGATATCTCTGCTCAGGCAAATGTTGCAAGTGCTGATATCGGACTTGAAGATCTTGACAGTGCTATCTCAATCGTTCCACTGGATAAAGGTTTCGGAACAGTTTATTCAGACGAGGCACTTGATACTGCTACTCTAGTAGCATAGTGAGATTTTGGAAGAATCTTAATAACTTAATGTATAATCTGGAATTACTTAACAAAATGAAGATTTCCACCTCATATCTCTTATGACGTGAGGTGGATTTTTTATTTTGTTAGTGTTATACTAATAAAGTTTTATTGAATTCGACAGGGGGCCGTAAGGGCTTCGAATTTATTTCAGAGGTGACAGAATGACTGATCAGGAAAAAAATGCTACTCAGAAAGAGAAGGAAGCTTTATTAAATGAATTCTTAGGTTCAAAGAATGATAGTGGTGAGGGTGGCGAGATATCTGCAGAACAGATTATCGAGGAAGCTAAAAAGGAAGAAGAAAAAGAATTAGAAGAATCTCAACCCGTGGTTATAAAGGCTTCTACACCGCTTCCAAAGTATGGAGACGGAGGAAAGTTTATTCCGATAACAATAGGAGTTACAATCCTGGGAATAGTTCTGGGACATATCAATCCTATTACTAAGGGAATTCCATCAGCTGCATGGGAAAGATATCTTTATATCGGATTTGGTCTGGTATTACTGTTTTTTGGTATAAAGCTTATAGTGGAATCGAATACAGTTGCGGGATTAGATGAGAACATCAGAATCGGTAAGCTGGTTACTATCGGGCCTTTTGCCTGGACGAGAAATCCTCAATATACCGGACTTATATTTATATGTACAGCACTGTTATTCTTTTCCGGAAATACATTTATGTATATACTTCCGATAGGCTATTACATATTTTTAACAATACTTATGAAGAGAACAGAGGAACCACTTCTTCAACTACGATTTGGTAAAGACTACCTGGATTATTGCGAAAAGACGAACAGGGTCATGCCAATTAAGAAAAGATAGTAAAAGATTCTTCAATATCTGAAGGACTTTATAATAATAGGAGAATGAAAAATTATGGAAAACGTAAATGTACCTGAGTTATTTGGTTCACTGGTTTTTGATGAGAGAGTCATGAGACAGAGATTGTCTGATGAAGTATTCGCATCACTTAAGAAGACCATTGATGAGAATGTTAAGCTGGATGAGAATGTAGCTGACGCAGTTGCAGAGGAGATGAAGAACTGGGCTTTAGAGAACGGAGCAACACATTTTACTCACTGGTTCCAGCCGCTTACAGGTGTTACTGCTGAGAAGCATGACAGCTTTATCACACCTTCTCCGGATGGCGGAGTTATCATGGAGTTCTCTGGAAAGGAACTCATAAAGGGTGAGCCTGATGCATCTTCATTCCCATCAGGAGGACTCAGAGCTACATTTGAGGCACGTGGATATACAGCATGGGATCCAACATCTTTTGCATTTATAAAGGACAGAACACTTTGCATCCCTACAGCATTCTGTTCATATTCAGGAGAGGCTCTTGATAAGAAGACTCCTCTTCTCAGATCTATGCAGGCAATCAACAGACAGGCTATGAGAATCCTTAAACTTTTCGGAACTGATTGTAAGTATGTAAAGACAAGTGTTGGACCGGAACAGGAATATTTCCTTATAGATAAAGAAGTATTTGAGAAGAGACCGGACCTTAAGTATACAGGAAGAACTCTCTTTGGTGCTATGCCTCCAAAGGGACAGGAGATGGATGACCATTACTTTGGTGTAATCAAACCAAGAGTACAGGAGTTTATGGCTGATCTTAACAAGGAGCTGTGGAAGCTTGGAATACTTGCTAAGACAGAGCATAACGAAGTTGCTCCTGCTCAGCATGAGCTTGCACCAATCTATTCGACTACTAATATAGCTACTGATTCAAATCAGCTTACTATGGAGATAATGAAGAAAGTTGCCAGTGCACATGGCATGGTATGTCTTCTCCATGAGAAGCCATTTGCGGGAGTAAATGGATCAGGAAAGCACAACAACTGGTCACTTGGAACAGATACAGGAATCAATCTTCTTTCACCGGGAGAAACTCCATATGAGAACGCTCAGTTCCTTCTTTTCCTCTGTGCAGTAATTCAGGCTGTTGATGATTATCAGGATCTTCTCAGACTTTCTGTTGCTACTGCCGGAAATGACCACAGACTCGGCGCTGATGAAGCTCCACCGGCTATCATTTCAGTATTCCTTGGAGATGAGCTTACAGCGATCCTTGATGCTATAAAGAACGATACTCCATATCAGGGCAGAGAAGAAGTAAAGATGAAGCTTGGAGTACATGCGCTTCCAAGATTCAGTAGAGATACAACAGATCGAAACAGAACATCACCTTTTGCATTTACAGGTAATAAGTTCGAGTTTAGATCACTTGGTTCATCTAACAGTATCGCATGCAGTAACATCATGCTTAATGCTGCTGTTGCAGAAAGCCTTCGTCAGTATGCAGACGAGCTTGAGAAGGCTGATAACTTCGAAGATGCTCTTCATGATCTTATCAAGAGAGTTATCAAGGAACATGAGAGAATCCTGTTCGATGGTAATGGATATGGTGAAGAATGGGTTAAGGAAGCTACAGAGGTAAGAGGTCTTTCAAATCTGAAGACTACAGCTGATGCTATGCCTAAGCTCCTTGATAAGAAGAATATGGATATGCTTATGGCTCATAAGATATTTACAGAGGCAGAAGTTCATTCCAGATGCGAGATCATGCTTGAGAACTATGTTAAGACTGTTAATATCGAAGGCCTTACAATGGTGGATATGGTTCGTAAGAATTATCTTCCTGCGATGGAGAGATATCTTTACAGACTGTCTCAGACAACTGTTCTTATGAGACAGGTAAGTGATAAGGTTAAATGTAACTACGAGGTTTCTACAATGGAGAGACTGTCGGAGCTCACAGATGATATCCTTGAGGCTGTTAAGAGACTTGAGGTTGCTCTTGTTGAAGTTAAGGAGCAGGGAGATATCTTCAAGACCTCAGAATATATCAGAGATGAAATGCTTCCGAGGATGGATGCACTTAGAAAGTGTGTAGATGAGGCTGAGATGCTTACCTCACAGAGAGACTGGCCATTCCCTAGTTACGGACAGCTTCTGTTCAGCGTAAATTAATTGTTTAGAGAGACTTATAATGATAGATACAAAATGTAAAGCTTGTCTTTTTGATATGGATGGTACTCTTCTGGATACAGAAAGAATCTATCAGAGATTCTGGCGTATGTCAGCAAAAGAGCTGGGTTATGATCTGACGGAAGAGCAGTTTCTTGAGTTTAGAAGTATGGGTCAGACTTTCGGTGAGAAGAGGATGGAAGAGATCACTGGAAACCCTGACGCATATAATGAGATAAGAGATCACCGCAGAGAACTTATGGGTCCATATATGAAGACGATAGATATACCGCTGAAACCGACAGTTAAGGAAGCACTCGAGCTCCTGAGACAGGCCGGGATCAGGCTGGCAGTTTCAACCGCTTCCATGAAGGATATAACAGAAGAGTATCTGACGAGAGCGGGTATCAGAGAATATTTCGATGAGTTGATAAGTGCCAGAATGGTAAAACTTGGAAAACCTGCACCAGATGTTTACCTTTATGCCTGTGAGGTCATGGGAGTAAAACCTCAGGAGGCATTTGCCATGGAAGACGCTCCTAATGGAGTCAGATCTGCAGCTGCGGCAGGATGCAGAGTCATCATGGTTCCAGACATCACAAGAGCGGATGAAAGCATATCGGACCTTATAGAATATGAGGCAGACAACATGCTGGATGCTGCAAGATACATATTAAAATAATGGTATCCAAAGGATACTTTTTCGGAAACGCCCTATTTTAGGGCGTTTTTGTAAAGAATTATCTGTATCGAAATATTAAGAATTCTGTTATACTTATACTCGGGTTTTGATTTATTTAAACACGAAATGGGGTTTGTAACGAAAGGGGAAAAAGTATGGCAGAGATTACAAATTATAAGTGTACGTCGTGTGGGGGGATGCTGAAGTTCAGCAGTACTAAACAGAAACTGGTTTGTACGGATTGTGGAGCTGAATTTGATGTAGCGGAATTTGAAGCTGCAGAAGGAAATCAGGAAAACTACGTAGCTAAAACTGATGAATGGAATGTTCAGGATGAAGGCCTTGTGGTTTATGAATGTAAGAACTGTGGAGGCGAGGTTGTCGGTGATCAGAATATGGCATCTACCAAGTGCCCATATTGCGACAATCCGATTGTTATATCAAGTAAGTTTGAAGGCTCCCTGAAGCCGGATCTTGTTATTCCATTTAAGCTTAATAAGAGTGCTGCAGAGCAGAAGCTGACGGAACATATCAATAAAGTCAAGCTTGCTCCTAGTGCATTCAAAGCAGGAAATCATATTAAAGAACTGAAAGGTGTTTATGTTCCTTTCTGGCTTTTTGATGCGGATGTGAATGCTTCTGCAAACTTTGAAGCAACCAAGGTTAGTAAGCGCAGTGATGCTCAGTATGAATATACTGATACGGATTACTATGATGTATATAGAGAAGGACATATGGGATTCAGAAATGTCCCGGCTGACGGTTCCAGTAAGATGGATGATAATCTAATGGATTCTATAGAACCGTATGATGTGGATGAAGCTGTTCCATACAGTTCGGCATACATGGCAGGTTATCTTGCGGATAGATATGATGTTACTGCTGAGAAATGTCTTCCGAGAGCGGATGAACGTATGAAACATACCGCAGAAGATCTTCTCAGGGGGCAGGTAAAAGACTACAGTTCAGTTAATACTAAAAGTTTTAATATGACCAAAATCAATTCGAGTCATAAATATGCGCTGTATCCTGTTTGGATATTGAATACGGTTTGGAATGGAAATAAGTATGTATTTGCTATGAACGGACAGACTGGGAAACTGGTAGGTGATGTTCCTTGCAGTACCGGAAAGTTTATGGGAGCTCTCCTGGGGGCATTTGCGATAATAGCAGGAATCCTGCTTGCTATAATTCAGTTTGCTACAGCAACTGGAATAACAGGTCAGAATGCGATAGGGGCGTGTGTATTTGCACTTATCATAGCACTTATAGTTGCATTTGGCATGAAGGGCAAGACTAAGAGTGTCCATCACGGAACAAAAGCAGCTAACTTTGTTAAGCAGGGAAGTTTTGGCATAACAAAACAGTATGAAAACTACTTAAGAAGAAAGACAGATAAAAAAGCTAAGAGTAATAATAGCTGATCATAATACTTATAAGGAGACTTTAGAAAGAGACATGGAAAAAGAAGAGACAAAAGTTGCAGTGCTGGCTATAATACTTGAAGATGTATCTTGTGCGACGCAGGTAAATGAGATACTTCATGATTATAATGATTCGATAATAGGAAGAATGGGAATTCCTTATCGGGAGAAGGGTATCAGTGTCATCAGCATAGCTCTGGATGCACCGCAGAATGTGATCAATACCCTTGCCGGTAAAATCGGAAGAATAGAAGGGGTTACTGCAAAGACTGTAACTTCGCAAAAATAATAAGTAAAAATATTTAGTAAAAAACTCTCATACTTTGAGAGTTTTTTTGATATACTATGACATATGTTTTAAAAGTTAATAGAGACTTCGATAAGAGATTTTTTAATGGAGGATTTAATTATGAGTCTGAATGATACCCCGTCAGGCGAGCGCCTGAGAATCAGCTTTTTTGGAATGAGAAATGTAGGAAAATCCAGTCTTGTTAATGCGGTTACAGGGCAGGAGCTTGCAGTGGTTTCAGATACACTTGGAACTACAACAGATCCTGTGTCAAAGGCTATGGAACTTCTTCCACTTGGCCCCGTTGTTATAACAGATACACCGGGAATAGACGATGTAGGAAGTCTGGGAGAGAAGAGAGTAAAGAAGACCAGACAGATCCTGAATAAGACAGATATAGCTATTCTTGTAACGGATATTACGAGAACACTTGAGAAACCGGAAGAGGAATTGATAGAGCTTTTTAAAGCTAAAGATATTCCTTATCTCATAGTAAGAAATAAGAAAGACCTTGTTAGTAGTACAGAGTCTGATCAGATAAAACAGGATGAAACATCTGCTTCTTTCTCAAAGGTTCAGAACACCATTGATGTCAGTGCTGAGAAGAATGAAAATATATATGAACTGAAAGAACTTATTGGTAAAACATTTAAACCAGATGAAAATCCGGTAAAACTTGTTGGGGATATCATTTCGCCGAATCAGATGATAGTTCTAGTAATCCCTATCGATGAATCAGCGCCGAAGGGAAGACTTATCCTTCCTCAGCAGCAGGCTGTAAGAGATATACTGGATGCAGGTGCATATGCAATCGCTACAAGAGAGACAGAACTTGAAGAACTTCTTAAGAAGATGAATCCTAAACCTGACCTAGTAGTAACGGACAGTCAGGCATTTGCAATCGTAAACAAGATTGTGCCGGAAGATATACAGCTTACATCGTTCTCAATTCTTATGGCAAGATATAAAGGATTTCTGGATACGGCTGTTAGAGGTGCAGCAGTGATAGATACTCTTCAGGAAGGTGATAAGATCCTGATCAGTGAAGGATGCTCACATCATAGACAGTGTGGTGATATCGGAACAGTAAAGATGCCAAAATGGCTGACGAAGAGAACAGGAAAGACATTTGATATACATACTTCATCAGGAAATGAATTCCCGGAAGACCTTAGTGAATATAAGCTAATAATCCATTGCGGCGGCTGCATGCTAAGCTCAAGAGAGATGGTATATAGAATGAAGTGCGCCGAAGATGCTGGAGTTCCATTTACAAACTATGGCGTAGCAATTGCGTTTATGAATGGAATACTGAAGAGAAGTCTTGGGGTATTTCCTGAACTTCAAAGATTAGTATAGGATTGTTAGATTATGAATGTCTTTTGAGAATTATCTAATAGACTGAAAAATATCACTTTTTGTTTTTTACATACACGGTTAATGCGTAAAAGATACATCAGAGGATGAATCTGCGCGTTAGCCGTTTTTTTGTTTATAGTTATATCTGCAAGCGCGAGCAAAACAAAAAACAATGAAAATTGAAAGGAGACAAAAAACATGCTTGAAGATGCAAGACAGGAAGAAATCGTAGTAAACGAAGAGGAACTTGATGCAGAGGTTGAGGGATACGCTTATTGCTCTAGCAAGAAGGAAAGATGCCTTAATGATTGTATCTGGGGAATTGGTGGAAAAGCTTCTATGGTAGACATCAACTAAGGATATCTATTAGTTTATAGCTTATTTACTAAGAATGTGAGTGGGAATTTTATTCCCACTCATCATTTTAAATTTTTGAAATAATATTCGTGATTGCTTGAAGGAGTAAAAGTTCATGGAGTGTACATTATATTTATCTGATAACTGCAATTTGAGATGCAAGTATTGTTATGAAGGAAAAAGCAGAATAAGCGGACAATTATCTGAGAAGGATTTGAACCTGGCTGTTGATTATATAATAAACAATACTGAGTTGGGTGATCGAATAGATATTACGTTTTTGGGTGGAGAACCGTTGTTAAACAAAAATATGCTTTATAAGGCTGTGGAGATTATCAATACAAAGTATAAGGAATATACTCCGTACACCTTTTATCATATTACAACCAATGGGATATTGGTAGATGATAAAAGTATAGATTTCTTCAAGGATAATAAATTTGAGGTATCAATAAGTATTGATGGAAATCATGAAACACATGCTTTGAATAGAGTAAGTTTATCCGGAAAAGATGAGTATGATCTGATCATGTCAAATATGGAAAAAATGATTTCTAATAATCTAAACTTGATCGTAAGAATGACAGCAACACTAAATAATGTTCACTTGTTATATGAAAACGTAAAGTACTTTTATGATATGGGTATTAAACATATAAATGTTGGATTAGATGAATTAGGTGAATGGACAGATAAAGAATTAAGTGTTTTTGATGAATCACTAAAACAGTTGGATGAGTATTATTTGAACAACATAATAAATGATGATGAAAAAATATTGAGTATATATGATTACAAACTTGCTTCTTATGTTTTTGCACGTGAACCAATATATTGTTCAGGTGGTACAAAAGGACATATAGTAATCAATAGCAAGGGAGAGTTTTATCCGTGTGGTTATGTTACAAATAATAAAGACTGGTATTTGGGAAATCTTACTCAGGGACTTGATAATAACAAATTCTTGAAAAAAGTAAAAGAGAATGTCAGGAAAGAATCCAGTTGTAAAGATTGTGAGATAGCTTATACATGTTGCGGAGCAAAGTGCGGATTTTTAAATTATGCAATGACAGGGTGTTTAAATAAAAACTCAAACGTGACATGTAAATTACAAAAAATGATTTATGCACATAATGTTGTTGTTTTAAACAGAATGTTTGATATGAAAAACAGCAGAATTATGAATATGTTAGATGTTGCGAAAGAAAATAATCTGGAATTAGGACCATTGGTAAAAACAATGATCTAAAAACCAGTTTTAGATAAAAGACTTTTAGAGTGAATAATAATCGGAGAGTAAATATGAAATCCTTTGAAGAGTTGATTACAAAAGAAGAAAACAATAAAATGGTTTTATTAAATCCCAATAATCTTCATTGGGTAAAAATGAAAAAAGCTTTATATGATAAAAAGTGTTCTTCTTCAGAAGAGGAAGAACAGTTAATCAATTATCTGGATGAGAAATATGATCTTTTTCAGGGCAAAAGAACGCATGTTGAAGAGGCAAACATCAAAAGTATTTATTTTTCAATTACAAATAAATGTAATATGAGTTGTCCATTTTGTTCGATGAATTCAGGCCCGGATGTAAGCAGAAAAAAGGATCTGTCATTAAAGGAAATAAGAAAAATAGTTATTCCCAAAATAAAGAAAATTAATCCAAGAAAAATTGTGGTATCAGGTGGAGAACCTCTGGTACGAGAAGATATTAAGGAAATACTACAAATGTTCTCGGAATCATTTGGTAAAGAACGAGTTGTATTACAAACAAATGGTTTATTGATGAATGATGATATTTTGGGAAATATTAAAGATTATATCAGTGGAATAGAATTCAGTGTTGAATACATATTTGATAATGAAGCGTTGCTGAAGAGAATGGAAAATATCTTTAAGAGTGTCATTTCGAATGATCTTGTATTGGCTTTTTCCTTTGTTATAGATGAGGATACTAGACGAAACCTTATAAAGGCGATAGATCTGGGACATAAGTATGATGCGATATTTACAATGAGAGTAGTATCTCAGGTTGGAAGAGCAGCGGAACAAAGTAATGATAAATACAAATATGGATCTGATTTTATTCTTGATACGTATTATGAAGTAGCAAAACATATTGTTGAGAACAGATATTTTAACGAGAATATTTCTTCTGTATTTTTAAATGAAATACATCCCAAACGTCACTGTGGTGCATATGGAAATGTTATTTCAATTCGACCTAATGGAGATACAAGAATGTGTAGTAATTTTAAAGATTTAAAATTCTCGATGGGGAGTATAATTGAGAATTCAGCAGAAGACATTATGAATAAATTAAATCAAAAGCTTCAAGACGAAGAATTTGTAGAGTTCTTTTGCGTGGATGCAAAGAAAATGTGTAAAGATTGTGAGATAAAATATTTCTGTTCTGGACCGTGCGCTGCTGAAATTGCGGAAAATAGTGAAAATATAGATGAGATAGAGGAAAAGTGTGTATCCAGAAGGATATTAACAAAGTATTCGATGTTTTATTATGACAAAAAAGAATCGGATGAAATAAATCTAAAGAATTTTCTGACATATATTGAAGCAGTACGATAAGGCACAAAAACTAAGCTGGAAAGGGTTATTTATGTATAACATCACATTAGAGATAAATCAAAGGTGTAATTTACGTTGTAAGTATTGTTATCTCGGAGATAAAAATGAAAAAAAGATGACATATGATACAGGCTGCAAGGCTCTTGATATTGCTTTTAGTGAAATAAAAAAACATAAAGATCATAAATTATCAATTAGTTTTATTGGAGGAGAACCACTTTTAGACTTTCAGCTGATAAAAGATTTGGTAGAGTATTGTGATAAAAAAAATGAATCCTTAAAGTATGAAATCGGTTATTCAATAACAACGAATGCCACGATTACAAGTGAAGAAATTGCAGATTTCCTTTGTGATAAAAATTTTATGATAAAAATTAGTATTGATGGAGAAAAGACTGTAAATGATATCAATAGGGTAAACATTTCGGGAGGAAGTGTATACGATAAGATATTAGAGAATCTTCCGTTTTTTAAGGATGTACAGAATAGAAGTAATTATCTAGTTCAAGTTACAAATGTAATAACTGGAAATAATTATTCGCATTATTTTGATTCTTTGAAATATCTTACACATAATCTGGGATTGAAAGCAATAGATACTGCAGTAGATGTATCATATGATTGGACAGAGGAACAGATTAAAGTTATAGAAGAAGAAGTTCAGAAGTCATTTGTTTATTTTGCAGAATCGATTTTTAAGGGTGAAGGATTTGAATGGAGTCTTTTTCAGGTTTTAGCAGATATGGAAAAAAAGCCTGTAAAATTTTTCTCGTGTGGAGCAGGTGTGATTAATTCATATGTTCGCACGGATGGAAGTATTCTACCATGCTCAGGATACCTGGATAAGAGTGTTGAGATTGGGAATGTAAATGACGGATTAAATAAAGAAAAAGTTGATTTTTATAAGAAAATCGAGAGTATTGAAAATGAAAAATGTAAAAAATGCGAGCTATATGACATATGTCCTGAAAAAACATGTGTGTTACAGAATTTAGCAATCTGTAATGATATGAATACTCCAATTCCAGTTATGTGTGCAAGAAGAAAATTCTTATATAAACTCTATAAAGAAAATATAGATATTATAAAACAGATAAATCAGAAAATGACAAATAGTAAGGATTAAGAATGAATAAAAATTATACAACATTTTTGAAAAAGTATTTATCTAAAGAAAAAGTATTTTTTATTGTTTTAATTGCAATAGTGATAGTGCAGAGTGTTGTTCAGGTAATTCAACCGATGTTTCTTATGAGGATTATAGATGTTGCATTTGTTAATAGAGATACAAAGTACTTTATTAAGCTTGTAATTGGAATGGCACTATGTTATGTATTATCATCTGTTTTTAGTATAATCAGAGATTATTTGTCTGCAAAAATATCTGAGGATTTATGTATGTGTCTTAGGACAGACATAAACAAAAAAATATCTCGGTTGGATTATTCATATTTTGATAAGCATGGCCTTGGAGATGTATTGTCAAAGTACAATAAAGAAGTAGAAACAATAAAAGATAACTGCGGACATACATTAATAAAAGTATTAAGTAATACTATAAGTTTAGTTATAACTGGTTATATGATCATGCGAATAGATTGGCGAGTAATGATTTTGTCAATTGTATTTATTCTGTTATATATAGCTTGTAATAACTTCTTTGGTAAAAAGGTTAGAGTGCTTGCGGAAAGAAGCATGGAAGACAATCAGGATGCGGTAAATAGTATTACAGACATATTTAATAATGTTATCATTACCAAAATCTATTCTGCGTATGATTATATAAATTCAAAGTTTGATAATATATATAAGAGGCAATATAGATCACAAATGCAGCTCGAGGTAAAATATTCGATGAACATAAATATATCTGCATTTGTAATATATGGATTGATCACATTAATCTGGTTAATAGAAGGTTTTGGGACAATTTCCGGAACAGTAACAATAGGTACGATAACGGCGTTATTAAATTATCAAGGAATGTTAGTGGCACCGATGGTATTTTTCTCTCAGTTTAATAATGGTTATCAAAGTACCTTGATAGCAATCAAAAGAATTAATTCATTTTTGGAAGAAAAAGAAGAAATCGTTGAAGATGATAATCAAATGAGTGTCGATAATATTGGTTTCAGAAATGTATCTTTTAAATATAAAGATGAGATACCGGTATTAGAAAATGTAAATCTTGAGTTTGGAAAGGGCAAGATAGTCGGAGTTATTGGAGAAAGTGGATGTGGTAAATCGACACTAATAAAATTGTTACTTAATCTATATAAACCTCAAAGTGGATTTATAACAATTAATAAGGAGAATGCAAATTCCAGGGCAATTTCAAGCTTGAGAAATAGAATTGTATATTCTACTCAGGATTCTTTATTATTTAAAGGGAGTATAATGGAGAATCTTGAATTAGGAAAACCATTGGACAAGAAACGTGTGATAGAATTTAGTAAAAAAATAGATATATTCAATGAAATCAGTAACCTTCCAAATAATTGGAATGAAGAGATAAATGCGGGATCTAGTAACCTATCAGGTGGTCAAAAGAAAAGATTGGATATATTACGAATGCTTTTACATGATTCTGATGTGATGATTTTTGATGAAAGTACTGCTTCATTGGATAGAAGCAGGCGTATAAAGCTTTTTGATGTTTTAAAAGAAATAAAGAAAGATAAGATTATTATATTTATTACGCATAATCTTGAAGAATGTAGATTTTTTGATGAGGTATATACAGTTAAAGAAAGAAAAGTAGTTAAATTAGAAAGTGCACAAGTTATATGATGATAGGAAAATGACAATGGATTTAAAAAATTTGGTTGTTGCGGTCATTGATTCCGGGATAGACAGAGAAGATTTCTATATTAAAGGTAAAAATATTATAGAATATATGTATGATAATAAGGAATTTTCGGAATGTCATTTAAGAAGTTTAAATCTTCATGGAACGGAAGTATCAAAGATAATACTGAAAGAAGATCCGAATGTCCAGATTATTTCAATTCAAATTCTTCATAATAATAATCATGGAATGCTATCTGCATTGATAAAAGCAATAGATTTTTGTGTTCGACTAAAAGTTGATATTATTAATATCAGTTTAGGAGTATGTAATGTTAATGATTTAATGCTAGATAATTTGCAGAAAGCTGTTTCCAGAGCAATTGATGCTGGGATAGAAATAATTGCTGCAGATAAGAATTCTCAGGATGAATATGCATATCCTGCAAATTTAAAAGAAGTTATAGGTGTGAGAACTGTATCGGGAATGAAAGAGTATGTTACAGTTGATTATGATAACAAAATGATTCTCTTTTCAAATAGTATGGTATGTGTACCGAATAAACCAAGATATGTGGTTAAAAATGGAAACAGTTTTTTGTGTCCACTTATTACAGGTGTATATAGTAAATGTTTGGAAGAAGGTAATTTGAGTCATTTATTATTTCGGGATTTTGTGGGATATCTAGAAAATGAAATGATTTCTAAGATATTTTTTAATCATTGTGAAGAGAATGACAGAAATCTGGTGGTTGGAAAAAAAGTTTTATTTTTTACAGACATTATGGATCGTAATAATGATCAGATTTTTAATATGTATAAAGAAGTATGTAATATCCAGAATTGTTTTGATGAAGTTTTTCATAAAAGCATTAACGAAGTGATATGCATTATAAAAAAAGCAGATATATTCTTTATAGGTGCTTTGAGTGGGGAGTTTATACAAAAAAATGAGGAGTATTTAAAGGGCTTAACTATGATGCTAGTAAATTATATAAATGTAATAACGGTATATCCGTTGCTTAATTTTTCTGAACGAATTAAGGCTAGCAAAGAAACACCCTATTATCTAAAAACCATTTATAAATAAGACAGACATTATATGATGATGAATGGAAGGAGAGAAGGCATATTATGAAGATTCTAGAAACTGTAAATCTAAAAAAGACATATGGTGAAGGAGATAACTGTACTCATGCTTTGGATGGTGTAAGTCTATCTGTGGAGCAGGGCGAATTTATGGCTATAGTTGGAGCTTCGGGAAGTGGGAAATCTACACTGCTTAACATGATAGGTGGACTTGATACCCCTACTGATGGAGAAGTTATAATAAACGGTGAAAAACTCAGTAGTAAGAGTGATGAGGAACTGACAATGTTCAGGCGTCGTAATATAGGTTTTATTTTCCAGAATTACAATCTGATTCCGATACTTAATGTTTATGAGAACATTGTACTTCCGTTGGAACTGGATGGAAGAAGTGTAGATAAAAAGTTTTTGGATAAAGTAATTAAGATTCTCGGACTTGAAAAGAAACTTAAGAATCTTCCAAACTCTCTTTCGGGAGGTCAGCAGCAGAGAGTTGCTATAGCACGTGCATTGGTGTCTAAACCATCTATCATCCTTGCTGATGAACCGACTGGTAATCTAGACAGCTATAACAGTGCTGAGGTTATAAAACTTTTACAGGAAACAAGTTCGGTATTCGGGCAGACAATCGTTATGATAACACATAATGATGAGATAGCTGAGCTGGCTGATCATAAGATAAGAATTGAAGATGGACGTATCTCAGCATAGGAGGAGAGCGAATATGGCAAAACAAAAAAACAAATCATCAACGATGATTAAATTACTTGCTAAGAGAAATATAATACATAATAAAATAAAGGCTATGTTTTCGCTCGTTACAATCGTACTAGCTACTAGTCTGATTATGGGCCTGTCTGTATTTGAAAGCTGTTATAAAACAGATATGATACGTGGCGTTGAAGGTCAGCCACAGGTTGAATTTATTGGTGTGACTTTTGAACAGTCAAAAGCTATTCAGAGTGATAGTGAAGTTGAGTCTTCTTCGGTTAAGGAAGTAGACGGTGCATACGATATTCAGGTAAATGTGGTAGATGCCAGAAAAATGACTCAGCTTGGTTTTGTGACGGCAGTTGAGAATATAGCAGATAGGGCAGAGGTAGAAGGTACACATATACAGAAAAATGCTGCGTTTATAAACACACTTCCTGAGGGAGGACTAATAAACTCAGAAAACCTTCTGATTCTCCTTATTGGAATTCTTGTGATCATCGTCAGTGCACTTGTAGTTTACAATGTTTTTTATCTTGCGATAGTAAGTCAGATAAAAGAGTTTGGTCAGTTAAAGGCGTTGGGAATGACTGAAAAGCAGATAACAAGAATGACAAAGTATGAGAGTAAAATGCTTTGTTTTATGGGGATTCCGATCGGACTCGTTATCGGAAGTATTTTTGGTCGTTCATTTTATCCAAATGGTTGGAGCTGGACCAAAGCTGTGATCATTGGGATTTTTGTGAGTTTTATCGTATACCGGGCTGTAAGAATGTCTATTATGAAACCAACAAAACTTGCTGCAAAGGTATCACCTATAAATGCTCTTAAGTTTACTGGAGATAATGACTTTAAGCAAAAGGGAAAAACGACTCGTCTAAAGAGAAAACTTTCACCAATGAATATAGCATTTATAAGTATAAGGACTAATTGGCGACGTTTTGCAATCACGGTTGTATCATTGGGAATCAGTGGGCTGCTTTTTACTTTGGCATCTGTATATATATCTTCGGTAGATGTGGAATCTATTGTTAAGAAGGGTGTTTATAAATATGGTCAGTACCTTATCCAGCCTCTTGTAGATGATGCGGATGAGTATATCGCGGGAAAAGAAATTGTATCGGACATCGAATCAATGGACGGAGTTAAATCGGTTAAGCAGGCTCGAGAGATAGAAGCAGTATGGGCATACGGAAGCTCAAGTGTGGATGATCAGGCATCGGTTATCAGAGAAGTTGATTTTGTGGATATCGCTTCGGAACTAGTTGAAGGTGATGTGAGTTATCAATCGCTTGTAAATGGCAATATGGTTTTGATGGTTGAAGGACTTGAAGATATCCACGTTGGTGACAGCGTAACAATGCAGTTGGCAGATAAGTCTGAAAAGACTTATGTGGTCGGAGGGATGCTTACTGAATCTTTATACTCTGACACAGTTTTATATGGTGGTTGGTTTGTTATTCCAGAAGAGCTGATAGATGAGAGTGAGAGACAGAATATTAAAACTACTGATATGATCGTTTCGATTGATAAGTCAAAGGAAGATAAGGTTGAAGGTAATCTTACTGAACTTATGAGTCAGAATAGTTATCTCAATCTGACTACATTTGATGAGGCGGTTGATGCAAAGAGAGAATCATTTAAACAGGTAAGTTTCGCGCTGATCGGAATCACAATATTCCTGATCTTGTTCAGTATCATAAACTTTATAAGTACCGTGATCATAAATCTTGCTACAAAGAAGCAGGAATTTGCAGTACTTCAATCAATCGGAATGAAGAAAAAAGAAGTCGAGAAGATGGAAGTTGGAGAAGGTATAATAATAGTTGTTGGAAGTGCATCTGTAACATTCCTGTTTGGAAATATATTGGGCAGATTCATTATCGGAGCGTTGAAGAATTCAGGAATGTTTTATCTATCGTATTCATTTCCAACCGGACTCTTTGTCGGATATATCATATCGCTTCTGATCATATCGGCATTAGTAGTTCTGTGTATCTTCAGAGTGCTTCAGCAACATTCGATAGTAGAACAGCTGAGACAAAGTGCTATATAAGTTACTGGGATTAAATAAATAGTTGATAAAAAAATAATGCCGACACCTGTATACAGATACATAGGTGTCGGCGTTTTATTATACAGATTATATAGACTTTACGGTATCGTATTTGCTGTTTCCAATTGGAAGTTTTCCGGATATTCCAAGTATTTCTCTTACGGTTTCTCCGATATCTGCAAATGAAGTACCGGTTCCAAGGTTAATTCCGGCTTTGATTACATTTCCGTAGAGTAAGAAAGGTACATATTCTCTTGTGTGATCTGTGCCCTTAAAAGTAGGATCGCAGCCATGGTCAGCTGTAATGACGATCACATCATCAGATTCTTCGACCTGGAAGGTTCCGATCTTCTTCATAAGTTCACCAAGTCTTTTATCGAAGTTTTCAAGACCTTTGGCATATCCTTCGACATCTCTTCTGTGACCCCAGGTTGAATCAAACTCAACAAGATTGGTAAAGATAAGTCCGTCTTTTACTATATCAAGAGCTTCTATTGTTTTATCCATTCCGTCTTCGTTATCAACGGTATGAACTGCTTCGGTTATTCCGACACCAGCAAAGATATCTTCAATCTTACCAACCGCATATACAGGTTTACCGCTATTCTTGATCATAGTAAGCAGGTTATTCTCGTCGGGTTTTCTTGAAAAATCTCGACGGTTTGCAGTTCTGACATACGTACCGTTTTCGGAAATATAAGGTCTGGCAATAACTCTTGCTACATTATGTTTGCCTGTAAGTATACCTCTTGCTATCCTACACATTTCATATAACTTTTCAGGTGGGTAGATGCTTTCATCGCAAGCTATCTGAAATACGCTGTCAGCTGAAGTGTATATAATAGGCTTTTTGGTAGCCTTCATTTCATCGCCGTATTCATTTATGATAGCAGTTCCTGAAGCTACTCCATTATATAAGATTCCGGGAACTCCGGTTTTGGCAACAAATGCATTGATTATCTCTTCAGGAAATCCATCCGGATAAGTTGGAAAACGCTCAGGTGTATATATTCCTGTCATCTCCCAATGACCGATAGTGGTGTCCTTTCCTGCTGACATTTCTGCCAGGCGTCCGTATGCCCCGATAGGTTTTTCAACCGGCTGAACTCCAGACATTCCTTCTATATTTCCATAACCGATACTTCTCATATTTGGTATCTGAAGATCAGGGAAATGCTCCATTATATGACCGATAGTATTGCATCCTATATCATCAAAATCAGCTGCATCTGCTGCTTCACCCATACCTACACTGTCCAAAACTATCCATATTACTCTACTCATTAAAAATCCTCCTTCTCACAGACGTTTGACTATGTACCTATACAATACTAAACGATGATTAGGTTGGCAAGAAAATAATACTATGCTTTTGTTGTTTCCGAGATTTACGGTTTTAATATTGATTTAAGCTTTATGGTATTTAATTAAATCGTAATATGATATAATTTTATTGGTTTTTTGAAACTGCAGATCACTTTCTTATTAAAAAATAGAGGGGTGACAAACTATATGAGAATATTATTAGTTGAAGATGAGCGTTCGCTTTCAGACCTTGTAGCTGAGAGGTTGAAAAAAGAAAGATATATAATTGACGTATCCTATGATGGCGAAGATGGACTATATAATGCACTTACCGGGATATATGACCTGATCCTTCTCGATATCATGCTTCCGAAGAAGGACGGAATTGAGATCCTGAAAGAAATCAGAGCTGAAGGCATTAATTCTAAGGTTATCATGATGACTGCAAAGAGCGAACTCGAAGATAAGCTGAAGGGATTCAGCGAGGGTGCAAATGATTACGTGCCGAAGCCATTTCATATAGATGAGCTTGTGGCTCGTGTGAATGCCCAGCTGCGTGTGATCAGCACTGTTAAGGAAGAGCTGGAATTTGGAAATGTCATCCTGGACTATAAAACTCCTGCAGTCAAAAACAAAAACACAGGAGAGAGTATCAAGATAAATAATAAAGAGTTTCAGCTTCTTGAATACTTTTTAATGAATAACAATCAGGTGCTCTCGAAAGATATGATATTTGATAGAGTGTGGGGGATGGATAATGATACACTTTCAAATAATCTAGAGGCATACCTTTCATTTGTCCGTAAAAAGCTAAAGGCTATTGAAGCTGATATTACAGTTAAATCAATCCGAAATATGGGATATAGAATGGAGAAATTGGATGAAGGAACTAAGTAGAAAAGTCTTTCTGACAGTTTTCGGTATCCTATCATTTTTCCTTATAGTAAGCCTTTTTATTGTAAATGTTTCAAGCTATAGAAGGGAATATGATGGAGTAAAAAGAAATCTGGAAATGGATATTATGGAAGGACCGGGGAGATTCAAGAGACCAGATCAGCCGGATCATGATCCTGATAAGGAGAAGGGACCGGACTTTGATGAGATAGATAATGTCTGGATCATGGATTACGAGGTTTATGTCGTGCATCTGTATTCTGATGGCACTGTTCTTAAGATTGATAATCTGGGTAATGAGGATTCAGATTTTGATGTAGATTCTGCGATTGATGACATTTTACAGAACAGTACAAGAGGTACACTGAAAGTAGAGAATCTGTATAGAGGAAAGTATTCATACAATTACATACGGGATAACATGGTTGTGATCATAAATGATTCAAATATATCAGAGAAGATAAGAAAACTATTGATAGAAAGTATAGGAGTATTCTTATTGATAGAGCTTATCATTTTGGTGATATCCAAGATGCTGACAGGTTGGATCACGAGGCCTGCGAAGGAGGCATTTGAAAAACAGCGTGAGTTTATAGCAGATGCATCTCATGAACTTAAAACTCCGCTTGCTGTTATAATGGCGTCTTCTGATGAGATGATGGCGGATGAGTCGAATAAGAAATATCTTGAGAATATCAAGTATGAATCTGACAGAATGAATAAACTTATCGCCGGACTTCTTGACCTTTCAAAACTTGAAGAGGGCGTATCTAAAGAAAACTATGTTGATAAGAATCTGTCGAAGATTGTTGAAAAAACGGCACTTGTTTTTGAAGGTGTGGCATTTGAAGAAGGAGTGATGATAGAAACTGATCTTGAAGAAGATATAATCCATAAATGCAGCAAAGAAGAGATAGAAAAACTTGTCTCAATTCTTTTGGATAATGCGATAAAGCACAGTTATAAAGATAGCACGATCCGAGTCGAGCTTAAAAGGAAGAGTGGGATAATACTAAAAATCACTAATAAAGGTGACCCGATAAAAGAAGGAGATGAAGAAAAAATCTTTGAAAGGTTCTATCGGGCAGATAAATCACGTAGCAGAAGTGATAATCGTTACGGCCTGGGGCTTGCGATAGCTAAGCGTATAGTTCTGAACCATGGCGGGACTATTAAAGCTGTTTCTGATAGAGAGAAAAGTGAGACGATTTTTAGAGTTGAATTTAAATGATAAATAGTTACGATTCAGCGCTGCGATAGCAGCAGTAGAACATTGAACATAAGACTTTTTTATGCTTGCATAAGGAAAAGTCGTTGTTCGATGTGGACTTAAGAGTGTTTTTTGAGTCAACCGTGAATAGTAGCGATAAATAGATAAAAACTAAGGCAGTGGGAAAATCCACTGCCTTTAATCGTGTTATGGCTAAAAAGTAGAAAGCTGGTAGTATATTTTGGTATCTTACTCAGAGTTAGTCGATATCTTCCTTGTCAACAAGCACATATATAGCTGTCTCGTACAGATTCTCCGCAATGGTAAATCCAGCGTCGAGCAAAGCCTTTTTAATCTGATCCTTGTAATCGCTACCTTCCTTGTCGTCAATAGTTACACATGCGATCTGATATAATTCACTCATATTAACCCCTCCTCAATTCCATTATAGGAAACTCTCCAGGTCTACAATTATCCATAACGTATTACTTACAAGATCATTTTGTTATAATTTATTATAGCATTTTGACAAGATTCTTACCAACTCTTTTTTAGTTTTCTCTAAGGTATCAACATGCTGTTTTTTCAAAGTGTTGCAGTTGACACACTTGACGGCAGCATGTTAGAATTAGCCCAAATATATAGAATAAAAAAGATCAACCTGATATTGAAACCTCCGGATTTCGGAGCTTGAGATAGAAGCTTGTGGATAGGATAACTATGGCACTCTTCTGTCATTTTGAAGAGTGCCTTTTAATGTTTAGGAGCAAAGTATTATGTCTGACAACATAATCTTCAATTTAATAGATAAGCTTGAAGCTGAGAACAGTCTTTCAAGAGATGAGTGGAAGACTCTTATAGGTGGGATATCCGTTGAAGCTATGGAATATGCTGCTAAGAAGGCAAGAGCGGTTGCAGACAGAATCTATGGTAAAGATATATTCATCCGTGGAATAGTAGAGTTTTCAAATATCTGCAGTCGGAACTGTTATTACTGTGGACTCAGAGCAGGGAATGCCGGTCTTGAAAGATACCGCCTTAGTCCTGATGACATCCTGGAATGCTGCAGAAGTGGGTATGAATATGGTTTCAGGACATTTGTCCTTCAGAGTGGAGAGGATCCTTATTATGATACAGAGACTATATGTTCAATTGTTAGAAGGATTAAAGAAGAATTTCCAGATTGTGCGGTAACACTTTCCATAGGTGAGAAGAGTTACGAGGAATATAAGGCGTATAAAGACGCCGGTGCAGACAGATATCTACTGAGACACGAGACGGCAAACGAAGCGCATTATCAGAAACTCCATCCGGAGAATATGTCATGGAAGAATCGTATGAGATGCTTGAAGGATCTGAAGAAACTCGGCTATCAGACTGGATGCGGGATTATGATTGGATCTCCATACCAGACAATAGATTGTCTTGTAGACGATATGATGTTCATGCAGGATTTTAAACCTGAGATGATAGGGCTGGGACCATTTCTGCCTCATTCAGATACGCCATTTAAAGATGCGCCAAAGGGTTCATATGAGATGACATTATATCTTATAAGTTTATGCAGACTTATGCTTCCGAATGTCCTGCTTCCAGCAACTACAGCGCTGGGCACTATTAAACCTGATGGACGTGAACAGGGAGTCCTGGCAGGAGCAAATGTTATAATGCCAAACCTTTCACCGGTTCAGGTAAGGGACAAATATATGTTATATGACAACAAAATCTGTACAGGTGAAGCTTCCGGTGAATGTAAGGCCTGTATAGAAGCAAGAGTTAAGAGCGTAGGATATCAGGTTGCAATAACCCGTGGTGATCACATACGAGGTGAGAAGATATGATCAAATTTGCGATATACGGAAAAGGTGGAATAGGAAAGTCGACTCTTTCGTCTAATCTGAGCGCTGCTATGGCAGCCAGGGGTCTTACAGTCATGCAGATAGGCTGCGACCCTAAGGCAGATTCGACATCGCTTCTCAGACCTAAAGAAGAGATGACAACTGTGCTTGATCTTGTAAGGAGCGGTAAGCCATTTACGCTTCAGGATATGGTAAAGGAGAGTTCGGCAGGTGTTCTCTGTGTCGAAGCGGGTGGTCCTGTTCCGGGACTCGGATGTGCTGGAAGAGGAATAATAAATGCTCTCGAGTCGCTCGAGTCAAAAGGTGCATATAAGGTATATAAACCGGACGTAGTTATATATGATGTTCTCGGCGATGTAGTCTGTGGTGGATTCACAATGCCTATGAGAAAAGGCTATGCGGACAAAGTTTATATCGTTACCTCTGGAGAGAAAATGTCCATATATGCAGCAGCAAATATAGCGATGGCAGTAGAGAATTTCAAGAAGCGTGATTATGCAAAACTTGGAGGAATCATACTGAACTGTCGTGGCGTTGAAGATGAAGAAAAGAGGGCACAGGAACTGGCTTCTGATTTCGATACAGAGGTACTGACTGTTGTGCCAAGAGATAACATATTTGAGAAGGCTGAAGCGGCCGGTAAGACTGTAGTTGAGCTTTATCCAGACAGTGAAGTAACTAAGATACTTCTCGGGGCAGCAGACAGAATAATGACTCAGTTTAAGTAAAGGGACAGGATATGGTCAAATCACTTCATACAACTGAAAACAGAGTTCCTGAGCCGGTCAGGCTTTCTGAGCTGGACTTTGCTTCTCCTTTTTTTGAGGGGCTTCAGTATAATGCTCCGGCTAGAGGTGTCTGGAACATAGTCCATACGGGAATGCTGATTCCGGATTCACATCAGGTTTATGTCTGTGCTCAGGGATGCCTTCGTGGTGTAATACTTACTGCTGCAGAGATGAATGAAATGGAGCGTATGTCGTGGGTTGCACTTCGCGAAGAGGATATGTGGAATGGAGAGATGGAGAAGCGTGTTATCGAAGGCACTGCTCATATAGTTGACCAGCTTCAGGAAAGACCTCGCTGCGTACTTATTTATCTCAGCTGTATGCATATGTTCGAGGGCTGTGACTTCATGATGATAACTGACGAACTTAAGGAAATGTATCCCGATATTGACTTTGTTGAATGTTACATGATTCCGACGATGAGAAAGACTATGTCGCCGGATACTATGATGAAGATCAGTCTCTATGAGAATGTAAAGAAACTGGAACAAGATACAGATCTTGTAGGAATTATTGGAACCAATCTTCCTAATGACAAAGAGTCAGATATCTGCCGACTTATAGAGTTGTCCGGCAAGAAGGTATGGGATATTACGGACTGTGAGAATTATGATGAATACCTGAGGCTTGGAGCGGCGGGGACTATTCTTTCGTATCTGAATGTTACAGATGCTGCGGCAAAACAGCTTACAGAGAGACTGGATGCTGACTGGGTTCGAATTCCGCTTCGTTTTGATGAGAAGAAACTAGATGAGAATCTGTATCTTCTGGGAGAAAAACTGGGACTTGGTCAAGGTGATGTTGATAGATTTATAACGGAAAGAAAAGATAAAGCATTTGAGGCACTGGATAGGGCACATGAACTAATAGGTGAGACCGAGATTGCAATAGACTACACGGCTTATCCTTATATATTAGAACTATCAGAGCTTCTACTGGAACATGGATTTAATGTGACTCAGATATATGCGGACAACTTTCCTGCTGACGAGAAAGATGCTTTTGAAAGAATCATTTCTGATAAGGATAATGACAACATAAAAGTTTATCCGACAAACGACCCTGCAATGCGATTTGCAGCAATGGGAGCTTTAAAGAGAGATACTGAAAGAGAAGACAAGATACTAGCTATAGGCCAGAAGGCAGCTTACTTCACGGGAACTTCGCATTTCGTAGATATCGTTGAGGGCGGTGGAATGTACGGATATGACGCGATAGAAAAACTGGCTGCTCTTATGGAAGACGCATTTTCAGCTCAGAAAGATACTAAGAAGATAATCAGTCATAAAGGATGGGGGTGCGATAGCTGCCTATGAATCAGACTGCTAGAATTATATCGATATATGCGGCCGACACCTCAGGAGTCTGCTCCGCACTCTATGAGTTCGGGGGAATGACAGTGATTCACGATGCGTCGGGCTGCAACTCAACATATACAACACATGATGAACCAAGATGGTACGATATGGACAGCATGATGTATATTTCCGGACTTACGGAAAATGACGCCGTAATGGGAAATGATGAAAAGTTTATCAGTGACCTGGCCAGAGCTGCTGAGGAACTGAAACCGGAATATGTTGCTATATGTGCGTCTCCGATGCCTGCCATGATCGGTATAGATATGGATGCTATAGCATATGAGGTTGAATCAAGAACAGGTATTCCTTCATTTGATGTTAAGACAAATGGAATGCAGAGTTATATCACAGGAGCGGGGAATGCTTTTCTTAAGCTTGCTGAGAGATTTACAGAAGCACCTGATAAAAAAAATAGTCACGGAAAAATAAAGGTAAATATCCTCGGAATGACTCCGCTGGATTTTCCTATTGGAACAGATAGAGAGATTCGTGAGTGGCTGGAAAGTGTTGGGTTTGAAGTGAATTCCTGTATCGGAATGGGCTGTTCACTTGCTGATGTAAAACGACTGGGAGATGGAGATGTAAGTCTTGTAGTTTCCTCTGTAGGACGTCCGCTGGCAGAATGGCTGAAGGATAGATTCGATATTCCTTTTGTTGTAGGCGTTCCATATGGAAATAAGTTTTCGTCTGTACTTGCCGAAAATCTTAGAAAAGTCAGAGGCGTTGAAACTGATGACGCTGAAGAATTAACGGATTCGGTTTCAGGACAGTATAGAATATATGATAGTAGGATTGCTGTAGTCGGAGAGAGTGTATTATCAACGTCACTAGCTGCTGCCATTTCACTTGAATATGGTCTGGGTACGAGGGTGCTTGAAACTGTCGGTGAGGGAGATATGTCTCAGCTTTCTCCATCAGACTATTCATGTGATGATGAAGATGAACTGGAAAAGGAACTCTCAAAGGCAGAGATAATAATAGGAGACCCTCTGTTTGAACCGATATGCAGAGGTAAAAAGTTTATTCGACTTCCGCATGATGCATTTTCGGGAAGATGCTTCCACAGAGAAGCAAAAAAACTGATTGAAACGCCAGATTATCTGGCACATGATCTGATATCACAGGAGTAATCATAGATGATAAAGATAGCAATATATGGTAAGGGTGGAATAGGCAAGTCTACAGTTACATCAAACCTTTCTGCCGCTCTTGCCTCACTTGGAAAAAGAGTAATTCAGATTGGATGTGATCCCAAAGCAGATTCTACAGCGAATCTTCTTTCTGGAGATCCTGTTACACCTGTCATGAACTACATGAGAGAATTCGATGAAGAACCTTCTTCTTTGAAGCAGATCACAAAGGAAGGATTCGGAGGGGTTCTCTGTATCGAAACAGGAGGACCTACCCCGGGGCTTGGATGTGCAGGACGAGGTATTATTACGACGTTCTCACTTTTAGAAGAGCTTGAACTATTTAAAACATTTAAACCGGATGCAGTTCTTTATGATGTACTGGGTGACGTTGTCTGCGGTGGATTTGCCGCTCCTATCCGTGAGGGATATGCTGAAAAAGTTCTCATAGTTACGTCTGGAGAAAAGATGGCGCTTTACGCAGCCAATAACATAAATTCTGCGGTAAATAACTTCCAGGATAGAAGCTATGCTAAAGTCAGAGGAATCGTTATGAATCGGCGTGCAGTTGAAGGAGAGGAAGAGAAGGTTCGTGCATTTGCCGAAAAAGCAGGACTTCCTATTGTTGCTGATATCCCAAGGACAAATGACATCATACATTACGAAGATATGGGCAAGACTGTTATCGAGGGTGATCCTACTCTTGAAGTAAGCAAGAGATTCCTCGACCTCGCTCGTCTGCTTATAGAAGAAGACGCTGAAGGAAAATAATCTTGATTGGATAAAATTATGGATAAAGCATATTACAGAACAACTTCACAGCTGGCAGAGTTGGGAGTTAATAACATTCCTGATGAAATGAAAAGCTCGGAGCATCTTATCTATAGTTCTCCGGCCACACTCTCATTTAACTCTCCGGGAGCAAAGGGCTTCGGAGTAAAACGTGCAGGACTCGCTGTTCCGGATTCGGTAATGCTTCTTGTTTCACCGGGATGCTGCGGAAGAAATACATCGCTTTTCAGAGCAGAACCTCAGTATAGAGACAGATTCTTCTTTCAGCTTCTTGATGATACAGACATAGTAACGGGAAGACATCTGACTAAGATACCGCAGGCCGTAGAAGAGATGTTATCGGTACTTGATACACCACCTTCTGCTGTAATGATATGTATTACTTGTGTGGATGCGCTGCTCGGAACAGATATGGAACGCGTCTGTAGAAAGGTTACAGAGAAGACTGGAATACCTGCGGTGGCATGTTATATGTATGCTCTTACGAGAGAAAAGAGACTTCCGCCGATGGGGGCAGTCAGAACATCTGTTTACTCACTTCTGGAGAAGCTAGAAAAACGAAATTCTGCTGATATGAATATACTCGGTTACTTTACTCCGGTATTTGACAGTTCCGAACTGTATCCTCTCCTGAAGTCGGTTGGAATTAAAAATATAAGAGAGCTTTCAAGATGCAAAAACTTTGAGGAATATAAAGAACTCTCAAAGGCGAACTTTAATCTTGTTCTTAATATTGAGGCGCGTGCAGCTGCACAGGATATGCAGGAGAGACTGGGCATTCCATTTATCGAAATGTTGAGACTCTACAGACCTGAAAAAATCAGAAATCAATATAGACTTCTTGGTCAGGCTCTGGGTGTAAGTTTCGATGATGATAAGTACTATGAAGAGACAGTAAAAGTTATAAATGATTTTAAGAATAAGTATGGAAATGTCAGCTTTGCGGTTGGTGAGATCCAGAAGGGAGACCCTGTAGAGATGGCGCTTATGCTTGTTGAAGAGGGATTCAAGGTCAAAGAGATATTTGCTACACTCGGAGAACTGAATTTCAGGTTTATGAAGAGACTTGCAGAGCTTAGTCCCGATACAAAAGTTTACTCGAATATGTCACCGACTATGCTTTCATATGAAGAAGAGAAAGTTGATGTTTATATCGGCGCTGACTGTGATTATTATCATCCGGACACGCCGGGCATAGAGTGGTGTGATGATGAAGAACCATTCGGCTATGATGGAGTAAGTAAACTCTTCAAGAGACTGGATGCTGTTTTAAGCTCTGAGTGAAGAATCTTATTGGAGACAGATAATGAAAAAGATGTTAAAATACCTCTCGCCTTTTGCACCGGACCAGTCGGGTGTATGCGGAGTTTTATATGAACTCGGAGGGCTTATCGTAATATGTGATGCTGGTGGATGTACTGGTAATATATGTGGATTTGATGAGCCTAGATGGTTCACGAAGAAGAGCGCGGTTTTCAGTGCAGGACTTCGTGATATGGACGCAATCATGGGACGAGATGATAAACTGATAGAAAAGCTTTCAAAAGCGCAGGAGTCATTAAATGGCAGTTTTACTGCACTTGTAGCGACACCGGTTCCTGCAGTTATAGGAACTGATATGAAGGCTCTTAAAAGAATGGCTGAGAAAAAGACTGGGGTTCCGTGCATATCAATAAATGCTATTGGAACCAAGTATTACGATGAAGGTGAAAGCCAGGCATGGTTTGAACTGTTTAATGAATTTACTGAAAAAGCTGATGACTCTGTTGATGGTTCGGATTATAAAAACATGGTCGGAATCCTTGGAGCGACTCCGCTTGAGACAGGTTATTCTTCATCAGATGTACTGACTGAATTCTGCAGATCATATGGTATAGAGGAGTCAGTTATCTTTGGTATCGGATCCGGACTGGAAGCAATAAAGAATGCCGGAATGCTTAAGAAGAATCTGGTCGTAAGTGCAGCAGGAATAAAAGCTGCAAAATATCTGGAAGAGCATTTTTCAGTACCATACGAAGTTGGTTATCCATTTATTCCTGAAAGTGTGATAAATGAAGTAAGTGCTATCGTTGAGAAAAAAGAGCAGATAGATAAAATCCTTATCATTCATTCTCAGTTTGCTGCAAATGAACTTCGTAACAGAATCAGATCTCTTTCTTCTGATCCAGAAATCAAGATAGATATTGCAACGTTCTTTATGTTTGATGATGATTATTCTGAAGAGGGTGATGTGAGACTTACAGGCGAAGATGATCTGTGGGATATAGCTGAGTCAGGAAAGTATGACCTTATAATAGCAGATACAGATATTAAGCGACTTCTTGATGCTGCGAAATATGATGGGAAGTATATAGCATTTCCGCAGTTTTCTATATCAGGAGTTCCGCTTGACTCTGGTAAGACACTATACCAGTACTAGATGAAGGATTTGGAGATGGTCAGATGCTGACATACAACATAAGAGTATATGGAATTGTGCAGGGCGTCGGCTTCAGACCATTTGTCAGCCGGACCTGTAAAGAAAATGGAATAAAGGGAACTGTTGCAAATAAGGGTTCTTATGTTGAGATATTTGCTCAGGGAGAAGAAGAATGTGTTAACAAGCTTTTGGGAGCGTTAAATAATTCTCCTCCGGAAAGATCAAATATCCTGAATATTATAAGCCATGAGTGTGAAACTCAGGAATTTGATTCCTTTGAGATAATAGAAAGCGAGAAAGACGTAGGTGATATCTTTGTTTCTCCAGACATTGCAATCTGTGACAAATGTAAAAAGGAACTGTATGATCCGAAAAACAGAAGGTATATGCATCCTTTTATAAACTGTACGAATTGCGGACCACGACTTACCATACTGGATTCCATGCCGTATGACAGGGAAAGAACCAGCATGAAAGATTTTAAGATGTGTCCTGAATGTGAGTATGAATATACTCACCCTGAAACAAGACGTTACGATGCACAGCCGGTATGCTGTCCGGACTGTGGGCCGAAAGTTTATCTCTTGAAAACAGGACTAAGTGATGGCAATACGGGAAAAGTCAGTGAGAGAATATCTGAAGGCGAAGAAGCAATCACTGCTGCAAGGCGGGCTCTTTCGGAAGGTAAGATAGTAGCTATAAAAGGAATCGGTGGATTCCATCTTGCGTGTGATGCAAAGAATGAAGAAGCTGTTTCAAGACTTCGACTATTGAAGCATAGACCGATGAAGCCATTTGCGGTGATGATGAAGAACATGGATACAGTTCTTCGAGAGTGTATTTTGTCGGAAGAAGCTAATGCTTTGGGGAAAGAGATAGATTCCAGAGCCAAAAGTAATTATCTTACTGGTTATCAAAAACCTATAGTACTTCTTTCAAAAAAGAATGAAGGTTCACTAGCCGACTCGGTAGCTCCGGATAATCCAAATGTTGGAGTCATGCTGCCGTACACACCTCTTCATATGCTGCTATTCGAGTATTTGGATGAATATGAAGTGTCTGACTGCCTTGTCATGACAAGTGCAAATGCCTCCGGTGCTCCGATATGCAGAACGGATGAGGATGCATTGAGTGAGATATCTGGTTTCACTGATTATATCCTTTCAAATGACAGGGTGATCCGAACAAGAGCTGATGATTCGGTTATGGATTTTTATGCTGGAAAGCCGTATATGATCAGACGATCCAGGGGATTTGCTCCGCTTCCGGTTATGTTGGGCGATGGGACCAATAAACCGCTTAAGGGATGTGTTCTGGCAGTTGGTGGAGAGCTTAAGAATACATTTGCCATAGCAAAGGATTCTCTGATATATCCGTCTGCGTATGTGGGAGATATGGAGGATATCAGAACGGTTTCTGCTCTGGAAGAGTCGATAGTCAGAATGGAAACACTTCTTGAGGCAAAGCCAACAGCAGTTGTATGTGATCTGCATCCTAAGTATAATACTACTGCAGTTGCTGAGTCGCTGGGACTTCCGGTTATAAAGGTTCAGCATCATTATGCGCATATCCTTTCCTGTATGGCGGAAAATGATTATCTGGATGAAGTTCTGGGAGTATCGTTTGACGGAACAGGTTATGGGACAGATGGAACGATCTGGGGAGGTGAATTCCTGAGGTGCAGAGTTGATGGATTTGAGAGGCTGGGTCATATAAAACCATTTATCCAATCCGGTGGTGATCTGTCATCAAAAGAGGGTTGGAGGATCGCGGCATCTATTCTTGGGCATTTTGAAGAAAATAATGATACTAATGAAACAGATGAAGGTGATAAAAGTGCGGTGAAGATATGTGAGTCTTTGGGGATATGTTCACCGATGGAATATAGTCTTCTGAAAAATATGGCGAAGACGGGAGTTAATAGTATTCTTTCAACAAGTGCGGGACGACTTTTCGATGCGGTCAGTGCAGTACTTGGAATAAGAAGAAGTTCTACTTTTGAAGGGGAAGCCTCTACTGCTCTTATGTTTGAGGCTCAAAAATATTTAAAAAGTAATTCAGGGGAAAAGTGTAAGAATAATTATAGCGTCAGATCGCTGGATTATGACACAAATAAAGTAGTAAATGATATTGCAGGCAGATATCTGGATGGTGGAGACAAAGCAGAACTTGCGTTTTATTTCCACTATGCGCTTGCTGAGATAATAATGGAGACCTGTAGAAAACTGAGTTCTGAGACTGGTTTAAAAACTGTAGCTTTAAGCGGAGGAGTTTTCCAGAATAAGATTCTTCTCAGACTTACTGAAGATATGTTGAGACAACATGAACTTAAAGTTATCCGACATAGTCTTATTCCACCGAATGATGGTGGAATATGTGTTGGACAGGCTCTGGTGGGGATGATTAGTAATGAGTGTTAGAAAAAAGTTAGTTGTATTTTTGGGTGCCTTTATCTGTTGTTTTTTGTGGGGAAGTGCATTCCCTGCGATAAAGTATGGGTACAAACTTTGGAATATTAAAAGTTTTCAGATATGGAGAATTATAAGATTTGCCGGAGTTAGATTCTTTCTGGCAGGAATAATAGTTATTATTCTGGGAAGTATTATTAGCAGGAAACCCCTTATACCGAAAAAAGGTGAATGGGGAAAAATAATGCTATTAAGCCTTTTTCAGACCATAGGACAGTATACATTTTTCTATATGGGTCTGGCGCATACAAAAGGAGTTAATGCAGCGGTAATAAATTCGCTGACTACATTTTTTGCGATAATAATTGCAAGTCTTTTTATGCATATGGAGACTCTGACTTTTAGAAAAATCTTAGGATGTATATTTGGTTTTTCTGGAGTTTTTATGGTGAATATCACTCCGAATGGATTTGGCTTCAAACCATTGGGTGATGGACTTGTTATGTTATCGGCTGTGTGCTATGGAGTGTCATCATGTCTGATAAAGAAATATTCTGAAGAACATGATACTGTTATGCTCAGTGGATATCAGTTTGCATTTGGAGGACTTGTAATGACAATACTGGGATATATCGGTATTGTAATAACGGGAGATTCAGCGGGTATGCCAATCCTGCAGTATTCAAGAAGCAATATGAAAGCTGTAATAGTACTTATATACCTGGCGCTTGTATCTAGTATTGCCTATACTCTTTGGGGATTACTGCTTAAAAAGAATGACGTTTCCAGAGTATCGGTTGTTGGATTTATGACACCTGTGATCGCTGTGATACTTTCCGCTATATTCCTTAACGAAGCAGATTCTCTTACTGTGGATTATATATTTGGATTGATATTGATAATTACAGGAATAATCATAGTCAACAGGAAGAATCATGTGGAAACAATAGATAATTAATTAAATATATAGGAGGAAAAAACAATGTGTGTAGGGCTTGCTGCCAGAGTAGTAAATGTGAAGGATGGCACTGCTGTTATTGATGCCGGTGGAGCTAAGAGAGACGTAAGTGCGGAACTTCTTGAGGATCTTGAACCAGGTGATTATGTTATGGTTCATGCCGGTGTTGCTATAGCCAAGATAACAGATGACGATGCGGATGAAACAATGAGCATTCTGAAGAGTCATGCCAGATAAACATCTGTATTATAACAGGAGCATAGGATGGATAAGAGAAAACTAGCTAAAATATTAGAGATAATACCACTAGTTTCATTAGTGGCTGGATTAATACTTGTTTTTTTACCTATTAAAGGACAAGTGTATATATGGGGATGCAGTGTGCTGTTTTTCCTTGCCTTTTTTGGATTTGCATTTGGTATCATAGCGCGTCTGCTTATAAAGGGTGATAAGACTGTAAAGATTCTGAGTATATTTGATTTTATATCTTCGGTTATAGTTTTATTATTTTACTATTTAGTTTCCGTGGCATTAGGACAGTAACGATAAAGTCGAATGGTTTGAGAAACAATAATACAAGGATGGAATAAAATGGTTGGATTAATAGTTGCCCGTTCAATCAACAATGTGATTGGTAAAAACGGAATGATCCCTTGGAGAATAAAGGGTGAACAAAAGCAGTTTAAAGAGCTTACTACCGGAAATGTCGTTGTTATGGGTAGAAAGTCTTATGAAGAGATCGGTCATCCGCTTCCAAACAGAGATACAATAGTTGTATCAAGAACGAAAAAGTATGAAGGAGAGCATCTTTCTACAGCATCATCAGTTCAGGAAGCTATAGCTATGGCAGGTGAAGACAAGAATGTATATATTTCCGGAGGATATGGCCTCTATAAAGAAGCATTACCATTAGTTGATGTAATGTATATCACAGAAGTAAAAACAGAAGTGGAAGATGGAGATGTATTCTTCCCAGAGTTCAATGCAGATGATTTTGATATCACAATAGGTGAGACTGGTGGAGACGAGATCGAATATACAAGAACCACCTATACAAGAAAAAAATAGTGATGATAGAAGGAAAAAATACATGAGTGAGATTATTGAAAATGCAAGAGAAATCATAACCGGATATAAGGGACCTAAACTTCGCATCATGGAAGTATGCGGAACTCATACTCATGAAATATTTCGTTTGGGAATAAGAAGTCTTCTTCCTGAAGATGTTGATCTTATATCAGGACCGGGATGTCCGGTATGTGTAACACCGGTTGGTTTTATTGATGAAGCAATATTCCTTGCACTTGAGAAAAAATGTACTATCTGTACTTTTGGGGATCTGATCAAGGTTCCGGGTACAACGATGAATATGGCAAGAGTAAGAGCAGAGGGGGCAGATATACGTCCGGTATATTCTCCTGACGATGCTGTAGAACTTGCGAAGGAGAATCCTGATCTTCAGGTTGTGTTCCTTGCTGTTGGTTTCGAAACAACAACACCATCTGCCTGCCTTGCGGTAAAAAAAGCTATGAAACTCGGACTTAAGAACTTTTCAATTCTTACAGCAAATAAGACTATGCCGAATGCATATGCAAAACTTAAAAACAGTGCAGATGCATTTCTATATCCGGGACATGTAAATGCCATAACAGGAACGGGAATCTGTGAGAAGCTGAAAGAAGAAGGCGTATCCGGAGTAGTGGCCGGTTTTACGGCAAATGAACTCATGACTGCTCTGGCAGTTACAATAGATAATCTTCAGAAGGGTGAACCATTCTTTGAGAACTGCTATCCGAGAGTAGTACGTCCAGAAGGAAATCCTGCAGCACAGAAACTGATGGATGAAGTTATGGAACTCTGTGATACAGAGTGGCGAGGACTGGGCATCATTGAAATGTCAGGCCAGAAGCTTAAGAGTGAATATGCTGACTTCGATGCAAGAATAAAATATGAGATTCCAGACATTACAGGAAAGCCGAATCCGGCATGTAGATGTGGAGAAGTCCTTCAGGGAAAATGCAAACCATCTGATTGTCCGATGTTCGGAAAGGCATGTACACCGCTTCATGCAGTGGGTGCATGTATGGTTTCGGATGAAGGAGCCTGCGCTGCATACTACACATATGGGGCATCAATTGGTTTATAGTAAAAATGTATTCGCACATGCTATATAAAAAATGATAAAAATGAGGAAAATATTATGGAAGATAAGATAACACTGGCTCATGGTGCCGGCGGAGTTCAGACATCAGACCTTATAGGAAATCTATTCAAGAAACATTTCAGTAACCCATATCTTACTGCAGATGATGCTGCTGTACTTGATATGACTCCTGGTAAGATAGCAATGTCAACAGATGGATTTATAGTATCCCCATTTGAGTTTCCAGGAGGAAATATTGGCAAGCTTTCAATCTGTGGAACAGTAAATGACGTTGCATGTATGGGAGCAAAACCTGAGTATCTTACATGTTCATTCGTTATCGAGGAAGGTTTTCCTATCGCTAAGCTTGAAGAGATGGCAGAAGCCATGGGAAAGACTGCAAGAGAAGCAGGAGTAAATCTTGTTGCCGGAGATACAAAGGTTGCCGGAATAGGACAGGTTGATAAAGTGTTTATCACTACAACAGGTATCGGACATATTATTGAAGGAGCTTCAACATCGGGAGCATTTGCAAAACCTGGAGATAAGATAATAGTTACCGGAGATATCGGACGTCATGGCTGTACGATCCTTCTTGCAAGAAATGACTTCAAGATAGATGCTGATATAACTAGTGACTGTGCTCCACTGAATAAGAATATCGAAGCTATGTTAGAAGCTACAAAGGATGTACATGTTATAAGAGATGCAACACGTGGTGGTGTAGGAACTGTGCTCTATGAGATAGCAGCAGAGAGTAACGTGGGTATCTCGCTTGATTCAGAAAGCATTCCTGTTCAGGACGGAGTAAGAGGTGTATGTCAGATGCTTGGGCTTGAGCCTCTGTATCTTGCATGTGAAGGAAGACTTGTTATCTTCGCACCTGCATCAGAAGCAGACAAGATACTTGATGCCCTTCATAAATGTCCGAATTCAGAAGGCGCATGTGTTATCGGAGAAGTAACTGAAGAAAATGTCGGAAAAGTAATTCTGAATACAGCTGTCGGTGCTAAAACATTCCTTGCCAGACCAAGCGGGGAATTACTACCAAGGATCTGTTAAAACCAAAGTAAAAGAAGTTCATGAAACTAGTTTTCATGAGCTTCTTTTTTTAACAAGGATTAGTAAATGGTAGTAAAGGTTAAGTTGTTCTAACTGCGCATTATTATGTATAATGACTCATAGCGACATTTTGCGTAATTTTAATACATAACTATTTAAGGAGGTTCAAACTGATGTGTAAGTTGAATTCTGCCGCAGAGGCACAAATCAAAGAGATCTGCGCCAGGTACAAAGAGGAAAAAACACCTCTTATGATGATACTTAGTGACATCCAGAATGAGTATGGATATATTCCTCTGGAAGTTCAGGAACTTGTATCAGCAGAAACTGGTATTTCCGTTGCAGAGATCTATGGAGTTGTTACATTCTACTCCTTCTTCTCACTCACACCAAAGGGCAAGTATGTTATTGGTTGTTGTCTGGGAACAGCTTGCTATGTAAAGGGTGCACAGCAGGTTATTGACAAATTTTCAGAAATTCTTGGTATTAAACCGGGTGAAACTACAGCTGATGGTCTGTTCACACTTGATGCACTTCGTTGCATCGGAGCATGTGGTATAGCTCCTGCTGTAAGTATAAGTGGTAAGGTTTATCCTAAGGTAGAGGTAGGCCAGGTATCCGAAATTATTGATTCTTATAGAAAGGAGGCAACAGCATGAGCAAGATAACTACAGTAGAAGAACTCGATTCTAAATCATTAGCATGTACAAAGTGTCTTGATGATAAGCTTGCTGGAACTGATGACAAGCGTCATATAGTACTTTGTGGTGGTACAGGTTGCCTTTCAAGTAATTCAAAAGAGATTAAAGAAAAATTCGAGAAGGTTCTCGAGGAGAAAGGTGTAGCTGATAAGGCTACAGTTAACATCGTTGGATGTTTCGGTTTCTGCTCACAGGGACCTTTCGTAAAGATATATCCAGAAGATACACTCTATCGTATGGTTTCACTTGATGATGTTGAAGAAATCGTTGATACAGATATCATCGGCGGAAATATCGTAGAGAGACTTCTCTATGTTGATCCTGCTTCTGGTGAAAAGAAGGTTAAGCAGGAAGATATCAACTTCTATAAGAAGCAGCGTCGTGTTGCTCTTCATGGTTGTGGAGTTATCAATCCTGAAGATATTAACGAAGCTCTCGGTATGGGTGCATTCCAGGGACTTAAGAAGGCTCTTTCAATGACACAGCAGGAAGTTCTTGATGAAGTACTTAAGTCAGGACTTCGTGGACGTGGAGGCGGAGGCTTCCCTGCAGGAAGAAAATGGCAGTTTGCTTACAACGTTGAAGCTGATCAGAAGTACGTTGTATGTAACGGTGATGAGGGAGATCCGGGTGCATTCATGGATCGTTCTATCCTTGAGGGTAACCCACTTGGAGTTATCGAGGGTATGATGATAGCAGGTTATGCTTTCGGTGCTTCAGAAGGTTACTTCTATGTTCGTGCTGAGTACCCTATCGCTGTTGCAAGACTTAAACTTGCTATCAAGCAGGCTCGTGAAATGGGTCTCCTTGGTGAGAATATAATGGGAACAGGCTTCAACTTTGATTGTCATATCAGACTTGGTGCCGGTGCTTTCGTATGTGGTGAGGAGACAGCTCTTCTTAACTCCATCGAAGGTAAGCGTGGTATGCCTAGACCTCGTCCACCATTCCCAGCTGTTAAGGGACTTTGGGGCAAGCCAACTTGCGTTAATAACGTAGAGACACTTGCATGCGTACCTTACATTCTTCGTGAAGGCGCAGAAGAGTTCGCAGCAGTTGGTACTGAGGGATCAAAGGGTACTAAGGTATTCGCTCTCGGTGGTAAAGTAAATAACGTAGGTCTCGTAGAGGTTCCTATGGGAACAACTCTTAGAGAACTTATCTATGATATCGGTGGCGGTATCCCTAATGGTAAGAAGTTCAAGGCTATTCAGACAGGTGGTCCTTCAGGTGGATGTCTGACAGAAGAATTCCTTGACGAGCCTATCGATTTTGATAACCTTGTTCAGAAGGGATCAATGATGGGATCAGGTGGAGCTATCGTTATGGACGAAGACAACTGTATGGTTGACGTTGCTAAGTTCTACATGGAATTCATCTGTGATGAGTCATGCGGTAAGTGTTCACCATGTCGTATCGGTACAAAGAGAATCCTTGAGATCCTTACAAAGATTACAGAGGGTAAGGGTACTATGGAAGACCTTGATACTCTTGAAGAACTCAGTAAGACAATTCAGAGTAACTCACTTTGTGCTCTTGGTCAGACAGCAGCTAACCCAGTTAATTCAACACTTAAGCATTTCCGTGATGAATATATCGCTCATATCGTTGATAAGAAGTGTCCTGCACATGTATGTAAGAACCTTATGAAGTATGAAATAGATAAAGATAAATGTATCGGATGCGGAATGTGTGCTAAGAACTGTCCAGCTGGTTGTATCGAAAGAACAGACTATATTGCTGAAGGTCACAAGCTTGCATCATTCCAGATCGATCCTGAGAAGTGCGTAAAGTGCGGACTTTGTATGAGTAACTGTAAATTCGCAGCAATATCAAAGAACTAAGGAGGTAACTACTATGGCGATGGTAAATATTAAAATAGAAGGCATCTCCTATCAGGTAGAGGAAGGTTTAACTATCCTCGAGGCTGCTAAGAAGTGCGGTTATGAGATTCCTTCACTTTGTGCATTTAATCATGGTGAGTGTAATCAGGGTTCTTGTCGTGTTTGTCTCGTTGAGGCAACAGGCGCAAGAGGTCTTGTAGCATCATGTGTATATCCGGTTGCTGAGGGTATGGAGATTAAGATTTCTTCACCTAAGGCTACAGCAGCAAGACGCCAGAGCGTTGAACTGCTTCTTTCAAATCATAATATGAACTGCCAGCAGTGTGATAAGAATGGCAAGTGCGAACTTCTCAATGTTGCATACCTTACAGGTGCAAGAGAAGGTGCATTTGAAGGAGTTCATTCAGAAACTCATTTCGATGAGGTTGCTCCCGGTCTTGTAAGAGATACATCTAAGTGTATCCTTTGTGGAAGATGTATCGAGAGATGTAAGAATGCTCATGGTCTTGGAATCCTTGGATTCGAGAACAGAGGATTCAGTACATTTGTTTCTCCTGCTGAGAACAGATCATTCGCTGATTCACCATGTATCCAGTGTGGTCAGTGTGTAAACGTATGTCCTACAGGTGCTCTTATGGAGCATTCAGAGATAGATAAGATTGATGCAGCATTTGCTGCTGGTAAGGTAGTTATTGCTCAGGCTGCTCCTGCAGTTAGAGCTGCTCTTGGTGAAGAGTTCGGCTTCCCTATCGGTACACCTGTTACAGGTAAGATGGCAGCTGCTATGAGAAGACTTGGTTTCGCAAGAGTTTATGATGTAAACTTCGGTGCTGACCTTACAATTATGGAGGAAGGTACAGAGCTTCTTGGACGTCTTCAGAATGGTGGTACTCTTCCAATGATCACATCTTGTTCACCAGGATGGATCAACTATGCTGAGTACAACTATGGAGATCTTCTTCCACACCTTTCATCATGTAAGTCACCTCACCAGATGCAGGGTGCTATCATCAAGTCATACTGGGCAGAGCAGAATGGTATCAATCCAGAAGATATCTTCGTAGTATCAGTTATGCCTTGTACAGCTAAGAAGTTTGAGAGACAGAGAGATCAGCTTAAAGTAAATGGACTTGATGATGTAGATGCTGTTATCACAACAAGAGAGCTTGCTCGTATGATCAAGAGATCAGGTATCCTCTTCGACAGACTTCCTGATGAAGATTGGGATCAGGATATCATGGGCGACTACACAGGTGCTGCTGTTATCTTCGGTGTTACTGGTGGTGTTATGGAAGCTGCACTTCGTACAGTTTACTTCAAGCTTACAGGTAAGGAATCTGAGCCAATCGAGTTCAAGGCTGTTCGTGGTCATGACGCAGGTATCAGAGAGGCTTCACTTGATATCAACGGAACTACAGTTAAGGTAGCTATCGCTTCAGGAATGAAGTCAGCTAAGGTTCTTCTTGATGAGATCAGAGAAGGCAAATCAGAGTATGCGTTCATCGAGATAATGGGATGTCCTGGTGGATGTATAAACGGTGGTGGACAGCCTTACGTTCGTGAGTGCTTCCTGCCTCATGAGTCAGATGACATCATGGATACATACAAAGAGAAGAGAGCTCAGGCTCTTTACACAGAGGATGAGAGACAGACACTTCGTCAGTCACATAACAATCCTCAGATCATTGAACTTTATGAGAAGTTCCTTGGTGAGCCAAACAGCCATAAGTCACATGAGCTGCTTCATACAACATATGCAGCTAGAGAAGGATTTAATGCTCTTTCATAAGATTCCTTATTGATTAAGGGATGACCAAAGTATAGAAGCGTCGCTTTCGCGACGCTTCATTTTTTTAATAATATGTTGTCTCATACATAAGCTGTGTATTTCTGTCATATTGTAGAATGATAGCTATATTTCCACCTGAGTAGAAATTATAAGAATAAACAGAACCCTTGTGTCTCTGTCCTGAGGCTTTATAATATTTCTTAAGTTCATCTACATAATAACTATATTCGTTAGGTGATGCTTTAAGTACATAAATACCCATTTTACCATTCATAGGATTATCTACTAATGAAAATCCTTCTGTGAAAATGTAATAATTTCCATTCTTTGTAAATCCTCTTGAACAGCCGCAGCATATAGCTTCATATTTGACATTTCTGAAAGTGTAATTTTTATAGATGCTACGATATTCATTGTATTCTTTCCTTAAAGTAGAATCAAAATCAGATGCAGAAACATTATAATACTTATCTCTGTATGATTTTGGAGCATTAGGATTATAAACATCTTCCTGCCTTTTTGCATACTTTAACCCCTCAGGTTTCTTACTTGAAGCAGCGGAAACTTTGCTCAAAGTACTGGTATTGATATTACTTCCGCTGTTATTTCCAAACGTTGAAAACGAAGCGATGGATAATGCAGCAGCTACACCAAAACAGTAAGCCATTTTCTTTAATTTTTTCATATAAATTACCTCCTGTTGATTTTTATCTCTTTATTTCTGGCTTCCGAGATGTAACTATAATGTAACGAAACATATAATCTACATCTTATAATCATCCGAGATGTAACGAAGTTGTAACGTTGATGTGTGATATTTTTCTGGGAATAGAAAAGGACATATATGATTTGACACAATTTCTTCGTTACGATTATAATGACAAGAGTGAAATTGTTTTTGGCATCTTATTGAAGTTATTGGGTGGAATCATGATTAAAGTATTTTTGGTAGAAGATGAATATGCGATCCGTGAGGGTATTAAGAAGTCGGTCAACTGGGAAGCCAATGGCTTTGAGCTGGTCGGTGAAGCTGGTGATGGTGAGATGGCTTATCCTAAGATAATCAAGACCAGACCAGATATACTTATCACGGATATTCGTATGCCTTTTATGGATGGACTGGAACTTGCGAAGCTTGTTAAAAATGAGCTTCCAAAGACCAAGATTGTAGTTCTGAGTGGATATGATGATTTTAATTATGCTAAACAGGCTATAAGTATAGGTGTTGAGGAATATATATTGAAACCGGTTTCAGGTGAAAATCTGATGAGTCAGCTCAGTTCGATTGCCGATTCCATAAAGGATGATAGACGTGAGGAAGAACTTAGGTCTAAGTATCTGCGTGATATGGAAGAAATAAGGATTCTTGAACAGCAGAAGTTTATACATGACATGATCGATGGAAAGCTTTCAATGACGGATGCCCTTTCACAGAGCAAGGAACTTGGAATAGATATAACTGCGGCATTTTATACGGTTCTTCTTATGCAGGTTTTCCCTAAGAATGAAAAGTCTGCGGAAGTAGATGAGTATTCTGGTGTCAGTGAAGAAATATACAGTAAGATCAGAGAAATCTATGCAGACGTAGATCATGTTTACCTCTATGAACAAGTTGGTGATGTTCTATGCTTCCTGGAGAGAGCTGATTCTCTTGAGGAGATAGAAAAAAATATCCGAAAGGGTATAGATGATATAAAGACACTTATGACGAATTATCCAGACAGGATATTTTATATATCTGTTGGAAAACCAGTTGAAAGACTAAGAGATGTAAATGCATCTTATGCAGATGCCAGCAGAAAATTCGCTGAGCGTTATATGTGTGATGACAGCTATGTTTTCTATGGTGAGAATACACTTCAGAGAGATCGTATAGGAGAAACGATACGAGCAGAGAAAAATGCTGAGGTAAATGATACAGGTATCAGAAATCCGGATATAAGTAAATTCGATATCAATAACATGGATATAAAAATGATATCCCAGAAAACTATTTACAATTTTCTTAAAAGTGGAACAATCTCTGAAGTAGATGACCTTGTAGAAGAGTACTTTGCCAGCATGGGAAAAGAGGCTGTAGAATCTATACTTCTTCGACAGTATGTTCTGGTTGAGTCGATGCTCAGCACAGTTGCATTTCTGGAGAATCTGGGAATGAGTAAGGATAATATATCGGGTATCCTTGGAGAATACAGTGATCCAGTCAGCTTCAGTGAATCAACAGATAAGGCTGGAAAATATATCAATGGACTTCTGAGACTTGCGATTGATTACAGAAATCAGATGTCTGATAAGAAATATACTGAGATAATAGAGAAAGCAAAGAAGTATATTCAGGAGAATTATCAGAATGAAGATATGTCGCTTCTCTCGGTTGCTTCAAATGTAAATGTCAGCTCGAATCATTTCAGTGCTGTTTTCAGAAAGGAAACGGGAGAGACATTTATCGATTATCTTACAACGGTACGTATGGAAAAAGCAAAGGATCTTCTTGTATGTACTTCTATGAAAACTTCGGAGGTTGGATTCGAGGTTGGCTACAGAGATCCGCATTATTTCAGTTATATATTCAAGAAGACACAGGGCATGACGCCGAAAGAATACAGAAGGACCAAAAAGGAGTCTTAGAACTTAGGTGAACAAGAAGAAAAACAGTAAAATCCAGTCTAAACTCATAACCTATATATGGATATGCGTAATCCCCCTGATAGGTCTATTTGCATTTGCGGTAGCTCGATTATACGGATATTATCAGGAATATGATCTTCTGGTTAGAAATATCACAAGTGCAAATGAATATAATATGAACTTCAAGGATTCTATGGATGAGATGATGTACAGGATTATCATTGGTTCTGCAAACTGGACTGATCCGGAGAAAAAACTTGAGGGAGAAGATCCGAAGGCTCTTATAAGTGAAGTAATAGTACATTTTGAGGAACTTCGAGGTAAGACGACTGAACAAAATGTTAAGTCGGATCTGAATGCGCTTATAAAACTTCTGGGAATACTGGATGAACGAGTTGATGATATTCTGAAAAATGTTGAAGAAGGCGGACATTATGACGAGAATATGGAAATGCTCGACATGAATATCCGTACGCTTACATCACTTATTCAGGATGATATTCAGAAGTACATTTACGATGAAGCTACAAATATGGAGATGCTGAGAAGGGAAGTCGCGGCGAGTCTCCTCACGACGGTGAGAATTCTGGTCCTGATTCTTATTCTGAGTATTATATTCATATATGTTATATCCAAGAGACTATCCAGAAGAATTACAGAACCTATTACCGAACTGTGTGATATGACTGAGAAATTCGCAGGTGGAGACTTTAGTGTATCTTATCATACAAACAGTAATGATGAGATGGAAACCCTGGCTGAGAGTTTTAACAGCATGGTTAAGGAGATAGAAACTCTTATCGAAGATATCCATAAGGAACAGGAGAATGCTAAGGATGCGGAGCTCAGACTGCTTCAGGAGCAGATTAATCCGCACTTCCTGTATAACACTCTGGATGCCATTATCTGGATGACTGAGTCCGGAGAAAATCAGAAAGCTATACAGGTTATCCAGGAGCTGTCCAGTTTCTTCCGTATCTCGCTCAGCAAGGGGCAAAGTGAGATAACAATAAGAAATGAACGAGAACATGTAAAGAGTTATCTGGAGATACAACACTACAGATATCAGGATATCATGGATTATGAGATAGATTTTGAAGAAGATATTCTGGATTATCACATTCAGAAGCTTACTCTGCAGCCTATAGTTGAAAATGCTCTCTATCACGGTATAAAGAATAAGCGTGGCCAGGGTATGATAAAGGTGTGCGGAAGGCAGGATGGAAAAGATATAGTCTTCACCGTAGAAGATAACGGAATAGGAATGAATGAAGAAGAACTGGAGAGACTCAGATCACTTATTGCTGGGAATCTGGTGCAGGATGATCAGAGTGGGTTCGGAATGGCAAACGTTGAGAAGAGACTTCAGATGCTTTATGGAACGTCATACGGAATGACGGTGGAAAGTAAGTACGGAGAAGGAACGGTTGTGACTGTTCGGATTCCGCAGGTTTAAAAGATACATTCGTAGCAAAGTAAAAGGGCTTAAAAATAACGAGGTAATCTTGTGAGAAGAAAAATGACTAAGAGACTATCAGCTGCATTTGTGCTCATGATTATGGCGGCTTCGGTACTGGCATGTGGCAGGACCGATAATGAAGAAGATAATCCATACATCGATAAATACAGACAGAGCAATCTGATCACAGTTGGATTCTCACAACTGGGAGCAGAATCTGACTGGCGAGTGGCAAATACCGAATCGATTAAGAATAATCTTACCCGTGAGAATGGTATAGAGCTTATGTTTGACGATGCTCAGCAGAAACAGGATAAGCAGATCATAGCTATACGAAATTTTACGCAGCAGGAGGTTGACTGTATCGTTCTGGCTCCGGTTATGGAGACGGGATGGGATACGGTACTTCAGGAGGCTCAGAACGCCGGTATTCCTGTAGTTATAGTAGACCGAATGGTAGATGTTGAAGATAAATCGCTTTTTACTGCCTGGGTTGGCTCGGATTTCAAAAAGGAAGCTCATGTAGCCTGTGAATGGTTAAACAGCTTCACAAAGGCGAAGGATATATCACCGAAGGATATTCATATAGTTGATATTCAGGGAACTCTCGGAGCAACAGCTCAGATTGGGAGAACCAATGGACTTATCGAAGGAGCGAATGAGTACGGATGGAACATTCTGGAATGTGTACCTGCCGACTACGCCCAGACGAAAGCGAAGGAGGTGATGGAAATCCTTCTTCAGAGATATGACAACATCAATGTTGTTTATTCTGAAAATGACAACGAAGCAATAGGTGCTATAGAGGCTATAGAAGAAGCTGGAAAAAAAGTTGGAACAAATATCAAAGATGGTGAGATCATGATCATCTCATTTGATGCTGCTCATTCAGGACTTTCCAAAGTAATGGAAGGAAAGATAGCGCTTGATGTAGAGTGTAATCCGCTTCAGGGAACAGAGGTCTTGAATATCATTAACTCGGTCAAGAATAAAGAAAAAGTTGAGAAGTATACATATGTTAGTGAGAAGGCATTTACCGCTGATCCGACCGTTAAGAGCATTATGTTGGACGGAGAGGAATATGATATAACAATGTTGACTCAGGATATTCTTGACAGAAGAGAGTACTGACATAAGATTAAATAAATAATCAAACTTTTAATAAAATATCATACAAAAAATAAAAAAATCACAATTTTAAAAATATACATTTTTATCAGATGATAAAATATTAAAAAAAATTCAAAATATATTCCGTATTAAACCCTTTCATGATTTGATATAGTTTGCACATCAAGTAACGAAGATATTGTTCAGACGGTAATTCTGAACAGGACAAATTATATCTTTATGGAGGGTTTTTAAAATGAGAAAATTCGGAAAAAGAATACTTGCAACTGTAGTTGCTACTACTATGGCTGTTGGTCTTACAGCTTGTGGTGGCGGAGCAGCAAACAGCGGATCTTCTGATAGCGGAGCAGCTGATACAGCAGCCGATACAGCGGCAGTAGCAGACGATGCAGCAGATGACGTAGCAGATACAGCAGCAGCTACAGACGATACAGCAGATGATGCAGCTGATACAGCAGCTGCAGATACAGGAGCATCAAGTGGTGAGAAGATAAAGGTTGGTATCATCAATAACGATCCTAATGAATCAGGATATCGTACAGCAAATGATAAGGATCTCAAGGCTATGTTTACAGCAGAGAACGGTTATGAAGCTTCATTTGCTTATAGTCTTAAGAATGATGAGCAGATTACAGCAGCTCAGAAGTTTATCCAGGACGGTGTTGATTATCTTCTTCTTTCAGCAGCTGATACATCAGGCTGGGATGGCGTTCTTAAGGATGCACAGGATGCTGGAATTCAGGTAATCCTTTTCGACCGTACAATAGATGCTAGTGAAGATCTTTATGCAGCTTCAATCGTTTCAGATATGGATAAAGAAGGTGAGACAGCAGCAAACTGGTTAAAAGATCAGAACCTTAGTGAATACAACATCATTCACCTTCAGGGTGTTATGGGATCAGCTGCTCAGCAGGGTAGATCAGGAGCTCTTGATACATTAGCTCAGGAAAATGGTTGGAAGATCGTTTCACAGCAGACAGCTGAGTGGAATGCTGAGAAAGCAGAGCAGATCGTTAAGTCAGTTATCGATTCAGGTGAGAAGTTCAACGTAATCTACGCAGAGAACGATGACATGGCTAAGGGTGCTGTAGCAGCACTTGATAAAGCTAACATCTCACACGGTGTTGATAAAGACGTAGTAGTAATGGGATTTGACTGCAACAAGTGGGCACTTGAAGAACTCCTCAACAAGAACTGGAACTATGATGGACAGTGCAATCCTTTCCAGGCTTCATATATAGATGAAGTTATCAAGACTCTTGAGTCTGGTGGAACACCTGCACAGAAGACAATCATAATGGAAGAGAAGGGCTTCGATGCTTCAACAATTACACAGGAAGATGTAGATAACTACGGTATCTAAGCTGACATACAGGGTGCGGCATAATAAAATGCCGCACCTTTTTTTAAAGGAATATATAAGACAACATGAGGAAAAGATAATCAAAGAGGTGAAACAGTGAAAGATAAGGCAGTGTTAGAATTACACAACATACATAAGTCCTTTCCGGGTGTACGAGCCTTGCAGGGAGTTGATTTTACTCTTTGCGAAGGAGAGATACATGCTCTGATGGGAGAAAATGGAGCGGGTAAATCTACTCTTATCAAGGTAATAACCGGAGTATATGAGAAGGAAGAGGGACAGATATATCTGAGAGGTAATGAAGGAGAGGTAAGTATTCATTCTCCACAGGATGCCCAGAATCTGGGAATCAGTACAGTTTATCAGGAGATAACTCTGTGTCCTAACCTTACGGTTGCAGAAAATATGTACATCGGAAGAACAAAAGGAAATCTGACTAACTGGAAGCAGATGAATGAGGGGGCTGACAAGATTCTTCAGTCTCTGGATATTCCGGCCAAGGCTAATCAGCAGCTGGCCAGCTGCTCACTCGCAGTACAACAGATGGTAGCTATAGCAAGAGCGGTAGATATGGATTGCAAGGTTCTCATATTGGATGAGCCTACTTCATCCCTGGATGATAACGAGGTTCAGAAGCTCTTCGGACTTATGAGAGATCTTAGATCCAAAGGTGTAGGAATAATATTTGTTACACACTTCCTTGATCAGGTATATGAAGTATGCGACAAGATTACAGTTCTCAGAGATGGAAAACTTGTTGGAGAGTATGAGATAAAAGATCTTCCGAGAGTTCAGCTTGTTTCCAAGATGCTTGGAAAGGAACTGGATGATCTGTCGGATATCAAGGGTGAAGCTAATACCTATGATGGCAAGGATGGCGATGAGGTAATATTTGAAGCTGAACAGCTTCAGAGTAATGCCGGAATCAAGCCATTTGATTTCTATATAAAGAAGGGTGAAGTAAATGGATTCACCGGTCTTCTTGGATCTGGAAGAAGTGAATGTGTAAGAGCCATATTTGGAGCTGACCGAGTTATTAACGGAAAAGTTAAGAAGGGTGGAAAGGAAGTCAAGATATCGAAACCTATTGATGCAATGAAGCAGGGTATCGCCTATCTTCCAGAAGACAGAAAGGTAGATGGAATCGTAGGAGATCTTTCTGTAAGAGAGAATATCATTCTCGCCGCTCAGGTTTTAAGAGGCTTCTTTAAACCATTTTCTAAAGCACAGACATATAAACTTGCAGAAGAATATATAGATCTTCTGGATATAAAAACTGCATCTGCAGATACACCGATCAAGTCATTATCCGGTGGTAATCAGCAGAAGGTTATACTTGCAAGATGGCTTCTGATGCATCCTGAATATCTTATTCTGGATGAGCCTACAAGAGGTATCGATGTTGGTACGAAGGTCGATATCCAGAAGCTGGTTCTAAAACTTGCATCGGAAGGAATGAGTATAACATTTATTTCATCTGAAACAGATGAGATGCTTCGTACATGTTCAAGACTTGTAGTAATGAGAGATAGAAAGGTAGTTGGCGAGCTTAGCGGAGATGAGCTCACACAGAGTGGAATCATGAAGACTATTGCAGGACAATCAGACGAATCCAAGGGAGGTGAGAGTTGATGGGTAAGAAAACGACATTTAACAAACAGCTGCTTATACCTATAGCTGCTCTCGTAGCGCTTGCACTTTTTAATCTGATAAATGATCCATCATTCTTCAAGATTACTCTCGGTACTAACAGTCTTGGTAATCCTGTTCTTTCAGGATATCTTATAACGATACTTGATTATGGCTCAGAACTTGCAATTCTGGCTATAGGAATGACTTTGGTTACCGCAGCTTCAGGGGGACAGGACATCAGTGTTGGTGCTGCCATAGCAATCGCAGGTAGCGTCATTCTGAGAGTCCTATGCGGTAACAATTCGAGACCTGATACACTTCAGGCACCGATCATAGTTGCATTTCTTGTAGCTTGTGTTGTTGCAATGCTTTTTGGGGCATTTAACGGAATCCTCGTTGCATACTTTAAGATTCAGCCGATGGTTGCAACTCTTATACTTTTTACAGCCGGACGATCAATAGCAGCATGGATCAATAACAATGAACTTCCTATAATCAGTGAACCATCATTTGGTTATTTTGGAGGATATATTCCGGGAATTCCAATCCCGACACCATTCTTTATAGCAGTTGCATGCATTATAGTAATGGGATTAGTGCTTAAGTTTACAACACTTGGACTTTATACACAGTCAGTAGGTATTAACGAAAGTTCTTCAAGACTGAATGGTATAAATCCTCAGTTTATTAAGTTTCTTGCATTTGTTATACTCGGACTTTGCGTTGCAGTGGCCGGTCTTATCAAAGTAAGCCGTCTCTCAACTATCAATTATTCTGTTATAGCAAAAGATATAGAAATGGATGCAATCCTTGCTGTTGCTCTGGGAGGAAATGCTCTCAGCGGTGGTAAGTTTAATATGACAGCATCAATCCTTGGAGCATATGTTATCCAGTTCCTTACAACTACACTCTATAAGATGAATGTACAGTCAGATGCACTTTCAGCATATAAAGCAGTAGTAGTTATTATCCTTGTAGTTCTTAGTACACCTGTGGTAAGAAAGAAACTCGGACAGATTTGGAATAAGGTATCTCCAAAGAAGGAGGTGGCTTAAGATGGAAACAAAGAACAGTAAAGGATTAAAGGGTTGGTTTGGAAGAACCAGTGATACAAATCTTCTTCTTACTATAACGATAGTAGTATTCTTCGCAATGTATATAGGTGCTATGGTATTTCAAGGAAAAGGATTCCTTAAACCACAGACATTTTTCAATATTCTCAATGCCAATGCAGCTCTTGTAATAACTTCAGTTGGAATGAGTATAGTTATGATATGTGGAGGAATAGATATTTCAGTCGGTGGTGTTGTAGCACTTGTCAGCATGAGCTGTGCTGTATATCTTGATTTCCATGAAGGTAGTATCTTAGGTGCAGTTGTAATAGCTCTCCTCATTGGACTTGCATTTGGACTTGTTCAGGGATTCCTTGTAGCTTACCTGGATATCCAGCCATTTATTGTTTCTCTGGCAGGTATGTTCTTTGCAAGAGGAATGACGACAATAGTTCATACTGCTCCGTTCAATGTAGAGAATGAAGCATTTGTAGCTCTAAAAAATACAAGAGTAAATGTTCCGGGCTTTGGTTCGGTGAATAAACTAGGTAACTATGTAAATGCATATGTTGAGATTGGTGTTCTCGTAGCAATGCTCGTTGTAATACTTTTCTTCATTGTTCTAAGATGGACAAAGCTTGGACGAAGCTTCTATGCAGTAGGTGGAAATGCACAGAGTGCACTTATGCTTGGTATAAATGTAAAGAGAACAAAGTTCTTATCACACCTTATATGCGGTGTGCTTGCTGGAGTTGCAGGATTCGTATACTTCCTGCATGTAGGTTCTGGTTCTGCATCACATGCAACGGGTATGGAAATGAATGCTATAGCATCATCAATCATTGGTGGAACGATGCTTACAGGTGGTGTTGGAAATATCATTGGAACACTGTTCGGTGTTCTGTCACTTTCAACAATTCAGAACATCGTTTCATCAGCAGGACTTGATCAGGCTTGGTGGACAGGAATAACAATAGCAGCAATGCTTTGTATCTTCCTTATTATCCAGAGTGTGGTAATAGCTAAAAAGAAAAAACTCCTTATGAAATAAAAAACTTCTTACAAAAAAACGCTCCCAAAGGGAAGGTTACAATCTTCCTTAAAATACTTAACTTAGCCGAAACGTGTCAGCTATCATATGATGGTTGGCACGTTTTGGTTATTCAAATATTATATTACATTTATTGATGTTGACGAATGTGGTTTATTTTAGTAAACTAAAACATATATATGGTTTATATATATAAACCAGAAGGGAGATTGTTATGATAGATTTTGAGCTTGGAGCTGTTCAGGAAAGGTTTGCGGATATCGTATGGGCAAATGAACCTGTCAGTTCAGGTGATCTTGTAAAGATATGTGAAAACGAGCTCGGTTGGAAGAAACCGACGACATACACTGTTTTACGAAAGCTGAGTGAAAAAGGTTTACTAAAAAATGAAAATGGAGTAGTAACTACACTTATTTCTAAAGAAGAATTTTATTCTGAGAGAAGTAATCAGATAGTTGAAGAGTCTTTTGAGGGTTCGCTCCCTGCTTTTATAGCAGCATTTATTTCTAAGAAAAAGCTTACCTCTAAAGAAGCAGATGAAATTCAGCAGATGATTGATACATTTAAGAAAGGTAAGAAATAGGCATGAGCAATGTGTTATTGAAAGTCTTCAATATGAGTGTAACTGCAGGATGGCTTATTCTGGCAGTGCTTGTTTTACGTTTTCTGTTTAAAAAAGCACCTAAATGGATTACTTGTATGCTGTGGGCAGTAGTTGCAATCAGACTTATATGTCCATTATCTTTTGAGAGTGTACTTAGTGTTATACCAAGTGCAAAGACGATTAATGTATCTACTGATGATTCCGTTCCATATATTCAGTCCGGAGTTAAATTAGTTGATTCGGCTGCGAATACTTATTTTGCAAATATAAATAATAATATTAATGCGAATGATTTAGAATCTATAGAAGTATCTCAGAGAGTAATTGAACCAAAGAATGCTAATATAGATAAAAGTAATGTGGAGAGTATATCTGATCAGGAAAACGAGAAACATCTGACAAAAAAGACTTCGAAACAGAAGCTGATGTTTATCCTGGCTGTTATATGGATTGCTGTATCAGGATTACTGATCTTATATGGACTATTCAGCTTTATAAGGCTTAGAAAAACGGTTGCTGCTTCAATTGAGGTTGAAGACAATGTTTTCATCTGTGATGATATACGTTTCCCATTTATTCTTGGGGTATTTAAGCCTATCGTATATCTTCCATCGGTATTAGATGATGCAATGAAGAAGTACGTTCTTGCACATGAAAATGCACATTTAAAGAGACGTGATCACTGGTGGAAGCCGTTAGGATATCTGCTTCTTTCAATTCACTGGTTTAATCCTCTGTGCTGGGTAGCATATATTCTATTCTGTAGGGATATTGAAATGGCCTGTGATGAGAAGGTTATTAAGGATATGGATACTGATGATAGGGCTGGATATTCACAGGCGTTGCTTAATCTCAGTTGTCCTAAAAGAATAATAGCGGCTTGTCCGGTTGCCTTTGGAGAAATTGGTGTCAAGGAAAGAGTTAAGGGCGTTATCAAGTACAAAAAGCCTGCATATTGGCTCGTATTAACTGGATTTTTATGTGTGCTTGCTGTTTCTATATGTTTCCTTACTGATCCTAAGACGGTTATGGCTGTTGAAAATGATGAGTCGATAAGTGAAGGAAATAAAGATATTAAATCTGAATCCGAAGAGCTGACTACTCAGGAAGCTACTACTGAAGAAAAAATAGTTTCTAACTCAACTGAGGTTAAGACTGAAGCAACTACTGAGAAAGCTACAACAGAAGAACCAACGACGGAAGAACGAGAAAAAGAATATGAAATATATGGTGAGGATAATCCGCAGACATTTAATATAGCAAGGTATGGCAAGATGTCTGCAGTAAAAGATGGACAGTATATATATTATTCAGGTACATATCAGGAATTATGGAGATATGATACTGCCACACAGACACATGAGTTGGTTGCAGAACTTGGTGATGGCGGCGGAAAGAATCTGGTTAAATATGGTGATGATATATATCTTGTAATGAATAATTCGGGTGGCGAGCCGGAAGATAACTATATATGTAGAGTTTCAGCAGGCGGTGATGTTATGCAGTTAGCTAAAGGATCAGAATTTGTTATTGAGAATGACAGAATCTATTATACGAAGGTAGAATATACATACGATGATTTGGAATATAAATACGATAATCCAGTAGGTACTCATAGTATGAAACTAAACGGTGACGATGATAAAGAAGAGCCATGGGTTACACTTAATACAATAAATGTGACTAGAGAATCGGAAACAGTACAGTCCGAATATGGTATCCTTACATGGCCGATACAATATAATGAAAAAGGTTTTTCCGAATCAGGGAATATATATTTTGTAGACAATGCTGGAGAGTCAAGATTAGTTCAAGAAATAACCTTAGGAACTCAAGTTCGTTCATATATGATGTTAGATGATTATATATTCTATGTATACCATTATCATGACGATGAAGATACTAAAAAGAATCTTGTTATAGAGAAATATGATGGCTCTGAGAAGAACGAGACATACATGGGAATAGCAGCAGGAGCGTTCTAAACATACTGTTTTAGCGTTATGTCTTCTTAATTATTTGTGTTACAGAATTATTAAATAAAAGTAAGAAAAACTTAATAATAAAACATTTGACAAAAGTGGTTTACTCGGATAAACTAAAAGAGAATTAAGGTTTATCCGGATAAACCGCTTTTGAATTAGCGAACAAAATCTTAATTAAATCACAAATAAGTGGAAGGAAGGAAAAAACATGAAAAAATTAGTTGTAATCACAATTGCTCTTTGCATAGTATTAAGTGCATTTTCAATGAATAACGTTTCAATGACAACTGTAGAAGCTGCCGGTTCAAAGTATGAATACATTTCTTTGCATGAAAGATTTGCCACGAAAAAAGAAATATTAGAAAAAGAAATCAAAAATGGTGACTATTATTTTAGAACTCGTAATTCTAAGATTCAGGTCAAGAAGGGAAAGACTGGTAAATACAAAACTATTCCAGTAAAGGTAAATATTTATAGTGGATTTGCTGTTAATGGGGGAGATGTAATCTTTATTGAAACTGTAAATGGTGTTTCATCACTTAAGATGTATACATTTGCAAACGGAAAGGTAAAGAATCTGAGAAAGCTTCCATTATCAAATAATAGATGTGTAGGTGAAGAAAGCTATGAACACTCCCATATAACAGGTGTATGTGGAAACTATATATTCTTCTGTAGTTACAATGGTCTTTTAGATCATGAAGGATCAGTAATGTATTCATATAATTTAAAAAATAAAAAAATAAAGAAAGCTGGTCTTAATGGTCAGGCTGAGGAGAATACTATAGGAAATTATCTCATTGCTTCCGAAAGATGGAGAACAGATGCTCGAACACTTCCATTTGATCTTTATAAGTTTACATCTACAGGAACTGTTAAAAAGATAAAAAAAATCTCAAAGAGTACTTACGATGTAAAGGAATACAATGGCTCCCTTTATTGGGTAGATACTACGATGCAGCATGCAACTAATCCTAAAACAGGTAAGAAAGCAGTTCTTTATACAATGAAGCTTGATGGTTCAGGAAAGAAAAAACTTTTTACAGAGACATCCAGGTTCGCTATCTTTTCTGTAGTATCTGTAAATGAAAAAGGTATTAAGCTTTCTGCATATAACGATATGGGAAGTGCTGATTACTCATATAATTTTGAAACAAAGAAGATGAGCACTATCAAAACAAAATAGGGATTATGAATCCATACGTTTTCAACGAAAAGATGACAGATGAAATCAGATTTCAACTGTCATCTTTTTCGTTGCGAGAATATCATCGATGATGTATCATAAATGTGTGGGTGTAATGATGTAGGATGTACAGTTAATGGACTATGAAGGGGTTGAAATGTCACAAGAAAAGATTAATAAACTTAAAGAAAATATAGCTGTTAAATTTGTTGGAAAGGATTCGGTAATTACGAATCTTATTACTGCATTTCTTGCCGGTGGACATGTTCTGATTGAGGATGTTCCCGGAGTCGGAAAAACTACTCTTGCGAAGGCTTTAGCTCAGTCTGTGGATCTCGGATTTTCAAGAATTCAATTTACTCCTGATACACTTCCTACTGATGTTGTGGGAACTTCGATATATAATTCAGATACGTCTGAATTCAGGATCATAAAGGGGCCTGTTTACAGCAGTATAGTTCTAGCGGATGAGATAAATAGAACTTCTCCCAAAACACAGTCGGCACTCCTGGAAGCAATGGAAGAGAAACAGATAACAATCGATGGTAAAACGTTTGAACTTCCAAAACCGTTCATGGTAATCGCTACAGAAAACCCCTCAGAACAGATTGGTACATATCCTCTTCCGGAAGCTGAGCTTGATCGTTTTATGATGAAGCTTTCGATAGGTTATCCGGCTCAGGAGAAAGAACTTGCGAAGAAATATCTGGATGGAATAATGGATAATGACCTTACACCTGTTCTTACAGGAAAAGATATACAGGAGATGATGGATCAGGTAAGAGCGGTTATTATAAAAGACGAACTTATGGATTATGCGATTGATATAGTAAGTGCAACCAGAAAGCGTGAAGAGCTGGAATATGGACTTAGTCCGAGAGCAGGTCTTGATCTTCTGATGGCTTCAAAGGCAAGAGCATATGTTATGGGAAGAGATTATGTGATTCCGGATGACATTATTGATATGGCGAAGGTCGTACTTCCTCATAGGATGATGATGACCACTCAGGCTCATATGAATAAGTATACAGGGAAAAACCTTTTGGTTGAAGTGATTGATAAGTTGAAAAGACCGGGTCTCCCTTCGTGACATTTAAAAGAGACAATTGACTATGTTCAAAAAAATAAAGAATAAAGGCGTTAAGCCTGGAATTGAAACATTAAAGCATAGGGTTACAGTGCCTCGTGTTATTTACGCAGTCCTGCTGATCGGGACGTGCATTCTAGTAAGTAACAAAGGAGGCGCGTTTTCCTATGTTTTGTTTTTTTCGGTGCTTTTATATGCTCCGATAGCATTTGCGTATATACTTTATACCATGTGGGCGCTTCATGTATATCAGGAAATGGAGGGGCGCCTTCTGTACAAGAATACAGCGAAGAATTATCAGATTCAGATTGAAAATGCTGGGGTACTTCCTCTCTCGGGAATCAGGCTTCTCTACAGCAATGTTACTACCCATTTTAAAGAAGATTTTACTACTGATTCTTTTCAGTTGATGTCCAGAGAGAGTATTAATATCGAAACAGAACTAACCTGTCGTTATGCGGGAAATTATACAGCAGGAATCGAAAAGATAGTTGTTGAGGACTTCTTTGGAATCTTTAAGATTAGATTCCATCTGCAAACTCCTCTTAGAGTCAGTGTTCTTCCGGTGGTTACGGATATAGCCGTCAAGGATATAACCAGAATTCTGGACGAAAGTAGGTTGGGAAGAAATATATTCAGGTTGGATATAACAGAGAACTTTCTTGGAAATGACCTCAGAAAATATATGCAGGGAGATTCTCTGAATACCATTCACTGGAAAAATTATGCCAGAACGGGAGAACTAATGGTAAGATTACCCGAAAGGCAGAATTCAGATATGCTTAGTCTCATTCTGGTTACCGAAGATACTGGAGATGATGAGGAGAATATCAAAAGGCGTGACCTTTATCTGGAATATCTGGTATCGGTGGCAGACTATTTTGCACATATGAAGAAACCGGTCAGGATCATATATCCGGATTCTGGTATAAAGACATTTACGATAGAAGATTATAAGAGTTTTCGTGAATTCTATCATGACAGACTCAGGCGTATTCATGGGGCTATAGATGAAGATACTGAGAAAGCAATGTTAGATAAGTCTCTTGAAAGCTTAAGTGTCAGGGTTATGTTTAGGGAGAAGGATAACGCTCTATGTCTGATTTAAAGAAGAAAACAATTGAATATCTTCTTGATGTTCCCAAGATCATAGTACTTGCTATTCCTTTAATCGAGTTGATTCTGTATTTAAATCTTTTTGAAACAAATAGATTATTTGCACTGAGCTATCTTCTTATATTTGTTGAAGTGTACGGTTTCCTCAAGGTTTTAGGAAGAGATAAACTTTATCTCTTATTCTCTACTATCATTCTGCTGGCATTGGGACTTATATTCAGAGATATAGTTCTTTTTGAGAATATGCTGCTTGCGTATTTTCCGATGCTTCTTATATATATCTTAAATATACCATCAGTAAGAAGAATAGGCTGGGCTGTTGCTGCAGTTGTGGAATGTGGATTATGGATATATTTTTGGGATATGTCAAAGCCTGTGGCGATATGTCTTGTGCTCATAGTTATACTGGGTATTGTTGAGTTTCTGAAAAAGGATATAAGATATTATTTGCCGGCTTTACTGATAATAGGAATGATAGTCCTGTTTATTCCTGTAAATGACGAACCTATTAAGTGGACATTTATTAGAAATACAGCTGAAAAGATATCGACAGTAGTGTCATATGTTGGAGATGAGATCGGATATCATTTCAGAGGACTGTTTGGTGATGTAGATGACTTTACCGGTTATGCTGAAACAGGAAAACTGCAGGGCGTTGTTAGATCGACTTCGCAGGAAGAGATCTCTTATGAAATATTCGGAACGTGCAGGGATTCGTCTATTCATCTGAAAGGCGCAGATTATTCCAGAATCACTCCGGAAGGCATGTTAGAAAAGCAGTCAACGGACATGTATTATAATGCCGGATTTATACAATTTATGAATGCTATTTATCAGGCAGGAATAGATCAGAAGAAAGCGGATTGCATTATAAAGGTTGAAAGTGGTGATTTTGTATATAGATATCTCAGAACAGAAGATATAATATGTCCGCTTATGCCAATCTTTGTAGCGAAGATCAGTGAAGATGGAGATCGTAATATTGAACTGTCCGAAAGTGATATGACTAAAGTAAAGAAAAAGAATTTCCGCTATCATGTCCAGTATCTGACAATAGATTATGGAAGTCCGTATTATAAAGAGCTTCTTCTTAATATGAACAGTGACGACTTTAAGTACGTGGATTATTACACAATAGTTCAATATGTCAGAGATATATTGAATCTTAATATCGCTAACAGGATTTCAAAACAGAGATATGATGATATCGTGAACTATCTGGAGAATAAGGAGACTAACTTTGAAACTGAGGGATATCTGGACACATCGATGTCTACACAGAGGATACATGATCTCTCAACAGAGCTGACTGCAGATTGCGAAAGTGATTATGAAAAGGCAAAGAGGATAGAATACTTTCTCAGGCAATACAAATACAACAGAAAGACGGATCTTAGAGGCAGTGAGAATTATGTGGATGACTTTCTGTTCGAAACAAAAAGAGGTTATTGTGTACACTATGCATCTGCCATGATCATAATGCTTAGAGAATGCGGTATCCCGTCGAGATATGCAAATGGGTTCGTACATAGATTTGATGAAGAAAAGATGAAGGTAAGAGGAGAGGTGATGAGTAACGATGCTCATGCCTGGCCTGAAGCTTACATCAAAGGAATCGGATGGATACCATTGGAACCTACAACTATAATCAAAATGCCTGAACAGGATTCATGGGGACTGAAATACACCCAGACTGATGAAGAGACGGGATCAGAAACCGATGCTGAACTTCGTGCCGGGGGAGATCATTTCCCTGGCCCTGACGATATACCTGAGCAGTATAGAAAATACTATGAACAAAGTAATGATGTGACGCCAACAGAGGTTAAAGAAAGAAACTCTGGTAAGGATCTGGCATATAAGCTGTTGTACTATACGGTGGCAATACTGGGAACTGTTTTGATGCTCTTCCTTCTGATTAAACTGATCAGATGGATATGGTATATGAGACTAAGTCCGGAAATGAAACTTCAGGAGAATATTAATTCTATATGCAAAACGATTAATAAAAAAAATGTAGAAGGCAAAAAGATTGAATCTATATATGATTATCTTGATTTTTTTGAGGATGAGGCTGAAAGAGAAAGACTGAAAGATATCTTTAATCAGTATTACAAGGTTAGATTTCGGGGAGATGTTCCTGATGAAGAACTTATAAAGACGACCAGAAGGTTCTGGGATGAGAAAAATCTTTTGATGAGGTGACAGAAAGATATGGATTACAGTGTACTTATAGTGGATGACGAGGTAGAACTTGCGGAATCCACAGCAGAATATTTTAATATGTTTGATGTTCCATCAAAGTGTGTTTTTACGGCAATAGATGCTTTGGAGTTTTTTAGATCAAACACAGCTAAACTTATCCTGTTGGATATAAACCTTGAGGGCAAAGATGGTTTGTCGGGATTTGAACTATGTAAAAAGTTCAGGGAGACTATGGATGTACCAATCTTATTTATAAGTGCGAGATCAAGCGATGATGATATGGTTATCGCGCTTAATATCGGTGGCGACGATTATATCACAAAACCGTATTCCTTAAGTGTTCTTCATGCAAAGGTAAAGGCGGTTCTGAAAAGGTATGAACGCTCGATTCCGATGGATGAGCATGTTGTAAGCAATTTCGGAGATGTAGAGATTGATTTTGATGCTTCAACGGTACATAAGAATGGTGAGCTTGTGAATCTCACTGCTATGGAATATAAACTCCTTATCTATCTCGTAAAGAATAAGAACAGGATAATTCCAAAAAATGAGATATTTGATAATGTATGGGATGATTGCTTTGTTTCTGATGGAACACTGAATGTTCATATCAGACATTTAAGAGAAAAACTTGAGGAGGATCCAAACAGTCCCAAGTTTATTAAGACAGTAAGGGGACTGGGGATAATGTTTAAAGAATGAAAAAATTTATTGTGTGCTTTGCAGTATTTGCATTTATAGTTATGTTTGTTCCGGAAATTGTTTTTATTTTTAGACGAGTTCAGAAGGATACAAAACTGGATGTTGTAGAGGTAAATGAGCTCATCTCGGAGCTTCAGAATAACTGGGGAAACATGGATTTTGAAGATTATCCGGACTGCAGCTTTGATTATGCTGTGCTGGATAACAATGACAGGCTGATATTTAGAGATAATTACTGGAATGCAGATACAATAGTTAAAGCAACAGCAGAAAGAGACACTATCAGAGACATAGTCGTAGATGGCACGATCGTAGGAAAACTCATTATTTATAATAATGTATCAAGTCTGGAAGATATGGCATTTGCGAAGTACGCAAAACAGTATATCTTCTCTTCAGCTATAGTATTTCTGGTAATACTACTTGCTCTTCTCTGGATCAACTATAAAGTAATTAAACCTTTTGATGATATGAAGGATTTTGCAATATCTGTTGCATCCGGTAATCTTGATAAGCCTCTAAAAATGGATAAGAAAAATGTGTTTGGTGCATTTACCGAAAGCTTCGATATAATGCGCGAAGAACTGGCACTGGCTAAAGAAAGGGAACTCCAGGCGAATATAAGCAAGAAGGAACTGATAGCTCAGCTCAGTCATGACCTAAAGACGCCTGTGGCATCCATTAAAGCTATGTCGGAAGTTCTTAGTGTGAAAGAAGATCGAGAACAGGTGAAAAACAAACTGGTTGCGATAGGAGATAAAGCTGATCAGATAGACAGACTTGTCTCGGATCTCTTTACGTCAACTCTTGAAGAACTTGAAAGGCTGGAGATAAATACATCCGAACTTGCCAGTACAGAACTTGTTCAGATGATTCGTACAGCGGATTACAAAGGATATCTGGTTGAGCTTGATATACCAGAATGTATGGTAATGTGCGATAAAATCAGAGTCGGACAGATTTTCAGCAACATATTCTATAATTCATATAAGTATGCAGATACTGATATATACGTTGACGGAGAAACGGATACAGATAGTCTTTGTATAAGTATTACTGACAGAGGGGGCGGAGTACCTTCGGAAGAGTTGGCTATGATAGTTGATAAATACAAGAGAGGATCCAATGCTTCGGATAAACAGGGAGCGGGTCTTGGATTATATATAAGCAAAGAACTGATGGAGGATATGCAGGGAAGTCTTGAGGTGACAAATGCAGATGGTGGTTTCAGGGTTATACTCAGTTTCAAACTTGCTTAACTACGTTTTTCCAATTAATCTAAAGTTAATGTACCGATAAAGACTCTTAATAAATGTTTTAATATAATGAGATTATAAGAGAAACTATATCGTTTAAGGATAACAGGTAATATGGAAGAAAAAAAGACAATAATAAAAACTGAAAAGCTTTGTAAGTCATTTTCAGTGGGCGGTGTTCAGCAGCACGTAATAAAGAATATGGATCTTCAAATCTATGAAGGGGATTTCACCGTTATTATGGGCTCTTCAGGAGCAGGAAAATCAACCCTTCTTTATGCTTTGTCGGGAATGGATAAAGCCAGTCTGGGTAAGATAATATTCTGCAATAAGGATATAACCAAGTTTACCAGCGATCAGCTTGCGATATTCAGGAGAAGACATTGTGGTTTTATATTTCAGCAGATTCATCTGATAGAAACTATGAGTATCCTTGATAATGTTCTTGCTGCAGGAATGCTGACCGGTCAGAATAAAAAGAAACTTGTAAAGAATGCAAAGGAACTTCTTCAGGGAGTAGGAATTGAAGAAAAACTATGGAACAGGTTCCCTAATCAGCTTTCTGGTGGAGAGGCTCAGAGAGTGGGAATAATAAGAGCACTTATAAACAGACCCGACATTGTATTCGCAGATGAGCCAACAGGAGCTCTGAATAGTGACAGTAGTGACACTGTACTGAATATACTTACTCAGTTCAATCGTGAGGGGCAGTCTATAGTAATGGTAACTCATGATATGAAGTCTGCCCGCAGAGGCAATCGAATCATATACCTGAAGGACGGAACTATATGTGGTGAATGTAATCTAGGATCGTATGTTACGGGAGATAAAGAAAGACATCAGAAACTAAGAACATTTTTAAGTGAAATGGGATGGTAAAGTGCATGTTAATAAAGTTGATAAAATCCAATTTTAAAAACGACTTTTCCCATATGATCACGTATTTCCTGATCATGGTATTGACTGTTTTTATGCTACATACGGGATTGGCTATACTTTTAGGTTACAGAACTATACATAAGGATAAACAGAAGGAATATAATCTGGCTGATGCGATTCTGGTAACCTCGATCAAAGCTAAAGATGAAGAGAAGACAGAGGAGATTATTTCCCAATTTAGTGATATAGAATATTATGAAAGTATTAATCCGTTATTTTTGGATTTTGAGATGGTAAGATCCGGTACTGTAGATGATTCAAAGAATGGGAAGGATACTTTGAATGGTGATTTCAGGGTTATGCCATATGGTAGTTGGGGAGAGTTTGAAGCGCCTCACTTTGTTGAGATGGCGGATGAGGAATATGATAATCCTATATATGTATCCATTTCCTTGAACTCCTCTTATTTTAATGCAAAACTTGGAGATAGTATAGATTTAAAGATTGAAGACAAGAATTATACATTTCAGGTTGCGGGCATATATGAGGGACTTCTCTCAAATGTTTTCGGAATAACATATGTTTCACCAGAAGTTTTTAATGAACTGAAAACTGAACAGGAAAACTCTGTAAAGTACGAAACTGAAAAGAATATTATAAATACTCTATATTTTATGAAGGTGGATAAAAATGAAAATGTTATGGATGTGGTCAGCCGCCTTACTAAAATTTTTAACGAGAATGATATCCTTGCTTCGGCAATCAGCGTTGATGCAATAATTAGTTCTTTAACATATTTTCAGAATCTGATCGCTGCATTATTAGCAGCATTTGCCATAGTGATCGCAATCATTTCTATGATCATTATCTATTTCAGAATATCGAATAGTATAGAGCAGAATAGCTCCAATATAGGAGCTCTTAAAGCACTTGGATATACATCGGGTCAGATCAGGATTTCAATGGTGATAGAATTCGCTGTTACAACACTCATCTCAGTTATAGTCGGAATCGCTTCTTCGTATTATGTGCTTCCAATTATTGAGAAAAATATGAGGGGTTTCAGTGGGGTTCAGTGGAATGTTAGGTTTGCACTGATGCCCACACTTATAACGACCGTGTTTATAATGGGAACAGTTATATTGGTCGCATCTCTGAGTACGAAAATAATCTTGAGGCTGGATCCTATCATAGCTCTGAGATTCGGTATGGGTTCACATAGTTTTAAGAAGAATTATGCACCGATAGAAAAAACTGCCGGGTCGATTACCTGGATTATGGCACTTAAATCGGTCTTAGGAAATGCAAAACAGAATGTTATACTTTTTGTGGCCATGCTTTCAATAGGGCTTTTTACTACATTTGCGGCTTTTCTGTCATACAATTGTATATATGATTCAACTAATCTGGATAAGATGCTCTCGTTTGTACATTCAGATGTTGATTTCAGATTTGGTACAGATGAAAACTACGTAGGAGAAATCGGTAAGCTTCCTGAAGTAGAAGCAATATGGTGGCTGGATAGTACGGAAATGTATGTAGAAGGCAACAAAGTAACCGTATTTATTACTGATGACTGGCAGGATATACCTGAGGTAAATATATACAAGGGAAGAATCCCCAAGTATGATAATGAGGTGGCTATTGGTGGATATATGGCTAAAATGCTGCGTGTAACAGTTGGCGATGAAATAGAAGTATCTTATAAGAGAGAAAAAAGAAAGTATCTGATAACGGGTTTAGAGCAGACTACAGGAATAAACGGATTGGATATCTCACTTACAACTGATGGAGCAAAGCATTTGAAACATGAGGTTAGTAGAGGAAATATAAGTACTATTGTTAAGAATCATTCTCTTAAAAAATCTCAAGAATTAATTAATGAAGTCGAGGGAATGTATGGAGAAAAGTTGAATGATTATTCGAATATCATAGAAGAGATTAAGAGTGGGAATAATTCTACGACGTCTTTGGCAACAGTGATCGTGACAGTACTTGTTCTGATTTCTCTGGTGGTTATAATTCTGACGTTGAAGCTTATGGTTGATACACTGATAGTAAAAAAACAGAAAGAAATCGGAATCAAAAAGGCTATAGGTTTTTCAAGTAATCAGTTAAGAACTGAACTAGTGCTTTCAATGCTTCCACAGATATTTGCAGGAGCATGTGCAGGAGCGATTCTGGGATGCCTCTGTTCTAACAAAACTATGTCGATGTTATTTAGTTCATTGGGAGTTATGAAATCCAATCTGGTAGTATTTCCTTGGATGGGAATGGTTTCGGTAATCTTTGAATTGGTGGTTTCATATGTGACCATATGGCTCATCTCTGATAAGATTAAGAATATATCCGCATATTCGCTTATAACCGAATAGACAGGTTGATTATCGGATAATTATATGTTTTAATGTCTGTTCGAATATAACATTTTATGTTATCATTAAAAGCGAGGTCGTGAGACTTTCACGACCTCGTTTCTCTATGTAGTTTTAGTAGTATTCTGGTAGTATGGGAGGATAGAGATATGGCAGTTAAGCAGATTACAGAAGATCAGTTTGAAGCAGAAGTATTAAAGAGTGATATTCCGGTTCTTGTAGATTTTTTTGCTACATGGTGCGGACCTTGTAAGATGATGGCTCCGGTTCTTGAAGAGCTTTCAAATGAGATGGAAAATGTGAAGTTTGCATCTATAGATGTTGATGATGCTGAGAGAATTGCTATCCAGTATGGCATTTCAAGTATTCCATGTCTCATTCTTTTCAAGAATGGCGAAGAAGCAACAAGAAATGTAGGCGCAGTACCTAAAAGCAAGTTGAAGGAGCTTTTATCATAATGATAGATGTATTGATTATTGGAGCAGGCCCTGCGGGGCTATCTGCTGCAATATATGTTGAACGTTCGGGCAAGCATGCTGTATGTCTTGAGTCACTTACCGTTGGTGGTCAGATTGTGAATACGCCGGAGATATCAAACTATCCTGGTATAAAGCAGACATCGGGATTTGAATTCTCTATGGCGCTCTATGAGCAGGCTACTGAACTTGGTGCTGAAGTGAATTATGAAAAGGCTGTTAAGATAGAAAAAGTCGGAGAAGATAAGGCATCAGGCTTTATGGTGACTACAGAATCCGGTAAGACATATGCTGCCCAAACCGTGATCATTGCAACGGGTGCTAAGAATAGACATCTCGGAATAGATAAGGAAGAGGTATTTACCGGAAAAGGCATTTCATATTGTGCAACCTGTGATGGAGCTTTCTTTAAGAAGAAAGATGTTGCTGTTGCGGGGGGCGGAAATACTGCTCTTGAGGATGCACTGTTCTTATCGAATTATTGCAATAAGGTTTATGTGATCCACAGAAGACAGGAGTTCAGAGGAGAACCTCAGATTCTTAATGTACTTAAAGAGAAGGAGAATATATCATTTGTTCTGGATAGTACGGTAGAAGAACTGAAGGGTGAGAGTTCACTTGAAGCCGTTGTAGTTAAGAATAAGGTGTCCGGGGAATTGACAGAAATACCGGTTCAGGGACTCTTTATTGCAATCGGACAGGAACCAGATAATGCTGATTTTGCCAATGAAGTTCAACTTGATGAAAAGGGATATATAGCAGCTGACGAAAGCTGTTATACAAAGACACCGGGGATATTCGTAGCGGGCGATTGCAGAACCAAGCTGGTGAGACAGCTTACAACTGCTGCTTCTGATGGGGCAGTTGCTGCGCTTGCTGCCTGTGCATACATTATGGAGGACTGACCGGTGGTATATACTATAACTTTTAACCCTTCGCTTGATTATATAGTCACTGTTGATGATTTCAGACTTGGACTTACCAACAGAACTACGTCTGAGCTTATGCTTCCCGGAGGTAAGGGGATAAATGAATCAATAGTTCTAAGCAGTCTCGGCATAGATAATACAGCAATCTATTTTTCGGCGGGATTTGTAGGTGATGAGATCACAAGAAGGGTTCATGATACGGGAATAAAATCAGATGAGATAAGACTTAAGGATGGATGCTCAAGGATTAACATTAAACTTAAGTCATATGAAGGAACAGAGATAAATGCATCAGGTCCGGATATCTCGGAAGAATATATTGAAGAACTTTTTAACAGGATCGATAAACTGAAGAAGGATGATATTCTTGTATTGGCAGGAAGTATTCCTCCTTCCGTACAGAAATCCATATACAGCGATATAATGGCACGTCTGGATGGACAGGGTGTGAACGTGGTAGTAGATGCTACAGGCTCTGTGCTTCTTGAGACTTTGAAATACAGACCGTTTCTCGTAAAGCCAAATAACCATGAACTGGGTGAGCTTTTTGGTGTAACACTTGAGACAAGAGAGAGTGTTGTGCCTTATGCCAGAAAGCTTCAGACCATGGGAGCCAGGAATGTTATAGTGTCTATGGCAGGCGAAGGAGCGGTTTTTGTTTCTGAAGATGATCATGAATATATGATGCCTGCACCGGAAGGAAAACTGATCAACGGAGTCGGTGCGGGAGATTCGATGGTTGCCGGTTTTATTGCAGGATATCTCAAAGGAGAATCCCTGGAGACTGCATTTAAAATGGGTATAAGTGCAGGCTCGGCAAGTGCATTTTCAGAGTATCTTGCAACCGGAGAAGAGATTATGAAGGTATACAGCTCATTGTAGGGGGATAATGCAGGGTGTTGTCAGAAGAGAGAAGGGATCTGATCCTTCAGGAAGTAAATGAAAAGAAGAGCGTTACGATTGAAGAACTGCAGGCGTGCCTTGGAGTGTCAGAGTCAACTATAAGAAGGGATATAGTGTATCTCAGTCGGCAGGGAAAACTGGCAAGGGTACATGGCGGAGCTGTTGCGCTGGAAGATGTTCCGAAAGCGACGAGAGCGACTTCTCATATAAGCGAATCGACGAACACGGAAGAGAAGCTGAGGATAGCTTCTTATGCAGCTGAACTAATAAAGCCTGGCGATTGTGTTTTTATAGATTCGGGAACGACAACAGAGTATATGATAGATTGCATAACGGAATATAAGGCAAACTATGTTACTAACTCGATTCTAAATGCCAGAAAACTGGTGGAGAGAGGTTTTAAAGTTTTTCTCGTGGGAGGAGAGCTGAAGGAGAATACCGAGGTAGTGGTTGGGGCCGATGCGATACTGAATATCCAGAGATATCATTTTACTAAAGGCTTCTTCGGTACTAACGGCGTCAGCAGCAAGGTTGGTTTTACTACTCCCGATGTCCGTGAGGCACTTGTTAAGAGGGTTGCTATAGAGTGTACTGATCCTGGACAGAGATATATTTTGGCAGATCACGGGAAGTTCGGTCTGATGTCTGCGGTGACATTTTCGGACTTCGGTGGAGTGGTCATTCTTACAGATAAAAAACAGGACAGACAATATAGTGAGATTGCTGACATTTGGGTGGTTGACTAAAAAAGTTATGATGCTTATAATCATGAATAGTAACGTCGAACGTTAACATACATATATATCAAAGGAGGACATAAAGATGAAGGTATATTCGGTTTCCGATCCGGAATTTCGCGAATACGGTAAAGTGTTGGAGGGGTATGATGTAAATGAACTCCTTGACGCTATGAAAAAGGTTGAGATGCCTGCTGAAGGAGTTGCTTACGAACCTTGGATCGATAGCCTTGAGGCGTGTGGAGTATTTAAGGATCTTCAGACAAATGCATTTGGTGATATGCCTATCGAGCTTGGAATGTGCTGGGGATACAACAAGGCTCTTAACTGCCTTGAGTATCACAGAAATAGTGAGATAAATATCGGTGCAACTGATTTCGTATTACTTCTTGCTAAGCAGGATAAGATTATAGATGGTGTTCTTGACACAGCTGATGTTGTTGCATTCCGTGCACCTGCTGGAGCTGTTGTTGAAGTTTATGCTACATCACTTCACTATGCACCTTGCCAGGTTGAAGATGGTGGTTTCAGAGTAGCAGTAGTGCTTCCTAGAAATACAAACACAGATCTTCAGAAACCTGCAGAAAAGGATTTCGAGGATAAGATGCTTTGGGCAAGAAATAAGTGGCTTCTTGCACATCCTGATTCATCTGAAGCTAAGCAGGGCGCTTACATCGGATTAAAGGGTGAGAACATCTCTCTGTAAGTAAAAGATGTAACTGATATAGTTGCTGAGATTATCAAGACTCGCGAAAGCGGGTCTTGATTGATTTAAATATTTCCTAATGTGTGGGATTATCTGGAGGATATTATGTTTAAGATCATGACACCTCGCGAGGCGGTCGACCTTATAAAAGATGGAGACTGCATATGCGTTAATTCATTTCTGGGAATCGAGAATCCTGTTGAAATGCATGAGGCTATATATGAGAAGTTCAAGAAGAAAGGATCGCCATCTCATCTGACAATGGTATCCAGTGCGGGCTTTGGTCTCTGGGATGAGAATAAGAATGCCGAAGGTTATATAAGAGACGGGGCAGTCGATAAGCTTATATGTGGACATTTCGGAGCAATGTACAGTACAAAAAAGCTGGTACTTGAGGACAGATTCGAAGCATATAATCTTCCTTTGGGTTGTATATCTCATGCCATAAGAGCACAGGCCGGAGGAATTCCGGGAGCACTGTCAAAGGTTGGACTGGATATATTTGTTGATCCAAGGATGGAAGGTCCGGGAATCAATAAGATCTCTAAGGACGACTCATATGTTAAGCATGTCAAGGTCGATGGTGAAGAATTTCTGTACTATCAGCTTCCGAAGATAAACATCGCGCTTATCAAGGGAACTGCGGCTGACAGAAAAGGAAATATATCCTTTGATGATATGTATATGTCTGGTGACGCTTTGTCCATATGTCAGGCAGCAAAAGCAAACGGAGGAAAGGTTATAGTCCAGGTTGATAAGCTTGTCAGAAAGCCTACGCGTCCTCGTAATGCCATCATTCCAGGTTGCCTTGTTGATGCTATTGTTGTGGTTGAGCAGGAACCTCTCGGAAGCGGATATGAAGCTCTTACAGGTAGTTTCGAGATACCTTCCGGACAATGGGATATGTGGGTTGAGATCATCGAGAGAATGACATCAGCCGAGAGACATAACAGTATAGTGGCAGATATCATAGGAAAGCGTGCAACTAAGGAACTTAAAGAAGATGATATCGTTAATATCGGTGTCGGAATTCCTGAGACTGTTTCAAAGTATGCTAAGGAATCAGGATTATTGAATAAGGTCACTCTTACAGTTGAATCTGGTGGTGTTGGTGGATTCCCTGCATCCGGTCCGGTATTTGGAGCGATGATCGGTGCAGCTTCTGTTTACGATATGGCAAACCAGTTTGATCTGTATGATAACGGTGGTCTTGATATATGCTTTATGGGAGCTATTGAAGTTGATAAGGATGGTAACGTCAATGCTCATAAGGTTCCGGGCGCATTTGCCGGAATCGGAGGATTTGCAAATATTACAGCAAAGACTCATACGGTTGTATTCTGTCTTTCATTTACTACAAAGGGACTCTTCGTAGAAGAAAATGACGGAAAGATATCAATCGTTCAGGAAGGAAAGATACCGAAATTTGTAGATAAGGTGGAGAGCATAAGTTTCTCTGCAAAGAGAGCGTTGAAGAATAAGCAGAAAGTTCTCTATGTGACAGAAAGATGTGTATTCCAGCTTACAAAAAAAGGACTTAAACTGATAGAGGTTTATCCGGGAATCGATAAAGAAAGAGATGTTCTGGATCAGCTTCCATTTTCAGTTGTAGAATAATAGGAGGAAAAGATATGAGTATAAAAGTAGGAATTCTCGGATATGGTAATCTGGGACGTGGCGTAGAAAAGGCAGTAAGTGTGTGTGATGATATGAGCCTTGTAGGTGTGTTCACAAGACGTGATCCAAGTACAGTAAGCATTGATTCAGGTGCTAAGGCATATCATGTAGATGCACTTGAGAATATGAAGGATGATATAGATGTACTTATCATCTGTGGAGGAAGTGCAACAGATCTTCCAGAGATGACACCTAAGTATGCTGCTATGTATAACGTTATCGATTCATTTGATACACATGCTAACATTCCGGTACATTTCGCTAATGTAGATGCAGCTGCCAAGAAGGCTGGAAAGATCGGGATTATTTCATGTGGATGGGATCCAGGAATGTTCTCACTGAACCGTCTCTATGCACACAGTGTTCTTCCAGGTGGAAAGGATTATACATTCTGGGGTAAGGGTGTAAGCCAGGGACATTCAGATGCTATCAGAAGAATAGAAGGAGTTGTTGATGCAAGACAGTATACAGTTCCAGTTCCTGAAGCACTTGATGCAGTTCGTTCAGGTGAGAATCCTGAGCTTACTACAAGACAGAAGCACACAAGAGTATGCTATGTTGTAGCTGAAGAAGGAGCTGATAAGGCACGTATAGAAAAAGAGATCGTTACTATGCCAAACTACTTTGCTGATTATGATACAACAGTAAACTTTATCTCATCTGAAGAGATGAAGAGAGATCATAGTGGACTTCCACATGGTGGATCAGTCATCTATTCAGGAACAACAGATGATGGAAAGAAGAAGCATGTTATAGAGTATAGCCTTAAGCTTGACTCTAACCCTGAATTCACAGGATCAGTTCTTACAGCTTATGCTAGAGCTGCTTACAGAATGAACCAGAACGGAGATAACGGAGCGAAGACAGTATTCGATATCGCACCTGCACTCCTTTCACCACTTAGCGGAGAGGAAATACGAGCACACATGCTCTAATTTTTACCACGGCATTCAAAAGTCGCTAATGCTAGAGTATGTACGTTCAGCATCGCTTTCGCTCATGGCGGGCTCTCCCGAACGGCCGCTTCGCAAAGCTACGCTTGCTAAGCTCTCACTTCGCCGATGGCTCGTGAATCGCTAAGCACCGCGACCCTTATGGCTTCACATACATACTCTAACATTTAGCGATATATTGAATGCTCGCGATTTAAAAATTCATCGCGAATAAGATGGACTAAAAGCATTAAGTACGGAGCGTGCTCGTGAGACCGTTGCGGGTCTCGGCGCTTAGTGATTCACGAGTGCTATGCACGAAGTGAGAACTTAGCGTCCGCTAGGGGTATCCCGCACCGTGCGCGAGCTGAGTTGAACGGGTGCGCTACCGTACTTAGCTTGTCCATCTTAACGCGGAAAAAAGCCTGAATATGAGTTCGAATCTCATATCCAGGCTCAGACTGTAGACAAAGCCGGTTGCGAAACGTAGTTTTCGCAACCGATTTTTCTTTTTAGGCTTATGCTAAAGCAAAACCGAATGAAAAAGGATTAATTGGTCCTCCTATTATCCCCTTTCTTTGTAACATTTTTGCA
>JAFYHN010000085.1 GCA_017539165.1 Eubacterium sp.
TCAACAAAGTCAGATCCTGAGATGGAGAAAAATGGAACTCCCGCTTCTCCTGATACAGCCTTTGCAAGAAGTGTCTTACCTGTTCCCGGAGGTCCCTCAAGTATGATACCCTTAGGAATTCTTGCTCCAATCTTCGTATACTTCTCAGGAGCTTTAAGGAAGTCTACAACCTCTGCAAGTTCTTCCTTCTCTTCTTCAAGACCTGCTACTTCTTCAAATGATATTCCTGTTTCCTGGTCTTTCTTAGCTCTGCTCTTTCCAAAGTTGGAAAGGCCTGCGCTTCCTCCTACTCCGCCTCCGGCTGAAATCTGAGAATTAAGCATCATCATGTAAATGATAAATAGAACAATTATGAATAGATACGGTGTTACCTTTTCCAGAAGTCCCGGTCTCGTCACATCGTACATTTCCATTGCAACCTCTTTATCGCCATGTTCTTCAACAACCCTGGCAGTATCACTTACATTAGGAGTATAGTAGGTCAGCTGTTTCTTCGAATCATTTCCGGTAATGGTAACCATTCCGGTAGGGACTTCGTTGTTCTGATGAATCTCAACCTTTATTACCTCTTTTTTATCAATGGCAGTAGCCAGTTTCTGATCATTGAAGCTGTAATCAACATCAGCTGGTCTTGTCATGATCACATATAATGCAAAAAATAATAGGGCTATCAGCACATACGCCATAAGAAGACCGCCTGCGCCCGATCTGTTCTTTTTTTCCAAGTCATTATCCTCCAAATGGGTTTTAGCTAATCTATAAAATCAATCACTCCGACATACGGAAGATTCCTATACTTCTGCGCATAATCCAGTCCGTATCCCACAACGAACTTGTCCGGAATAGTAAATCCTGTCATATCAAGATCAACATCCACAACACGTCTGTCCGGCTTATCCAACAATGTAATAACTGAAAGTGACTCAGGTCCACGTGCATGTAAAATATTTACCACATAGCTGAGTGTTCTTCCGGAATCCAGAATATCCTCTACTACGACAACCTCTCTTCCTTCAATGCTTTCATCCAGATCCTTAATGAATTTAACTCGTCCAGATGAAGAAGTTTCGTCACCATAGCTTGATACCGACATAAAGTCAAGCGTTACCGGTACAGTTATTCTCTTGGCAAGCTCACATAGGAAGAAAACACTTCCTTTAAGAATTCCGACAAGATGAATAGTTTTTCCTTCATACTTCTTACTAAGTTCATCTGCCATCTCCTGGATTCTCTTATTTACATCCTCTTCAGATATTAAAACACTTATTTTTTCTGTCATATATTCACCACCTGCAAATTATTCTTTTCGCTTTGCTTAGTTTTTCACATAATCAATGACCGCCACCTTTTCGGTATCAGGGCCAACTTTATATCTTTCACTAAGCCTCATTCCAACTATCCAGACTATCTCATCTCCATCCGCCACAACAGGAATATCCTGGCGTCGATCTCGTTCAACCTTTTCAGCCGTAAAATATCTGGACAGCTTCTTTGAACCACCGTTTTTACTGATAACTATATAATCATCAGGAGACGGTTTTCTCAAAACAAGCGTAGATTTTATTTTACCACAATCGATCATTTTCGTATATTCTTTTTTAGATATTTCCATGTGATCGGAAAATGTCATTTCCGTGATAACAATTCTTCCCTCATTTTTATCATCTGTCTCTCTGCTCTCGCCACTAGAAACATTTTTAATCACTATTCTGTCATATACCCGCGAAGCAACCATTCCATACGGAAGATTTACACGTTTCCCATTCTCCTTCCACACAAGCTCACAAACCTGTCTGATATGTTCCCTTGTTATATCCTTACGTCGTCCGCAGACACGCTCTATAGCCTCGAGAACCACCTCTCCACGCGCGATGCGAGGCAGGCTGGATAGAACCGCTATACTAATCTCCTGCTTGTCATATATGACCTGTTTTCTGCCATCGGGATAAGTATATTCTCCTACAGGATTCTCTTTAACAGTTTTATCATTACTAACGATATTGGAAATATCATCTCCCAATTCCAGCGCATCACGAGCTACATCCGCTATATGATCTACAGCTCCCGAATTCAGTTTTTTTATTTCAGGCATTATAAGATGCCGTATCTTATTTCTTGTGTATTCGGTATCAAGATTAGTTGAATCTGTTACATAATCCTGTCCCAGTTCTTCCAGATAAGCTTCTAGTTCAACACGAGGTGTATCAAGAAGCGGTCTTATGATACGTTCTCTAACAGGTTTTATTCCCGCCAGTCCCAAGATAGAGCTTCCACGGATCATATTATATAAAACAGTTTCGGCCAGATCATCCTTGTTGTGAGCCACAGCAATCCTGCACTCCCCTCCTGTTTCTTGCTCCAATTCAAGTGCATTTTCTCTAAACACCTTATACCTGAAGTTACGCCCAGCTTCTTCCTCAGTCATATTCATTTCAGCAGCCATTGCCGGAATATTCTCTTTATAAACCTTATATTCAACTCCCAGCTTTTCACAGAGATTCTCGACAAACCTCTGATCCGAATCTGCTTCTTCTCCACGGATCATATGATTAACATGAACTACTCTGATCCTGAGCTCACTATTAATCTCACTCTTACAGGCAATGAAAAAAGAAAGCAGCGCCACTGAATCAGCCCCACCTGATACTCCCAGGACAACTCCTTTGATCTTTTCTTTCGATGAAAATGAATTCATCATGGAATGCATTTTCATATATTCAATTATATTTTTCTCAAAGGTCTTTCGGTCCAATCTCTGCTCCTTATATCACGTTCCTTTTAATCAACAAAAAGCAGTCAACAGGCTCTCTGTCAACTGCTTAATCTTTTTCTTTCGGTTTTATAACTATCTCATCTTTATTAACAAGCCCTAGTTTATTCTTAGCTTCATCCTCTATGAATTTCTTGGTCTTCATATATTTCTCTTTTTCTACCAGTTCTTCTGCCCTGACTTTTTCAGATTCAAGCTGAGCTTCAAGCTGAGACTGTGTTATCTCGAGCTCCTTGCTCTGTCTGTACAAGGACATACTTCTAAAGCTGCAGGCAACTATAACAACGCCAACAACAACCATAATAAGAAAAAGACTGAGTCCAGACTGTTTATTCGATTGTACCCTACGTCTACTTGCCATTACATTCACCCATTTACTCCCTCTGATAACAGCCGGCACTCTCCCTTAAGAGTACAAGCGGTCACGATAGAAGTATATAACAAGTTAACATAATAATCAAGTAGATTTATGAAAAACCGAAAAATATTAAGTTATTTTCTAACAAAGCTCAAACATCTCAGCTGCTTCGTCCTTTTTTACCGTCTCTGCAACTCTGAGTACTTTGACCTTTACTGTCTTATTTCCAAATGCAATCTCTATCTCATCACCGGCTTTTACATCATAGGAGGCTCTGGCCACCTTACCGTTTACATTCACACGACCGGCATCACAGGCTTCATTTGCTACTGTTCTTCTTTTAATAAGTCTTGAAACTTTTAAATATTTATCAAGTCTCACTTGGTCCCCTCCATTTTTATAAAAGAAATCTGCCGTGGCATACGCCGCGGCAGAAGTGATAATCATATATTATCAAATAAAGTGCACTCAGATTAGTTAAGTGAATCCTTAAGTGCCTTACCAGCCTTGAACTTAGGTGCCTTTGATGCAGGAATCTTGATAGACTTTCCTGTTCTTGGGTTGTGTCCTGTTCTAGCAGGTCTCTCTGATACTTCAAATGTACCAAAACCTACAAGCTGAACCTTATCTCCAGCCTTAAGTGCATCACCAACTGCCTCGATAAATGCCTTTACTGCCTTTTCAGAATCTGTCTTTGTAAGATCTGCCTTCTCAGCGATAGCTGCAACAAGTTCTGTCTTATTCATTTTGGAATCCTCCTAAAATATATACTTTTTTTGGCTATCTAGCCCCCTTAAGTCGAACTAAAAAGCTCTATTTCATTATACTTTTTTGAGTGTATTTGTCAAGGATTTATTACCTTTTTCGCCTCTATTTTACACATTTTTGTAATCTTTTTGTAAAAATATGTTAATCTTTCGGTCTAAACCTCAATTTCCATAGCATATGATGCTTCAAAAGTCTCTCCAACCGCAAGTACATTATCATAATCACGATCATTGATATCTCCGGAAAAGCTTTCCTTATCAGCACGACCATACCATGGTTCTATGCATATGAAAGGAGCTCCCTTTCCCGCTGGCGACCAGATTCCGAAAAGCGGTGCATCAAAGCTTACAGTTATATATGCCATTCCATCTGGCTTGCAGAGTGATACCTTATCAGCCTGCTTTCCTTCGAATATAAGTGCGTCTTTATCGAACATATGTTCATCTATAGCTACGAGTCCACCATCGTTGACGAGGACATTTCCCTCTGACTCAACGAGTCCTTTACTGTTCAGGAGACTGTATTCCAGGTTCTTGTCTGTATTGAAGTTCAGGAAGTACTGGCTCTGCTTATCCTTCTTATTGATAGGACATACAAATGCAGGATGGCCTCCTATCTGGAAATGTATCTCTTTATTATCCATATTGATAACTCTCCAAGTAGTGGTGAGCTTATATCCCTTTAAAGCATATTCTATCTCCAACGCAAACTTATACGGATATCTCTTAAGTGTATCCGCTGTATAGTCAAGTCTGAAAAGTATTTTGCTTCCGTCTGCCTGCTTAACCATGCGGAAGTTCATATCTCTCGCAAATCCATGCTGTGACATCGGATAACTCTTTCCGTCAACATTAAAGCTTCCGTCTTTAAGACTTCCTACTATAGGAAAAAGAACAGGTGCTGTTCTCTTCCAATATGTCTCATCTGCATTCCACAGATACTGATTTCCGTTCTCCTTTGCGAGGACGCTTTCCAGCTCAGCTCCAGCTTCGCTGATAGTTACCTTAAGGTATAGATTTTCCAGATAAAACTTTTGCATTTTGTTTTCCGTCTCCTACTCGATTCCATTCAGTTTATTAAAGATATGCGGAAGTTCTGCATCAACCTTGTCATTGTCAAGCTGACACGTTCCGGCATTTGCATGACCGCCTCCACCATATGAAAGACACAGCTCACCTATATTAAAATCCGATGCTCTGTTAATGATAGACTTACCGATCATTACTGCTGTATTCTGCTTACGGAATCCCCATGCAACATGTACGGATAGCTCTGTTTCAGGCCACATGGCATAAACCATGAATCTGTTACCGGCATATATTGTTTCTTCATTTCGAAGATCGATAACAGCTACCTTTCCGATTATCTTAGTTATCCTTCTGAGCTGCTCTTTAAAGAGTTCCTGCTGCTCGAAGTAGAGTTTTACTCTCTCTTCAACATCAGGAAGCTTCAACACATCTTCTATAGAATGATCCACACAGAAATCTATGAGCTGCATCATAAGGTCATAGTTCGAAATACGAAATGTATGGAATCTTCCGAGTCCCGTACGGGCATCCATAAGAAAGTTCATCAGAACCCACCCCTTAGGATTCAGAATCTCTTCTTCGGTAAAGTCTGCGCTGTCCCCTTTATCAACCGCAAGCATTATCTCTTCCGATACTCTTTTAAATTGTTTTGCCCCGCCATAATAATCATATACGACTCTTGCAGCTGACTTAGCGTCTCCGTCTATGATATACCTATCCCGATATACTTCAGGATCATTTCTTAGTAGTTCGCTCTCGTGATGATCAAATGCAAGACCTACACGAGGATCAAACGGAAGATTCGTTGTTATATCATTCTCAGATATATCAATCTTTCCATCCTGAACATCTTTAGGATGAACAAACTTTATATCATCTATGATATCAAGCTCTTTTAAGAGCATTGCACAAACGAGGCCGTCAAAGTCACTCCTTGTAACAAGTCTTTTTTTCATTTTCACCCTCCTCCTGTACAGTGATCATACAGCATCAACACCCTCAATCACAAACACATGTAATTGTATCACACACGCCCATTAACATGCAATAAGCATCAAAAATTCGGTTGAAAAAAAGTCTGTTTATGATACACTAATACATTATGATTAAAGAATATAAACGCGGACTCGTTGCAGGCATTCCGATTGCGCTTGGATACCTCTCCGTTTCCTTCACATTTGGAATAATAGCAATATCGTGTGGACTTACCTGGTGGGAAGCCACACTCATATCAATGACGAACTTAACTTCTGCGGGACAGTTTTCCGGAGTTCATACTATGATATATCCTGGTCTGTGGCTGGATATGTTTATCTCGCAGATTACCATAAATATACGTTACTCATTCATGTCCATAGCCCTATCCCAGAAGCTCAGCAAAAACTTCAGAGGAATATGGCGCTGGATCATGGGATTCGTTATAACCGATGAGATATTTGCAGTCGCTGTGTCAAATGAAACCGTAACACGTTCATTTTTTGCAGGACTTGCAACACTTCCGTTTATCGGCTGGACCACTGGCACTCTTCTGGGAGCTCTGCTCGGAAATGTACTTCCAGAAAGTATCATGAGTGCTCTGGGACTTGCTCTATACGGAATGTTCGTAGCTATAGTCGTACCGGAAATGAAAAAAGAAAAACCAGTTATCTTCGCTGTTCTTATTGCTGCATTACTATCAACAGCTTTTACTTATGTCCCTCTTCTGAAGAACGTTTCTTCAGGACTTTCCATAAGTATATGTGCTATCATAAGTGCTGCGGTTATAGCTGTTATCTTTCCACATGACGTTACAAATGAACCGAAAGACGAATCCGAATTCATATCAGAAGGAGGTGCAGCATGAATCATCGTACCTTCTTTATATATCTGGCCATTATGGCTGTAACAACATATCTGATACGTGTTCTTCCATTTGCACTCGTTCGTAATCAGATACAGAACAGGTTTATCCGGTCATTTTTATATTACATACCATATGCAGTATTGACTGCAATGACCATACCAGCCATCTTTACAGCCACATCAAGTGTTATATCCGCAGCTGTCGGACTATTTGTTGCAGTTATTCTGGCAGTAAAGGGCAAGTCGCTTACCGTAGTAGCCCTGATATCATGCCTGGCAGTTTATCTGACAGAACTTTTTATGACATTATTATAGTTATATCTATTCATAGCTTACCTAGTGATAAGCAACGTGGGGTTAAAAAATGAACAAACTACTTATACTACTCTTCCTGTTTTCGGCTGGAAGTTTTACCGGATGGGTCATCGAGCTCTTTTTCAGAAGATATCTTGATCCCGTGGAAAGTAAAAAAAAGAAATGGGTCAATCCGGGATTTTTCGTCGGTCCTTATCTTCCAATATATGGTTTTGGACTGATTGTTCTTTTTCTACTTGGTCATATAAGGATACCTTCACTCTCAGTTACTCATCCGATACTTGAGAAGCTTTTAATCTTTATAATCATGGCCTCATGCATGACACTTATTGAATTCATAACCGGAATGATATTCATAAATCATATGCATCTTCAGTTATGGGACTATTCTCCATACTGGGGCAATATCAAGGGTGTTATATGCCCATTGTTTTCATTATTCTGGTATGCACTTGCAGCTTTTTACTATCTGGTTCTTCATCCGAAGGTACTCGGTATGCTATATTGGCTGTCTAAGAACCTGGCATTTTCATTCTTTATAGGTTTCTTCTACGGCATATTCCTGTTAGATATAATATATTCGTTCAACCTGCTGTTTAAGATAAAGAAACTCGCAGATGAATATCAGATTGTCGTTAAATATAATGCCTACATGAGCAAGCTTATCGACATTAGAGAAGAAGCAAAGGAAAGAAGTTACTTCTTCTTTGCTACAAGACTTAGTGCACTATCACCTAAGGAAGTTTTTGAAAGATACAGAGACAACTTCTCTGTTAAAAACTTCGTAATGACACCAATAAAAAAGGTCGCAGACAAGGTTCGCCGCGACCAGCAGTAGATCATTATATTTCAATATACTAATTAAACCTAAAAATCTGACAACCGAGACATTACCTCAGTTGTCAGATTCTTTTTTTTATACCAGCTTTCTAAGCTCGGCAAGTATTTCATTTATAGTTTCATTTGACATTCCGTTAAAAGCTCTGAGAGATCTGATTGGGCAATACTCAAGCATCGCTTTCGTCATCTCATCAACTTCACTCTCATCTTCAACACCGGCAAACTGAGTCTGTGCCTTTGCAAATGTTTTCTTGGTATATTCTCTGGTCTTATCGTATACAAAAAGCTCACCAAGCTGAACATCCTGATCTATGATCGGTTTAAGCTGGAAGCTTCCAACCAGTTCTATCTCTTTCTCAAGAACGATATCTCTGGATGATTTTCCAATCTCGATCACATATGCACCGTTTGCCGCATACCAGTCACCGATTTCTTCTGAATACCATGCGAAGCTTCTCTTATCAAGTTCGAAGCAGACTGTCTTGGTCTCACCAGGTTCAAGTTCTATCTTGTCAAAGCCCTTCAACTCATGCACTGGTCTGTTGGTAGCACCTGTAAGATCTGATATGTAAAGCTGAACAACTTCTTTGCCTTTTACATCGCCAACATTCTTGATGTCGACATATACCTTAGCTCCAGAATTGATATCTATCTCTACAGCATCATCTGATGATTTACCAGATGTCTCGACTCTCAGGTTACTGTATTCAAACTGTGTATATGAAAGTCCATAACCGAATGGGAACATGACTTCCATCTTCTTTGTATCGTAATATCTGTATCCTACGAAAACTCCCTCTGCATAATTAACCTTATGTCTTGCAACAGGGAAGTTAAGAAAACTAGGATTATCTTCCAGTTTGATAGGGAATGACTCAGCAAGCTTTCCTGATGGATTAACCTTTCCATAGAGTACATTCATTACAGCTTCTCCGACACCTTCACCGCCAAGATAAGCCTCAACGATTCCTGCTGCATAATCAGCCCATGGCATCTCTACCGGAGAACCATTATGAAGAACTACTATAACAGGTCTTCCAAGTTCAAGAAGTCTATCTATCAGTTCATTCTGACAATCCGGAAGTCTCATATGACTTCTGTCGTATCCTTCAGACTCAAATACATCTGGAAGTCCCGCAAATACAACGATCTTATCAGCTTCAGAAGCAAGTTTTACTGCCTCTTCAAACTTAGCTTCATCAGTTACATCATCGTCAAATGGGAAACCTTCTGAATAACGGATCCATCCGCCGTCCTGCACATATCTATCCATAACAGAAACTGCAGATACTATCTCATGCGAATTAATATGGCTGCTTCCACCACCCTGGAATCTCGGATTTGCTGCAAAGCCTCCGATAACTGCAATCTTTTCTTTTCCACACAGAGGAAGCACTCCCTTCTCAGTCACGTTAGCCCCAAGAAGCTCTCCGTCCTCAGTTATTTCAGTAACACCACTAACAATGATGTCATTCTTCAGAAGAACTATACACTCTTCCTCAGCTCTGACAGCTTTCTCGTGATCCTTATCTCTGTCGAATACTTCTTTCTGTCTGTTCTCAGTAAACTTCTCAACAAGCTTTAATATATTCGTTACAGCCTTATCCAGATCTTCCTCTGAAAGCTCTCCGCTCTTAACCGCTTCAACTATAAGCGAGTCATTAGCTCCACTGCTTCCCGGCATTTCCAGATCAAGTCCGGCAGCGATTCCTTTTACTCTCTGAGACACAGCTCCCCAGTCTGACATTACCAGACCATCAAAGCCCCATTCATCTCTTAGAACCTTATTCAAAAGCCAGTCATTTTCTGAAGCATAGGTTCCATTTATACGGTTATAAGAACACATCATCGTCCAAGGATGTGCCTTCTTAACTACTGTTTCAAATGCAGTCAGATATATCTCTCTGAGAGTTCTCTCATCCATAACACTGTCTGCATACATTCTCTCTGTTTCCTGTGAATTTGCCGCAAAATGTTTTACGGAAGTTCCAACGTTTTGTGACTGGACACCGTTAACATATGAAGCAGCCATCTCTCCAGCGAGATATGGATCCTCAGAAACATACTCAAAGTTTCTTCCGCAAAGCGGGGATCTCTTGATATTGATAGCTGGTCCGAGTATGGTAGATACATCCTCAGCCTGACATTCCTTACCTAGAGTCACACCTATGTCATACATAAGTTTTTTATCAAATGAAGCCGCTGTAGCACATGCGGTTGGAAAACATACTGCATCGATAGAGTTGTAAATCTCATTCTGATTTGCAACAAGCATATCGAGCTCCTGCTTTCTGAGCCCGTGAGGGCCATCACTTACAAATGCAGCCGGAACTCCAAGTTCTTTGAATTCCTCTGTCGTCCACATATCATGTCCGGATACATAAGACGCCTTCTGCTCAAGTGTCATTTTAGAAACAATACTCTTTATATCCACTCTTCCTTCTCCCTTCCTGGCTTACGCCCAAGTACCCCCAACTTTATCTTCTACTTTTACTTTCACGAATCTGCCGATGCTGCTTCTTTCAACGCATCCGTCTTAGAATACAGTATCTTCAGAATGATTGGTGTTAATATGGAACTTACAATAATAAGCAGGATTACCGAAGTAAAATACTTGCTCTCCAACATTCCAACTTCAAGTCCCTTCTTAGCAACGATCAGTGCAACTTCTCCTCTGGTCATCATTCCAACTCCGATCTTCAGAGTTTCAAGACCTCGGAATCCAGTTATCCTTGCAGCAAATGCACAACCAATGATCTTCGAAAGAAGTCCTACGATTACAAATCCAACTGAGAAAAGAAGGATTGTCATATCAAGACTCTTAAGGTCTGTCTGAAGACCGATTCCTACGAAGAATACCGGTCCGAATAACATGTAAGAATTTATATCCATCTTACTGTCTATATATTCAGAATCATCAAGTGAACTGAGAACTATTCCGGCAACATATGCTCCCGTAATATCGGCAATACCGAAGAATCTTTCAGCTATATATGAAAGGGCAAGCGCCATTCCAAGTCCGATGATAGGAATTCTCTGTGTATGCGGATGTCTCCTGTCAAGCCAGTTCATAACCTTGAAAACAATAAAACCAACTATACCTGAAAGAATAAAGAATGCTATAGTCCTTATGACAACATCACTTATCTTATTGCTTGGATCACGGAAACTGACAACCATTGTAAGAACCATAATACCGATAACATCATCGATTATCGCAGCACTAAGAATAGTTGTACCTGTTTCTTCAGATATCTTTCCGAGCTCTTTAAGCGCCTGAACAGTTATGCTTACTGATGTTGCAGTAAGAATTGTTCCGATAAATACCGCATGGAAGAAGCCATCACTTCCAACCTTTTCAAAACCATAAAAAAACATATAGAGCAATGTTCCACAAACCAATGGAACAAATACTCCGGCACATGCTATGACCGTAGCCTTTACACCAGTCTTCTTAAGCTTGGCAAGATTAGTCTCAAGTCCTGCACTGAACATAAGAAGAACAACACCAATCTCAGCCATCGCACTTATAAAATCCGATGTATGAACCAGGTTGAACAAACTCGGTCCGAGAATAAGTCCGGCAACAATCTCTCCTACAACCTGTGGAGCCTTACACTTTCTCGCCCAGAGCCCAAAAAACTTGGCTGTCAGAATTATAAAAGCTATATCCTTTAAAATCAGCAATTTATCCATAACGCATATCACCTCTGATATTTTCATTTTCCGACGTCATATTATAGAGAACTAATACGCCGGTGTCAATCACTCAGATGATACTCACGTGCAAGGAACAATCTTGCGCTCAGAGTGAAAAAATAGATTTCAGCTTTTCATACATTATGGTTTCAGTATTTTCACCTGTATTACAGAGCACATAAGATGCTCCTGCTTTGCCTGCATTTACCTGAAGAAGCTTTATATATTCCTTCAGCGCATCATCATATTCACCTATGGTCCTTCTGTTCAGCGTAAGTCTGATATCTCTGTTCTCATCTTCAGAATCAACGAATCGATAAGCCCCGCTCAGCTTTATGTTCATTTCCTCTTCAGATAAAATATGAATGAGCATAACCTCAGTTCCATAATACCGAAAATATCTAAGTACATCAACCTCAGAAGAAGCAAAATCTTCATCCATAAAGTCGGATATGATAAATGTCATCCCTCCTCTTGATCTTACAGCCTTCTTCAGTGCATCACTAATATCTATCCTATCGGAAGGCTGACGTCCCTGAAGCCATTTGTCCAGGATTACTATTCCATTCTTTCCCGACTGAACTTTAAGAGGCGCAGATATATCAGCAAGATCAGTAACATACACGGAATCCCTTCCGTTCATAGCTATATAACTTATAATCTCTGTAAGCTCGGCCATAAGAGTACTCTTCAGCTTTTCTCCAAATTCCATGGAACGGCTTGTATCAAGGAGGATGTTTACTCTTCCTTCCCGCTCCTCCATGAATTCCTTGATGTATAGCTTATCCAGACGCGCATATGCATTCCAGTCAACATATCGCATATCATCACCCGGAATATACTCTCGGTATCCGGAGAATTCCGCAGATCGTCCCTTTGCCGACGACCTTCTGGTACCCTCACCCTGTGACAGACTTCTTCTAATATTCAGATGTAAACGCCTGTATCTTTCCAGGCCTCGAATATCCAATGTCTGCATAACCGCTCCTTACATGAGAGTTCTAATTACTGCATCTTCATCTATTCCATCTGCAACAGCATCAAAGCTGAGAATTATCCTGTGTCTCATAACAGGAAGTATCACGCTGTCTATATCTTCAAATGAAACATTAAGTCTTCCGTTCATGAATGCTCTAGCCTTAGCACACCTTACTATGTGCTGCGCCGCACGAGGGCTGGCACCCTCACGGATATACTTATTCTCTTCATGTGTCTTCATCACTATATCAAGAGCCCTGTCCATAACAGCTTCTGCTATCGGAATCTGCTGTATCATGTTTCTTATTGATATAAGCTGTTGCGCATTTACAACAGGTTTCGCAGGTTCTACACCATATCCCTCTGTAAGCGTCACTATGGATCTCAGCTCTTCTTTTTTCGGAAATTCAACGAGAAGCTTCATCGCAAATCTGTCGAGCTGAGCTTCTGGAAGCGGATACGTTCCTTCCTGCTCGATCGGGTTCTGTGTTGCTATAACAAAGAATGGATCCGGAAGAGCATATGTCAGATCTCCCACCGTAACAGTATGCTCCTGCATCGCCTCAAGAAGTGCAGACTGTGTCTTTGGAGTCGCACGGTTTATCTCGTCAGCCAGGATGACATTTGCAAAGATAGGACCTGCTTCAAACTTGAAACTGCTTCCCCTCTCATCTCTGACCATAATATTGGTTCCTGTTATATCCGCCGGCATAAGATCCGGTGTAAACTGTATTCTCTTAAATGCCATACTGAACACCCGGCTGATCGTCTGTACCAGTCGTGTTTTTCCAAGTCCCGGCATACCTTCGAGAAGAACGTTGCCGCCTGTAAGAAGTACCAGAAGAAGATTATCTACGGTTTCATTCTGACCTATTATCTCCTTATGGATTTCTGTCTTTATGCTATTGATCAATACTCTGCCTTCATCATATTCGCTCATAATCTTATTCTCCTCTTTGCGGATAATTCTTTACTTGGATAAATCTGAAAAATAATTCTTTACTACGTCAGACATATTTCCCGGATACTTTCCCTTACTTATGCCTTCATTTGCTGTCTTACTGTATTCATTTATGACTGTATCATATGGAACTTTTTCGCCTTCCCACGCAAGTCCATTCTGTTCCCTGCTGTACTGGGATGTAGAGTTATCTCCATACTTTCCTGTCACATTTTTATTAACACTTACATAGTCATGGTTATGAGAAACATCCGTTTCACCAGAGCTATTCCCCTGACCGGAACCAGTTCCCTGACCACTTCCGTTTTGGCTATTTTGTTGACCTTGCTGGCCATTCTGATTTTGACCATTTCCATTCTGGCCGTTCTGATTCTGGTTGTTTCCGTTCTGACTATTCTGGTTTTGGTTATTTCCATTCTGGCTGTTCTGATTCTGGTTATCTCCGTTTTGGCCATTCTGGTTTTGGTTATTTCCATTCTGGCCGTTCTGGTTGTTTCCATTCTGGCCATTTTGATTCTGGTTATCTCCGTTCTGGTTCTGGCCATTCTGGCTCTGGTTGTTACCGTTCTGACCATTCTGATTCTGGTTATTTTGATTCTGACCGTTCTGATTTTGATCATTATTCTTGGCCATTTTCTCTTGTTCAGTTTTTTTCTGATTATCAGCCATCTCTTTTGCGGATTTTATCTGTTTACTTGCAGATTCAGATTTGCCATTTGCCAGATTTCCAAGCCTATCAGAAGTATCCCCAAGCTTATAGTTATACTTCTCTTTTGCTTTAGCCAGTTCTTTTCCAGTCTTACTATTCTTCAGCTCCCGACGGGATGCCTCCAGGGATTCCATCATCTTATTCAGTTCCTTCAGCTCTTCCGGAGAAAGACTTCCCTTGTCGATCTTCGCAAGCTCATCCAACATCTCTTTCACTTCTTTTTCTGCCTGCTTTGCTGCCACTTTGGTCTTGTGTCGCTCCTCTGCTCTCTGCTTTGAAGGAGTAGGAATAAGATATGCTACAACACACAGAAGTAGCATAGAAATAAAAACAAGGAATTTCTTAAGTGGAAATGTCATAGGAACTTTTATCTCTGTAGTTTTAGACCTAAGGCTCATCTCTGCATCCTGCCTCTGAAGCTGGCATACCCTGTCAGCAAAATCCTGATTTTCATAGGCAGTGATTATCTTCTCATCAAGCCCGAAACCATCGATAAAAAGTGCTGCATCCCTATCATTCTTTCGATGCCTGATTCCCATGATCATTCCAACAGGAATCGCTATCACTAAAGGAATCACCGCAATATACTCTGCTGCATAAAACGGAATAATAAGGCTTATAAGCATAACAAGAAGCGCCGCTATGCTGCCCCACATAAGACAGCTGATAACGTCACTTCTCATTACATTTTTATTCATTTTTATTCTCACACGATTTATAAAGCTAAGTATGAAATCCATGTAATACCCCTTTATAAATGTCTAAGACCAACTACTTTTTACTTGGCCTTATGTTCTTTGACGCTAAAAATACAAATATCACACCAATACCTATCTGAACCGCATTTGAAAGTATCATCCAGACATAAACGTTATTAAGTATCGACAAAGGTCCACTTGAATTACCAAAATAATCTATCTTTTCGAGATTTGTCATCTTGTCAATAAAAAATATCACGTATGTATAGATCGGATCGACCAAAAGTGAGATTGGTGCAAGGTAATAGTTTGTTCTGCCGCTTCTCGCCAGACTCTCTACAAGCCACAGGATAAACGGTGCTCCATAAACTCCAAAATAGATAACATAGGATAGTATTATCGCTGTGATACTTTTTCTGCATACCGAGGAACAAAAAGTACCGATAGCACCTGTCATAAATGCAAATATAAATGCCAGCAGAATATACTCAAAAAGAGCAATCCATGAAAGTCCTCCCATGATAAATGAAACTGACATAAGTGGTATACTTGCGAAAACAAATGTCATTACTCTCACTATTGCAGAGCCTATCTTACCCATTATGATCTGTGGTTCAGTTATGGTTGTGGTAAGCAGCACATCCATTGTTTTTCTTTCTCTTTCACCCGATATTGATGATGCCGTTATGACAGGAACAATAAGTCCTATTATACTAAGCTGCACTGAACCTACTATCGGGAAGAAATAAACAAATCCTTCGTATATATCAGTATTATTAACCGAAGCCCTTCCAAATGTTAAACTAAAAGTGGAATACGTAAGGAAAAATACTATGGAAAGGGCAACTATATATGCAAAAAGTCCCCATGAAAACTTCATGCTTCTGGATATGACCTTCAGATCTTTTTTAATTATTGGACTGTTGAACGGCATGGTCATATACGTTCCTCCTTTCCGAATCTGAATTCTCTGTAATCTTCATAAAGATATTCTCAAGTGAATGTTCTTCTCTTCTGAATCCTCCGATAACTATACCCTTTGCCAGAATGTCAAATATTATCCTGTTAGCCATTCTGTCATCTGTTGCACCACTGATAGTTACCTGATTTTCCTTAACTGATTCAACGCGAATTCCTGGATATTCACTTAGCATCTGAACGATCTGTTCAGGTGGAGTCCTAAGTTCTATAACCAGACGGCTTGTATCCATTCCAGTCTTCATTATATCACTCATAAGTCCGGCGGTAACAAGCCTTCCATGATTCATTATACCTATACTATTACACATTTCCGATATATCAGCCAGAATATGTGAACTGATCACGATAGTCTTGCCCATGGACTGAAGATTCATAAGAAGTTCTTTCATCTCCACTCTGGCAACAGGATCAAGACCCGATGAAGGTTCATCCATGATCAAAAGCTCAGGATTGTGAAGAAGCGCCCTGGCAACACAAAGTCGCTGCTTCATACCACGAGAAAGTGTATCTACATAAAAATCCTTCTTATCACTCAGATTAACAAGTTCAAGAAGATCATCTGTCGTACTCTTAATATCCCTATAGGTCATACCATTCAATGATCCATAGAACTCCATATATTCAGTAACTTTAAGATTATCATAAACTCCGAAGAAATCTGGAACATAGCCGATAACCTTTTTAAGATTCCTCATCTCCGAAGCAGATGATCCTCTTGTTATTCCATTAACACTGACTGTTCCCGAAGTAGCCTGAAGCAGTCCGCATATTATTCTAATTGTTGTTGTTTTCCCTGCACCGTTCGGTCCGACGAAACCAAAAAGGTCTCCCTTGGGAACCCTGAGTGTCAGCCCCTGCACAGCGGGGAAACGTCCATAATTTTTATACAAATCCGATATATATAGCATTGAATATCCCCCTATCTCACCACATAACAAGTCCATGATTTTTCTTTAAGGTCCGTAATGCTTTCACTCTTTACAACACCTACAGCCGTAAACGCATCTGATAAATTCTCATCTAATGCAACTGTCATAGCAGCGATCGCTGCGGCCTTATCATAGTCCTTAGCCACATATGCAGGATTAGCTTCAAGATTCTGTATCTCACTTCTAAGCCCATAATTCGAATTAAAACTCTTAAGATTTAAAGGTATAGACTTTCCGGGATCAACACTATCAATCAGCTGATATCCATTCTGAGTTATCACCAGAAGATAATCAAACTTAACATTTGTATTGTTTTTAACAGATTTATTTGCCGAAGTATCCACTTCAAAATCTATAGATCCCTGATTATCTATCGATGATGTCAGAACAAAGCCTTTTGTCTGAAACGTCCTGTTTGGAAATGCATTCAAAAGAACACTGTCACTCTTCTTATTTACAGATCCACATGGATCATCCGAATCCGAATAATAGTTATCCGGAATTGAAGTTGCATAATCATAATCTCCCTTAGCAGTCATTTCCCAGTTCTCTGCTTTCGGAGAATATCCAAATACATATGTATCCTTTTTATTTTGAGAAAGATATATAACATTTACTGAATCTACAACTCGTCCTCTTACTTTTACACCCATACCTGTTAAGAATATCAATCCGACAAAAACAAGCGAAAGCGCCGGTATAGCAATCCATATATATTCACGTTTTTTTAATGCCTTTAGTATCAGATAGATTCCCGGTCCTACAAGAACAGCATAGGTCATGATCAAAAATCTTATCATCACGTTTCCTGTTTTAGCAGGTTTTTCCATATATCCCTGAGCATTCTTTATCTCTTCACCAGCCATAACATTAGCCTGAATTCCACCACTTTTCGCAGTGTTACCATATGCATCTCTATATACATCACCTAAAGCTTCATTCCTGTAGGCATTTTCCATGGCAAAATCTTTAATATCAAATGAAATAATAGTTACACTTCCATTATCTAATCTGCAACATCTCATGTAATCATTGGTACAATAATAATATGAATCCCCATACATAAGATAGGCAGTATCCAGATCATAAAACTGTCCAGAAGAATAAAACTTTGTAGAATTAATACCATAATTCTGGAACGAAACATCTATATCCGCACCATCATTAAAACCTGATAAAACTCTTTCTGCGCCTTTACCGGTTCCAAGAATAAGCATTCCACCCTGCTCTACCCATGCATTGATCTGATTTCTTGTTTCTTCAGAAAGAGTGGATGTATCGTAGTTATCGATAACAAGCATATCCATTTCTTTAAGATTATCTTTTAATGTTGCTCCATCAACCACCAGCTGATCGATCACATAATTTTCATTATTAATCTTAAATCTTTCGCCACCCATATCAAGTATCGTCAGATCATCTGGCTTATCAGACAGAATTCCCTGACGGATTGCGCCTGAATACGAAGAAAAAACAGAGGTATACTGATTCATATAAACCTCTTTGCCATTTTTATCGAATATTGACACATTGATGCGGTCGGTGGTCGTAATATATTTAACAGGCACAGTCACAGAATACTGTTTTGTACTACCGGCTGGAACAGCTATATCTACATCAAATGCAGTAGTAAAGCTATAATCTGTCTTTACCATAGTCCTTAACAACCCTTTAAAATCTGAGCCTTTATTTGTAACATCCAGCGTAACAATGAATGTTTCTCCATCTACATTTTTCGTAGCAGATACCGCTACTTCAAATTTGGATGAACCCGCAGATACGTCGCTGATCATAAAAGCCATAGTTAAGAAAACTGTAAAAACAGTCAGCAAAACTTTAAACGACAAACGATGTCTGAATGTATTGATTTCGTTTTTCATATTAGTATTATATTCCTTCCGATGTTATTAGAGTATATATTTTGACACCGACGGGTGTTTATGATAGAATCACCTCTGCGAGTAGAACGGGTAATCGCTCCCGGTTATTTTGACCGGGTGAGGAAAGTCCGGGCTTCACAGGGCAGGATGCCGGATAACGTCCGGTTGAGGTGACTCACAGGAAAGTGCAACAGAAAGTATACCGCCCCTTTCCCTCCACTTCGGTGGTTGGAAAGGGGTAAGGGTGAAATGGCGAGGTAAGAGCTCACCGCCTGGCTGGTAACAGACAGGGCATTGTAAACCCCATCCGAAGCAAGACCAAGACGAAGTGTTGACGCTGCCCGCCGAGCTTCAGGTAGGTTGCTAGAGCCCTGCAGCAATGCAGGGTCCAGATAGATGATTACCTCGGGAAACTATGTTTCCTATGACATAACCCGGCTTACAGTTCTACTCGTTTTTTATTTCTTTACTTTTTTCTTTATATTTTCATTTCTATCATTTTTTTTCAATGTCTAATCAGACTTTAAAGCATCCTCCACCGATAAACTCTCTGATAAGAGAATTCTGAGGAACGCTCTGTACATCAATCCCAAGGAAATAATCAAGGAATTTAAGAAGTCTTTTAGCCTCGTAATACTCCTCGCTATCCTCCTCAACTCCAAAAAGAAGTGGCTCCGCATACTGCTTGATAGCAGGAAGTTCATATATGAGCGCAGAATTAAACATCGCATCTGCTTCTTCCTGGAACGGGAATATATTCTTCTCTTCTCCTCTTCTTACAGAAGGCCACATACTTATAGTCTGTGTAGCTGTGTTTCCTCTTGTTCTTGCATCTCTGACAATCCTTCGGAGAAGTCGTGTATCAGTTGTTGATATTCTATTATGTTCATCTATATTCAGCTGAGTAAGGGCACTGATATATATCTTGTAATTTGATTCTACCGGAAGTGAACTTGTTGACTTCGGATTCAGGGCATGTATACCCTCAACCACAAGAACATCTCCATCTTCCAGTTTCAGAGTTTCCCCGTCGAAAACCTTCTTACCCTGGGTGAAGTCAAATGTAGGCATAGGCATTTCCTTGCCCTGAAGCAGTCCGGACATCGTCTTATTAAACAGATCCAGATCCATTGCTTCTATACATTCAAAGTCAAACTTTCCTTCTTCATCCCTAGGAGTTTCCTCTCTCTCTTTGAAGAAATTGTCCATAGCGATAGGATGTGGTCTGAGTCCGTGTGCTCTGAGCTGAACACTAAGACGATTTGAAAATGTAGTCTTACCGGAAGATGAAGGTCCTGCTATAAGTATGATCTTCTTATCTCCCTTAATGATCGTCTCGGCTATGTCAGCAATCTGCTTCTCCATAAGCGCTTCCTGAACAAGCATGAGGTCATTTGTCTTGCCCGCTACTATCTGTTCATTCAGTTGTCCTACGCAGCTTATTCCAAGCTTTTGACCCCAGTCCTCAGATTTTCTGAGAATGCCATAGAGTTTATCCGGTGCCTTGTAACTCTCTGGAAGCTTTTTTGTATCCTTCTTCTGAATAACAAGAACGAATCCATCATCATACTTCTCAAGATCAAATTCCTTGATATATCCTGTAGATGGAACCATATATCCATAATAATAGTCTTCGTATCCTCCAAGATTATAAATATTGATCCTGGAGGCTCTTCTATATTTCAAAAGCAGAGACTTGCCCGGAAGGTCACGTCTCATGAATTCTTCGCGCATATCACTGGTAGAACGGCCCTTCTTCTCAATCTTTATATCCGCTTCAACCAGTTCCCTCATTCTTGCCTTAATCTTAGCAAGAAGTTCATCATCAATCACTGTATCCTCATCAACCAGTCTGCAGAAAAAACCACTTCCCAGAGAATACATTATCTCTATTCTATAATCCCCTTCAGGTTTTTGAAGCACATCTTTAACCGCTTTAAGAAGCAGCAGTACTACGCTTCTCTTGTACAGGTCATGTCCTATAGGAGTTCCTGTATCAATATACTGAACCCTTGCATCTTTATATAGCTTCCACGAAAGCTCCTTAAGTCGCTTATCAACTACAGCAGCAACATAGATATTAGGTTCATTATCAACCATTGCCAGAATCTCCTGAAGTGTTGATCCTGAAGGTACAATAATCTCTTTCTCACATATATTAGTACAAACCGTAACTTTTAGATCTTTCCCCATATCGTATCCCCTCTCCAAATTCTAATTTATTATCATCTGCCTGGCTTTTTCCAGGAGTTTAAGTTCTTTATCAATCTCAAATAATCTGTTAACTGTATTCTCTGTATCCTTTTTTGAGAGCCTGCAATATATCCCCTGCTTCTTCTCAATCTCTTTATCAATAAATGAGACCAAAACCGGTGACTTTTTCTTTATCAGACACTCTCCAAAAGTATCATATACTTCATCCTCTATATAACCCTTATGTTCACCGGAAACGACTGCTCTGATGATGTTATAATACTTTCCATCTTCACATATCATATCCTCATCTATTATCAAAATACCATCTTTTCTCAGATATTCCCTAACCATACGAACATCAGACTGAGGAGATAAAACAAGTTCATATCCCTCCTCGAGTTTACTGCGTCCGTTTTTCAAAATGCTGATTATCAGCTGACCGCCCATACCTGCGATGATCGCAGTATCGGTCTCTCCCATCTTCATCTTTTCAAATCCATTAGACAGTCTGAGTTCAATTCGATCCCCAAGACCTTCCTCCGCTACATTTGTCATAGCAGTGCATAAAGGTCCCTCAGCCACATCCATAGCAAGTACTTTATCTGCCAGATTATTCTGTATCAGATAAATAGATACAAACCCATGGTCACAGCCTATATCAGCTACAATACGTTTATTGTTTATAGAAGCATGTCCGGATGATACCATCCGGACAATTGCCATCATTCTTTCTGATAGTTTTATACTCATAGACGTTTTTACTCCAAAAACTCCTTCAGTTTACGTGAACGGCTTGGATGTCTAAGCTTACGTAGTGCCTTTGCTTCAATCTGACGAATACGCTCACGAGTTACACTAAACTCTTTTCCTACTTCTTCAAGTGTTCTTGCTCTTCCGTCATCAAGACCGAATCTGAGTCTGAGAACCTTCTGTTCTCTCTCAGTAAGTGTTCCGAGAACTTCAACAAGCTGCTCTTTAAGGATCATTGAAGCCGCAGCCTCTGAAGGTGCTGGAACATCATCATCCGGAAGGAAGTCTCCAAGGTGGCTGTCTTCCTCTTCACCGATAGGTGTCTCAAGTGAAACAGGTTCCTGAGATATCTTCTGAATCTCTCTGACTCTATCAACCGGAATATCCATCTCTTCTGCAATCTCCTCAGGACTAGGCTCACGTCCAAGCTCCTGGAGAAGCTGTCTGGATACTCTGGTAAGCTTATTAATTGTTTCAACCATATGTACTGGTATTCTGATTGTTCTCGCCTGATCTGCTATAGCTCTTGTTATAGCCTGTCTTATCCACCATGTTGCATATGTAGAGAACTTATAACCCTTGCGGTAATCAAACTTCTCAACAGCCTTGATAAGACCCATATTTCCTTCCTGGATCAGATCAAGGAAGAGCATTCCACGTCCAACATATCTCTTAGCTATACTAACTACCAGACGAAGGTTTGCCTCTGCAAGCTGCTTCTTGGCTCCTTCATCACCTTCTTCCATCTTCTGTGCAAGTTCGATCTCTTCATCTGCTGTAAGAAGAGGAACCTTTCCTATCTCCTTAAGGTACATTCTGACAGGATCTTCCAGGCTTACGCCTTCCGGAACTGACATATCTATATGTTCGAGATCAATCTCTTCCTCTTCGGAAAGCTCAAACTTGATATCATCGTCATCTAATTCCGGTTCATCGTCTGAGAAATTAAGAACATCCACTTTGTTCTTTTCAAAGAATTCCAGAGCTTTTGCCATATAATCAGGTGTAAGGAGTGACTGTGTATCCTTGAGTGCATCTATGATATCATCATCCTGTACCACTCCCCTCTTCTTAGCCTGCTTCAGAAGTGCATCCAGTTTCTTCTGGAAAAGCTTTTCTCTCTCTTCATCAGTCAAGCTGTCATCACCCTCAGCATTTGACTCATCGATGAGTACAAGATCAGATTCTTTTTCAGCATCCTGTTCAATCTCTTCAAGTAAAGCCTCTTCAGCTGGTTTAGCTTCTGCATCTGCCTCATTGATCATCACTGTCTCTTCGATCTCTTCGTTCTTTTTCTTGCCTTTAGCTGCCATTTCTGTTACCTCTTTCATTGGTTTATTAATCTATAATGTTATTAATTATGTACTTAAAATATCAACTACAGTCTTACGCGTAGTTTCTTTAATTCCGCTTTTTTTCTAGCCAGTTCTATACTACTTACATCCGAACGGGTCATTCGAAGCTTATCTATATTATCCGACTTGATCTTTATGATCAGGTCCGTCAGAGCCTTTTCCAGAACCGATGGGGTCGTATCAAAGTCGAATTCCTTCGTAAATATCCCGCTGACCTTTTCCTGTGCTTCAGTATCTTCAAACTGATTAAGTATCTGCGCAGGATTAACCTGGCCAGACTCTTTATACTGAGTGAAGACCATACCTGCAACTTCTGTTATCACAGGTTCAGTAAAGTCTTCTTCGGAAATGACCTCCGAGAGCTTATCAAACAGGAAAGGTTCATTTACCATCATAGTCAGAAGATACTTCTGATTCTTTTCAGCAGGATTCTCCTGTTCCTTTCTATAATTCACCGTTTCTCTCGGGGCTGACCCGGTAGTAACCGCTGCCATGCCCGCCTTGGATACAATCTTCTTCAGCTCATCCTTATTAAGCATATACTTTGCAGCAACTGTCTCTACATAGTTACTTCTCTCTGCTGAGTCTTCAATACCCGCCAGAAGCTTTCCAGCCTCCTTCATGAATCCGGTTTTTTCCTCCGGGTTATTCATGTCATAGTTAGCAACGATATTGTCTATCTCGAATATTCTGCCTGTAAGAGCATTTCTGACTCTTTCATCATATGCTTCCACACCCAGATTCTTAATGAACTCATCCGGATCTTTATAAGGACTCAGTTTGATTATCTTTTGGGACATTTCCATATTCCTTAAAATCCCGATTGCTCGAAGCGCCGCTGTTGTGCCTGCACCGTCGCTGTCATAAGCCAGATAAACATCTTTTGTAAATCTCTTGATAAGACTAGCCTGTCCCTCCGTAAATGCCGTTCCCAGTGAAGCAATCGCATTGTCATATCCTGCCTGATGCATAGCTATAACATCCATGTATCCTTCACACAGGATGACACCTTTCCGCTTACTGTGACGAGCTATATTCATCGCAAAAAGATTCCTGCTCTTATTGAAGATCTCTGTTTCTCTGGTATTTACATACTTCGGTTTTGCGTCACCCAGAACTCTTCCACCGAAAGCTATGATCTTGCCGTTTATATCTGTTATCGGAACCATTACTCTGTTCCAGAACTTGTCTTTCGGACCGTTCTTCTCATCAAAGTCCACAAGCCCGGCATCTCTCATTATCGTATCAGAGAAACCTTTCGACTTCAGATACTTGTAAAGATCGTCTCTGTATATATCTGCGTATCCAAGCCCGAATTTAGCTATCGTTTCGTCCGTATAACCTCTCTCACGGAAGTATTTATATCCGAGCTTACCTCTCTCTGTTTTCGTAAGAAGATAATGGAAGTATGCTGCAGCGCTTTTGTTCGCCTCATACATCATATGCTTTCTTGACTGCTTCTTCTTATCTTCAGCGGACATCTCCTTCTCAGGAAGTGTAATGCCTGCTCTTTTCGCCAGATGTTCTATAGCTTCAGGGAATGTAAAGTTCTCATACTTCATAACGAATGTAAATACATTTCCACCCGCACCACATCCGAAGCAGTGATACATCTGTTTTTCTTTACTGACCGTGAAGGAAGGCGTTTTCTCATTATGAAATGGACAACAGCACTTGTAAGAATTACCGGCTCTTTTCAGTCCAACGTACTCGGAAATGACATCAACGATATCATTTCGCGAACGCACTTCTTCCACTACATCATCAGGATAATACATATTATCGCCTCATATTATTGAATCTGTTCTATCGAATACTCCAAGCTCTTGGAATATAAATGTCTTCAAAAACCTCAATGGCATAATTATCTGTCATTCCGGCTATATAATCACATACCACATCCGACTTATTCTCGCCGGCTTCAAGCATCTGTCCGAATTCACCCGTAAGAAGTTCAGGACGTTCCATGTAATAATCATATAAGATATACAGGATCTCCTCAGCCTTCTTCTCTTCAATCTTTACTTTCATATTCGTATAGAGCTCATCAAACATATACTTTCTGAGATCTATAAGTGCATTCCAGCACTCATCTGACATCTTGATACGTGGGCTGTCCTGAGAATACTCTACAGCATCATGTATCATCTTATTAATTCTATCACGGGTAGAATGACCTAGAATTGCAGTTAGGTCCGAAGGAAGACCTTCCTCCGTAAGAACTCCTGCTCGTATCCCGTCATCGATATCATGACTGATATAAGCAATCTTATCGGAAACTCTGACTATATCTCCCTCTATAGTAGCAGGGCTGCAGCTGGTCTTGTGATTCCTTATGCCATCCCTTACCTCCCAGGTAAGATTAAGTCCTTTTCCGTCATTTTCGAGTTTCTCGACTACTCGAACCCCATGTTCATTATGGGAAAATGACTTACCACTGATCTTGGTGAGTGCCCTTTCACCAACATGACCGAAAGGTGTGTGTCCTATGTCATGTGCCAGAGCTATCGCCTCCGTCAGTTCCTCATTTACCCTTATAGCCTTCGCAATGGTACGAGCTATCTGAGAAACCTCAAGAGTATGAGTAAGTCTCGTTCTGTAATGATCTCCGTAGGGAGCCAGAAAAACCTGTGTTTTATGTTTTAATCGTCTGAACGACTTACAATGCAGGATACGGTCTCTGTCTCTCTGATAAATAGTTCTGATATCACTTTCCTCTTCAGCCACATCCCTGCCTCGGGAAGCATCACTAAAGGAAGCGTATCTACTAAACATTTCATGTTCTCTTCTTTCATATTCTTCTCTAACAGTCAACCTTCATCATCTCCCTGAAAAAGAATAAGGAGTGCCATTCGCAGCACTCCGTAAAAAGACACCGCATTTTATTCTTATACATAAAACGCCAAAATCCTCTTTTTATTTTAATTTTTTTCAAATTCCTCAGTTTAAGCCCTCTGCTTTCGCGGTTCTTCAATCTTCACATAAAACTTTTCCAGGAACATTGAACAAGCATATGCAAAAAGCGCAACAAGTATCATAATCCAGAGATACCAAGTATACATGATCCAGGCAGGTTTCAGATAATATAATGCAACCGGGAACATCCAGATAAAGTACATCTTGAACCATACACCCGGATGTGCAAATGCAAGAACCAGTGCATTTCTGACCATATTAAGCGTAGTATTCTCATACCTTGCAACAAGCGGAAATTGTAGTGGAAATGCCAGTGAAAAGAGGATAAATTCAAATCCTACTGCTATAAAAAGGATTTTCTCCAACTGATCTCGATGCGTAAGCACATATTCATATTGCAAGAACATAAGTACCAGATACACTATATCCACAAGCCATATAGCTATTCCTGATTTCAGATTGGCTTTAAAAGCCTTTATATATTCCTGAATTACCGGACCTTCTGTATTTTTAACCATTTTATTGGTTACCGTGTACAATGCTGTAAATGCAGATCCGATAGTTATGATCGGAAGGCATGTTACAAAAAAAACGATATTCAGTACAAACAGATCTCCGAACTTGTCAAAAATAGCGATGAACTTCTGCACCTTAGTCATAGGAACCGGTGCTTCTACCTCCGTTTCATTTACAACACTTTCAACCGTTGATTCCTGTTTCTTTTGTTCTGTGTTTTGAACGATATTTTCTTTCTTTCCCATATAATCTTCCTAAGTCTATGTATATATTTTTGTGTAATAAAAGAGAGCGTTATATAAATAACGCCCTCTATTATATGATATAACATGCATTCTTGCAATATTTAACCCTTTACTCCTCCAAGTGCCACTCCGGCAATGATGTATTTCGAAAGAATCAGATATACTATGATCAGAGGAAGGACTGTGAGAGTAAGTCCCATATATACTGAACCATATTCTGTCTTATAGATATCACCATTAAGCAGGCTGACCATTATAGGCATTGTGTACTTGTCCTGTTTCGTAAGAAGAACAAGTGGTGTAAAGAGATCATTCCATTTACTAACAAAACCAAATATAGCCTGTGTAGCAAGTGCCGGCTTCATAATAGGAAGCACTATGGTGTTGAAGATTCTGAACTCCTTGGCACCATCGATTCTTGCCGCCTCTACCATCTCCATCGAAAGCGTAGGATACAGATACTGTCTCATAAAGAATACAGTAGCTGGTGCTGCGATAGAAGGCAGGATAAGCATGATAAGATGGTTTGTCATATGTATCTTATAAACCATCTGATAGAATCCGATCATTGTTACCTGTGCAGGTATCATCATAATACCAACTATGAACTTGAAAAATCCATCTCTGAGTTTCCACTGATATGCCACAAGTGCATATGCTGTAAGAGAAGAGAAATAGATATTAAGTATAGTAGCAAATGTAGCAATGATTACTGAGTTTTTAAGACCAACCATAGGGTTGAATGACTTTCCTGTCAGAATTTTAAAGTTATTAACTATATGCGATGATGGGATAAGCGAAAGTGCGTGCTGCTGGATCTCCGTTGTAGATCTTGTAGCATTTACGATCATTACCCAGAAAGGCAATATACTTACTATCGAAAGGATAATACAAACGATATGTATTACAGTCTGTGTTCCAATAAATGACTTGCCTCTGTTTTCCTTTGGAACATCATCATAAGATAATGTTTTTACTTCCTCAGCCATTATCAGATACCTCCTTTCGACTTAACTTCTTCTTTTTCTTAGCCGACGCTGAACCATAACCATCAGCATCCTTCTCTCTCAGAAGCAGGAACAGTATCGAAGAGAAGAACATAATGATAATAAACATGATCATACTTGCAGCAGCCGCTCTGTTATAAATGTAGCTTCCACTGAAAGCCTGATTATATATATATACACTTGTCGTAGTCGTAGCATTGTCCGGTCCTCCAAGAAGGAAAAGCTTAGGAATATCGAACATGTTAAGACCACCGATAAGACTCGTTACGAGAGTAAAGAGCATGATTGTTTTTATATTCGGAATAGTTATCTTCCAGAATATCTGCCATCTGTTTGCTCCGTCAACTTCAGCGGCATCAAATATATCAGGACTTATTCCGAGTACACCGGCAATAAGGATGAGCATTGTATATCCATACCACATCCAGAACTGAATAAAAGCAACCGCATTCTTAGCAAATGGTTTTGATACTGGGAAGTTCACCGGCTTAGCTACAAGGTGAAGTTTCACAAGTATATCATTCGCAGGGCTTGTAGGATATGCAAAAAGCGCTCTGAAAAGAATAGCTATAGTTGCTGCTGTTATAATATTCGGCATATATATGAGAACTTTATAAAGTCCCATTCCCTTAATCTTCCATCTTCTATCAGTAAACCAAGCAGTAAGAAGGAGAGCAAGTGCAATCTGGGGAATAAAGTTCATCATCCATATAACAAATGTATTCTTAAGTGCAGTCTTGAATGAAGGACTAGTAAGTACCTGCTGAAAATTCGTAAGCGGCTTATCTAAAATATGCACTTCCGGGGTAACAACGCCCTGCATGTTAGTAAATCCAATAAAAAGTGTATAAAGAATCGGATAAAGTGAGAAAATGCAGAATGTTACTACGAAAGGAATACTGAAGATATATCCAAACTTACCGTATCTTACCACTCCTTTTTTCTTATTGTTCATCACAACCTCCAAATGAATGATGATGTTTTTCCTATTTACAAAGAATTGTCATCCCGAGCGAAGCGAAGTATTGTATTACTTTACTGCTTCGCTCGTCAGCATGACAATTCAAGTTATATAATTATTTAATTCGATTCAGTAGATATTACTCAACTGTTACAGCAAGGTTATCCTGTACCTGCTGCTTGAAGTCAGCGATAGCCTGATCTCTATCCTTCTCACCAGCTGTGTACTGACGTACCTGATCTCTCCAGTAAGAGTTGATTGTCTCATCATACTGTGTAAGGTTCTTACCATTTGCGTAAGCGTTAGCATCACCGAATACATCGAACATGTTCTGTCCGCCGAGGAAGTCAAGTGTTCCGTCTGACATATCCATAACTGTAGCTGAAGCTACACAGTCCTTTGTACCGCCATCACCATTCATTGTACCGTTAGCCCACATATACTGAAGTCCGTTCTCTGTACAATCAAGTGTGATCCACTCGATGATCTGTCCGATAGCTTCCTTCTTCTCAGAATCCTTGTTAGCAAGAAGCCATGTACCACCCCAGAAGAAACCAACTGGAGGAGCACAAACTGCCCAGTCACCGTATGTACCTTCGCCTACTGCTTTACCACCACAGTTATCAGCAAGTGTGTAGTTGATAAGCCAAGCTGGTCCGAAGAATCCGAAGATTCCCTTCTCGCCTTCACCCTTCATGTCAGCGAACCAAGCATCCTGCCAATCCTGTGTATCATTGTGATATCCATTATCTTTAAGTTTCTTAGAAATATCAAGGAACTCTTCTCTCTTAGGATCGATTGTAAGCTTTCCGTCTACAACCCAACCCTGATCAGAGCTGTTCTCGATAGCATGCCACATATCTCCGTCACCAGAAACGATTCCGTAGCCCTTCTCTTTAAGAGTTTCAGCTGCCTCCCAGAACTTATCCCAGTTCTGTGATCCAGCACCGATGATGTCAGCTACTTCCTTTGGATCATCTGTTCCGAATGCTTCTTTAGCGATTGAACGTCTGTAGATGAATGCACCACCTGTTGCCTGATATCCAAGACCTACAACCTTTCCTGATTCTGGGTTTGTTCCGATATCTACTGAGTACTGAGCAATCTTAGCTTTGTCAATCTCAGCCTGAGTATCGATTCCAAGATCATCATATGGACAAGCATATGATGACATATCTCCCTGAGTATACTTAAGAACGAATGCTGACTCTGCACAGTAAATGTCAGGAGCATCTGCGCCACCTGCAGCAAGTGCCTGGTCAAGAGCTGGCTGATATGCACCTTCTGTTGTAGCAATGATTGTTGGGTTGATGTCATACTTGAAGTCAGGATGTGTCTCCTTAAACTTCTCAACCATGTTCTTAACTTCCTCTGTGAAAGTCCAAAGATTGATTGTTTCGCCACTTCCTGCTGCTGCAGAATCATCTGCTGCTGCAGAATCATCTGCTGCTGCATCTGCTGTAGCGTCATCTGCTGGAGCTTCTGTTGTGTCAGCAGCTGCTGGTGCTTCTGTTGGTGCCTCTGTTGTCTCTGATGCACTACCACCACAAGCTACAAGAGAAAGACCCATAGCCATGGCAAGTGAGAGTGCCATTGTTTTTTTGAACTTCTTCACAAAAAAACCCTCCTTTTATTTTTGTATTTGTGTTTGTCAATTTTGTTGTGTTTTGTTTCACAACAAGTTGTATTATAGGGCACATTAACCAATAATGCAAGTTTTATTTTCTTGTTTTTAAACATTTTTTATACACAATCACTAAAAATTTATATTTTTGTCAGAATTTTATCTCTTCTTTGCACTATTCATTTTTTTTATAATGTGTTACACTATAGCCCGATATTTATAGTAAAACTCTACAATTTATTGTGGAAAACATTATTCACCTGACTAGATAGTGTTGAATAACCGTTTGCGTAACCCAACCACAATATACATTACAATTTTTAATACAACCACTATATATTCGATTTTAATAATGAACAGAGGTAAAGATTAACAATGCGCCAAATGATGAAAGAATTTGAAGAAAAACCGATAGAAAAAAAAGAGGACAACCGACTCGAACTTCAGTCCATGTCAAAAAAGGAACGCAGGAAGATAAAGGCTGCCGAGCTTAAAGAAACAATGGAGGGCATGAATCCCTTCGAAAAAGTAAAATATCTTATATATTATTTTAAGGAAGCTATCATTTTCATAGCACTTATCGGCATTTTGGCAGGTACTGTCGGCAAATCTATATATGATGCATCGAGACCAATAGTTATATCCTATGCAGTAGTTAACTGCTTGAATCAGCTGGATTTCAATTCATCTGCATTCGAAGAATATGCAAAAGCTATTAACAAATACAAAGGCTATCAGATAAAAGAGAACATCAATCTCGGTTTTACCGGAAAAGACAACTCAATAAGTGCCAGTCAACAGTACACAAACTTCCTTACTCTTTCAACAGACGACTATTACGATATCATATTCACCGATAAAGACGGGGCAGACTTCTGTTCAAGAGAAAGCGCATTTCTTCCTTTGGACAGCTATCTTGACAAAGAACACTATGACCTGATCAATGATCGTATATACTCAGCAAAAGACAAAGACGGTAACTTACAGCAGTTTGCCATAGATATCTCCGACACAGAATTCGCCAAGTCCCTTAACATCGGCTACAACGACATATACATCGGCTTCACTGGCGATCAGGAACGAAACATCCAGGCAGTATACGACTTCCTTGACTATCTCTTCAAATAAACAAACATATCTGCTAATTATCATACAAACTAAAAGCTGACAAACGAGCGATATTTTCTCGTCTGTCAGCTATTTTATTTCTCTTGTTATATCATTATTCCCGTAATCGCACTGCGCAACAAGCAAGGATATATTTGTGAAACCATAAGGGTCGCGGTGTAAGAGCTTAGCAAATTTTTTATTGCTCCGAACTATCGTAGTTCATAATCTGTCTCTTACGAGCAAGTTCATCATTTTCAAGATATTCATCATATGTACACTGCTTATCGATAAGTCCTGTATCTGTAAGCTCCATGATACGGTTTGCAGTAGTCTGGATAAACTGGTGATCCTGACATGCAAAGAGTACAACACCCGGGAACTTGATAAGTCCGTTATTAAGTGACGTGATAGCTTCCATATCGAGGTGGTTAGTAGGTTCGTCGAGTATGAGGACATTTGTTCCCATGATCATAAGCTTGGACAGAAGACATCTAACCTTCTCTCCTCCTGAAAGAACCTTGACTTTCTTAAGTCCATCCTCTCCTCTGAAAAGCATTCTTCCAAGGAATCCTCTTACATATGTAGCATCCTTCTCTTCCGAGAACTGTGTAAGCCAGTCAACGATAACAAGATCATTGCTGAATTCCTTAGTATTATCCTTAGGGAAGTAACCCTGTGAAGTTGTAACGCCCCACTTGTACTCACCCTCATCCGGCTCCTCTTCGCCGGCAAGAATCTTGAAGAGCATTGTTGTAGCCTGTGTCTTAGGTCCGACAAAAGCTATCTTATCTTCTCTTCCTACTGTAAATGTTATATCATCGAGTATTTTAACACCGTCAACAGTCTTTGAAAGATGCTGAACTGTAAGAACCTCATTTCCAATCTCACGATTAGGTCTGAACTCTATAAATGGATACTTTCTGCTTGAAGGCTTAATCTCCTCAAGCTCAATCTTCTCAAGTGCTTTCTTACGTGAAGTAGCCTGCTTAGATTTAGAAGCATTTGCAGAGAATCTGGCGATGAATTCCTTCAACTCCTTAATCTGCTCTTCCTTCTTCTTATTAGCTTCCTTCATCTGACGGATCATAAGCTGACTTGACTCATACCAGAAGTCGTAGTTTCCTGCGTATATCTGAATCTTTCCATAATCAAGATCTGCAGTATGAGTACAAACCTTGTTAAGGAAGTATCTGTCGTGGCTGACAACAATAACTGTGTTCTCAAAGTTAATAAGGAACTCCTCAAGCCATGCGATAGCATCAAGATCAAGGTGGTTAGTAGGCTCATCGAGAAGAAGTACATCCGGATTACCGAAGAGAGCCTTAGCAAGAAGAACCTTGACCTTCTTGTTACCATCCAGATCCTTCATCATAGCGTAGTGATCCTCTGTCTCGATTCCAAGTCCATTAAGAAGTGTAGCTGCATCAACTTCAGCATTCCATCCGTCCATTTCAGCAAACTCAGCTTCAAGCTCTGAAGCTCTGACTCCGTCTTCATCAGAGAAATCTTCTTTTGCATAGATTGCATCTTTTTCCTTCATTATCTCGTACAGTCTCTGGTTACCCATGATAACTGTATCAAGTACACTATAGTCATCATACTTAAAGTGATCCTGCTCAAGAACCGATAGTCTCTCGCCCGGATCCATAGTAACATCACCGGTTGTAGACTCAAGCTGTCCTGAAAGAATCTTAAGGAATGTAGATTTACCTGCTCCATTTGCTCCGATAAGTCCGTAGCAATTGCCTGGGGTAAAGACAATATTTACGTCCTCAAAAAGAGCTTTCTTCCCAAATCTCAGGGAAATGTTATTTGCGCTTATCATATTTTTCTCCTCATTTTAGATTATTTTGCATATTCAGTCGTCTTCACTTCATTATCAATCCGAAGGAAGTTCTTCTATAAGTTTTTCAATCAGTCGTTTCTTGCTGTAAATGTCATATCCCAGCATAAAGATAAACAACAGCTTGTTAAGATATTCATCATCTTCTTTAGGGATTTTCTTATCAGCTATCTGTGCAGCTTTAACGACGCTTGATTCAATATTAAAATACTGGGGTTTTTCCATCTCGAAGGTTTTTGTATAGACCTCAAACAGCTTTTCGCTGTCCATTTCCTTTTCCACGATAGGCTTCATGATCTTTCTGATATCTTCTATCGAAACGACATGCTTCAGATAGTAAATGTATATCAGAAGTATCAGATGATCCCTATCATACTTCTTCTTTTCCGGAGGCGGAACAAGCTTATTCTTGGTATAATTGTTGATCATAGCCTTCGTAAGGATCTTGTCTTCTTCACCTCGAAGATTATTCTTCAGATGTTCTTCCATGAAACCAGTGAGTTGTTCCATATATAGTTCCATATCAGGTATATCATCCGGAACTATAAAATCCAGTTTAAGTTTTTCTCTTATCTCTTTTTTTAATTCACTGAGTTCCTTATCCATTCCTGTTCCCTACCACATTTTCGAAGCCTTATTTTAATAGATTGACGTGATAACATCAACCCTTTCAACTCGGTTTCTTTCAACACGACCGCATTTTAGCGTTGTATCTCCGGTTCTGACCATATCTCCCTCTTCAGGCAGACGGTCAAGAAGTTCTATCATCAGACCACCTATAGAATCATAACTATCCGACTCCAGGCTGGTGCCTATTGCATCATTCAGATCATCAAGTCTTACCGCGCCGTCCACATCATAGTGTCCCGGACTGATCTCCTTGATCCATTCCTTCTCATGCTCATCAAACTCATCTCTTATATCACCAACGATTTCTTCTATCAGATCTTCCATGGTGATAAGTCCGGCAGTTACTCCATATTCATCAAGAACTATACACATAGTTACTGATGAAACCTTCATATCAGCAAAAAGCTCAGCTGTACGCTGATACTCATAAACAAATACCGGTTCTCTCATGATATCACGGATCTTGAGTTCACCCTTCTTCAACTTTTCCTGCTTCAGAAGAATATCCATGACATACAGTACACCGACGATATGATCCTTTGATTCTTCATAGATAGGGATTCTAGAATAGTTCTCCTCTTCTATGACATTCATCAGCTCTTCATAATTTGACTCTACATCCAGGCAAACCATATCAGTTCTCGGAATCATTATCTCCTTGGATATAGCATCACCGAAGTCAACCACATTTGTTATCATCTGTTTCTCAGTATTCTCGATGACTCCCTCTTCACTGCTGACATCAACAATCTTCAGAAGTTCACTCTCAGTCATCTGTTCAGGATTCTTATCCGGATCAACCTTGAGTATCTTGAATATACCCCTACAGATTTTATCCATTATCCATATCACCGGCGTAAGAACTATCATCAGTATATATATCGGAAATGAAAAAAACAGCGACATGCTGAGATTATTCAGACTGGCCAAGGTCTTCGGAGTTATCTCTCCGAATATAAGAATAAAAAATGTGAGTATACCGGTAGCCACTCCCACATATCCGCTTCCGAACAGTTCAGTACAGAGCAACGTCATAAGCGCGGACGCTGATATATTCACTATATTATTTCCTATAAGTATCGTAGACAAAAGCTTTGAAGAGTCTTCTCTCATTTTGATGACTCGCCTTGCAGCTCGTCCTCTTCTTCCACCTTCATCCACAACTGTTTTTAACTTATTTAAACTTACTGTGGTAAGCGCCGTTTCCGCCGATGAAAAATACCCGGACAAAACCAGCAAAACCACAAGAAACACTAACTGTACTATGGAACCCGGCTCCACTTGATCACTCCTTCTCCTTTGAGATACCCATTCTCTCAAATACAAAATCATAACTTCCGTTTCCATCCATAGAACGGTTGACTCTGCTTATAGTTGCTGTAGACGCACCAGTTTGCTTAGCAATCTCTACATAAGTTTTATTCTGATGCAGAAGTTTTGCAACTTCAAGTCTTTCAGCTATTGATAATACCTCATTTGTTGTACATATATCTTCGAAAAACTGATAGAATTCTTCTTTTGTTTTAAGAGTCATTATAGCCTCAAAAAAATCATCTACCGCTTCTGTTCTTATGGTTTTCGCCATTCCTCTACCCTTTCGGAATTATTTTGGTTCCTTACGAACCCAGACAGCCACGTCGCCTCTGTTCACATAGAAGTTTCCGCACCCGTCATTATCTATCTTAATATTGTACTTTGCATTGCCCATAGCATCTGAGAAATGAGCTCCTGCAAACTGCTTTCCTATATACATCCTCTTTGTTCCGCCCTTGCCGTCAGATATCATAACCGCCAGTCCGGAATCTTTATGTGCTCTGTCACCTTCTCTGGTCCATCCTATACAGTCCGGATCATCAAAGTAATCATGTTGCACTCCATAAGCTTTTGTTTTTCTCAGCTTCATAAGCTTATCCAAAAGCTGTTTTTTAGCTTTAATCTTATTATATGGTATCCCTTTATAATCACCATAAAATACGCAAGGATAACCTTCTTTTCTAAGAAGAATGATTGCATAGGCCATAGGCTTAAACCATTCTTCAACAAAGCTTTCCATAGGCTGTCCCGGCTGTGTATCGTGATTGTCTACAAATGTAACAGCCTTTATAGGATTCTTCTGCATAAGAGTATTATCCAATATGGTTCTAAGATCATAAGAACCACCAGCTTTTGAACAATGGTACAGATTATAGTGAAGTGGAACATCAAATAGTGATGCTTCTGACTTAATCGCCTCCAGATAATCAGTAATCACTCTGACATCTCCATGCCAGTACTCTCCAACAGTAAACAATTCCTTGCCCGTATATTCTCTAACTTTATACAGGAAATCCCTATAAAACGATGCAGGTATATGCTTCACGGCATCCAGTCTGAATCCATCGATATCCGTGGTATCAACATACCATACAGCCCACTTTACAAACTCTTCAAATACATCTCTGTTATTAAAATCTATATCAGCGCCCATCAGGTAATCGAAGTTTCCATTTTCACGGTCTACATCCTCACTCCACTGCTTACCCGAAAACTTATAAACAGATTTTTTAAAATGATCCTGATCCCAGTCAATTCCATCAAAGTGGTTCCAATTCCAGGTAAAATCAGAATACTTTCCTTTTCTCCCCGGAAAAGTAAACTTGGTCCAGGCTCCTATAGTCTTTCCTTCTCCAACCATCTGATAACGGTTCGACGAATTGAATTCTTCAGCAGTAACTTCTTCAACCTCATCTGCCCCCATCTTATGATTTAGGACAAGATCTCCGTAGACATTTATTCCTGCTTTATGAGCAGCTTCTATAGCATCAAGGTATTGTTTCTTTGTTCCGTACTTCGTCCTGACCGTACCCTTCTGATTGAATTCACCCAGGTCATAAAGATCATATGGAGCATACCCCACATCTTTTATCCCCTCAGCGCCCTTATAAGCAGGGGGCAGCCATAATGACGTAACTCCAGATTTTTTCAGCTTATCAGCATCCTTCTTAAGTATATCCCAAAGTGCCGGTTCGCTCTCCATATTCCACTCAAAGTACTGCATCATAAGACCGTTATCTAACATAAGAGCCTCCTGTAATAAACTTCAACCTAAACCTGAACCATAGCAGGATTATAGTGGAGAATAGACAGTGTCTCCGCTCCTGCGCACAGTTTATCCGCTATGCACACAATCCTCGCCTCTCTTGAACGCGGAACTCTTGTCAGATTCAGAGGAAACATATGACAGTAAATGATCTCCTCCTCTACTCTGTTAAGATCAAAATCTCTTTTTGCATTTGCAAGAGACTTGAGAGCATGAGTAAACCCATGAAGATTATGATATTCATTTTTCTCATGCCAGTCATATAAAAAATAATCGTGAAGAAGCGCCCCTCTGGTAACACTCCTCAAATCCACCTTATGCTTACTGCGAACAGCCAGCCATAAACTGATATACGCTACACATAATGAATGATCAAATGTAGTCGTATCTCCATGCTGTATAAACTGTCTCTCTTTATTAAAAAGCGAACTACCAAGGATATCCGCACCGTATTCGTATAGCATATCAACGATTATTTTATCGTATCCCAGCTTAACTATATCAACCATATAATTCTCCCCATTACATAGTTATACTAATGACCATAGTTAATTACAGTATACCACGAGTATATAAAAAAAGCGAGAAAGAAATAAAGTGGAGCCCGCAAGCTCCACTTTCAAACTATATTTATTCTACTTCCAAAGAAGAATCTACAAGATGACAATACAATACATCATCATCCGGATTATCTTTATAAGTCTCAAATGTTCCTGTCACCTGCACCTCAGTATTATCACTAGGATATTCATCAGGATAAACATGTGAATCATCGTCCCATATAAACTCCAGTCCCTGTTGACAGCAAGCCATAGCATCTTTTATAAGAACGAAATGATATCTCTTTCCAGTGTCTTCAAAGAGTGTCGAATAATATGCACCTTCCATCTTAATCTTCTTTCCAACGTAACTGTCAGGATCTACCATCATCTGATAAACAGTTGCATAAACCATATCGCTGTTCATAACAGTAAGATCTACATCTACATTCGGATCAGCACCCGGAACTGACTCGGTATCAGAAACATAGGCATCTGTCACAGTCGAATTCTGAACGCTTACTCCCGATTTATCATTATTAAGATTCGCACTCTGAGTTGTCGGCTGTTCTGTAGTCGGTTCTGTTGTCGGAGTCTCTACATAGGTAGCCGTTTCAGTAGTAGTTTTTTCTGTTTTTCCCTCTTCCTTAGCAATCTGTTCTTCTATAACATTCTGAACATTATTTCCACTATTAAGTTTACTATCACTCTTTTCTGAACCGCATGAACTAAGGCAAGATATCATAATCATGCTACATGCAAAAAGAGCTGTTTTCTTTTTTAGATTCATTTTATGATGCACTCCCATATCTGATTTTTCTGATAATAACACATATTACAAAGCACAAAAGATCCATAGCCACTATAGTCGCTCCAACAGGTGTAGAATACATGATTGATGTAATCATTCCAGCTAGAGAACATACCACTGAGAATATAACTGAAAGAATGACCACTCCTTTAAATGTCCCGCTGAGTCTCATGGCCGCAAGTGCCGGAAAGACTATAAGCGCCGAGATAAGAAGGCTTCCTACAAGATTCATTCCCAAAACTATGATTATCGCAACTATTATAGCTATAAGAAGGTTATATTTCTTTGATGAAACTCCAGTAGCATCACAGAATGTTTCGTCAAATGTAACTGCAAAGATCTTGTTATAAAACAAAATATAAAGGACAATAACAACCACGGATAATACTATGCAGAGAATTACCTCTTTCATTTGCAGTGTCAAAATCGATAAAGAACCAAAAAGAGTACTGCACACATCACCCGTAATATTGGCGGATCCGGAAAAAACATTCAAAAGCAGATATCCGAAAGCTAGCGATGTAACCGAAAGCATAGCTATCGCTGCATCCCCCTTCAACATGGATTTATTTCCAGATCTTAATAGAAGTACTGCTGCAATGATTGTTACCGGCATAACGATAATATTGAGATTAGTCATTTTCATTATCATTGCCACCGCCATGGCACCAAATGCAACATGAGAGAGTCCATCTCCGATGAATGAATATCTCTTAAGTACCAGAGTCACACCCAGAAGCGACGCACAAAGAGCGATCAGCACTCCAACTATGAGTGCATATATTACAAAATTATAATTAAGGTAATACAGGAATTTACTCATCGTCATCACCTCCCACAGTTGACCAGTACTTATAAGCATCACTCTTTACATAGTCATCTGTCTTCCCGAAGAACAGCTGTTTTCTGCCAAGATGAAGTATATGGCTGGCATATTTCACTGCAGTAGTAATATCGTGAGATATCATTATAATAGTTACTCCGTCTTTATTCAGATTCTGAACCACTTTATACATTTCCTCTGTTACCTTGGCATCCAGTCCACTTACAGGCTCATCCAGCAGAATTATCTTGCTAGTTGCTGTGAGTGCCCTGGCCAGAAGAACTCTCTGCTTCTGACCGCCGGATAGATTTCTGAAAGTTTCCTTCCTGAGTTCCCATGCATCCAGTTTTTTCAGACTTTCTTCCGCCCTTTTCTTATCTTCTTTACTATAGAAAGGTCTGAGACCTGTTTTTGCCAGATTACCCGACATAACTATCTCCCAGACACTTGCGGGGAAATCCTTCTGAATAAGTGTCTGCTGAGGAAGATATCCTATGTCACTCTGTCCCAGCTCATCGCTGTAAACTATCTCTCCCTTAATAGCAGGCTGAAGCCTGAGAAGAGTCTTCATGAGTGTACTCTTCCCGGCTCCATTTTCACCTACTATGCATAAATAGTCTCCCTTGTCGACGGAGAACTTTAAATGTTTTGATAATGCGCTACCATCGTAGCCTATTGAAACATCCTTTACCTCAATGTACGACATAACCATGTTCCTTCATTTAAAATTTATATTTTATCTTTTAATGTTTTATCATTCACCAAGTGCCTTTTTTAATACTTCAAGATTCTCTCCCATTGCATTCACATAGGATACTCCCGCCGTTACTTCCGAAGAAGTGATCGACTGAAGTGAGTTCATCGTAAGTATTTCCTGATTCTTAGTTTTTGTGTTATCTTTAACTGTATTTGCAAGCTTCTGATCACTTTTCTCTATAGTACAGATTGCCGGAAGCTTCAACTCATCAATCTTCTGTGAGAGGAAGATTATTGTATCAAAACTTGCTTCTGTCTCTGCCGAACATCCTACGAATGCAGCATAATACTTTAATCCGTAGTCATCAAACATATATCTGAATGGAAATCTGTCTCCAAACAATACTGTTTTCACAGCAGCCGAGTCAACTGCAGTCTGGTACTCTTTGTCAATCTGTGAAAGTCTGTTATTGTATGCATCAACATTTGCCTTATATATTTCAGCATGGCCCGGATCTTTATCCGCAAGAACATCAGCTATCTCAGAACAGAAAACACGAGCATCTTTAAGTGAAAGCCAAACATGCTCATCATACTCAATCTCGCCGCCTTCATGATGATGACCATCTTCATCCCCGTGATCATCCTTGTCCTTTTCCTCATCTTCCATACCCTCGACGACTTCTTCTTTTTTAGCCTGTTCGCCGAGAACATCCAGAAGATTTATAACTACCATATCTTTATTCTTTGCATTTTTAAGTGCATCTTCTACCCAGAAGTCAGATTCACCACCTACATAAATAAAAATATCACAGGATGAAATCTTGGCTATGTCAGCAGCAGAAGGCTGATATGAATGCAGGTCCGCACCGTTGTCCAGAAGCATTGAAACATCCACATATTCCGCAGCACTCATTCCAGCGCCATTCTGTCCCATACCAACTATCTCACGAACCCAGTCATACTCCGGGAAGATAGTTGTTACAACCTGAAGAGTTGTATCAGCGCCATCACCAAGCTTTCCGGCATAGTAAATCTCTGTCGGTCCATCCGGATTTCCCGTGTTCACGCTACAGGCTGTAAGCATAGAACATAACAGAACAGCTGTCATCCAGAATACTAATGTCTTCTTTATCTTTTTGAATCTATCAAGCATTTTTATCATTATAGTAATCCTTTTTCTAACTATCTAAGCAATCTTCGCACAAACCATAAAAAACCGTTCTTCTTGGATTTATCACAAAATGGTGATTGGCCTGGATATGATTCATCAGTTCCTCTATCTCTCCACAATGAAGATGGATCAGCTTTCCGCACTTATCACATTTGCAGTGATAGCACTTATGGGCACCCTCATGAGCATGCCCCTCACCCACATATTCGTAGCAGGCAGAATTACCACTCTCAAGATTGTATTTGTTAACAATCCCTTCATCCACCATCTTATCAAGCTGTCTGTAAACCGTAGTTATTCCAATAGATTTGCCCTTCTTCTCAAAATACGCACAGACATCATTTACCGTCACATGCTCTCCGGACATATCCTTAAGATAATTCAGAAGCTCGGAACGTTGTTTAGTTTTATATTGTGATTTACTATTCATATCTTAAACCTACTAAACCGATCAGCAAAAATGAAAATGATTTTCATTTCATATTTGAAAACGGTTTTCATTTTACTTCTGAAGTCCCAATCTGTCAACCTTTTATTTTGTAATGTCATTTATTTTGAGATGTCATTTGAAATGTTATATGTTACAATGAATGATAGTTTTTAGTTATGCACTTGAAAGGATTATGCCAAATGACACTCAAGCAGTTACATTATATAGTCACCGTGGCTGAGACTGGCTCCATAACCGACGCTGCGAGAAAGCTTTTTATCGCACAGCCAAGTCTCACTTCCGCTATACACGAAATTGAAAATGAATATAATATATCAATCTTCTATCGTTCCAATAAGGGGATAAAACCGACTCCGGAAGGGGATGAATTTCTGGGATATGCTAGACAGGTTCTTGAACAGGCAAGTCTTATGAACGAGAGATACACCGGTAAATCTTCATTGAAACAGAAGTTCAGTGTATCAGCCCAGCACTATTCTTTTGTTGTTGAGGCATTTGTGGAGCTTGTAAAACAGTTTGAAGGCGAAAAATATGAATTCCATATGAGAGAAACCGAGACATATGACATCATAAATGACGTAGCTCACATGACTAGTGAGATCGGTATTCTATATATGAACAAATTCAATGAAACTATAATGAAGAAAACTCTTAGAGAGAACGGGCTCAGCTTTAATTCCCTGTTCATAGCTAAGCCACATATATTTATAGGAAAAAACAGTCCTCTTGCAAAGAAGAAGACTGTTTCCTTAGAAGAACTCGCTCCCTATCCGAGACTGTCCTACGAACAGGGAAATCATAATTCGTTTTATTTTTCTGAAGAAATACTCAGCACCATGGACTGTGACAAAGAGCTTGTTGTCCGCGACAGAGCATCACTATTTAACATGCTCATCGGTCTAAACGGCTACACGATCTGCAGTGGTGTTATCAGTTCCGAACTGAACGGCCCGGATATCGTATCCATTCCACTTGAGATAGATGACTACATGGATATCGGCTACATCCTGCCAAGCACCATCAAGCCATCACCACTCACTCAGCAGTATATAAAAATCCTATGCAGCCTTACTCCTGAACATCCTCAAGTTTAAAGGTAGTAAGTGCATTTGCATCTATATTGTCGCTTTTAACTATTCTGCTTGCCTGTCTTTCGACACAACGCTCAAAATAGTTTCTTACTTCTCTGGCATTTGCGAAATTCTCTTCGTCAGAATGAGACATTTCTTCCAAATGCCTTTTTACATATTCACCTGCTTCTCCGTTCAGAACATAGTCCTGACTATAGCACATAAGATCATATATCTTACGAAGCTCTTCACCTGTGTAGTCTGGAAATTCAATAAACTTATTAAATCTGGATTTAAGTCCCGGATAGGAATCTATAAAATCCTCCATCTGTTCAGTATAACCGGCAACAATCACAACAAAGTCACCCCTGTTATCTTCCATACGCTTAAGAATAGTATCTACGGCTTCCTGACCAAAATCCTGTCCTTCCGCACTAGTAAGCGTGTATGCTTCATCTATAAAAAGGACCCCACCCATGGCTTCATCACAAACCTTGGATGTTTTCTGGGCCGTCTGACCTACATAACCTTCAACAAGTCCCGCCCTGTCCACCTCAACAAGCTGCCCCTTACTTACAACACCAAGCTGATGGTAAATCTTGGCAAGAAGACGTGCGACTGTAGTTTTACCTGTTCCTGGGTTTCCAGAAAATACCAGATGATGAGACATTTCCGGAGTCTTAAGTCCCATCTCTTCACGCAGCTTGCTGACCTTGACTATATTGATCAGATTGTTGAGATTCTTCTTAACAGATTGAAGCCCGATAAGAGAATCCAGCTGTGCCATGAGATCTTCCAATGATTCCTCTTCTTTTCTTGTTTCAGATTCTCCCAAAGCTTTTGATGTACCATCAACCTTTCCCGGTTCTGCTACTTTCATACCGTCAGCTGAATCTATTGCCATGCTTCTGTCTACATTTCCGGTCGGAGTATCATATAACATCTTATTATCAAAGCCTGCTCCAGTTCCGGCGTACTTTTTATTATAGTTTTCCATCATGATCATTGCATCCAGCTCAGCCTGACTTGTTGTATAAGGCTTATCATATTCTGCTTCATGAACTCGACGAGAGGCTGCATAATTCGAAGCACCAAATAACGTCCCTAATAATGATCCACCTATATTGCGTCCGGAATATCTACTATTATATCTTCTTTCGTCCGAACCAAAGCTTCCCGAATAGGTCGATGTCATACTGCTTGGTCTTACCCTTTCAGGCTTATCAACAATCCCCATAGCCGCACGCACCTCAACCGGTGTATGCTCAAGAAGTCCAAACCCATCCAGATAATTATTCATCATATTTATATATGTAGAAATTCTTTCAGCCTCGTAATCACTGACTCCACTAAATGCCGCAAAATAACACCCAACATCATTGAATGTATTGATCAGATATTTAGATAGAGCTATTCCATAACCTGCTCTTCTTGTAAAAGGAGATATATCATCCTTTATAAAATATTGAAGAGATAGAGGAACCCTTTCAAGAATGTCCGGAGCAAGACATTTTTCATTCCTAAATCTCAGAAAGTTCTCGGGAGTAATCGTAATCTGTAAACTATCATTTATAAATGCAACCTGAGCACTAAGACTCGAACTATTATCATCATATATATAACCTAAGAAAACCAGCAGGTCATCCTTCAGCTGGTTTCTAAGTGTAATCCCCGCATCCTGGGGATATATTCCATTCTTCTTCCACCCAATCTCATCCGCATATGAGAAAGAATAGGTGATCATAGCTTTTACGTCTTTAACTACCATAGTATTAACCCATCCAAATATTGATGTTTTGATTATAGACTTATAAATCATTTAACGCAAGATATCTGTTCTTTTTAAGCTATTCGATCATCGTCATTAAAATCTTATAAAAAAAAGTAATTATTCACAAATATATTATTATTTTTGTACAACATGACAAAATCTAATAAATAAACAAATCAAAAAACGAGAAGTAAAGCCGGTATTCTTTCCATATAATACGAAACCGTAATAATTTAGTAGGTTAAAAAAATGGAGGAAAAAAGAAATGGGATTATTTGGTAAAAAAGAGAGCCTTATTGTAAGTGAAGTTCAGAAAGATGAACTGATCGAGAAACTTGAAGACGCTAACATTAAGTATACTTTAAATGTTGAGAAGAACTTTGAATACAAGAACGAAGTAATATATAGAGTTCGCGCAAAGGCTGAAGACCTTAAAAAGGTTGTTTAAAAAAATACGCATCTTAATCTAAAAACTACGTCACCGAAATGACGTAGTTTTTTGCTATTTATTACATTAATACTTCAGAAAATATCCGGGAACAGCATAAAGCTCCCTAACATAATATGTCGGAAATAACCAACCCGCAGTTTTAGCCGAAACAGGTATTGATTCAAGTCCGTATTTATATGCAAGTCTTCTTGCACGATATTCATGGAACTCGTTTGTCACCATCGCAACTGTTTTTCCAAGTCCTTCTCTTTCCATAATCTCTTTACTGAATGTAAGGTTCTCTGCCGTTGTTGTCGACTTATCTTCCTGATATATCCTGCTTCCATCGATTCCCTTCTTAACAAGGTAATCGTACATACACTCAGCTTCCGGAATACTTTCACCCGGTCCCTGTCCGCCGGATACAATACAAACCGCATCCGGATGATCAACCATATATTCATACGCCGCATCCAGTCGTTCTCTCAGCATAAGACTTGGCGACGTTCCTCTTACCTGACAGCCAAGCACCAAAAGGACATGAGCACTTTTCCCAGCGCCACCTTCTTCTGAACGCATAAACAAGCTATCTACTACAGCCCCACGATAAAGCAGGATTGTAATACCTATTGCACCAACGATCACAAGTCCCACAAGAAAAGACAAAATGACAAGAATCCTTTTAGCCACTTTCTTCTCCCACAAAAAACTCAGAACTTTCTTCACCTGATTCCATAACAGGACCACTCCGATCAAAACAATAGCAACAGCTATTCCGGTAAGATTCCCTACATTACGGATACCAACCGAGATTGGCGTTACAAAAATCGAAAACAGATATACTCCGAACAGAAGCACTATCAGCCTCATTATTAAATTCGAAATCTTAATCTTATCTCTCATACTTACTTTTTATCCTTCACACTATGAAAATAAAAACGCAGGACAAAGGTTCATCTCTGCCCCGCGAAACAAGCATATTATGCTTCACATCTTTTGAGAAGCTCTTCCCATCTCTTATCAACTTCTGCCTGGAATTCTTCGAGGAGTCCCTCATTTCCAGCCTTGAAGAGATGCTTGAATCTTCCCTGTTCTTTAAGGAAGTCTTCGATAGGAAGCTTATTCTTTGGCTTATAGCTGAGAATCCACTTTCCATCAATAACTTCAAACAGTGGCCAGTAGCATGTATCTACTGCCAGTTTACAGATCTTTGCCATATCTGCAGCATCAAATCTCCATCCTCTTGGACATGGTGCCATTACGTTAAGGAATGCAGGTCCCGGTGTGTAGATAGCCTTTTCTGACTTCTCATACAGATCCTTCATACCTGATGTAAATGTTGACTGTCCAACATATGGAATGTTGTGAGCAGCCATGATAGCTGCAAGGTCTTTTCTAGACTGAACTTTACCTGTACTTACTTTACCTACAGGTGTAGTAGTTGTATCTGCAAATCTAGGTGTAGCTGATGATCTCTGGATACCTGTGTTCATGTATGCTCCGTTGTCGTAGCAAACATAAACCATATCATGTCCACGTTCCATAGCTCCTGAAAGTGACTGGAACCCGATATCGTATGTACCACCATCACCACCGAATGTTATAAACTTATATGTTGTATCCTCATCAATACGTCCTCTCTTCTTGAGAGCGTTGTATGCAGTCTCAACACCTGAAAGTGTAGCTCCTGCACAAGCAAATGCATTGTGGATATAACTGTCCTGATATGCTGTATAAGGATAAAGATATGTAGAAACCTCAAGACATCCTGTAGCATTTCCGATAACCGCCTTATCCTCTTCCTTAAGTGCACGAAGCACTGTTCTTGCTGTGATAGCAGCGCCACAGCCAGCGCAAAGTCTATGTCCCGGAGTAAGTCGCTCAGGCTTACTCATAACTTCTTTAAGATTATATGCCATTGTACTTCTCCTTCTTATTCTACATCTGTGATCTTAACACCATCTCCTGAGAGTCTGATGTCCATGTTATCAGGTCCCTTGAACTCTGCAAACTCGTCAACAACTTCTGCATCTCTGTCTCTGAGACCTACATACTTAAACTGCTGAGGTTCAACTCCACGTCTTACTATCTCACGGATATCCTTAAATACATCTCTTGCTTCCTTAACAGTATAATCACGTCCGCCAAGTCCGTAGAAGTAATTAACTACAGGAATCTTCATACCTGCATCATACATAGCCGCCTTAAGTTCTGAACCAAGAGGACCACCCATTCCCGTGAAGCTCTCTGCTCTGTCAAGAATAGCTACTGCCTGACAGTTCTTAAGTGCCTCTGCAAGTTCCTCTCCTGGGAATGGTCTGAATACTCTTACCTTAATCATTCCGACATGTATTCCATACTCACGAAGCTTGTCTACCGCATCCTTTGTCTGACCTGCTGCAGAACCCATGATAACGATAGCGTACTTGGCATCTTCCATTCTGTATTCTTCGAAAAGGCCATACTTACGTCCTGAAACCTTCTCATATTCCTCACAAACATCAAGAATAACCTTCTTTGCATTCTTCATGCCTGCTCTCTGGTTGAACTTTGTTTCCATATAGAATGGTGAGTTAGCATATGGTCCTACTGCCATTGGCATATCCTTGTTAAGAAGGAAGTTGTCAGGCTCATACTTTCCAACAAAGTTACGTACTGAATCAGTATCCAGAGTTTCTATATTCATAACTGCATGGCTTGTGATGAATCCATCGTAGCATACCATCATCGGAAGCATTACGTCCGGATGTTCTGTTACACGATAAGCCATGATAAAGTTATCATATGCTTCTTCATTTGTCTCAGCATATACCTGAAGCCATCCACTGTCTCTTGCGCCCATACTATCTGAATGATCACAGTTGATGTTAAGAGGTCCTGTAAGAGTTCTGTTTACAAGGCAAAGTACAAGCGGAAGTCTGTCTGAAGCTGCTATGTAAAGCTCTTCCCACATGAATGCAAGACCTGCTGATGATGTAGCTGTAAGTGCTCTTGCACCTGCAGCAGATGCACCGATTGCAGCACTCATTGAGCTGTGCTCTGACTCAACAGGGATAAACTCTGTATCAATCTCTCCATTTGATATATATGTTGATACCATCTGTGGAAGTTCTGTAGATGGTGTAATAGGGAATGCCGGCATAACATCAGGATTAACCTGCTTTATAGCCAGTGCAACTGCTTCATTTCCTGACATTCTGTCTCTCTTCTTTGCAGCCGTTCCCTGAATCTTGTTCTTACTCGCTTCCTTCTTCTGCTCTCTGTATTCAGCATCATAAGGACTCTTACTTTCTCTTGATGGCACATCTATAGGACGTACCTTTTTCTCGTTATCTGCCATCTTACAGTCCCTCCCTCATTGTTATTGCACCGAAGGAGCAGCAGCCTACACAGATACCGCAACCCTTACAATGATCATAATCGAAATCCTGTCTCTTTCCATCAACTACAGGAATAGATGAGTCAGGACACATAGGAGCGCACAGAAGGCACTGAACACATTTGTCCCAATCTATAACAGGTGTCTGAGTTCTCCACTCACCTGTATTGAAGCTGACAGCTCCGCCACCGCCGTATACGGCATTACCTGGAGTAATATCCTGATATGGAGCCTTTTCATTTAATTTTGTTATATCGAGTCTTTCTTTATTCGCCATTACTGCACCTCCTGAAATGCACGCTCAAGAGCCTTCATATTTCCATCGATTACTTCTGGCTTCTTAGCGAACTTATGCTGGTATGAGCCTCTCATCTGCTCAAGGAAATCCTGCTGTGACATTATGCCGGATACCTTTACTATAGCAGCAAGCATAGGCGAATTCGGGAAGTATTTACCAAGTGTTTCCATCGATATCTTACGCGCATCGATAGTGTAAACATCTCCTTCATATCCCTTGAGAAGTGGAATAATCTCTTCTTTAGGCTTTGCAGTATTGATGACAATGGCACCATCCTTGTTAAGACCTGAAGTAACATCCACGCTGTGAAGAAGTGTTTCATCAACTACCACAACATAATCCGGATTATATATATTAGAATGATTTCTGATCTCCACATCACTAAGTCTGTTATAGGCTGTAATAGGAGCGCCCATTCTTTCCGGACCATATTCCGGGAATCCCTGCACATACATTCCCGTGTTAAATGCAACGTCTGCAAGCAGCAGTGCAGCAGTCTTGGCACCTTGTCCACCACGACCATGCCACCTGATTTCAATAGCTTTACTCATGATAAAATCCTCCTAGGAAAAAAACGCCTTTAGATTCTAGCACAAAACAATTATTTTTTAAAGAAAAATTTATAATCGCTTCATTTTAACAAGATTCACAAAAACAAACCGCCACTTGTCATTTCGGTGATTTACGGATATACTCTTGTGTATGTGTGCAAAAAAGGTTTTTGAAAGGAAGCAAAGCATTGAGAGATATAACGATTGCCATTACAGCGGCAAGTTACAGCGGAAATAAAGGAGCCGCAGCCATGTTGCAAAGCTCCATCCGTCAACTTCGCGAGAAGTACGGACACAGTTTAAATATTAACCTGATGAGTGTTTACCCTTCGGAGGATAAGAAACAGGTTCCGTGGGATTTCATTTCGATCATTTCATGTAAACCGGAGCAGTTATTGTTTCTGGCTTTTCCTCTTGCAGTTTTATACCGGTTGTTTATCTGGTGCCCTCCGATCAGGAAGCTGATTGAGAAAAACAAGATTATCGCTGCATATCGCAAAACCGATCTCGTCGTGGATGAAGCCGGAATCTCATTTGTGGACAGCAGAGGCTTTGTCATGAACACATATGCATTTGTCTGTGCAGCGGTACCACTTTTGGTGGGGACACCTGTTGTGAAGTATTCGCAGGCGATGGGAACATTTAAAAACGGCTGGAACCGCTTCCTGGCCAAGTGGATCCTTCCCAAGCTCAAACTCGTGATTGCCAGAGGTGACGGTACACTTCAAAATCTGAAAGAGATCGGCATTACAGAGAATGTCAGACTCTGTGCGGACGGTGCCTTTACCATGGAGGATGATGAAAAGGCAGCACAAAAGGTGGAAGCCAGATGCAAAGAAGATTCTTTCTGGAATGGGAAAGTGGTAGGACTGTCGATCAGCTCGGTGGTGCTGAAAAAGTGTACGAAACTTGGAATTGATTACAAGACCGTTATGGTCGAGTTCATAGAGTATCTAAACAAACGTGGATATGGAGTGTTTATGCTGGCGAATGCGGCAAGAATCCATTCCGAAAAGCCACGCAATAACGATCTGATGATTGGTGATGCCATCTACGAGGCGATAGAAGACAAATCAATGGTACGCTGGTATCACGAAGAAATGGATGCCGAGGAGATTCGTGAGTATATCGATCACTGTAAGTATCTTGTCGCATCCAGATTCCATGCGATGATCGGAGCCCTTCAAAAACAGGTTCCGGTGCTTTTAATAGGATGGAGTCATAAATATCAGGAAGTTCTGGATATGTTTGAACTCGGACAGTATGCTGCTGATTTTTCAAAGCTAGATCTGGCGGAGCTGAAGAGCAGCTTTGAAAAATTTGAACAGGATGAGGAAGTCATCCGTAAGAAACTCTCCGATCACCATGCGGACGTCATGGAAAGCTCCCGCAACAATATCCAATATATATCGGAAGTAATCGATGAAGTATGTAAGAAACCGCCCAAAAGCGGTAAGCTGTTTGATTACGCTCACACGGAAAAGTATCTGGGGGAGCATATCGCCTGCAGAATGGGATACGCAAAAGACGTAGAAATGCGCAAAAACGTATCCAGCGGCGGAATGGTGACCGCTCTTTTATGCCATTTGCTTAGAACAGGACAGATTGACGGTGCATGGGTAACCAAACTGGCAATCCGCGACGGACAGTTGACATATGATACATTTATCGCAACAAGCGAAGAAGAGATCAAAAGTGCATCTTCCAGCGTATATCTGACTATGCCACTTATAAAGCATATTGATATGGTACGAAAATTTGACGGCAGGGTTGCAGTTGTTCTCATTCCCTGTCAGATGCGTTCCCTCTGCGCCATGTTGGAAAAAGATAAGCAGTTGAGAGACAAGATTGTATTGAAACTGGGACTGTACTGCTGTGGAAGCTGCTGTGACAAGGCAACTCTGTTACCGATCAAAAAACAGGGGATCAGCCTTGAAAATGCCGTTCACCTGTATTATAAGAGAGGTCACTGGAGAGGTCAGTCCTCTATTCAGTATTCGGACGGTTCAGAAGTCTCATTCTCATATGCCAAGACGATCTGTGCCTACAAAAATGCGTATTATTTTGCGCAGAACAGTTGTATGGTCTGCCAGGATCAGTATGCAAAGAATGCGGATATCAGTTTCGGTGATATCTGGTTAAAGGAGATGAAAAGCAATCCGATCAAGCATACCAGCTGCGTGATCCGTAACGAAAAGGCGATGGAAATGTATCAGTCGGCGGTAGATGCCGGGGTACTTGTGGACAGTCATATCAGTGACACCAAGATTATCAGAAGCCAGAAACGTGCTTTGGTATTTAAATATAATCTGGCAAAAGCCAAAACGGAGTATTACAAAAAACAGGGTAAGAATATCAAGCTGGATGATTCTGCCAAGTGTAAATGGAATCACAGACTTGCCTATTATCTTGCGTGCAGAAACAAGGCATATTCTGAAGAAAACTATGACAAACTCGAAAAAAAGCCGATGTGGCTTATCTACTATTATATGTGCTTTATCAGAGCACTGTTAAGTTTTTAGGTTGGGCCGATTGTGTTAAAGGATAGAAACATGGAAGAACAAAACAATAAAAAGCAGACTATAAAAAAAATTATTAAACTTGTGGGAAAGGCTGTTTCCATCCTCTCCATTCTGTTTGTGATCAGAGCAATCTATAAGTTGGGTTTTGACTTTTCCAACATAGATAACTGGCCGATATTTATACTGGTTGTAATCATCTGTGTGTTGATCAAGACCGGAACGGTATTTCTGTCCGGCTCGGCATGGTACGGATGGCTAGCTCTTTTTACCGGCAAAAAAGACAAACATAAAGAAGCGGTCGCAGTTTATGCCAAAGCCAATATCGGGAAGTATCTTCCGGGAAATGTGATGCATTATGTGGAGAGAAATCTTTTTGCGGGAAAACTGGGGATGAGCCAGAAAAAACTGGCGGCAGCTAGCGTATTGGAAGTACTGACATTGGTAAGTGTAGCATTTATCATGGCAGTGGTCGTTTCCGCTTCACAATTAAAGATCGCACTCCATAAAGTAGGAGAATCCTATAAAGCAATGATCGCGCTTGTGATCGCACTTGGAATCCTTTTCGTTGCGGTAGTTTTTTTTGTATTTCGCAAAAAAATCAAACAATTTCTGGAGGACGTCAGCCCGAAAGAACTGTTACTTACCGTTTTGCGCAACATGTTTTTAGACGGGATGGTACTATTTCTGTTGGGCTCTGTCATGGTTGTTCTGTACTGTTACATGGGGGGAACTTTTGAATTACAGACGGCGGCAAAGATCATCTCCGGCTATGTGATTGCGTGGGTACTCGGTTTTGTCGTTCCGGGAGCCCCAGGCGGGGTCGGAGTGCGGGAAATTGTAATCCTGTTACTACTCGAGAGTGTCATTGGTGGAGGACTCGTAACAACCTTGTCGATCACACACAGACTGATCACGATCATAGGAGATTTTCTGGCCTATGTACTCAGATTGGCACTGGTTCCTGCAAAGCAAAAGGAATAAATTGTTCACCAAAAAGAATGTAGGAAGCACAATATTTTTCGTACATCCTACATTCTTATGTAAAAAAGGGAAAATATAGAGCTCATCACTAATCAAAGAATACACTCAGATAATCATTCCCAAATTCTATCCGCAACATCCTGCAGATAGGTTCTATCTACACTATGAAGAAGGCTTGCTAATATCTCATCATCTTCTATCTTCCAATGATCAGCAATATCAGTTCCCCACATCTGTAGATACTCTCTTATATCCTTACTTTGATCTACACTTTTATTGACATAAACACTTTCTATATCAATATCATTATTTAGTTCAACCCACGTACCATCAATACCATTAAAAAATGCTATCTCAAGAGACGGTAATGCAACCTTCTCAACAATTGGCACATATGGCTCGCTAATATATGTATGATCAATATAGTTATCCTGAGCTCCATGCTGGATAGGACTGAATTCTAATGGTTCAAACCGTTCAATCAGTTCTTCATCAACAAACTCTCCTACCGCTGCCCTGCTCATACCATACAGCATTTTAGCCTCTGAAATAGAATCAGCCGGAAAATGCTCAATCTCTGTATCCGACACCACTCTCAGCACCTCGTGCATATCATAATCACCTGCTATGAAATATTTAAATATATCATAAGTTTCTTCTTCAGATTCTTTGAGCACCTTGATTATCCAATCCAGAAGCGTTTCTATTCTATCAAATTCGATATATCCCTGATTTGTACCTTCTACATGTCTGATATCATATTCATCTGAAAAACGTTCCACGCCTTTAGAAGATAAATATACACCTACTACTTGACCATATTCATTCCTTCGTCCTACAAGTCCACATAATGCACCTTTTGCTTGATCAATATTATTCACGTGAAAATCAGCTTTTCGAAATATAACCGGATTCCTTAAAGCCACTTCTTCTGGTTTTATGGTCTTTGCCAGAATTTTATGTGGTTTAGCCGCCGCTCCAAGAGCAAGTTTGTCTATTGTATGTCTGCCTGCTGGTCGGAATGCGACTATCATTTTTCTATTAGTCATATATTCTATCAATCCGGAATAATGACGTTCTGAAATATAGGAAGCCTTTATCTCTTCTTCTATAGCATCTTTTCTCATATTTTTCACCCCCAATTCCTCTTTTATGAATCAGCCTCTTCTTCCCAAAATGGTTTACGTTTAAAACCAACATGGTATGTGACTTTCTCCATTATAAGCTCATGCTCGCCTACCTGATATCTGCCAATACATCTGTCTATACATAAAATTTTACCTTTAGGAAAGTCATTCAAGCAGCGGTTCAACAATTGTAACTGCTTCTCTTTTGACTCCTCTGAAACAGGATTATTAGGATTGATGCTCCCTACAGTTACTAGTTTTACATAACCAACGTCATAAAGATTTAATTTTTCATTCCTATTTTCCATTTCCTGTCTCACTTTCTATCTCCGATTAACTAAGAAATGCCTGATCATACGCCTCTTTCTTCTCCATATACTCACTCTCTAACTTATTAAGTTTCTGCTGATTTTGTATTGCGAGATTCTGAGATTTCAAGATTGCATCATACTTATTAGCGCTGTTTGATTCATATTTAACTATTTCTTTCCCATCAGAAGACAAACCAACCAATCCCAATATGTCTGATATTTCTTTTAGTTCAGTATCATCAGAAGCTAAGTCTTTAATATTCTGTGCAAGCATATTTTCAGCACTAGCCCACTTTAGATTTAGTTCTTCGAGTATATTTTCACTATTATCATCCTCTTCATTTTCATCTTTTAATACCCTATCCAGCTCTGCTTTCTTCATTGCTATCTTTACATTTATTTCCTCTCTCTTGCTCTCGTCCTTTTCTATCGCCAGACTATCATTTAATGTCTGTATAACATTTTTTAACGATAAGAAGTTAACTTTAGGATCTTTGACGAGCACCATTCTATACTGTGCAAGCTGATCATCCATATTTCGCTTCATTGATGTAATACTTGTATCCAGAATGTTTTGTGCAGCATTCACCTTCTTTTCAAGTGACTTCATCTCGTTCATAATGCGCTTACGTTCTTCCGCTTTCGCCTTTGCCTCACCTGAAAGATCCTGGCCATTTTCATCTTTTAATTTACTGTCAATCAGTGATGGGGCTACATTTGCAGCCATCATATCAAGAACTCTTGCAAGGCCCTCAGGTATACCATGATTTGCTGCCCTCACATCCACATGGTATTTTGCTGAATTATCTGAACTTCTTGTATTATTGTCATGAACACTGATACTACCGCTCACATTTACAGAAAATGGACCGATACCCAGTTTCGCCGAAGCAGATGCACTAAGGTCAATTGCTCTTTCACTTTTTTCACTCTGTTTTACTTCCATATCGAAAAGTATATTCACTTCATCGACCTGCAGATTCGGAATAGGAACAATTGCAAGCATAGGAACATCAACTTTCATAGCATCTAGATTCATTGTTCCATCATCATTCTTACTAATCTTTTCATATTGAAATGTTACATTTCTTACATTTCCTTTGTCATCAAATCCCACTTTATTTATAAACTCAGCCGTAGAATTTGCCAGGTTAATACTTGCGTCTGCAGCAGCCGCAAGAGGACTTCCAATCAAATCTTTCATAGGAAGGCCTGCAAATTGGTCAGAAATACCCATATCTTGTTCCTCACTTTCTATATAGTTTTTAACATTTCTTTTACTACCGACTTATTTATATTCTTTTATTTCTACATCCTCTACCCATAAGATGTTTTCAGATTTTTCTTTGATAACATAATCATAAATAATTTTAAGATTCATAATGAGTTTAGTATATTCTTCATCCATCAATTCTTCTGATGCGTTTCTTCTGAAATTACACATGATATTTCCTTTTTCATTATTGCGTCCTGACATTTTATTATTTCATCCAATATTGCTTGTTTTTTTGCTGAGATAGGATTTTGGCCTTTCGTAGATATATTATCTTTAATCTTATTCATCTGCTCCATATCATCAGTCACCTCATCAATTTTCGAATATATCTGTTTTAACTTAGTAACCCTAGATTTAAGATCATTGATTTCTGTTATATTTTTATTTGGATTTCCATCCTCATCAACCCCATTGCTTTTGAGTAGCTTAGCAACCTGATTAGCACCTAGTGAGTCTATAAGCCGCATGATTCCCTCTGTTGCAGGTATTGACTTTACTTTTATTTTATACGAAACCCTCGGTAAAAAATCACTATCTCGTTGCTCTGGTGAACAGATTCTTGCTTCAAATTTTCTAACATTATCATAAGGATTTTCTTGAGATCTCACTTCAGCCGAAAAATCTATTTCTGATTCATCAATCCCTAAATTAGCCAAAGGAACAATTGACATTAGCGGAACCCGTACCTGTAATGTGTCTACCTTGTATTTTTCCTTATCATTAGCTCTCACTTGTTCAAATGCTATATTTAATGTTTTTAAAAATAGCATTTGCTCATCACCCTTTATATTTGGTTGTGAAAGACTCTTTATACTTTGTATAATTTCCTCCCGAAGATGATAATCCGATTCTGCTAATGCATGAAGAGGCGCATATACGAGTTCATCTAGTTTTACAAAATCACTATCCACAGTCGATGAAGATTCCACTTTATCTATTTCACCTATCAAACTATCAGTTTTATCATTATCACTACTTTTTGAAGAAGAATTGTATTTCTGAGTATTATTACGTCTATTCCTATTTGAATTGCTCATATTTCACCTCCCGATTAATAATAGTATGTCACTACATCCTCATTATATGTAATTGATTCTCTCCTGCTAATTACCAGAAATGAAAAAAATGCTAATCAGCAAAAATCAAACGTTCATAACATCATTAACATCAAACAAGAGTATTATTATCAAAATTATTAATTTTCCAATAAAATAGTATATGTTCAATAACGCATTTCACCCTTTCCCACCTCAAAAAACCTTGCAGAAGCGCAAGGCATTTTGAGGCTATTTTTTCATATCTGGTAATTAGCAGGGACAGTGTTTTTTAGCAAAATTGAAAGTATCAATAATGAAAGGAGGCTTACGCCTATGATTTCTTTCAACCCTTTGTTTTCTTACATGAAAACAAACAATATAACAATGTATAAGCTGATAAAGCTTAACATCATTACTGCAACGGAATCGACTAGGGTTCGATGTGATCACAATTTCAGGCTATCATTCATAAACAGGCTATGCCATGAACTAAATTGTGAACCCAGTGATCTCATAGAATTTATTCCGGATAAAAAGCAGTGAAATAAAATATGTGGCATATGAATTCATTTTAATCATATGCCACACATTTTATTCATACCGTCTCCTTTCCGTATCTGCAACAAGATACAATATATTAAACATAATAAGCCGGTATAAGTTTGTTGCAGTTTCATTATAGAAAGAAAAAACAAATCTGCTAATTACCAGATTTGAAATTGTTCACAAAGAAGTGGGCCGGCACTAATGTGCCGACCCACCCTGGAAAGGAAAATTGTGAACCTAGATGATTCAACAATTTTATTCTACTGTTACCTTAATCTTCTTATATACACCATTCTGTGCGTATACATATACGAAACAAGTTCCCTTAGCTACTGCTGTAATAGTTCCCTTAGAGCTGACTTTAGCTATTTTTGTATTTGTAGAAATATACTTGATTTTTCGCTTCTTATTAATCACAAGCTTCTTATTTGCCACAGTTGCTTTTGCTCCAAGATTAAATGTTTCACCCTTTGCAAGATATACCTTATTTCCTTTTGCAACAGTAGTTACTGACTTGTAGTTAGTATACTTTCCACCCTTTGTAGATACATATATTTTTGCTGATGTACATAAAGCTTCACCCTTTGCATTATATGCAACTACATAATAGTTATATAATTTACCAGCCTTCAGTTTCTTTCTAGTGTTCTTGTTACCTGACAATGTAACAATACTTCTTATCTTTGTTCCATAACTACCACCATAAACGGTGTATTTAGTTGCACCATCAACCTTAGACCATGAAAGCGTAATACTATTCTTTGTTACCCTTGTAGTTCGAAGGAATAATGTATAGAATGTCTCCTTATTAGGATCTATCTTAGGCTGTTTAGCTGCTTCTTCTTCGGCCTTCTTCTTTGCAGCTTCTTCAGCAGCCTTCTTTTTAGCAGCATCCTCAGCGGCTTTCTTCTTTGCTGCCTCCTGCTCTTCTTTGGTAAGCTTAGCATCCGTCTTTACTGCATTAAGTGCTGACTTAGCATTTGCAAGTGCCTTATCTACTTCTTCTGGAGTAGTAGCTGCATCAATAGCTTTAGCTCCTGCTTCCTTAGCTGCATCAAGTGCCTTCTGCTGAGCATCACGGTAATCAGATTTGTTCTTTGCATCATAGACATCTTCAAGACGACTCTTTGCAGCCTTCTTAGCATCATCAAGTGCCTTAGCTGTTGCAGCTTTTTCTTCCTCTGCCTTCGCCTTTGCTTCCGCAGCTTCATCTGCATCTTTCTTTGCAGCTGCTGAATTCTGATTAGCTTTGTTAACTTCTTCATCAAGAGCCTTAACTGCTGCATCCACCGCCGCTGCTGCTGCTATCTTTTCTTCATTTGTCGTAGCAGCTTCAAGTGCCGCCTTTGCAGTTTCTAAATCTGATTTAGCCGAATCAATATTCTGCTTATCATTTTCTGAAGCATATTCATTAGCTTTAGCATCAGCCGCTGCCTGCTCTGCTAATGTTGATGCTGTTCCCGCCTCTGCTTTTGCAGCTTCTGCAGCTCTTGTCTCATTAATTAGTTCAGCTGCCGCCTTAACTGCTTTCTTTCCAGATTCAAGATTACCTAATACGTCTTCATTATTCTTTGCATCTTCAATCGCTTTCTTAGCTGCTTCTACTACTGCATCATAAGCTGTTTTCTCTTCTTCTGTCAGACCATCAGGTTTAATTCTTTCAACATATTCTGCAAGACTATCCTTTGCTACATTCTTAACGAATGGCTGGATATTCTCCTGATTCATAACAGCCTCAGCTATTGCTGCATGAAGAATCGCATCATCCACTACTTTATCAAGTGCTTCTACAGCATCTTGAAGTGCCTTTGCTTTTTCTTCCTTATCATCATTTGATGCATCTGCAGGAAGGCCTGCCAGATCTGTCTTAGCTGTATCAACAGCTGCCATAGCTTCGATTACTTTATCTACATCGTCCTTGATATACTTTGTATACTCAGTATCAGCTACTATAGGACCTGCTTTTTCAAGCACTGCTGTTGCATCCTTATTAGCATCCTCAACAACCTTATCAGCCGCTTCATTTGCTGCAGTAGTCTTAACTGCCTCAAGAAGAGCTTCCTTAGCTGTTGTAAGAGCTTTTTCTGCTGCTGCAGCAACGCCTTCTGATGTAATCTCAGCATCATTAGCTATTGTTTCTGTAACTTTCTTTTTAAGATCTGCCTTAGCCGTATTATATGCTGCATCGAGAGCTGCAAGCTGTCCTTCTGTATAATTGTTTGAGTTCTTCAGAGTATCATATACATCCTGAAGTCTCTTGAGAACATCTGCCTCAGCCTTAGTTACTTCTGCTTTTTTAGCTTCTGCTTCAGCTTTATCAGAATTCTCAATTATCTTAAAGTTTGCTGTTACAGTAAATCCTACATATTTAGCGGTGTCTCCTACTATTGCACGTACTGTGTATTCGCCAACTTTTGTAGGTACTTTATCTGTATAAGTTTCATCACTTGTTCCAGCCACCTTATAAGAGTATTCTACTACCGGCTTATAATCAGCATCTTCTGATTCTGTAGGTGAAGTAATCTCTATATTTACTGAGATTGTATCTTTATCCTCTACAAATTCAGTTGCTTCTTCATCATCCTTATATGTCTTTACGACACCATCTGCCCTAAGCTTATCGCTTATTGTATAAGTAGCTGTCTTAGTAAATCCTGTATAAAGATCTCCGTCTTTAACAGTTGCTCTTACAATGTACTCACCTGCATCAACTGGTTTTTCAGTTGTGTATGCATCATCACCTGATGTAATGAGCTTATACTCATAGGTTATTTCACCGAGTTCATCAAGCTTCTTATCACCTGATGTGATTGCTATTACAGGTTCAACCTTAGCTGCATCAGCAAATGCAATTTCAGTAATCTCATCTTTTCCATCTGTGATTGTTAGAGTTCCATCTCCCTCAGCCTTCTCTACTGTAAGCTTTGCTTCTGCCATTCCGGCTGTAAATCCTTCAGTTTCAGCTGTTGTGATCTCAATCACATATGTTCCAATTGTTGTAGCAGTAAGCTTACCATCTTCGCTTAGAACAGCTCCGGTCGTTCCATCTGCTAGTTTGTATGTAGCTTTACCTGCACCATCAGGTACTACAAACAGTTCTGTTATATCCCAGCCTTCCTTAGTATACTTAACTGTCTTCTCTATTGCTTTAATATCAGGTATCTGTAACCATACTGCATAAAGTGTAAAGTCATCTTTTACCTTTTCAATCTTATATGTCTTACCTGATTCGTAAGCATATTCTGCTTCTTTAGCATCCTTAGTCTTTGACCATCCAATGAATGCATATCCTGTCATCTTTGGAGTCTTCATTACTGAATCATCATCAAAGCTTATTACAAAATCATCTTCCCACTTAATCTTCTGAGTCTCAGGAACATTTGTAGCTCCCTCAGCTGAGAAGTATACGTTATACTCAACCGTAGTCTTATATATCGGATAAAGTGTAACATCTGCATTGTAGTTGTTATAAAGCTTAGCAATGATAACTGCTGAATATGTCTTATTAAGATCGAACTTATCTGGCTTAGTAGTTCCTGACATATTTGCTATATCAGCAGTCTCTGGATGCTGATTATCAACTGATGAAGTCCATCCTACTACTTCGTAATCACTCTTATATGACAGACCTTTAACCGTATTCGGCATTACAAACTTCTGTCCATAAGTCATATTGAACTTATCAATCTGATTACCATCTTCTTTAAATACAACATCAAATGTTGTAGCTTCCCACTTAGCCTTAAGAGTTATAGGCTCTGTAAAGTCTGCAGTTCTGACTGCATTACCAGAAGCGTCGTAGTACATAACTTCCTTAGTAGCTCCTGCAGAAGTATCTGGAACTGTCGCATAGTATCCTTTGAACGTGAATCCCGGTGCTTCCGGAATTGTGATATCATTAAGTGCTCTTGTGTACTTAACAAGATATTTATGATTTGTATTATCTATACCTGTTTTCTCTAATACATCTTCTGATGACTCATCAATAGCCACAACATCATCAGCTGCTCTATCTTTGATCAATACTGATGCCTTACCCCATCCGGTATCAAAGAATTCCTTATCTTCAAGGAAATTCTCACCGATTCCATTAAAGTCATCATCAAATGTAACTTGTAATATCTTCTCTTTTTCTACTGCGTACAGATCAAATGTACTTGTTTCCTCATCAGCTCCTGTCACAAGATTCTCTATAGCCGAACCATCTTCAAGTGCTAATGTTCCACCATTCTTGAATGCCCATCCGGCAAATTCATATCCAGGTGTTGGCTTATATGCATTTGCATCTTCACCTTCAGTAACTACATACTTAAGATCTGCAACCTTGGTAAGCTTTCCTTCTTTATCATCATATTTGAATTCCTGCTCACCTATCTTATTAGCTTCTGCTTTAGCTCCCTGATAGAAGTTAACCTTATATGTATTTGCTTTCCATATAGCATACAGTTTTATCGTATTTGTTTCAGCTGTTTCATCTGTTATAAGTGTCTCTGGAATAGCCTCTGTAGCAGGATCTATCCTTGCTGCATCTGTGCCTGTTGCAACAATGTATTTATAATCTGGTGTTTCTGAATCAGCTTTAAGCGCCCAACCAAGGAATGTATAACCTGTCTTACCTGGTATTACAGAAGCATCAAGCGTTACTACATTATGTGTTGTTGTAGCATCTGTATCTATATGATATGTATTATTATCAAATGGAACACTTCCAGATCCAGTATTTGGATCATATACAATCTTGAATTCCGGAAGTTTCTGCCATACTGCATAAAGTGTAACAGTGGATGTCTTATTTACATCTTCCTGATCATATGCTTTTCCTGCCTCTATTATACCTGACTCTGGAACAACATCCTTATATCCATAGTTATCAGGTGAAGCTGACCAGCCAAGGAACTTGTAACCATCTCTTATATACACATTATCAGCTGTGGTTACCTGAATCTTATCAGCGATTCTTACATACTTCTGATCTTCTGGATCAACATATGGATCTGCACCTTCTTCAGCAGTTTTAAGTATTCCACCATTAGCTCTGTAAGTAACCGTGAGCGGTGTATCCATCTTCCATACTGCATAAACAGTAAAGTTTGTTCCATCTACATCTGTCATGTTTAAGATATCCTGAAGATTCTTATAAACTACATTTCCTGTCTCACTTTCAGCCCAACCCATAAATATATATCCAGGGTATTCGAACTGAGGAGCTGCAATTTTGCTTGTTTCATCATATGTGAATGTCTGCTTATATGATGTAGTTCCTTCGACTGCAACAAGTCCGTCATCTAATGTTTCTTTAAGTGCCGGAACAGTAGCATCCGCTGCTACTTTATTAACTATAGCTGCTGCCACCTCAGGAGCCTTATTTGCATTATAAGTTATCGTATACTTGATAGGTGTCCATACAGCATAGAGGGTATGACTATAAACCACTCCTTCAGTTGGAACAACATAAGTATAATAGCCACCAGATTCAACTATATCAGTAGAATCTGCTTTAGCGTTTTCATCTTCTGACCAACCAACGAATTCATACCCTTCTCTGGTTGGAATTGTGCTTATAACCTTTGTTTTATAACCATCAACATCTTTTGTAAGATAAGTTGCATCTGGAGCAGGAACTATCTTGCCACCATTTGAGTTATAAGTAAGAATATGCTGATTGCCATCTCCAAATACTGGATAAAGATTTGTTCCTGATGTTGGACTAACTGTTATCTTTTCTCCAACAGCATATGTTACTGTATTATCTGGATTTGGATTTGCAGGAGTCCATCCAAGAAGTACCTTGTTTTCTGGAACTGTAGGTACAACATCTTCATCTGTTTCTAATCCATTTCCTGCCTTACCAATTATTATATTCTTTCCATTATATGTGGTAATTTCGGCTGCTTCATCACCACCATCACTATTTTTATAATACCTGAATGTATGCTGATCCGGCTGCCAAACAGTGTAATAAACAGCATCATTATAAAGTGGCTCATCATGAGTCGTTATATACGTAACTGCATCATTCTCTTTAGCCCAACCATTAAATGTGTAACCAGTATATGATGGTTTACTCGAATTAACTTCAGCTACTGCTTCTGCGAGAGTATCGCCATACTTTATGGTTTTTGTTACTGACAGTTTAGTTCCACCGAACTTTCCACCATTTGCATTGAATGATATAGTAAGTTCATCGATATCCCATACTGCCCAAAGAGTAATGTCTCCATTAGCAATATCCTTAACAATCTGACCATCTGTATAAGCCACTTTATGATCAAAAGCATCTTTCTCTGACTTAGCCCATCCAAGGAATTCTACTCCATTAGGTCCAATTGTCTCTGGGAATGCTTCTGCAAATGTCTTCAGGGCTGTTTCCGTACCATATGTCAGTTCCTGAGAATCTGCATCTTCTGCTGCTCCTATAGCTTTTGTTGTACCTTTAAGTTTATTAAATGTAACTTTATACTTCTTTCCTTCCCAACCAGCATAGAAAGTTTTATCTCCTCTTGCGGTTGTTGGGATAGCGGTAATCTTAGCAGAATCATTAAGTTCCTTAGCATCCTCTGCAGTCTTATACCATCCCTTGAATGAGTACTGATCAGTCTCTGTCAGATCATCAAGAGTAATATCGCTTCCGGCACTATAAGAACTAGTAATAGTATCCGGAATTGTTCCAATTGTCGAAACATATTTGATATTATATTGTTTCAGAGCTGCATTACTTATATTTACAGAAAAATCATTACTTGTGATATTTTCTACTTTAAATGTAAATACAGTTTTTCCTTTTCCATCTTCCGCAACATCCGGAAGTACAGATTCAACAGTTGTAGAAGTTGGTTTATAAACGGCTCCGTTAATCTCAACCTTTACATCATCCGCTTTGTACTCAGAACTAACTTTTACTGTGAGAACAACACTCGCATCATGTGGAATACTTGCCATAGCTCCAGTATACTTTCCTGTATTCGTATCATATGAAAGCGGTACATCAATCTTTTCATTTGTACCTTCAAGCTTTGTTATCTCACCATCATTATTATAAGTTCCCGTATAGCTAACTGAATAAACATCAGGACCTATGTCTGCTATAACGTTCTGATCATATACATTCTTCTGCCACTTAGCTTTAAAAACCACATCCTTTTCAGGCATAGTGAACGAAGGATTGATTATTGTACTTGTTCCTGAACTATAAACTGTAGAATCGATATTACTTGTCCAACCAACAAATGTATAGCCAACTCTGCTTATCATAGATTCTGTTCTAGGATTCACTACAAGAATCGTTGTTCCTGAAGGATATCTCTCAGCCTTTATTTCTTTATCTTCAGCAAATTCACCACCATTTACATCATAAGAAACCAATGGATTGATCTTCCACTGAGCATAGAAAACTGTATCCTCATAGATCTTTACATTTATACCAGATGTACCAGGGTTATAGATATTTTCCTCGTTTGTTTCGGTAGCTTTCTTAGACCATCCAAGGAAAGTATATCCTTTTCTCACTGGCTGATATGCAGATTCAATCTTATAATTTGCATATTTTCCATTTTCATCTACTTCATCAAATACCACTTCATCATCTGCAGGGATATTTGTTGCAGGTGCGTCAAAGCTTCCATTTCCATTAAAGCTGATATCCGCACCAGCGCCAGCTTTCTTAACCCATACAGCATAGAGGTTTACATTTTTACCATATTCATGAGCTATCATTCCCTGATACTGTTTACCCGGAACATACTGTGCCTCTGTATCATAAGGAATTGTACTCCATCCTATAAAATCATAATATTTTGTCGCATGCTCACCTGGATTGTAATTATCATCAAGTTCAACAAGTGACTTAAGCATAAACTGACCCGCTGTAGCAGTCTGATACTCACCTATTCTTGTAGTTGCATTCTTATCAACAGTTGCATTTTCTTCAGCTATGATAGTCCAATCTCTATCATAGTAGGCAATATTGTATGTCTCATCTGACCACACTGCATATAATGTAACTGCATCGCTATTAGGATAAGTTTTAAAGGACTCTGGAATGTCATCATTAAGTATAAACTCATTAATATCATCCTTTGATACACTATAAACAAGTTCGTAGCCCTCTGCTCCCGGATCTGCCTTTGTTGCAAATCCAATAAGAGCCTTATCAAGCATCTTCTGATTCTTAATAGTAACCTTCTTAGGATATCCATTAGTAAAATTTCCGTTTATAGTTACATCATTTCCTTCTCCCTTATTCTTATCGAATATCAGAGTATATTCATTTGGTATCCACTGTGCATAAAGTGTGATTGCACCAGGATATACCCACTTGCCATCTTCAACTATCTTGCCATTAAGTTTACTTGTAATATTTTCATCTGCTATCTTTCCATCAGCGTTAAATACCTCTGTTCCGCCTGAGAGTTCATCTGCAAAACCAGCAAATGTATATCCAGTTCTTGTAGGAACAGCTGCTATATCAAATGCTGTTATTGTTGATACTTCTGTATCAGCAACAATCTCTTTTGCTTCGGGAACATTATTATATGCAGTAACCGGAGTAGCTGCATTTTTCTCAAAGAAATCCTGTTCTATTTTATTGCTAAATGTTACATTACCGTTTGTTTTAGTCCATACAGCTTTTAGAGTTACATCAATAGATGAAATCCACTTTCCATCATCATCAGTATAATCTGTAACAGATTTAACTATAGAACCATTTTTATCAAATAACTTTATATCTGTATCACCAATACAATATCCGTCAAATATCCAGCCAGATCTTGTAGGTACTATAATATCAGCAACAACTCCACCATTAGCCACTTCAATAGAAGTAGTTCCGGCTGTTGCATCTGTTGCATTCTTATCAAAGGTTATCTTTGAAGAATTCTTAGTCCACTTTGCATAAAGTGTTACAGATCCACCTTCTGTTTGGGTAAGGTTAGTTACCTCTGCCTGTTCTGTATAAGGTGTTGCCGGTGTAGTTCCAGCTGCATCCGTAGTCCATCCTGCAAATGTATAACCTGATTTTGTATAGAGATTCTTGCTGAGCTTTGTAGCCTTATCAAATTGAATCTCCTGATCAGCCATGTAACCTGAACCACCATTAGAATCGTACTTTACCGTATATGTTATCGGAATAAATTGCCAAAGCTGGTTAGCGTTTCCAAGAAGTTCATGTGCCTGAACATTTTTTCCAGTTACAACAATCCCACCCTCAATATCAAACACATAGTCTGTCGAACCATTTGTTCCACAATAGATAAAATATCCATCAACATTATTCTGACTATACTTACCTATTTTAAATGCATTAGTATTTTCAAGTGATGGTTTCTCAGTTCCTGTCCATATTACAACGTTTGTATCTGTAGAACCTAAATCGCTTGAATGACCTCCTATATCAAGCATATAAGAATCATTGCCCTGCCATTGTATTTTGTAGGTTTTATTTCCCTGATTTTTCAGAATCCAACGCTGTGCAGCTGTACCATTATCAGTATGTACCTGCACATTTGTTTCACTCATACTTCCTATTCCGCCATATTTATCCAACGCCAGACCTGGTGCAGACGCAGGCGAAATCTTATAACGGCCATCTTCGAGCTCAACAAAATTCCAATTAGCTGATGCCGCTTTTGCTTTGATAGTCATTCCAGGAATCATATTAAATCCCGATATGACCATAGCTGCTGTAAGTACATAGCACAACGTTCGTTTAATAATCGTGCGAGTACTCTTCATACTGTTACTCTCCATAAAATTCTTCTCCTTTCCAGTTATTCCTTTGAACCATTTCAGTTCCTTTTCCTCTCCCGAAACAGTCACTTTATTTCTCGCATTTTATTTACAGTACCACAAAAGAATTATTTACCCCCTTCTTATAAGTTTTGTACTGAAAATAAAACAAAAAAGAGTCTCTCAATCACTCCATTTTTGCGTATTATTCCTTTATCAATATAAGTAGAATTGTAACAAAATTTTAATAATTTATATCGAGTTGTGACATTCTGTCACAATTTAACGTTCGTTATAAAAAGTACTTGACAAATGAATTTATTCTTTGACAGTTAACGTTCATTATTATATACTTTTTCTACGGGGTACAATTATATATATGGGGTGTAAAAAATGGATTCGACTTTTGCTAAGATTTTGAAGGACCTCCGTCACGAAAAAGGACTTTCTCAACAGCAACTGGCTCAACTCCTAAGCTTTGACCGTTCCAGTATTGCTAATTGGGAAAACGGAAGACGGATTCCTGATATAGATACTATACGTAAGATTTCTGAATGTCTTGAGATAGATATTTCTTGTCTGATCGGTAATTCATCCGACAAAGAAAAACCAAAAGTGATAATTGTGGATGATGAACCCATTCTTATAGATGGGGTCTTTCCTATTATGTCTTGGGCTATGCCCAAAGCAGAGATCAAAGGATTTACTAAACCCTCTGAAGCAGTTGATTATGTGAAGAATTGTAATGTATCGATTGCATTTCTTGATATAGAAATAGGTACTCAGAGTGGACTTGATCTTTCAAAAAAACTTATCAATATTAACCCTTTATTAAATATCATTTTTCTTACCAGCTTTTCCGATTACGCCCTGGATGCCTGGGAATCTCCAGCATGTGGTTTTTTAGTCAAGCCAATACAGCTTGACGATGTAGAATTACAGCTCAATAAACTAAGACATCCGGTCAGGGGGTTAATCTAATTATGGTCAGTATAATAGACGTAATTAATATTTCATTAGCAATATCAGGGATTGTTGTAGCTTTAATAGGTTTTTCAATAGCAATAACGATTCAGTATGTTGGAAAATCTACACGTTTATTTTTTATTACTGTATTTAGTATTGTTCTTTTATATACCATTTTTCATTTTCTAGAATTATTATCCGAAAACTTTCTCGGTCCTGAATTTACTACAATGTCGAGGGTGACTCTTATCTTTGAATCATTTATGGCTTCCTTATTAATGGTTACTATGACAGTAGTGATACTCGGTTTCAGCCATGAAAAGATACGTGGCAGTCTATTCTTTCGTACTACTCTGTTATTCTGGATGATATATATGATCATTCTGATAATTTCACAGTATAATACTGACATTTACTTTTTTGACGACACCAATCATTATCATCGTGGAACCTTATATCCTATATTATTGGCTCCATCCATTCTTTTGATGCTCACTAACCTTATAGGTCTTCTCCGAAGGAAAAATAAAATGACAAAAAAACGTTTTGTCGCACTTTTTCTATTTTTGATCGTACCCCTGATATGCCTGATCATACAATCCTTTATCAATGGTCTTCTGTTTGTATCAATATGTATGGTTCTTGTTTCTGTCATCATGTTTGTTTCTATTTCATCGGAAAATGTGGAAATGTATATTAATCAGCAGAATGAGTTAAACAAACAGAGGTTTGACAATCTGATTCTCCAGATCAGACCTCATTTTCTCTACAATACGCTATCGAGTATATATTATCTCTGTGAACAGGACCCTAAGAAAGCCCAGTTCACAATAGGTAATTTTTCAACCTATCTAAGAAAAAACCTTAATGCGGTTGTAAAAAATGGACCGATACCTTTCACTGAGGAGCTCGAGCATACCCGAGCTTACCTGGATGTTGAACAGGTTCGGTTCAAAGATCTTTTATATGTAGATTATGATATCTCACACACTGCTTTCTTTCTTCCGCCTCTTACTCTTCAGCCGATAGTCGAAAATGCAGTTAAGCATGGAGTAGATCCGGAACTATCTCCGCTCCATATCAAAATTCGCACGCAGAAAAATGACGGAGAAACTCTTCTTATAATAGAAGATGACGGCCCCGGTTTTAATTCAAATGAATCAACTTCTTCATTTAACAAAAACCGCAATCCTCATATTGGGTTATCTAATGTGAGAGAACGCTTAAAAGCCTTATGTAATGCCACTTTAGAGATAAATTCTCCCACAAAAATGGGGGGGGGTACAACGGTTGAGATTCACATTCCAGAGATTACTGTCTAAACATAATAATGTTTTAAAACAATTGTTTACCGCCCCATGCTCTTCAGCATGCTAATATCCCGTTCAATGGTCGACCCAGTTGTTGTCAGCATGTTTCCGGTTATTGTTGAGCTTATTCCGCTCTCAAATGCCTTTTTACCATTATCTTTTATAAGAATTCTTCCAGCAGCCATTCTAATATCAGCCTCTGGATTGATAAATCTGAACGCAGCTATCGTCCTAAGTATCTCTTCTTCCGAAAGATTTTGAATACTTTCAAGAGGTGTTCCTTTTATCGGAAGGAGTACATTTATCGGAATGGACTTAATCTCCAGTTCTGCCAGATCAAATGCCATGTCTATTCTGTCGCCAAAACTTTCCCCCATTCCTATGATACCGCCGGAACACACATTTAATCCGGCTTTCTTTGCCCTCAAGATATTGGCTACCTTATCATCGAACGAATGTGTGGTACATATCTTTTCAAAATATGATCTGGATGTTTCTATATTATTATGATAGTTTGTGACACCTGCCGCATATAGTGCATTAAACTGTTCTTGTGAAAGAAAACCTAACGAAGCGCAAAGTGATATCTTAAGATTATCTCTCAGTTTTCTGTATATTTCCAAAAGCTTCATAAAATCTTCGCCTGACGGTTTTCTTCCTGATATTACTATAGCGAATCTATCTACTCCGGCCTCTTCATCACTACGAGCTTCTGCATAGATTTCATCATATTCCATAAGCTTATGGACTTCACATCCAGTCGGGTTATGCGCTGACTGGGCACAGAACTTGCAGTTTTCTCCACAGTTTCCACTCTTTCCCGCAACAATGGCACATAGATTTACACGTTCTCCGATAAAATGCTTTCTAAGTTTATCGGCTCCCTCTGTAAAAATATCTAATGACTCAGATTCAAAAAAATGGATGAGGGTATGAAGTCCCTCATCACGTTCCAGTCTTCTTCCTTCTATTATCTCACTTACCAGTTTTTCAGTATTCATTTCAAATCTCCCTTAATCCATTAAGATTATTCTGATTTTTCATTTCTCTTCACAGAAATCAATGCCACAGCCAGCGATATGAACATTCCCGTAAGTGGAAGATATGAGATAAAACCTTCCGGAACTCCAAGTTTTACGACTACATTTCCAAAATACGTTCCGGCAATTCCGAAGAGTCCTCCGATAACTACCGCTGTAAGCCAGATTTTCATTCGTATCCTCTTACTGTCATTCACCATTATTGCGATGAACAGTGGGAAGATGATTCCTGGTGTGTAGATAGAGTAAGCGCCTGTAAGAAGTGACATGATATCTCCTCTTCCGCTTATGGCAAGAACGAGTGAAATGCCACCAAGAAAAGCAACTGTTATCCTGATCAGCTTCACACTGTCTTTTTTGAGAATATCTTTAACAAATATTGTAGATGCATTGATTATACATGTATCTGTTGATGAAAGAATTGCAGATATAAGTCCCAGTATCAGCGCAGCGCTGAAAGCTCTCGGCATAGTAGATACCACATAAAGAAGTGCCTTGTTATCTCCCAATTCCTCAGAACTCACGTTAAATCTCACCCACATTCCTATCATTGTAATAACTACAGAGAAGACTGCGAGTAGTATTCCAGCAAAAAGTGCCGACTTTTTTGCTGCCTTTTCATCTTTAGCAAGGAAGTTTCTGGACATGATATCTGGTCCCAAAAAGTAAACTCCTCCTATTACAAAAAACTGAGTAAAGAGATTTATCGGTCTGTAATTTGAATTAAGAAGCTCGATATTATTAACCACTTCCGATGTATTTCCACCTTTTATATAGTAGAGATAGAACAGTGTGATCAGTACACCGATCACTATTATAAAGAACTGAATCCTGTCTGTTTTTATAACAGAGAGCTGTCCTCCGAGAACTGTATACAGTATAACTATCACAGAAACGATAACACTTATAGTTTTACTGTTTCTTCCAATCACATATGTGATAACACTGCTGAGCGCAACAAACTGTCCGGCTATAACTCCAATCCATGAGATTACTATTATCAAAGCCAGCAGAAGTTCTGCAGGTTTTCCTACAAGTCTTCCTGCCATATCGGGAAGAGTATCTGCATCTATCTTTCTTACCTTTTCAGACAGTATAAATGACTGAAATATAAGTCCCACTGCTCCAAACAGAAGCCACCATACTCCTGGGAATCCAATCTGGTCAACTGTATCTGTGATTCCTATTGTCGTAGACGCTCCCAGAGCAGTAGCGAGAAGAGTCATTGTAACCGCAAAGCTTCCCTGTCTTTTCCCGGCAACTGCATAATCTTTAAAGTCTTCTACTTTTTTTGTATCTCTTATAGCAACGTATAAGAAGATAAGAAGATATACTCCAAATACCAATAAAAAGCTGCTGTCCATCTTTAAGTCCTCCAAAAAAATACCACTGATACTGAGATAATAAATCTCAGCACCAGTGGATGATATCAGATAACCTTTTAATTGTCAACCTTTCTCTCATCTTTGTGTGACAATTGTTTTTTATGTCTCAAATTCTTCTTTATCTCTTATCAAGCGACTTATACTCCCGCTCTTTCATTATACTCTTATAAGCAGGTCTTATGATCTTGTCTACGTTAATAAGTTCCTCAATTCTGTGCGCAGACCATCCGACTATTCTCGCAATAGCGAAGATCGGAGTATAAAGCTCCATCGGGATTCCAAGCATACTGTATACAAAACCGCTGTAGAAATCTACATTTGCGCTTACACCTTTATAGATACGCCTCTTCTCAGCAATAATCTCTGGAGCAAGTGTCTCGATATTTGAATACAGTTCATATTCCTTCTCCATATGTTTATCAACCGCAAGTTTCTCAACAAACTGTTTGAATACTCTTGCTCTTGGATCGGAGATAGAATAAACTGCATGTCCCATTCCATAGATAAGGCCCCTTCCATCAAACGCCTCTTTATCTACTATCTTAGACAGATAATCCTTCAGAACACCCTTATCGCTGTAATCAGGAACATGATCTCTTATATCCTGCATCATCTGCATAACTTTAATATTTGCGCCGCCATGCTTAGGACCCTTAAGTGATGAAAGGGCTGCCGCAATAACGGAATATGTATCAGAACCGGCACTAGAAACCACCCTTGTTGTAAATGTAGAGTTATTACCGCCACCATGCTCCATATGAAGAACAAGCGCTGCATCAAGAACCTGAGCCTCAAGCTTGGTATAACTCTTATCCGGTCTCAGCATTCGGAGCAGATTCTCTGCTGTACTGAGCTTCGGATTCGGACGATGTATATACATACTGTCGTCTTTCTCGTAGTGATTATATGCACAGTAACCATAAGCAGCAAGCATAGGGAACTCGCTTATAAGAGCCAGACACTGACGAATAACATTCGGAATAGAAAGATCCGAAACATCATAGTCATCATATGAAGCAAGCGTCAGTACGGACTTCGTCATCGAATTCATAATATCGTGGCTAGGTGCCTTCATGATAACATCTCTAGTAAAATTCGTAGGAAGGTGATTCAGACTTCCCAGGGCATCCTTAAACTTCTCAAGCTTCTCTCTGTCAGGAAGATCTCCAAAAAGAAGAAGGTAAGCCACTTCTTCAAAACCAAATCTCTTAAAACCAAAATCTTCAACCATATCTATAACGTTATATCCCCTGTACCAGAGCTGTCCGTCACATTGGATTTCCTGTCCGTCAACTATCTCTGAAGATATGATCTTAGATATATTTGTAACACCTGTCAAAACTCCATGACCATTTATATCCCTGAGTCCTCTTTTTACACCGAATTCACTGTAGAGGTTTTCATCTACCACATCACAACCGCGGCAAAGCTTTTCTCCGTCTTTGGCATACTTTAAAAGTTCTTTTTCTGTCATCTGTTCCCTCCTGCAATATTTTATTCATGTAGCTTGAGTTTCAGGAAAACCAAAGCTTTAACCTCTGACGATGATTCCTCCTCCGAGGCAGAATTCTCCGTCATAGATTACGAGGCTCTGTCCGGGTGTAACGGCCCTGACAGGCTCATCAAATGTCACCTCAGCTGTTCTGTCCGGATGAATTACTATCTCTCCCGGTGTATCAACCGCTCTGTATCTAACCTTAGCAGTAACTCTTCGTCTTATATCTTCCTTAAGATCAACAGCCTCCTCGTCTTCCCATTCAATCAGACTGAAATTCCTGGCTTTAACATTTCTAGTGAAAAGGTCTTCATTCTTACCCAATATCACCTGATTTGTCTCAGGAATTATATTTACCACATAAAGTGGAGTAGCAGCCGATATCCCCAGTCCTTTTCTCTGACCGATCGTATAATGAAAATATCCTTTATGCTGTCCTAAGATATGTCCTTCCATATCCACGAACAGGCCCTCTCGCTCGGGCAGCGGATCTCCCATTTTCTCCTTCATCTGAGCTACACCGTTTTTTTCGATATAACCAGCATAATCTCCATCAGGAACAAAACAGATGTCCTGACTGTCATGCTTACTAGCAACAGCAAGACCTATCTTATCGGCAATCTCTCTTATCTCTGTTTTTTCATAATCTCCATCGGGGAATTCAAGAAGTCGAAGCTGCTTCTGAGTCAGAAAATACAACACATAAGTCTGATCTTTTGTTCTGTCTACGCCTCGTTTTAGAAAATATATTTCTTTTCCGCTTTCATCAAATGTGCTTCCGACTCTTGCATAGTGACCGGTCACGACCTTCTCACAGCCTTCCTCTTCAGCCATCTCGAAAAGCTTTCCGAACTTCATGTATTTATTACAATCTATACATGGATTCGGAGTTTCACCGTCAAGATAAGTTCTGATAAACTTATCAATGATCTTTTCATTAAATCCTTCCATAAAGTTTACTGCATGGAAGGGGATTCCCAGATTAGAAGATACAACCCTTGCATCCTCTATATCATCGGGAGTACAGCAGCTGTACGGACTTGCCGCAGCCACCTCATCATATTCATGAAGCATCATAGTCACGCCGATGGGACTATATCCCTTCTCTTTCATGAGAAATGCAGCTACAGAGCTGTCCACTCCTCCGCTCATGGCTATGAGTGCTTTTCTTTCTTTATCTGCCATCTGTTTCTCCGGTAATTATTGATTGATTTTTCTAAGTGCCGCCAGACATTTCTTCATTCTTTCATCAAACTGAGAATAGAAATCTTTATCTGTGTCATACCTGTCCAGGAAAAAATATCCCAACACCGTCTTCATAACGCCTTTAATACTTTCATCTGAAGCATCATAGAATTCCTGAATCTTCTTCTGTCGGTATTCATCAATCTTATCTGAATCCGGATCAACCTCATCTCCTACTATACCAGCATATACTATCAGATCATCATCAGACAGATGCTGAATCCGATTGGTTTCATTTGCAGTCCATTCTCTTATCTCTTTTATCTTTTTCTGCTCAAAATGAATAAAGCGATGCCATTTATTTATAAAAGAACTGTTCTGAGGCAGGTCTTCTATCCCCAGCCAGTCACTGATCATTACTTCTTCTTTATCTGGCACTGGACATTCATGAATCTGGATAAAGTAACTGAAATCTTTACCCTCATATATCCTGCCCAGCGGGAACAATCTGCATATGCCCGGTCTGAACTGATGTACTGAACATCTTCCATCTGTCAGAAACTTGCATCCCTCGTCCATCTTAAGATGAGGAAGTACGATACCATCTATCATAGAAAGCTGTATGTGAAAGCTTACCAGCATATCATCAAAGCTTTTTCCAGTTCCTCTTGTAAGTTCATATACATCAAACGGAGTGAGAACTATTGTTGTTCCCATATCCGACTCGCAGCACTTACTGCAGCCTTCGCATCCACGAGTTCCAACATGTGCTATATCACTGTCTTTATACTTTATTCCGTCAGATATATCATCTATATCTTCATACCTTAGCATACACTGCTCCAAACCATATATTTTTAGTCAGCAAACCATGATCTATTGTATCATTTATCTGTATTTTGAACAAGTCCTTGAATCATTATGTTTGGTATGCTACTATTTACGAGAATCATTTTTAGTGGAGGTTTATCTATGGGCCAGGGAATTAAAAGTGTATTTTCATTCAGGAGGATTAAGATGGAAAACAAAAAACTCGCAGAAGAAATTGGCGCAACAAGTTATCCCGGAAGAGGTATCGTTATAGGTCTTACACCTGACGGTAAGAAAGCTGCTATCGCTTACTTCATCATGGGTAGATCAAGTAACAGCAGAAACAGAGTATTCGTAGAAGAAGGACAGGGAATCAAGACTCAGGCATTTGATCCTTCAAAGCTCGAAGATCCAAGTCTTATCATCTACTCACCTGTAAGAGTACTCGGAACAGATACTATTGTAACAAACGGTGATCAGACTGATACAATATATGATCTGATGGCAGAGGGAAAGACATTTGAACAGTCACTCAGAACAAGAGAGTTCGAGCCAGACGGTCCAAACTATACTCCTCGTATATCAGGAATCCTTCATATGGACTCATTCAAAACTTCTACAAGCGGAGATACAAAGTTCAACTATGAGATGTCAATCCTGAAGAGCAATAAGGGAAATCCTGCAGCATGCAGCAGATACACATTCTCATATGATGTTCCACTTGCCGGAGAAGTACATTTCATCCACACATATATGGGTGACGGTGAGCCACTTCCAAGTTTCGAAGGTGAGCCAACACCACTTTCACTTGAGACAAATAATCTCGACGAGTTTACTGATATCGTATGGAATGCACTTAACGATGATAATAAGGTTTCTCTTTTTACAAGATTCATAGATGTTGAAACAGGTGAGACTGAGACACGTATCGTTAATAAGAACGTTTAATATATTAGTTCAATAAATGCATCCATTATTAGAAAAAGGACAGGGTACAACTGAGTACCTTGTCCTTTTTTACTAATCTATTCTGACACCGTTTTTATCTACTGTATATTTGCCAATCTTTCTGTTTTTGGCAAGATTACCTCTGGAATTGAAATAATAATACTTATCCTTGATTTTTACCCACTTGCTCTTTGCCATAACGCCATTTTTGTCAAAGAAGTATGTCTTTCCGTCCTCTTTTAACAAACGGTTCCTAAACATAGCACCTTTTTTGCCAAAATAATACTTCTTTTTACCAAGGGTTACCCAACCCTTCTTCATTATGCAATTCTTATTAAAGTAATAAACCTTTCCTTTTATCGTTGTTTTTCCTTTAGCAAGTACACCATTTTTATCAGCATGATATTTCTTTCCCTTATAGACAACCCACCTATTTGTAGCACGGGCTCCTGATGCTAAAAGAATATATCTTTTCCCTTTTAATTTAATCATTCCTGTCTTCATATAGCCAGAAGAATTGAAGTAGTACCACTTTCCATCTATCTTCTGCCATTTGCACCTAGGAACTGATCCATCTGCATTTATGTAAGTCCATTTATCGCCAGTCAGCTGCCATCCTGTCTGAGAAGCTGTATAGGTAGTTCTTGATGGTACCGGTGTTGTATTCTTAGTATATCCCGGCTTTGGAGCGGTTCTTGGAGTTACTATAGATGAGAAATCTGTAAAACCGAAGTCCAGATCAACTGAATTAGCGCTGATTCCATTTAAGATTGTACGGCTGTTTGACTGCCATACATCTCTTTTTATTCCTGAATCATATGTTCCACTGTACCTTGCAACCCAAGTGTATACATTATTTAAGCTTGGAAGATCCAGATAATTAATAGCCCAGTTCTCATTGCAGTAAACTATAGGCGTATAACCTGCTGCTCTGATTTCATCACAGAAAACCTTCGCGATATATGTAAGGGTCTGTTTCCCAAGAAATGTAGTTGATGGTTCTTCCATATCTATTGCTACAGGATAATCAACATTTAGTCCTCTAAGCTGATCTATTACCCACTGTGCATCCAGTCTCGAATCAAAAGCACTCTTAGCAGTACTATAGAAATAAACTCCGGTCTTTATACCAGCAGCTTTTGCATTCTTCATGTTACTCTGAAAAAACGGATCAATATTATGATTACCATGTCCTACTCTGATAAATGCAAAGCTTATTCCTGATGCCTTAACCTGATGCCAATCCATATTTCCCTGGAACTCAGAAACGTCTATTCCCTTAAGTCTTGAGGATACATTTACTGCTCCAGCGTCACATACACCATCGCTATTGAAATATTTATACTCGCCATTTACAAGCTGCCAACATGTTGACATCATCATTCCGTCTGACCATGAACCATGGTTACCTGGACAGAAATAGTAGCTCTTCCCCTTAATCGTATGCATTCCACGGAACATATTTCCGTTGTTTCCGAAATAGTACCAGTTTCCATCAAGGAACATCCATCTGCTCTTTACCGGACCATTTCCATCATCATACTTCCAGTCGTTTCCGGATTTAATCCATCCGGCTGCCGCTACATTTCCAAGCTTTCCTACATTCCCGAAAAGTAGAAAACTAAGCGCGCCGAACAAAACAACTGTTCTAAAGATTTTTTCTAACTTCATTTCTCCTCCTTTATTGATACACGTGTTGCTATAGAGTTTCTTGGGTGCAGAAACTCCGATATCACATCAGAAGTAACTTATAAAGTTTAACACACATTAACCTTAGTGTCAAAATATGGGAAACAGATGGAGACACTTCACATTTTCTTCACAATTAGAACTAAAGTTCTTCATAATTCATTGTTATATTAAAGATGTTCCAAATGAAGGATTCTATACCTTCCCCCACATTTTTTCATACCTGAGAGTCGCCGAGAGGCGGCTCTCTTGTGTTATACGGCTTTTTAATCCGTCCTTTCCAACAATCCCTTGACAATAATCTTTATAATATGTAGAATCACCCTTGTTAGAAAAACTAAGTATTTTTACTGTTTTTAAGCGAGGAAAATATATGAAAACACCATTTATTACAAAAGAAAAGGTTGAAGAGATTGTTAAAACATATCCCACTCCATTTCACATTTACGATGAAAAAGGAATCAGAGAAAATGCACGTGCATTAAACAAAGCATTTTCATGGAACAAAGGCTATAAAGAGTATTTTGCCGTAAAGGCTACTCCAAATCCTACTATTCTTAAGATACTTCACGAAGAAGGATGCGGAACTGACTGCTCATCAATGGCTGAGCTTGTTATGTCAGAGCGCGCCGGAATAGTCGGAAATGATATCATGTTCTCATCAAATGATACCCCTGCTGAAGAATTCGTTAAATGCGCAGAACTTGGTGGAACTATAAACCTTGATGATATCACACATGTTGATTTCGTATATAATGCTCTTAAGGGAGCTAAGATGGCTGATCCTGCTGCTTCAGGAAAGATGCCAAGAAAGATGTCCTGTCGTTTCAACCCAGGTGGAGTATTCACCCTCGGAAAGAGTGGTGAAGGTTTCCAGGTTATGGATACACCGGGTGATTCAAAATACGGACTTACAGAAGAACAGATTATCGAAGCATATAAGAAGCTAAGTGAGCTTGGTGTTGAAGAACTTGGAATGCATGCATTTCTTGCCAGCAACACAGTAACCAATGAATACTATCCTACACTTGCCGGAATCCTTTTTGAGCTCGCTGTTAAGATTCAGAAAGAAGCTGGCGTTAAGCTTTCATTTATCAACCTTTCAGGTGGTGTCGGAATCGCTTACAAACCAGATCAGACCCCAAATGACATAGCCGCTATCGGCGAAGGCGTTCATAAGAAGTTCGATGAGATTCTCGTACCAGCAGGTATGGATGATGTTTCAATATACACAGAGCTTGGAAGATTCATGCTTGCACCTTACGGACATCTTATCACCAAGGCAATCCATGAAAAGCATATCTATAAAGAGTACATCGGAGTTGACGCTTGTGCAGCTAACCTTATGAGACCAGCAATGTATGGAGCATATCACCATATCACGGTACTTGGTAAAGAAGATGCACCTTGCGATCATGTATATGATATAACCGGTTCACTTTGCGAAAACAACGATAAGTTTGCAATCGACAGAGAACTTCCAGAGATTGAGAAGGGTGACTACCTTGCAATTCATGATGCAGGAGCTCATGGTTTCTCGATGGGATACAACTACAACGGACGTCTTTGGTCCGCTGAGCTTCTTCTCAGAGAAAACGGTGACGTAACAGAGATAAGACGTGCCCAGACACTTGATGATTACTTTGCTACACTCGATGGATTCTGGGATGTTGAAGTTTAATCATTATACTAAAAAATGCGCCGAAACAGCTTCGGCGCATTTTTTCTGACAGTTGAAATCAGATTTCAACTGTCATATTTTTTACTTAGAAAAACTTCCGATTGATGTCCAAGGAAGTATTGCACTATTATAGTTATTCTTTATATTTCCAAACTCTTCTTCTGTCATAGTCACAGCTTCTGAATTTTCATCATCACGTTCTCCGAGAGTATTGTGGAATATTGCAACTTCACCATCTTCGTTTTCGCTTGTATAGTAGTAGTCATCCCACACCAGCTCGGTTCCATCTTCACTCAGATGAGCCTCTCCAGTTGATACATCATTTGCTCCATCTGAACCATTGTAGTGAAAATGTCCATCACCCATCCAAGTGAAACTGCCACGTGCATTTCCTTCAAATATCTTTACTGCCCCTTCTTCATTAAATGTATAGGCACTTAAGATCACACTTTTGCCATCAGCATCATCTTTTCCGATAAGAAGTTCCTGAACTCCGTCACCATTTAAATCTTCAACTGTATATCCTAAAGATTTAATGATTTCACTTGAATCCGTATTTGAAATCTCTTCTACGATTCCTGAGTCTGCTTCAATGTATTCGTATACTCCTGGATTATCCGGGTTAGTTCCACCCTGAATCATATTGTACACTTCCATAAGAACTGGTGAATATTCTTTTGGTGTGGTTATAGGTTTAGTTGAAACTTCCGATACACTTGCTTTAGTACCGTTATTCTGGTCTTCCTTATTGGCAGTAGTTGCAGTTGCCTTGTCAGTCTTCTCTTCTTCAGTAGTAATTGCGGCTTCTGTTGTTACCTGTGCTTCTGTTGTTGTTGCAGTTTTGACATCTTTCTTACCACATGCAGACAATGCACACATAGCTGCAATAGAAACAGCTAAAACGTATTTTCTTTTTCTCATTTTTCTCTCCTCCAAAAAAATACTTTTTTACATCACGTCTTACAATATACTAGTAAAAAAACTCAATATTGCATCAATTATCCATTTACGAGAGATTAGATACTATAAAAAGAAAAAGAATGGAGCCGAAAAATAATACTTCCATACATCTTGCTATATTATTATAGAAACAAATATCTAAAGAACGTTCTTTCGGACTATCCATCATTGTCACAAGCATTTTAAATCCACAAACTAAAGGTATCAATCCTATCGCTAAAGTAATAATTGCTTCTATTACGAAAAACCCCCATGATTCTTTTATTGCGTCATAAAAACAACTACATGAAAGCCCAAACAAGAATACACCTATAACTATATGAATAATAATCCATATTATTGTAGATTTAACATTCACATTTTTTATATTATTATCGCATCTTTCCATATTTCTTTTTCTCCTTCACTCTTTATCCCCATACAGGTTTTTTATCTTGTTCAAATATACCTTTTACAACCATCCGAAAATATTCCTGTATGCATTTTTTTGATATCAAAAAACAATCAAAATAGAATACTTCTCATCACCATCTGTCTCGATTTTCTTTACAGATGAACCATTTTCAAATTATTATGATATAATACAACCGTTTAAACAAATGAACAGATTAACAGAGGTGAATCCATGGACTCAAAAAAAGAATCACAGAAATTACAGTCTGAATTTAAAGAGTGTCAAAAGCTCCTTACTGCAATTGGCGACGAAACAAGGCAATATCTTATGTCTGTAATGATAATGGAAAAATGCGGTGGATCCAGAGTGGTAGATATAGCCAAAAAAACTCATCTATCGAGACCTGCCGTTTCTCATCACATGCAGATCCTGAAAGATGCAGGTTTTGTCACTTCTAGGAAGGAAGGTACTATGATCTACTATTCTATAAATGCAGATAGAGATGGGCTTAAGAAAGTACGAAACCTGATCGATCATATAGACAGATTGCTCAGTGAGGAATGCTATTACGAAGAACCATTCTAAATTATTACGGGCTGTTCTTTCGGAACAGGAGAGAAAATGGAATATACAACACTCGCAAACGGCGTAAAAATGCCGATGCTTGGCTACGGTGTGTACAAAATAACCTCAGAAGAGTGTGAGAGATGCGTACTTGACGCAATCAAAACAGGATATCGCCTTATAGATACTGCACAGTATTATGAGAATGAAGAAGCGGTCGGAAATGCAATACATAAAAGTAGCGTCTCCAGAGACGAACTATTTATAGTAACTAAGATTTGGATAACCAATTCCGGTTACAAACGCGCTAAAGCTTCTATAGAAGAATCCCTTAAAAATCTTCAAACGGAATGTATCGATCTGCTCCTCATCCATAAACCTGTTGGCAACTACTTAGGAACTTATCGGGCTATGGAAGAAGCTTATAAAGAAGGGAAGGTGCGCGCCATTGGAGTTTCATCATTTGACACAATGGAATTGATAAAAATATATGATTACGCAGAGATAAAACCAATGGTAAATCAGGTTGAGACTCATGTTTTTTATCAAAGAAAAAAACTTCATGATCTAATGAACAAACTCGGAATAAAACATATGTCGTGGGCTCCTTTTGCAGAAGGAAAGATGGGCTTCTTCTCCAATCCGGTTTTAACAGAGATTGGAAAGAAATACAGAAAAAGCTCAGCTCAAACTGCTCTAAGATATATGATTCAATCGGATATAATTCTTATTCCAAAATCAACGCATATAGATCGTATGCAACAAAACATGGATGTATTTGATTTTGCGCTTGATGAAAAAGATATGCATAAGATTGAATCTCTTAATATAGAAAAAAGCATATCTCCCTTTAAACTTAAAGGGATTGTTGGAACAATTTACTATTATTACTTTAAAACCATTTCACTTTTTTGATCAGCAGATACAACTAATTTACAAGTCAGATGGGGTTAAGTCGCTATTCAGCTACTTTCATATGATATCATTTTATATATAGTTAAAGCTATGAAAGTATTTTATAATGGAGGAAAAAAATGAAAAGAATCAAAAGACTTGCTCTTGGAATAAGTATTGCAACACTTATTTCACTTGCAGCTATCCCATCATTCGATAAGGTACCGGGAATACGAGGGGTAATAAGTTCTCAACCCGGATTAGAAAATGTAAAAGCAGCAAACGTTAAGAAATGGTCTTACATGGCTTACCAGCCTGAAATCCTTGATTTAAATTTCAATTTTAAAAGTTCCAGCAATATGAAACATCTAGAAAATGAATCTCCCGATGCGTTCTCAGATAAATATATTAAAGAACTCGCAAAAAAATACGGTAAATATCATAAGCTAAAAAATTGTGAATATATGGCAAAGGCATATGGTAATGGCAGAGGTTTTGGAGATTACCTGTTTATTAAAGGATTCTCGTACTTTGAAGATAATAAAGGTTCAGATAGACCTACGAATGGAAAGTATGTAGTTAAATGTGATCATCAAGAGTTCTATGAATATTTTAATGAAATGGACAAGTATAACACTTGTATATATCATAACTATGATCCAACTAAAGAGTGCGTACATTATGCCAAATTCGTCTATGATTCTGGTTGGCGTAGAGATGAATACATTATAACCTATGATGTAGGCAAGCATGTTCTTATAGAAGAACAATTCATATACGAGAATTATTAAAATCATAAAAAGACGGAGGTGCTTTTGAAGCCCCTCCGTCTCAGACTGTAGACAAAGCCGGTTGCGAAACGTAGTTTTCGCAACCGATTTTTCTTTTTAGGCTTATGCTAAAGCAAAACCGAATGAAAAAGGATTAATTGGTCCTCCTATTATCCCCTTTCTTTGTAACATTTTTGCAA
>JAFYHN010000086.1 GCA_017539165.1 Eubacterium sp.
AGTAGAAAGTCTTTAGTAATATATTTAATCAATATCTACAGATACATAACTCCAATCCGTATACTCACGAGTTCCTTTATCATCAATCACCTTATAGGCTCTTACTTTTGCATACAATGTCTTTACCTTATCCGAACCGGCGGCTATGTATACCTTACCACTGGACTCTTTTGTGTCGAGCTTTGCAGAGCCACTAAAGTCTTCATTAGCCGATGCTTCATATTCATAGCCGTCAATACCGCCAAGATCCTGCCATGAGCAGCCGAACAGGTATTTACCGTCCTTGTCCGGTCCGTTACTGTAACACCAGGACTGGATACCAAGATCTACTCCTCCGATCCCTTTTGTAAATGTGGGGATCGCCCTTCCCGAGCAGAAACGGATATCATATTTTGATGCATCACCCATGACTATGATCTCAGCCTCTTCGGGATCACGACCGAAATCCCCGTTCAGGAAAAACGCAGCCTCTCCGATCTTCGTAATCCGTTCAGGGATAACAAATTTCTTCATCTTGCAGTTATAAAACCATCTACAAATGTACGGACAAACAGGCAGTCGCAGTGATATGTATCAGGTGACCTGCGCTCATCATCACTTTTCATTTCCTCACGCATGCGGAGCCTTTCATACGCTTCCCTGTTTGCATTGATCATCTCATAATCCACTTTCACCCTATTCTTCAGCAGCGGATTATCTTCTATAGTCAGTCCAAGACTTCTAAACCCTTTATCTCCCATATACTTCTCCAATCAGAACTACATTTTTGCTATATGTATTAGTATAGCATATTTTCAGCACTCTTGCCATAATAAGATCTTTATTTTCCAAAATAAAAAAGGAGCTACACAATGCATCTTGCACGACATACTCCTTTTCTCTGAATATAGCAAACCCTCAATATAGTTAAAGTCTTTCTTTATGCCCGCTCCACCATATCCCATATGGCATCCTTTAGTTTTTCCGAAGTGAAGATTTCATCATTAATCTTCACAGGCATAGTACCATTCGACCTGTTATATCCTACCGAGCGGATCAATGCCTTCCAGCTTGACATTTTCTTTTCCGTACGATAATGAACCCCTGAACTGATTATGCCTTGCATTACTCTTTCAATTAACCCCTCGGAACTCTCCGATCCTATTATATCAGATACATCTACCTCAACTTCAATACCACCGGTCTCTCTCACTATCCTGAAAGCCCTTTTTATGACCTGCTCTGCAAATGCTCTTTCTTCAACGTCAAGTGAAGAAGCTATCAACAGTTCCATATCATTTGCCATCTTATCAGGCTCCTTTACTTTTCATTTTTATCTTCCCTTGCACTGCTCATACACCTGCAAAAGAGCATCTCTTAATTCCTCTACTCTAACCCTCATTTCATCGCACTGCCTTATTGCTATATTTATTTTTCTCTTAGCCAAAAAGCTTTGCTCCCAGTTAGATGTAAAATCATCCAAGTAACCTATGAAGCTCTTTATATCAACATTCACTCCGTCGATAATATAACGTAGATCTCTTTTTAGCCAAAGCAACGATTCAATCGCCTCTTCCATTTCAAGTTTTAAAGAAGCCAAAAAAGCATCATTCTTGTATATTCCGTGGCCTCTCCATTTGCCAAAAAGACTTACAGAACCTCCTTTTTTAGCATACAGAAGCGAATTATAAGAAACCACAAGATTATATTGAGCCGGATGCACTGAGTGAACAGCCTCTAATATTTCCGAAGGCTCTGGATTCCTGCTGTCAATCTTCCACGCTCTTTCCATTTCAAGAATGTCTTTTTTATCTATGTATTCTTCAAGTTTCTTAAAGTCCATCCTCGAAATCCGCATATGAGAAATATTTATAATATTGAGAAGCACATTTTTTGAAACAACCTCACCAAGAGCAGCTAACTGGCTCACAGTGAACTTGTTACCCTTCTTAGTGTATTCTACAACAACTGAAGAAAACTGTTCTTCTCCAAGCCAATCTCCAAATTCCTTGATATCTGCTGATTTAAATTTTGCACCATTTTGTATAGATTTTATTAGTATCTCATAAAGCTGATCATCCTCAATATCACCAATCAGCCCTATATCATCCATTTGTGCAAAGGAATAGGTTGCTCCATTATCCAAAGATTTAATGGTAGCCCGGTATAATGCCTCATATTCGTGCATCAGATCCAAACAGCTTAATTCTTTGCTGCTAAAAGTCTGTTTTTTATCAATCCATGAATCTATCAGAGCCTTTTTAACATCTGGACTTACTTCATTTTCCAGAGCATCAATATCATCTATTGAAAATTTGTCTCCTTTATTTATCGCTTTCAGAACAATGGCATCCATAGTCTCTTCATCTATAAGATCCACCAGATTCATAATCTGGCTCTTAGAGTATATGGTTCCATTATCTACTGATCTGTTTATCACACAGGAAGCGTTTCCTATTCCAAATGAGGAATCCATGTCAATTATGTCTTTATAGGTAAAGTCCTCGCCTTCTTTCAATGCACTACCAACAAGTTCCTGCGTGATAGTCTCATTATAGATAAACTCTCCCAGTTTCTTTACATCTGTCCTGCTGAATCTGACACCGTCTTGTATTCCATTTCTTATCAAAACCGCTAAAGTATCCTCATCAACACATTCTGCGAGCTTCATTATTTCAGACTTCTTGTAAGATCCCCCATTGCCAAGTGAATTACTGATTAAAAAGCCGAACTCCTCTTCGTCCAGTCCGTCGGTCAACTTCATTAATTCATTAAAAGATAAAACCTTCTTCTTATCTATAAGTTGGGTAAGGAGCTGCTTTAATGTACTTTTGCCGACGTTTCCAAAAAGTTTAACGATATCAGTTTCAGAATATTCATCCCCGGCGGCTAGGCTTCTTTCGACCAACGGATCTACTGCATCCTCATTTATAAATTCGCCTATTTTCAGCACAAATGATTTAGAATATGACGCGCCTTTCTCCAGAGACTTCTTAACAACAAAAGAAAGCTTGTCTATGTCAAAAGACTCAGCAAGTTTCATAAGATCATTATAAGAGAATGTTTTCTTTCTATCTATCAGCTGATCTAGAATTTCATTCATCAGCTCATCGTCGATTTTGCCATAAAGATCTGCAATATTTTCTTCCGAAAATTTAGCATTCTTTTCTATACAACTCTTAACTATGATATTCCTTGCCGCTTCATCAATATCGTCCAGAATTTCCATGGTAAATTTCTCAGAATAGAAAGCTCCGTTATTCAGTGTTTTTATCAAGATATAGGATCCTATCTCTTTACTATAGAAATCCTCGATAATCTCTTTCATCTCTTCTTCACTGAATATCTTTTTCCTATCAAGCTCTCTGTCTATAAGGGTACTCACCAGTTCCGAATCTATCTGATTCTCAAGAGTTCCTATATCTTCCATCGTGAATTCAAGCCCGGAATCTATTGCCTTTTTGATAAGTTTGTTTTTAGATTTCCCATCCGGAAACAGATATAAAGCCTCTATAATATCCCCTGAGGAGCCTAAAGTTTTGATTTTATCAATATTTGCCGAGATTTCATCATCTGACCACTCGGTAAACGCATTTTCAAAATCAGACCAGGTCATGACATTAGGATCATCCACTTTTTTAAATTTGTCTTTAAATATATTCTTGAACGACTCTGATTCTTGTACTCCCTTTACAATCGTGGAAGTTTCAAAGCCCTCATAATCAAAAAAATCAGGACTAATCATAATATGTCATCACCTTCTTTCGTGGCCAATTCTTAGCAATAACTATTATAGCAAAACAAGAAATCTTTTTCAAACCATAATTGTTGGTGGTTTGATAACAAATACTCAACAAATTTGATACAATCTATGATCATTACATTTCTACCAACATCAGACAAAAAAGAAACAAACCGTTCCCACTCACTCACAAAGTAGAAACGGCCTGTTCTCAAAAAGGATACCATTATAAAAAACACCAATTCAACGCTCAATAATCATCTGGACCGGTAGTCCATCTTAGCCACTGTATTCAACAGCACCACTTCCTGCAGGTATGATTCCTGCCTTTCTCTTGGCAGCATATAATACTGATATAAGAAGAGATCCGTCTTGTCCAAACCCTGCTCCTTCCTTGTAAAAAAGAAACTACATTCAGTGTCGACTCTGATTGTAGTTTCATTATACAGGTGTAAATATTTGATGTCAATAGGTTCAGTTTCGATTCGTAACCGGGCTCATTTTCAGCTTACCTGCTAATCCATAATATCTTCCCATGCTCAATTCCAGTTTTATTTATTATATCCGATAGTAGTAAAGTATAGTTTCCCATTTCGACGGTCTCCTCATAGGATTTATGTTAAATTATCCAAGAACATTTTTACTCTTGATGTATGGAGTCACGTACACCTTTTTCAAGAACATTTCACTATTGATTTATAGTGTCTTGATTATTTATGTTAAATCTCTTTAAACATTTCTGTAAACTTGTCAATTGTATATGCACCATCCATACCAAGCTCCTTATCTTTGAACACCATGAAATATCTATATAAATGTCCAGCTTGAGACTGCCATTTTCGACCAAGTTTCAGCTTGGATTTACTATCATCACCATCCAGATAATCCCCTTTTGCTTCAATAAGAATTATCTTACCAGATTTTGTCTTTACAATAAAGTCTGGATAATGATTTATATATCCATTTAGACGGAAACCCTTTCTTTCAATGATTCTAT
>JAFYHN010000087.1 GCA_017539165.1 Eubacterium sp.
CCCTATAAAGTGACCAGCTATAATACTATCGCTAAGCATCATAAGATACAAAACAGCCATAGTAAATGTACCTGATATAAGCATCGAACCAAACTTATTTTTACAAAATGTTTTTTTATTCATTTACTCTAGACGGTCCCTCGCTTTCAATATTTTTAATGAACTTCCTTACATGAATGTCCGAACAGTCTCTATAATTTATGAGTTTTTCTGCAATGCTCCTTGTCAGAGCACCAAAATATTTAATTGTATCTGGCTTATATAAACTTGCAGCATAGTCAAGATAAAGATTTGGCTCATCTCCATTTGTCATAATCTCCACATCAAGAGATGTCTGCGAAGACCTGTTGTCAATATCAATATCCACCATTTCAAATGGGTGCTGCCAATTTTTCGAAAGAGTTCTAGCATCATCCTGAAGCATGAAACAAATACAGTCATCCTCCACAGGAGATACATAGGTTGAACTGACAAAGGAACAAGAACTATATTTCAGAGAATTGTTCATTTGCTCTTTTATATCTGCCAGCATTTCTTCCATAGTAAGATCCTCTGTGATGGTAAGCATCAGCGGCAAGGTATAGAACAACATGCCTATACTATTCATAGAATCAAGGTCTTTTCTTCCGTTGTATATCCAAGTGATCATAATCTTGTCAGTGTTGGTTACTGAACCAAGTGCAAGCATTCCGGCCATTAAGAATAGTCCATTCCTTCCAATTCCGGTTGAAGCTTCAAATGCATTATAATCATCATCAGTAAATTGTAGCGGTATATCTATATCTCCTGCATAGTTTTCATCAGAAGTATAATCATAAGGCAGATTCCGTATGCATTTCTGCCCTGCATATCTTTTCTCAAAATACGACTTAGCCTCTTCATAGAGAGCGCTGTTCATTTCTTTTTCACGCTGCTCAAGAACATAATAATAGTAATCCGGCCCCAGTTCCATTCCGGATAGACAATTTTGCAGATTGCTCATAAACAGCCAATAAGAAGTACCATCAAAGATTAAATGATGAACATCAAAGAATATATAATTTCCAGACGGAGCACTGAAAACTCTGCCACGCCAAAGAAGACAATCAGTTATCTCTCTAAATGGCTGAACCAAAGTTCCTCGCAGAACCTCAAGTTCTTCATCCGTAACTTTCTCCACTATAATTTCATGCATCATTTCAGGAGCATATCTCTGCTTATACTCTCCATTCTCATAATAAATTGTAGTAAGAAGAGACGGATGATTTTGTATAGTTTTATTGATTGCTGCTGCCAGGTCTTCTGCAGTCACATCAATAAATCTACAGAGAGCTGGATTGTTATACATAGTAGTATTAGGAGTATAAAACTCATAATTAAGTATATACTTCTGTTCCACAGTCAGAGGATGAGACTTTGTAATCGCCTGCGCATTAATCTTCTCAGTGCTCCCCTCCGTAACTCGCTTCTTACTGAGGTACTGTTCTGCAATACCTAAAACTGTACAGCCTAAATATATATCTTCAAAGGTCAGTCCGCTGAGTCCAGTCTCAACAATAAGCTTCATGGAAGTAAGTGAATCTCCGCCAAGCAGGAAAAAATCATCCTTTATTCCCACCTTCTTTATCTTCAGAACCTTCTGCATAGCGTTACATATTATCTCCTCCGTCTCATTGGTTGGAGGAGCATACTCACGCAAATAGTCAGAAACAGCCGGTCTAGGAAGAGCCTTTCTGTTCATCTTTCCATTATGGAGTCTTGGGATTGAATCAATTTTCACAAAATAGGAAGGCAGCATGTAGTAAGGTAGAATCTGACCAAGTTTCTCGCGAAGTTCGGTTATTCCAATCTCAGCCTCCCCCAAATGATATGCAGCGAGATGCATTCCATTTTTGTCTTTAATGCTTCTAACAGCTGTCCACTCAAGACCTGTAACACGTTTGATGGCTTCTTCAACCTCAGTCGGTTCTACTCTTTTACCATTAATCTTAATCGTGTCACTGATTCTTCCAATAATCTGATACTGCCCGTCACTCATTTGTCTGGCAAGATCACCGCTATGAAAGATGCCATTGGCAAAAGCCTTGGCAGTCTGTTCAGGCAGATTGATATACCCCCTGGTAAACGGTGCATCGAAACAAAGTTCGCCGGATTCACCACCCTCCACCTCTTCACCATCATCATTTAATAGATAGACACAAACATCATATTGAGGAAGTCCCACAGGAGCAGTAACATTTGGCTTATCAAGCACAGATACCAATAGTCCGCATGCCGTCTCACTACTACAATATCCATTAAACACCATCATTTCTGAAGGATCCTTCCAGATTCCATGAGCAGGCTCAGAAGAAAGGATAACCTTTTTTAGATATGGTCCAAAGCTTTTTTGCATTCTAAAAAGTGATGGTGGAAAAAAGGCTAATGTCACCTTATTTTCTATTAATAATTCCATTATTTTGAGCGGATCCTTTGATACAGAACAAGGAGCGATCAGAAGCTTGGTTCCTATCATCCAGCTTATTATCATAAACATGATGGAAGCTACAAAGTTCAGCGGGAAGTATAGGATAATGATATCACTACGCTGGCTTATGGATACACCATTCCAACGATAAGATGCAAAAGTGATTGGAATTCTACCATACTCATGGAGAACTCCCTTAGGATTACCACTGGTTCCGGAGGTATAAACCGCAAAGGCTGCCGCATGAGGATCAATTGGTTCATGTCCCTCAAGCGATTCTACGCGCAGGATTTCATTCCAGACCTGTTCATTCAACACAAGAACACATCCACAATCCTTCTGTATATATTCTGTTCTTTCTACAGGACTATTCTCCTCTATAATTACTGCCGCCGCTCCAGCTTTCCATATACCTAAAAGAGCTATTGCGACTGCCGTACCTCTCGGAAGAAGTATACAGATCATATCTTCTTTACCGAAGCCCTTATCCTTAAGGTATCTATATACCTTTCCCGAAAGAATATCCAGCTGTGCTGCTGTTATATCAGTTTCATCCGAACCTTCACTAAGCATCACATGGTTCGGATAGTCCCTTAAAAGCGAATCAAACCTTTCAAAAATGTCTATCTCTTCAACTCTCATACCTTCATTAACTCCTATATCAGCGCAACACCCTCTATATTCACTGCTCACCACGTGAAAAACGTATCATATTACGGTTATAGCCAGTAGTTACAAGATAAGCCGTTTCATCTTGATGAGCCTCCATAAGTCCGCTTAATATAAATCCACTAAGCCCACCGACCTGAAGGTCAGGATCAGTAATATCAAATAATTTTCCTGAATCTCTTTGTATGATAAGAACAGAATCCGCTTCATAGAAAAGCGAAAGCTCAATTAGAATATGTTTTGGGGACTGTTTGTTTTGTTCAAGAATTGTTAAACCTATCTCTTCTACAAATAATGCAGCCCTGCTGACATCTTTCTTTGAGTATTGGTGAGAGATAAGGCTTTCTTCAACCCGCTTCGAAAGAATCGCTGTATTTTCTGTCGTCAGAACATCGTCTATAACCTCTATTTCTGAATCTAAGTCCCCAAGCAGGAATGGGAAGTTTTCTTTTCCGAAACGGAGATAAACAAAAAGTAAGGCACCAACAAGTGTAAATACAGGTGCTATAGCAAAACCTGCCCACATACCATTTATCCCTAAAATAAAAAATCCTGCGATAGGAAGTAATATATAAAGTAACCCATTCTGGAAACATGAGATACATACAGACATTCCTATTCGATCAATCAACATATAATAAGATGTGGTAAGTGATATCACACTGCAGAATACAAATCCAAGGGAAACTATTCTAACAGCTGTAATCGACGGACCAAGTGCTTCTCCGCCAGTGATACCAAAAAGTCCACAAAACTGTTTTGCAAATATACAGATAAGCGTCGTAGCTGCTAACCCCTCAATAACTGCAGCTTTTAGACCTGCTCTCATAACCCTTTTTATAAGCTGATGATTCTTTTCTCCAAAGTAAGTTCCAATAAGGGGCTGCATCGCCATTCCTACTCCATCCATTACAACGCTGAACTCGATGAGACTCACTACTACCGCCAGAGTTATCAGACCAGTATTTCCATAATTTCTGGAAACTACACCAATTATTATATAGTCCATCAAACCCCAGCATAGATAAACTGATGAATCTACTATACTGTAACGCGATGTGAGCAGAAAATCCCTGAATGTGAGATGCCACACAAAATGAAGAGTATTACACTTGCGGAAATAATGCCAAAAACATACAAGGATTCCAAGAGCATTTCCTATAACTGATCCAAGTATAATACCTGTCATTCCCATGTACTTTGTAAGTATAATTGATAGGATTATATTTCCGCCTATCTGGAATACATAACAGATATTATTGCAAAGCTCATCTCCATCACTGTAAACCATCTGTTCCAAATAAAAAATCACAATCGTCAGGAATGCATTTATCGGAAGAAGTCGGTAATACTGAAGTGCGTTCTCAAGGATTTCACCAGTGATACCATTCGCCCTAAAATAAATATTCTGAATAAGAAGAATAGTTACTGCGGATATGATGCCTATGGAAATACTTATTATCAGTCCCTGACCATATATTTCATCAGCACGCTTTTTCCTCATAGCTCCGACTTCTCTTGTGAAAACAATACCGACACCAGTCGAAACAAGATCTCCGAAAAATGTTACAATACCAGTCACTGGTGTAATAGCATTGATTGCTGCTACACCAGATTTTCCTATAAAATATCCAGCAATAATACTGTCACAAAGAAGCATGATATACATTACTGCCTTTGTAAATGTACCTGATAAAAACATAGAGCTAAACTTTTTCTCACAAAACCCGTTATTTAGCCTTTGATTGTTAGCCGTCACCTTAGTGTCCATATATTTAACTCGACCCCTTTTTTGAGTACATTTATATTTTCTACTCCTCTACTAATCTGAAGAAGAACTTCTTCTGTCTTTCATTTGATATGACATGAACTGGTTTTAACTGTGAAGGATTTGCCCCACGATAAACCATCATATCTCTATATAACAGACCAGTTTCTGGCTGAAGTATCAATACTTCAGGTTTTGTTAACTGATCATGATCTACAGCATATCCATATCGAGGATTAGCCTCACAAAGATGCTTATATATACTCTCTTTAAGTTCTTCTATAGAAACACCTGTACCTTCTACTCCCGGTTCAATCAGAAAGTCGTATCTTCCAGGTGATACATCCGAATTCGGATATACACAATAATCCGATAATGTAAATCCAAGTTCGTCTGCTGTATCAAAAACTGTCTTATCAAGTGCCATCTCGGTTGTTTTTTCCAGAGCAACACTGATAGTTTTATTTACTCTGAACATAAACTGAACAAGCGGAGTCTTATTAAGAAAACCAGTAACTTTTACTGCATCGCTCATTCTGTATCTATAGAAACCATTTGCTGTCGTTACAACCAGCTCGTAGATTTTTCCCACTTCCAGCTCATCCATAAGAACAAGCTGCGAAAAATCATCTCCAGCTTCCACAGGCAGAAACTCCATAAAAGCACTACCCGCCGCAAGAATATTATCCAATGTATCTATTCCTGCCGGAACTGACCAAAGACCCTCAGATGATGTTACACCAGCATATAAATTATGTACCAGGTCTCCCGAGAATCTTTCCTTAATCTTCTTATCATATACTGCCAGACCATCACCTCCGGCACCATTCAGATATATAAGATTTGGCCATACCTTTTTCAGAAATGGTTTATCTACACCTTCAGCAAATGCTTCTCTAAGCTCTGCTGCTCTTTCAGGCTCAGGTTTTATCTGTGCTAATACAGATTCTCTTACCTCGTCTGACATCTTGACGCTTTCGTCTATGGTACCCTTCTCGATATCATCTATCAGCATCTCATAATTATCTGCAAGATACTGGAACAAGTGCGCCAGCATATTATAAAAGCTTGAAACCATTCCTGTTATATTCTTCTCTGCAAGGGCAAATCTCATATGAAGATATTTGGTATCCGTACCCGGTTCTGGTACCATAGCTTCTACCGGCGAGGTATATATGGCACGCATCATCTGGGCAGCATTACCTGCTCCATCGCCGCCCTTTTTCAGCACTTCAGCATTTTTTGCAGATGCACATCCAACAGTTATACCATTATCCAGAGTTGAATAATTTCCTTCACTAGTACAAAAGATTTTTCCCTCCATCCACTCCGGAGGAAGAAGTTCCGCCTTTAATCCATTTAGATAAAGGAAATTATACTTCATAAAAATCTGCGTCTGACGATCCGTCATTGGAATATATTTGGGATTTCCCACTGTACCGGAGGTAGTATTCATATGATTGAATTCATATGCAGTAAGAACATTCTTTTCTCCATCCTTCATTCGTTCAATATATGGAGCTATATCATCATAAATACAAACTGGAACCTTATCTCTATATTCTTGTATAGAATGAATATCTTTAAACCCGTATTTTTTTCCTATTTCAGTATTTTCATTATCTCTTATCAACTGCATTAGAAATGATTCCTGAAGTTCCATAGGTTTTTTTGATTCATCATTAACCACAGAAAGATATACAGATCTTCCAGCTTCCGCAGAACCCTTGTTTGCCATTAATGTCAAATTAACACCCATAGTCTAACCCCTTTCTATTTGCTTTTTTTGCTTTTTATTTGCTTTTTATCTGTTTTATATTTGCTTTTTAGGTTACTCTATCGTAAGAATATCTGAAAATCCTGTAACTTCGAAGATTTCCTTGATTTCTTCTGAACAATTCTTTACAACCATTTCTCCCTGCTTATTCATAATCTTCTGAGCAGAAAGAAGAACTCTAAGTCCGGCAGATGAGATATATGCCAGATCTGAAAAATCAAAATCAAGTTTCTCAACACCCTCAATATTTTCCTTTACTTCCTTCTCAAGGTCAGGAGCTGTTGTAGTATCAAGTCTTCCTGACAACGCAAAACTAAGGTTTTTACCATCTAATTTTTTTTCGATATTTAACATAAGTGTTACCTCCTAATTGTTTTACATTTTTGATTCTTAAAGAATCATTTTACTAATAAGCTATAATCTCCTATTCCACTACTTTGAACTTATAGCTCCTTTGGAATCTTCCACCATTAAAGTCATTAACTACATCCCATCCGTTACATTGTCCAGAACACATAAAGCTGTCACAGCGGGATAGTAGATACAACGCATAGAAATAATTTATTGTTGTGTCTTCAACCATTTCATCCAGCTTATCAGGAGGAATGGTTTCCTTCTCCAATTCGCTGATGATTTGACCTTCTCTAAAATCCGAAACTCTATGTCGTTCCTGCGCAACTGCTATAATCCTTTTTCCAAACTCAGACTTCATCTGATCCAGAATGTCATTATCTTCAGTGGCCAGGAATATGCGGTCATATCCATCCTCTTCAAGCCACTGATGAATGGTTGGAAGCATCTGCGGAACAGTCGCCATACGACGCTCTCCGGAAAGGCCAGTTGATATATAATCCGTTCCTCGTATCAAGATTCCAAGAACTTTCCTTCCTTCGAACAAAGCTTCATAGTATTCATCCATTTCTTTTCGGAACTTAGGTGCAAGAATGGATGTATCTGTTGCCTGTTCTATTGTATAAACCATTTTTGTCTTTATCAGAAATATTTGATTATCAATAACCAGTGTATTGTCCCCACTCGCATCCTCCGCTGTCAGTTCCAAAGAGAAATACTTATTTAGCATTTCAACGCGGAACTTTCCTAGCCTTTCTTCGTTAGTAATCAGCTTAAGGCCAAAGTGACTGAATACTATCTCAAACCTTTTCTGATATGCTAGAATCGCCCCTATACCACCTATGGAATTAGTTTGCATAGTGACATATTTATAATCTGTAAAGTTTTTACCTTTCAGCATCCACTGTGGAAAAAAGACATTATGAAAAGCATATGTAGAACTAAGCCTATTAAAATCCCTGTCCTCAAGGCCCGTCTTAAACTGCTTTTGAACGTAAAATGTAGTTTCTCCCGAAAGTTCAGGAAGCTTTTCTACAACATGCACCCTATCATCCTCAGAAATGAACCAAAGAATACGCGGGTCATCAAACCATATATCAATCCCTTGAGTGAAGGATAGAATCACCCTGGTCATAGCTATAGAATACTCATTTACTTCCTCGAATTCTGCAGCATTTATACCTTGGAAGAAATCTATATAAAGTGTATCCTTATCCGTTTCGTCATAAGATAAGTATTGAGCCATAAAAGGCCCCTTCATATATTTGGGATAAAACTCAATCGGTTCGATATCATCGTTATTATCCAGATACACAATATCAAAATAGTCACCTTTTGGACTCTTGACATGGTATCTCTTCTCCCCATCCTGAAGAGCACGATGAAACATTTCATTACTTATAGATAGTTCCTTACACTCTATATCACTTTGATAATCATCTAATATAAACATTTGTAACCCCCTCCATAAAACATATGCTTATTCAGTTATTCTATTGTGAGAATATCTGAAAATCCCGTAACTTCGAAAATCTCCTTGATTTCATCTGAACAGTTCTTTACAACCATTTCCCCCTGCTTATTCATAATCTTCTGAGCAGAAAGAAGCACTCTGAGTCCGGCAGATGAGATATATGCCAAATCCGCAAAATCAAAATCAAGCTTCTCAACACCTTCGATATTATCCTTTACTTCCTTCTCAAGATCAGGAGCTGTTGTAGTATCAAGTCTTCCTGACAGTGCAAAGCTAAGATTATTACCCTCTGATTTCTTTTCGATATTTAACATATGTATTACCTCCTAATTATTCTTATATTAATGATTCTTAATACTTATTTTTTTAGCTTTTTTATTAATGATTTTAATAATGTTTTTATTACAGTTTATTTTCTACTAAAGATTCTTTTCTATTGTCAGGATATTCTGCCCGTCTTTATATTCATATCGAATATTATCCATACTTTTCTTGGTCATAAAGATTCCAAGACCACCGATATCTCTTTCTTCAGCAGAAAGAGTTACATCAGGATCTTCCTTTGCTAATGGATCATAAGGTTTTCCATGATCCAAAAATGTTATCGCCACTGCAAGCGGCTCATTAGATACTTCTACTCTGATAGTTGCATCACCTATCTCAGGGTTATATGCATAATTTGCGATATTTACAAATATCTCCTCCACAGCGATATCGATCTGCATCTGTGTTTTCATAGAACATTCAAAGTTCTCAAGCTGAGTATCTACAAAAGCAATCACTTCATCGAGCTTATCTGTACTCGCTTCAATCACTAATTCCTTACTTGATCTCATTTTATCCTCTTCCTTTCTTATTATTTTTTAGAAAGCTTATAGAACATCCCCACTTTCTATACATACTTTATTCATTTGTTTCAGTTCCTTTATACTCTAAGCAAAGCATAGTCAAGTCATCAAATTGCTCTGCATCCTTAACAAAATCATCTACCGCACATCTAACACCTTCAAGAAGTTTCTTTGGCTCTGTGTCATGCATTACATTTAATGCTTCTACCATTCGTTCAGTTCCAAATAACTCTTCACTGCTGTTAGTAGCCTCAGGAACACCATCCGTATATACAAATAGTTTTGACCCAGGCTCTAATTGTATTTCGTACTCTCTATACTTTGCTCCTTCCATACCACCGATTACAAGTCCATGTTTATCCTTATAAAGCTCAAAATTGCCATCCGGAGTCATCAGTGCCGGGTATTCATGACCTGCATTTGCCGCTATCAGCTTTCCTGTAGAGATTTCAAGAACTCCCAGCCAAACCGTAACAAACATCTCTTCGCTATTGTTAGCGCATATAGCCTCATTTGCATCCATAAGAGCCTTTGCCGGAGATTTTCCAAGCATAGTATTGTTGGCAATGATATTCTTGCTGAACATCATAAACATAGCAGCAGGAATACCCTTTCCAGATACATCAGCAATTACTAGTCCTAGATGATCATCATCTATCATGAAGAAATCATAGAAATCGCCGCCAACCTCCTTAGCAGGATTCATAGAGGCATATAGATCAAATTCAGCTCTCTCTGGAAATGCAGGAAACAGATTCGGAAGCATATCCTCCTGAATCTTTTCAGCCAGTGCAAGCTCTGTGCCAATTCTTGCAGAGGTCTCCGTGAGCTTTTTCTGTTTACTCATGATTTCCTGACAATGACCAACCAACTTTACAGCTGCAACAGCAATAATAACCAGCTGCAAAAACTTAACAAAATAATTAGAAAACATGGTATTTAATAGCATCAAACCCTTATCGTATGGAATATCCTTTACTGCATCATCCAGCCACATTTTCTCGTTCGTAGTAATAATAGTCCCTGGTGGATACTGAACAAAATTAAGATCCAGCATACCGTGATTTGCTCCATATAAATAAGCTCCGAAAAAAACAAGAATGGATAAGCACGCAATAGACATAGTATATTTCTTACTGAAATATCTGATTGAAAGAAGAATCGGAATAACCACCAACAGCGTAACATTATAGGTAAGCACCGAAGTTGTTCCAGCATATACGACTGTAAGTGTACCCATCAAACTGTATTTTATCCAGGATTTTTCATACTTAAAATGACGACATATAAAATCTGAAAGTGAAATAAGTGCAATATTAAATATCATCAACGCTCTAACAGGCACTCGGCTATAAAAAACATCATTTTCAAATAAAGCCCATGTTATGGCAACTATAACTAATGTTACATTCAGGATTTGTGCCATCATCTTATTTGCATTTACTTCATTTTCAAAAAATATCTTATCTTTTTTCTCGACCTTATCAGTCTTTTCACCTTTTTCCATTTGCCACACCCCTTATTCAAGAATTAAGAGTCTTAAAACTATTCTTATTTGATTTATATAGTTTCTTAAATACTTTGAAGCCCCGCTCATACGCTTCCATATTTTTAGGATTAGGTCTATAGGTATGATTAGGCTTAATAAGCTGCTTCGCAAGCTCGAAAACATCGTCCCCTCTGATACCTGCCGCTACAACAAGTGCAGTTCCAATAGCTCCAACCTCTTGAGTATTATTTACAGTCTCAATTGGTCTTCCTGTTATATCAGCCAGCATCTGACATGTAACACAGGATAATGCTCCTCCTCCAACAAATCTTATGGTCTCAGATGTTTTTACTTTATCCTCCTCGCATTCAAGTAACCAGCGAAGGTGATAGCATATTCCCTCAAGTACTGCCCGAAGCATATCTCTTTTGCTATTCTCTATTTTAATATTAAAGAATATTCCGCCGGCGTTTGAATCTTCAAAAGGACAACGATTGCCGTGCATCCATGGAGTAAAGATAACTCCATTTGCCCCAGGTGGAACTTTACTTATCTCTTCCGAAATATAATCGTAAATGCTAATATACTTACTTTCTACATCGGTAATTGGGATCTTATCAAGATAAACTCCCACCTCATCCAAAGCAACATGATTTATAACCCACTCAAAGCATTTTCCTGCTGTTTCCAGTTCTGCATAATAATTATAATAACCCTTCTTTGCAGAAAGAACTCCTGTGATCATCGCGTTTATATCAACGGTTTGATAATCCATAAATGTTGATACCCATCCCGATGTTCCCACATAGATATGAGTATCACCCGGCTTTGTACATCCTGCACCTATATTTACGAAGGTTGTGTCACCCCCTCCTCCAAAAACCGGAATCCCTTCTATGAGGCCGAGCTCTTTGGCGGCCTTACCAGTCAGGTATCCAGCAATATCCGTACATTCTATAATATCAGGCATATGTTCTGGATTCACCTTATACATATTCAGTAAGCCTTTGTTCCAGCCCTCTTTACCTTTCCGGGTATCATATAGAAATGTTGCGAATGCCGAATCAGCAGTCCTCATCACTCTACCAGTACATCGGGCCACCAGATAATCATTTATATCAAGCCACTTATAAACCTTATTAAATATTTCAGGTTCATTATTCTCTACCCACTTATACTTCCAGATTGGATCCTTTGCACTGGTTGAACCTGCATAATTAACTAACAGATTCCTTACAAGCTTATACAGATTGCAGCCAGAAACTTTGACCAGACCACTACCCATACAATCCTTATACTCTCTAACCCCCTTCTGATCCAGATAATTCATCGGACGTCTGAGGGCATTACCTTTTTCATCCACAAGAACTGTTCCCTGCATCTGTGAACAAAAGGCCATCCCCTCAATCTCGTCAGGTTTAACTTCAGAAGCGATGATTATATCTCTTGTAGTAGAACATATAGTATCCCACCATTCCTCAGTATCCTGCTCCGCTCCACCATCATCAGATATGTAAAGGCCATATGAACCTGAAGAGCTGGCAACCAATCGTATATTCGTATCTATTTCAAACAAACATGTTTTTAAACTACTAGTACCAAAATCATATATGATAATGTACATTATTCTTCCTCTTTCAGATGTATATCCCAACCTGTATTGATCTTATCTTTAACCTTTTCCATAGTATCTGCATTAAGATCCGGCCAGTCATTAACCTTGGTAGCCTTTTTAGTTACCAGATGAGCCTTCTCGGCACATAATGCAATAGGTGTATCTGCTAGAGAGTCTGAATAGAAATTATCTATTACTGGGAACCCATGGTCTATAATGTACTTTGCTTTTTCTTTTGCATACATCAGATTATTTACAAAAACGCCATATTCAAGATCATATTCCGTAGCAATATAATTAACCCCCAATCTCCTGGCAATCGGGCCGATGATACACGAAGGAGAAGCACTGATTATAAGATCATCAGGGCTTTTTTGTGCCAGATACCATTCTGATATTCTTTTTTCATATTTATCCCAGTATTTTTCTATCTGAACATCAAAATCATCTAGCATTGTAAGGTAACTAAACATCTTACGCTGCATAAGATAATTTGGAATTTTTCCTTTTTTATACTGGAAAAAGCTTTTTAGTGCCTGAGGAAAATAAGTAAACCAAAGCTTTGGATGACGCTTCATACACCAAAAAGCAAATCCTATTGAACAATCCGAATAGAATATCGTACCGTCAAAATCATATACATTCATGGCAGCCCCTCATTAGTTATATTTTTTGATTTCAATTACGAAAAACAAAAAAGTCGAACAGAAAAGGAGCCACTGTTCGACTAAATTTTTAAATATATTTAATTATACGTAAAAATGGCGCAGTTATAACATAAAAATCATGCATGTAAGTAAATTTAACCTGTTTCATCATATACTGCCCATCCCTTTTACTTCTCTCTTTATTAAGTACATTGTAACTTAGAAAGCACCACAAAAGAGCAACACATTTCGAAATCAACTAAGTATTATTATATTATATATCTGGTTTTTTAACAACTGAAACAACCGCAGAGCATTACGTGAATCAATGTAAAAAATAACATGTTGAAAATAAGGTTTCTTCCCTACCGCCATGCCTTACTACAGTCATTCATACCTTGGTAATCAACGGCACTATCGTAACACGCATCATTGCCTCTGCACCAGCTTCCATCCTCAACTGTTGCTGCACAATTTGCAAAACCTCCCAATCGACTTAGATTAAATCTTATGAATTAATTAATCAACTGAATCACTGCTTACAGGGAACTTAAAATATGTATCTGGATATGGTTCATTTTCAAGTGTAAAGTGCCACCACTCTTCATCCAGTGGTTTAAAACCATGCTTAGTCATAGCATTTCTAAGAATCATTCTGTTCTCATACTGTTCATCAGTAATTCCTGTATAATCAGGATGGGAGAGTTCTCCAAAATAATCAAATGTTCCTCCCATATCCACTTCTTTCTCTGTCTTCATATCAAAGAGCGTAAGATCTACAGTACTACCTCTACTATGTCCTGAATGTTCTGCAATATATCCCTGATCAAAAAGCACAGACTTATCAAGTTCAGGATAAAAGTATTCCTTCATTTTTGTATCATCAACATCTTCAGCCCATTCAACAAAATTATCTACTGCCATTTGAGGTCTATAGGCATCAAATATTTTAAGTCTGTAGCCCTGTTCTTCAAGATCATCACTGACCGCTTTAAGTGCAGTTGCCGCTTCAGTGGTAAGTAATGCAACTGGCTCTTCATAACCATCTATTCTCTCACCAACAAAGTTATATGTTGAATAATATCTGATCTCAAGAATTGCATTTGGAACAGCTTCGCTTAGTAGAACAAAATCAGAAGAATCTTCCTCTGGTGCAGTTGCATCATTAATTTCTTCTTTCTCTTCTTTTTCTTCTTTGTCTGCTTCAGCATCACCAGATGTATTTTTTTCAACCTTTTCAATATCTTCAGATTGATCAATGGTGAGATCAAAATCTTCAAACATTTCATTATCTGGAAGAACCATTTTAAAGCCTTCGGTGACATCCATTCCAAATTCAGCCTCATCTACATTAAGCCCAAGAACATGACCACCTTTTGTTTTATCCGAAGAAACAAAATGTAAATGCCAACCTGTAGCATTAAGGTCCGACATATAAGGAGGACAATAAAGCCCAACTACAGTTCCCTCTATATTTTCATAATCAAAGAAAGTCTGATCAGTCTCCAGCACTTCTGCCAGTGGTTTATATGGTTTTTCTTGAGCATACTCACTTCGAACATTCATTTCATTAAATGTTCCATCTATACGAATAAAGTAGAACCTATTCTCTCCTAGTTCAGACACCTTTTGATTTAATATATCTTGGAGAGCCGTAATATCATCCACTCCATTAAGTGTATCTTTTACATCCTCATCAAAGAAAGAAACATTTGAAAATGGAATCAATGTATCATCTGAAACCTCTTCTACACTTCCGTCACCTGCTGCGCGATAAACCTTACCGTCAACAGCAATCAGTTCTCCGTTCAGACCTTCAAATGTTCCGATACCAATATCCCCTCTCTTCTTTAGGTCAGCTACCGAAACACTTCCATTATAATCTCCAAAAGTTAGTCCTTGCAAAAGCGAAACCTGATATATAGTTTCTCTGTCAACTCCTGAATAAACGCTAGTATTAGTAGCTATATCTTCCGTCTCTACATTAGCCTGCCCCTTAGCTCCACATCCTGTCATACAAAGAGTCATCGATGTAATAAGTGCTACTACTTTCTTAATATTTTTCATATTTTCTGAACTCCCTCCTCCTAGTTTATGCATCATATGGTAAACTTTTCTCTTAACTCTATTAGGTCCGAACGATTTAGTCCGAGACCATCAGTAAGATAGCCCTCCACACTACCAAATTGTTTATTTATAGAACTGAATGCATTAATCAGATAGCTGTCTATGACACCTCCACCAGCAAAAATCATAGCATCCAGTTTTTCCTGAGTACAATCTGAATACTTGCTCTTTATCGCATCAATCTTTTGTGCGTTATAAATATTTGTCAGCATATAATCATCCAATATGGTCTTCATATCTGCCCCCAGCGCCGAAAGAAGCAAAGCAGCAGCAAGACCAGCCCGATCCTTTCCATCAGTACAATGCCAGAGAACGGCTCCCTCATCTGGATCAGTTTCAAGTAAAAGACTAAAAAAATCCTTATATGCCTTTTTTCCCCTATCACCAAGCAGATACATTGAATACATATGCGGGCCGATAAATCCTCTCTCATAAGCCATTTCAATCAGCTGTGATTTATCTATAGGCTGTGACAATATATCTTTGGGGATATCGGAGTTCCCAAGCATTGCAAAATAATCTTCAAACTCCACAACTGGATAATTATGATTATCAGCTCCCTCTATAATCGGATCAGGAGTTTTCACCACTTCACTTTTCATTCGAAAATCTACAATATACTTTATATGATAGACTTCACTCAGTTTGATCTTAGCCTCAGGAGCAGC
>JAFYHN010000088.1 GCA_017539165.1 Eubacterium sp.
CGTATGACAGAGCCATCGGAATGGCATCGTTTATTAAGATTTAAGTATGGCCGAATACTGTATAATAATCATGGTTGGGGGGAGATTCCTTAGAATATGATATTTTAATTTTATGCTCCAAGGGAGATGAGAAAATGTGGTTCTGGTTCGCACTTGCATCGGCGGTATTTGCCGCGCTTACTTCGATATTGGCAAAGGTCGGGATCGAAGGAGTTAATTCCAATCTGGCAACAGCTATACGCACTGTTGTAGTAGTAGCAATGGCCTGGGGAATGGTCTTCATAACAAATTCTCAGGGAGGAATTGCATCCATAAGCAAGAAAAGCTGGATATTCTTGATCCTATCTGGTCTGGCTACCGGAGCATCCTGGCTGTGTTATTACAAAGCACTTCAGATGGGTGAGGCTTCCAAGGTGGTGCCGATCGACAAAATGAGTGTTGTCATCACTCTTGTTTTGGCGTTTGTATTTCTTCATGAGAAGTTTACGCCAAAGTCGGTTATAGGGTGTCTGCTGATCGGAGCAGGAACACTGCTGATGGTTTTATGATTATCTTTTAATATTTCTTGCTAACGGATATCCGGAAAGGATAGGGAAATGGTTATACTAATTACGGGAGCTTCCCATACCGGAAAGACTGTTCTTGCACAGCGTATGCTGGAAAAATACAAATATCCGTATTTGTCTATAGATCATCTGAAAATGGGTTTGATTCGAAGTGGGAATACGGAGCTTACACCGGAAGATGATGACAAACTTACAGAATACCTGTGGCCTATAGCCCGAGAAATAGTAAAGACGGCCATAGAGAATCATCAGAATCTTATAGTTGAAGGCTGCTACTTTCCGTTTGAATGGAGGAAAGACTTTGATGTTGCATATCAATCTGACATTCGGTTTATATGCCTTTCAATGACGAGGAACTATATCGCATCACATTTCGATGAGATAATAAGTCACGGAAGTGATATCGAGAAACGATTAGATGATTCTGACTGCACGAAAGAATGGTTGATAGATGATAACGAAATATACATAAACGGATTCCAACAAGCAGGAGAACAGGTTGTTATAGTGGATGATGACTATGAAAAAACGGTTGGCAATCTGTTATAACTTTTAATATGCAATACAAGCAGGTTATATGATAGGAATTTACGATTGCTTCGGATATGGGCCGGGATATGATGTGTCCTTCGATGGAAGATACAGATTGATCCGGGATGCCGGGTTTGATTGTGTCATGCTCTGGTGGAGTGATAAATTCGGCCGTGGTTTCGGATATGAGAAAGACGCGGACCTTGCTAGAGAAGCAGGTTTGTTTGTTGAGAATATGCATGCACCTGTTCATGGGCAGAATGATCTGTCTTGTGATAATAATCTTGGAGATCAGGTGCTTAATGATTATCTTCATTGTGTTGAAGATTGCCATAAGTTTGATATTCCGACGGTTGTTATTCATGTGCCCGATGATGATTACCCGATTAATGAGCTTGGCTTCGATAGGATTAACCGAATCGCAGACAGAGCAGGTTCACTGGGTGTTAATGTTGCATTCGAGAATCTTCACAATATCAACAATCTTGCTTCTTTGATGAACCGCGTGACTTTACCTAATGTCGGATTTTGCTATGACAGTTGTCATCACACTAACTATGCCCCTGAGACTGACCTTCTCGGATTATATGGAGACAGGCTTAAGGCGATTCACCTTCAGGACAATGGCGGGTCTCATAACCAGCATCAGCTGCCGTTTGATGGTGATATCGATTGGACTCTTGTGATAGAGAAGATTAAGAGAACCGGATATTCAGGAGCTATAACACTGGAACCTATGAATTGGGATTATACGGATCTTGGAATTCGCGATTTTCTTAGTCTGGCGTATGAAAGAGCTCGTCGATTGGAGCAGTTGTTCTTGCTGTAAAACCTCGATTGCCTACTAGAAATGTATTTATGAAGATTTAGTAGTGACAATCGCAATTTTATATTACAGAGAAATAAAAGGCTGTCGTCGGGACATCCCTCTAAATGCGGTATAATCTCCTTATGTAAGGTGAGGAAATCGTATTTAGGGAACCGCATCTTCATGTAATAATTATCTGCCCTCTATATAACTTGAATATCAGTTATAGGTTGTGAACCTTCGTTCTTTGCTTACCATTTATAATCAAAGAATGTGTCCTCATCGAGTAATTCCTTAATGAATACAGTTATACTGATGACTTTTTGTGAATCAGGATCATCTTCCAGCCAATAACCTAAGGATGAAGAGTAGTATTCTTCAGAATCTTCATATATTAAAGAAGAATCTAGTTCTAAAGCTTTGGTTATTGAAGTACCGATACATATGCCGTTTTCTAACGAACCGGTATAATCGTCTTCAAGAAGGATTTTAAACATCTTTCCTTTGGCAAAGAATAGACTTATATCCTTACCAATCCTTATGATGCTCCAGGGAACTTCTGGATCGCAGCCTTTGTTGTCCCAAACGTCGACTGTGTACTTAATGCCATATCTTTTGAGAAGATCTTTAGTTTCGTCATAGGACAAATTAAATCCAATCTCGCCGATACCTTTAAATGGAACTATGCTTAGATTATTAATATTCATTTATCTCCTCCTAAAGAAAATCTTTGCCTTCTCTTTGTTATCTGTCTTGTATTGATGGGGGAAGCCATTAACAAGCTTGAATTTACCAGAATCGTTTGTGCTAACTTTTACATAAGGTATATGACCATGTCTTTTACTTCCCGGTGAAACCTGTATTTGTGTTATGTTCTTGTCCTTCGAATGATTCGTTGTCACTATTATCTTAGCTTTGGAATCTGAATGAATTGAAGGCCTTCTCTTGGTTTGGTAGCCATGTTTCTGGAGAATTTTCTCAATCTTCTTTACGGATTTCCCCCAGAAATACTCTCTGTGATCAGATAGGCTTTGTTCTGTTACATGACCATTAGGCTCAATTGCTCTATTAGCAAATAGTTGTAGATTGAGTTTTAAACTGCCTTCAGTGTTTCCGAAACCTCCATGATAACCTGCTCCCATTATATCACCCCCTTGATTTAGCATAGTCGCTTTTGAAATTGACTATCTTGATCCCCATATCTTTGTATGTCTGAAATATCGAATCAGGACAGGATCCATAGACTACGATGACCGATGGCATAAGACGATTGACTACTACTTCAAGACCTTTAGCAAAAATGATACGGTCTTCTCGATTCTTCAGAGTGCCATGGGATCCAATAGCAATAGTGCAGTGTTTTGAAATTCCGTCACAACAGCTACGATAGGTTCGTTTGTCGCCATATCTTATGTTCGGGATTACTTTGATTCCATTTGCCTGCAACCAGCATCCGATAGCTCTGCTTCGATAAATGTTCCAAAGCTGCATTACAAAAGGCATATCTCTATATACAGAAAAGTCCGGTAAGATTACGCCCTTGAATCTTTTAAGAATTGGAAGATACTTTCGTGGGTTGTTCCAGATCCGTTCGAACAAGTAATCGTCTTCATAGAAATGAACCCAATAGTTGAAGTCTTTTGATGAGATGCATTTAGAGAATAGAATAAGTCTGTCGGGTATTTCATAGCACGGACGTATTATTGGAAATTCAAAGATTCCTGCATAAGTAGCCAAACAGACTAGAAAAGAGTTAAATACATCAATACATCCGCTTCTTTGTTTGTTTATTTTCGTCATTTCGTGACCTCCGCAATGTTTTATTTGACTTGAGTCTACTATCGAGAGGGTATAAAATATAGCCATCAAATATATTGCTAAAAGAGGTACAAACAACGTGAAAGGTGGTAAAAATCCCTACCTAATTAAACTAGGAGAAACAGTAAAGGCAGAGCGAGCCAAACGGAAGATGAGCCAAACAGCGTTCTATGAGTTCCTTTTCCCCGGAGATTATTTGGATGATAAAGGCATTAAAAGCAAGATGCATGATATTGAACATGGTAATTACAAGTTTATTGATCCGGAGTTTCTACAAGCATTACATGATAAATGCAATCTGGGAATGGATTATATATTTGGTTTTGAGACTGAGTTTCCTAATCACGAGAATGAACAAGCAAGTGCTTATACCGGATTAAACTCAAAGACGGTAGAGATCCTTCATGAGCTTGAAGTTGCTAAAGACGCATCAATACCTGAACTTGAGCCTGGGATGAGCGATGAGGAATACAAGCATATATGCGAAATGAAGAGTGACAGACAGGAAGCAGATTGGATATTGAAAATCTTAGAAGTATTGTTGTCTGAGGATATTGATAAGGGAGAAACATTTCCTAATTACAATATTCTGTTTGACCTTTATATGGTTTCTGTAGTTAAACCTGCCAAGTTGCGTGGTGTTCCTGTGGACTCCTTAAAAGGAGAATACGGATTGCGTGAAATATCAGAACAAACAAAAGAATTAAATATGGACTTTCTCAATATGACAGATTCTTTTGGAGGTTTACATACAATTAATGTCGACAAGATACATCAACAGATCTGGAAAGATAAACTATATTTAGATGTTGAACGTTTTATTACAACAGCTCAGATGTATTTTGCACGAAGCTGCAGTTCTGATCTGTAGTCGGGATTATAGACTATAATGGAAAAGACTAAGCAAAAGCTCTCCCAGATGTAAATTACCTTACGGCAATTAGAGAATCCGCCCACGATATAGATAATGTGCTGTCGGCTATGAGACAGGAGTTGGAGACCGTTATGGGATTCAAAACTCTTGGTATCAGGGGAGTTGAGCTCCAAGTCAAGATCACAAAGCTTCAGGAGCAGTGTGATGATATGATCCGCAGTATCAAGTTCGACGAAGATATGAACGCCACTCCTTTTGATGATGAACTCTTTGAGAAGCTCATGATGGAGAAGAACAAGACAGAAGAAGAGCTTGAGAAGGTAATACAGGAAAGTAGCAGCAACAGCCTGACATCCAGAAGAATCGACGAGATAATCGATATGCTCTCAGCCCTAAAGAATCATCCGTACGAGTGGGATGATGTCATGATTCGCCAGCTGATCGATAAGATCGTAGTTGAGGTGAAGAATCATATTAGGATCATCTTTGTTGGTGGGTATGAGGTAGAGAGACGGTGGTAGTAAAAATACGTGTATTTATTAAGTGTAGGAGGTGCAGAGTAAACTGCACCTCTTTTAGGTCAAGGATTACCATCCGTTCTCGGAACTCGAAGCAGTTAAGAATGACGAGACGATAGAAAGATACAGATCAAGACTTGAGAGAGCTGGGTACCGTGTAGTGTATAAGTACTACAGTATCCAGCTTAAGTCTTGTAAGAAAAGCAGGAAGTACCGTGAGTATTCGCCTGAACTTCGGGAGGCCATCAGGAAGCTTGATAAATTCATAAATAAGCAGCGCTTCTGCAGTCTTTATAGGATCGATACTTACGAACAGGCGGAGCGGTTGAAGACCAGGAGGAAAGAACAGATATCGGAGCTTGCGGAAGAAACTCAGGTTAGAGCAGAAGCGATGGGAGAGAAAAGGTTCTCCAGCATATGCGAATCTGTGTAGAATTGCTGCTCAGGAGAAGACCGACAAGATGCGTGAGCTGTATAAGGATGTGCGGATGTGTGACGAGATAATCGCAGATTCACCGCAGGTCAGGCTTAATGCCATGAGACTCGTCCAGCAGCGCACCTACGAGGAACAGAAGAGAAGGCTTCTTGAGGAGTCGAAGAAGTCGAAGAAGGTGAGGGTGAGAGTGAGATGAGGGAAGACCGGGTTCTTTTTGCATTGGTTAAATACACGAATATAGGGGGTACTGAGAGTGTTATTAAGATAATGCTTGAAGCGTGTTTTGGACAGAAGAAAGCCCAATCTGACAACTCACGACATAAAGATACAACTCGCGCCAAATGTATTAAATCTTGTTGACAAGTATCATAATCCCATGATAATCAATATAAGTATTTTTGTTTGTGTTGGTATGGAGAGGTATTATGAGTAGAAGTAGATTTAGTGAGTTGGTAAGTGTTGTTATCACGGGAGTTATTGCTATAAATGGTCTTCCGTCAATGGTATTGGCGGATGTGATCAATTCACCTACATATTATTCTGTACAGTCCGAACTTGATTATGAGATAACGACAAATATAACATCAAGTTGGATCAATCACGAAAGCATTGATCTTGTGCTGACTAACACTGGCAACGATACGATCCATAACTGGTATCTGACATTTAATACACCTTATAGTATTGAAAACATCTGGAACGGTGCTCTCTATGAGACTGACGGTAATGGTACATATACGATTACAAGTAACGGCTGGAATCAGGATATCCGTACAGGAGAATCCGTTACAGTCGGTATTACATTCTCTTCTGATACAGAAACAGAGCTTTCTGTAGATCCTACATGGTATCTTCTTAACACACAGGCAACTGTAGTTGATGCAAGTCAGTATACTCTTGCGTATACAGAATACTCTGCATGGGAGACCGGCTTTACAGGGCAGTTAACACTGCAGCCACAGGTTGATTGTCAGCACTGGAGTCTTAACTTTACAGCTAACAGAGATATAACCGCAGTATCTTCTGCGGTGCTCAACATCGAAGGTGACGACTCGTATGAGATAACCCATGATGAGAACAACATGAGGCTATTTGCTAACAATACATATAACTTCGGAATACAGGGAGTTAACACTGAAGATACGCTTAATCTGTCGAATGTTGAACTTACAGTAGTTGATCTTGCATATCATCTTACTGATGATGTAGATGCTAATGGTGTTTCTGATTATCTTGAGTATGTTGGCGGTGGTAGCATTGTTGAGCCCACTCCTACACCTACTCCTACGGAAACACCGACGGAAGAGCCATCAGGAACCCCTACACCAACTGTAGAGCCGACTCCCACAGAAGAAATGGATCCAGAGTATTACATGAGAGATCGTGATGATGATGGATTGCTTGATATTCAAGAGGGAATGTATGTGACTGACCCTGATAATCCGGATACAGATGGAGATGGGCTGTTAGATGGTGATGAGATTAAGGTGCTAACAAATCCTAAAATTGTTGATACAGATGGCAACGGAATAAGCGATTTCGAAGAGGATTATGATGGAGACGGCATTCACAACGGAGGAGAATATGCAGCGGGAACATGTATGTTTGCGTATGACAGCGATTGTGATGGTATCAACGATTACAATGAAATTTATTTTTATGGAACAGATCCAAGAAACGAAGACTCCGACTCGGATGGAATAAAAGATGGCGATGAGGTAACTCTTGGATTGAATCCGGGAAGCAGTGACTCTGATGGTGATGGAATAACTGATAACTATGTTTTGTTCAGTCAATCTTTATCAATGGCATCGATTGCAGATGATCATCCTCATGAGATTTCATCAGTACAGATAAGTGGTAGTATTTCCGGTTTGATCACAAGCAATACTAAAATTGAGGATATGTACAACAGAGATGTCTATTGTACTGATGTATGCGGTCGAGTAGGTATACCAATTAACATAGAGTCCGAAGGATATTTTGAATCTATGACTCTTAGTATCATTTATGATGAAAATGCATTAGGTGAAACAAATGAGAATGATTTGGGTGTGCTTTGGTACGATGAAGAATCAGGTTTTTTTATTCTTCAAGAACAAGCTGTAGTTGATACTACGAATAATACAATTACGCTCGCGTTGAATCATTTCAGTACATATATATTAGTTGATTTGAATAAGTGGAATAATCTGCAGATAACCCCAACTACATCGACAACTGGTTCTATAAGAACCGTCACGTGGCATACACGTGGAGTATACTATGACGCATTTCCAATTTATGAACAAAACGAAGCAGGCGAATGGATTGATACAGGAAGATTCTATGGCGGAACAATTGCGCCAGAACGTTATGAGAATACAGCATGGAATCAATACTTAACCTCACATCCTAATGATGTTCGTTTAGAGACATTGAATATAGGACACTTTATTGTGTTTGGCGGGTTAAATTATACATACACATGGAGTGTTTATACTAACGAGTCTACAGATGGAGATAATGATCATGATGGTTTACCGGACAATCTAGAAATAAGCGGAATACTCGGAACTAATGGAGAAATATATTACTCAAATCCTGATTCTCTGGATTCTGACGGGGATACATTACTGGATGGAGAAGAATATGGTAATCTATATTTACTTAGTCGAGATAATGACGGCAGGTTGTCTATTTCTTTGAATAATACTGTTATTTATGAATCTGAAGAAGGAAGTATTTCTCCTGATTCAACTTATTTTTATTTTTATAGGTATACACTTTTATTAGGGTATGGGCAATGCTTGGGTGTCGCTTGTGTAAAATCAGATCCGATGAAACAGTATACTGATGAGGATAATGTGAGAGATGATGAAGATGCTAGACCGATGACTCTTAATGAGGATTATATTTATATCTTCACCAATCAAGATTTCTTTTATGATGCTCAACTTAGCAAGGTCCTATATGAGTCGCTTGGATACAACGTATGTTTATATAAATTCACCGATGCTGATTCGTTTGAAACTGGTTGGAACGGAATTGGATTATCATTCGACTATTACTTCTTGGGCACAAAACCATATGGTGATAAATATTATTATAATGCGAAGTATGTTACGATCAATACTCACGGAAGTCAGGTGTCTTTGACTTTAGGAACGAATGATGAATTATCTGACAGGTTGTATATTGATGCATATAGACTCGGAGATAGCCCAACAGATTACAGAATACTAAGATTAAGTAGGTTGCCCAATAAACATATTGAATCATTAAATCTATATGCTTGTTCTTGTGGAGCTCGCTACAATAATTTTAAGAGCTTAGCTGAATGCTTTTTGGAATCGCGTAACAATATAGAACAGGTTATTGCTGCCGATACATTATTCTTTAACCGAGGCGAGCATTTTTATTTTATGAGTTATGGTGAACCAATCACTTGCTCTGTGGATGAATATACACAATTTGAGAATAATGATAATTCAGCTGGAGGATTAACATGTTTTTTATGTGGAGATTATACTCTGTTGGATAATCCAGAAGGATTTTTATCGTTTACACGCAATAATGATGACATAGTTATATCAAATGTTTATGAAGATGATGTCTATATAGGGGTTATGTATATATTACCTAATTCAGAAGGTGAAGGATACATAGTTTATAGTTATACTCCGGGGGAAGATTGTTATCACGACCCTATAGTCGAACGAGGTTTGTTATGAAAACAAATCGAATAGCATTAATAAGCATTTTATCTATGTTTACGCTGTGTTCTTGCACAACCAATCGAATCAGTGTTGAATCGCACCCTGATGAAGCGTCATATGGAATCTCTGTTTCTGAAAATGCCGAGAGTTTATTGACAACCATTGATACTCAGGATACTCAAATTCCGGATTATTCAATTGGATTTCTTAATGTCTCACTCTCTTTCGATGAATTGTTAGACGCATATATGGAATTGTATGGCATAAATTCTGATGAAATGGCAAGTGTTCTATCAAATTATTCTACATATGTATCATCGGATAGCAGGTTTTTCTACGCCGCAGATTATCAATCCTTTTTGGAAGATGCGACAAGACCGGTTACTGCAAGAATTGATGACGAAGAACCACAATCTGATCCCATAGTCATGTATTATCCTATGGAATATGAGTATCATATTACTCGAAAGCTTTATATTGAAGGAATAGATTTTGTTGAATTTGAAGGTGATAATTGGGCGGAAGAGTGTTTTAGATGTGAAGTTGAAGCAACTATGAATAGCAACACCTTTTTATCTAGTAGTTCGACGGAAAATGGATATTGTTTTGCTTTAGACGATTCTAGGCCTAACGATGTAAGTTTTTATGCCTATTATTACGTGGAGAACTACACAATAAATTACTCTTTTAATCTCAACAGTGATGATGTTAATGGTTATAGCAATTATCTTGAACGCTGCGATGAATTAGGTCTTCCCACTTGTGATCAAATAACAGAAATGATTCTTGATTGACAGATTGCTTGTAAGTAGGTATCCTTCTTCATAAAGAAAAGATATGTGAGTTTACTTTGCATATTTTCTTTCTTTGAAGTCGTTACCGATAAAGATCGGTTGTGGGTATTGTAATCAATTCAGCCAACTTTTTTGAATATAAGAATAGGCTACATCAGGGGATTCATACAAAATCGGTACTTCTTCAGCCAATTTGATATTTCCAGTAACCCTTAATACTGGCGTGTCAGTAGTTTCATAATTGAATGTTTTGGTTATTTGTGAATTCAATCTGTTTAATGATTTTTCACATTCCAGATATCATCATAATATTCAGTCGCTGATATTTAAATCCTTGCTTTCAATCTCTTTTAACTTGCCCTCAATTATTTTTGCTTCTTTGAACGACCTGTCCGATTCAAAATCAATAAATGAGGCACACTCTCTTTTAACTTCTACTGTAATAGCACCCTCATATTTATGATATATTCCAGGAGATAGTATCACCTCTTTGGTATCTTCATCTCTACCCCAATAATCGAAAGAGGTACCATCAAGGGTTACAGTGTATTCAAATTGATAAGTAACTATATTATTATCTCTATCAATACGAGTAGCTGAATCGAAACTATAATCTATAACTTCAAACTCATCGATTCCTTCAGTTCCCAAAGTAAAAGGATCTACATCTAAATAATCTGATCCAGAGTAGCTCAATTCAGTAATGATACTGTCGAATACCTCCTCTTGAACGTTAATACAGTAATCATTATCCGTTTTATTAAGTGCATATTCAACAGCTGGAACACGTTCAATCTCAAACGTGTCTGAAATAAATGTGTAGAATTCAGCAGAAGTATAAGGATATATCTTTTGACTTGTTTCTTTGCAAAACTCTTCGATCAGTTCGTTACGGAAACAAATAGATCCATCACTGTTTGTCTGCCACCAATCACCCTTAACATCATCTGTCACAAAGATTATGTTTACATTTTTATTCTTGGCATAGCGGATTGTTTCCAACCACAACACCAAATCACTGTACCGACTCACTCCAGGTTTATCATCATCTTTATATCCCGGCGGCATTTTACTTGCAAATCGTTTTTCACCAGATTCATACCAACTATATAGAGTTTCATAATCAGGAGAATCCATTATTTGATTAACATCTAATTTGCTCACTAATTGTTTTAAGTGATCGTTATCACTCCATTCGGCTATTAGTTTCAAGTCATTATGATTAGACTTATAAGTCTCAACGGCTTTTTTGATTTCATCAAGCTTTTGAGTTATTTCTGCTTTTAAAACATCAATATCAGGGAACTGCATTTTTTCTAAATCATCACATATATTCAGCATTTTTGCAGAGGATGCGGTCGTGCTTTTAAGTATGGACTCACCAAATCGTTCAATTCTATTCTTCATAGCATGATATTCACGATCACAGTGCTTCCCATACTCAATACGAACTGTCGAAGGCAGCATAATCGTTCCCTTTATTTGATTAAGACAATCCATAGCAAACTCAGTAAACTCGGGAGAGTAATGATATATATTTAGCAAAACGTTAGTATCAAATACTATATATGTTGATCCACTTATCAATGACTGAATGCTGGGAGCGTCTTTATTGCTTTTCAAAGCCACATCGTCTAACATACAACCTCCTACTGGCAACGATTAATAATCCATTCTATTACATTTCATCATCAATTTGTAAAGTGTTTGCTTCTGCTCTTTTTGATGAGTCTTTCCCTTTATATTGTATTATCCCATTCTAATAAACCGCTTGTGCTGACAGTTACATGTCATTTTCGTCTTTTTATAACTGTGTATTAAGCGGGTTTAGGGTGCGAAATCCCCACAAGATGGAAGACGGGAACAGAGTTTTCGTCGGACAATGAGAATCTTGCTCTTCCGAATAATATTTATGCAGTATTAACCATTTGGATTGATGTTGTTATTGACAAATAGCATATTATGTGTTTTTCATAAGAGTATGAAGTCAGATATGGTGGTTCCATGTTTCGAGTAGCATTGTGTGATGACAGTGAAGTGTTCCTTAATTACGAGAAGAATTGTGTAGAGTCGTTTTTGTCTGATCGAGGAGTAGATTATAAATGTGATATATATCTATCTGGTAATGAATTAATTGAAAAATCCAATGATATCAGATCGTATGATTTAATAATCTTAGATTACGAGATGGATGGATTAACCGGATTTGAGACAGCTGAAAGAATTCACTTGATTGATTTCAGAATACCAATTGCATTTGCGACGGTGTTTTTTGATTTTACTTGTGAAGGATATAAATATGGTGCAGTTAGATATCTAATAAAACGTGAAGAGACTTTTAAAGCGGACTTGTTCGAATGCCTTGAGCATGTGGTCAACTTGCGTTCAAAGAACAATAATATTGTTTTAGCATTATCTGGTTCTACTATTAGTGTGGATGTGAACGACATTATTTATATCAGCAGTGAGAAACACTATGTCAGATACTTCATATATGGCGAAGACGTAACAAATTATAATCTTCGTAGATCTAGTTTGGATGAAGTGTGTGAAGAACTGCCAGAGAATTTTATTCGAATTCATCAGCGGTATATAGTGAATGTAAAGTATGCTACGAAAATTCACGACCGATTAATGGACGTCAGAATAGATGATCAGACGGTTATCAGCTTGCCGATTGCTAAGAGAAAAATAAGTGATGTTACGCGCAAATATAGTTTCCTTAAAGGAGCTTTTTCTTGATCTACGATATTGTTAATAGCATTGTTTATATAGTTTTAGCTAATTTGTTTTATTCTTCGTTTCTTGAAAGAAAAAAGCAGAGCATCGTGTTTAGAATATCCGTGGATGTCCTATGGATAGTGTTAAGTGTTCTATTGTCGGTCGTTTTATCGGATTTCTTAATCATTAAGATGATAATGGCTGTTATATTGAATATCGTCATATCAATGGTTCTGTACGAAGAAGGTGTTTCTAAGCATGCAGCACTATCGGTAATGTTTTATGCAATAGTAATGGTGAGCGACTATCTTCTTTGGTCGATAGAAAAAAGATTTGATCCTGAACTGATGATTGAAACCATGATGCAGAATAGCATCTCAATCTATATGGGTACGGTTAGCCAATTACTACAGTTTATAGTTATCATGTTAATTAAACGCTTCTTCAGAGGATCAAAAGCTACGAGTATTAGATCCGTAATGTGGATTGTTTATCTAGTGTTCCCAATATATTCATTAACACTAATAGTAGCTATAGGTTATAGTTTTAATGGTCCTATCAACAGTTTTCAGACAAATGTATTTACTTATACAGCGTTATCACTGCTGATTTTTAATCTTGGTGTTTATTGGTTTATTAGACAGGAAATGCAGAGAACACTAACAATTCAAAAGAATGCAATAGAGACTACACATGCCGACGAGATCTTTAAGCTATATGAACAGATTACTAATGAAAGAGATATACTCGGCAAACGTGAACACGAGTATAAGAATATTACAACAGTTTTGTATGGTCTTGCTACGGAAGGTCGACTGGATGAGATCGTTAAGATTCTAAAAGCCCAGAATGAAAGAATAATTAACAATGCCAATGTAGTTGAAACGGGAAATAGAATTATTACAACTATCATTAATGCCAAATATGCGGAATCGACAGAAAAAGGTATATCAATGCGCATTAAGCTTGGAGATTTATCACGAGTAAAAATAGATGATATCGATTGTATTATTATAATATCTAATTTGATTAATAATGCGATAGAAGCATCTTCGTTATGTCCGAAGGATAAAAGATACATATTGATCAAAGCCTTGAATGAAGATGGACAATTTATATTCTCCATTCATAATTCTTGCGTTGACTTCACAGACTTTTCAAGCAACAAAAATGATATTGTTTCTCATGGTTATGGGATAAGAAATGCCAAAGATGCGGTTGAAAGAAATGGCGGAAACTTGTATATGGAGATTAAATCCGGCGAATGCGCTGCTGTGGTAATAATCCCGAATTGATAGCCCGCTTTTGCCTAATTTTTCCCGCTTTTGCCTAATCCAACCGACAGTATTCCTTTCGGAGCTTTATGGTGCTATATCAAAATAGTATTAATAGTTTCGAGGGGGAAATCATGGAATACTTATCTTCGTTGTTAATCTCACGAATGATTATTGCTGATGTCATTTCACGTGATGAAGCCGAGCAGTATAAGTATGATGTACAAGTCCTTTTCGAGAGAATCATATCATATTCTATTATTATTGTTTTGGCGTTGTTGTTTGATGTGCTTTGGAAGGTTCTATTGTTTTTCATTTCTTTTTCGTTGTTACGGACATTTGCAGGTGGATACCATTGCAAGAGTTATTTGGGATGTTTAGTGTTGTCATCTTTTGTTTCTTTATCTGGTTGTTTTATCTATCCCTTGATATGTAAATCGTATTTAACTTATCAAGGGGGGGTTATAATATCAATGATAATTGTTATAATTATCGGTTCTATAAACAATTCAAATATCCATTGGAGCAGTAGTGAATACGCAAAAACGAAGAGCTTGACACGACTGTTAATTACCATGGAAGGGCTGACGTTAATTCTCTTAGAATTGTTCCATACTCCCTTCAGTATAAGTTTTTTTATCAGTTACGGAATTGTTGCATGCGCAATTTCTATGCTGGTTGAAATAAGAAAGAGAGGAGGTCAGGTTTATGAGAACTGCGGAGAAAAGACTGTTGAATGTGATTAAGATGGTTGCCAAAGATCGTACTGTCGATTATGGATTACCCGGACGCTGCATTTCACTCTATCATCAGCCCAAGAGACCACAAAGATTAAAGAACTATTAATCATACAGGAGGTAATTATGATTGTATTAAAGAAGTTTATTGCGTCTTTGGTAGCAGTAATGACTATGTGTGCCATTATGGTTCCTACGGTATCTGCGTCAACTGTGCAAAATCGCGCACTTTCATCGACTTCAACAAGCGGATATTTTAGCGCAGGAAGTTCAACCTTTTTACCGGGTACATCAACCGTTACAAGCTATGATGGAAAGTATTATGTTTATCTATCGTCATATCAGTTTGATAGTATGCCGGCTAATGCAAGACCTTATAATGCATATATTATGCTTCAGGCATATACAACCAATCACATGGCGGCTGCTGGTCAAGCTGCATCCTTTTCGGTTACCGGGTGTGGATACGATTATTACTATAATTCTGGTTATGGTGGAGTGGGACAAACATATTGCTTAAAAGCATGGTCAACATATACATCATTAGGAGCTTCCGTGTCAGTTGTATGGGAAGCATAAAAAAAAGAATAATTGTATTCGTTATTCTGATGTATTCAGTTTGCTCGGAGAGCGCATGCTCTTCGAGCAAAAATGAGCTTCCTGAATTTATGAGAGACTCCATTTATATCGATTCTTCAGAATCGGAACTAATAGAGAGCGAAGCAAGTAATATATATTTGCAAGTTGTTGATGGAGTTTATACAGGTTGCTTTGGATCGGTCTCAATTAGTATTCCAATTATGAGTAATGAGCCGTCTTTGGCTAATATATATAGTATTTCTGCAGAGTATCCATCGGATTTGACAGTGAATTCAGAGAATGAATATGTTGTTAATAGTGTTGTTCAAGACGATGGAGCGTGTTCATGGGTATTGTGGTATGATGCCCTCAGTCAGTATGATGATTATGATCCTAATGGCGAACCTCTTTATAGTTCATCAGCATTAGCGAATAGTTATCAGAATAGCTCTATGGCTGATATATCCTTTGAAGAATTCGTTCTCGAAAACAGAGTAAGTAATATTATGATTGTACCCCTGAATGATGAGGTATATGATCTACTAAATTCTCTTGGCTTGGATTACGAATTATATGGTTCTTCAATACTATGTAATTACTATTCTCCAGATGGACAAACAAGTAATAAATACAATGTCCTTCAGCAAATAGATGGCATATCTGTATTCGATATGACGCTTTTCCCTAGAGGAGCAAATATGAACGACTCCCCGGGATTATTCTTTGTTTCGTGGGGTGAATATATTGGAAATGCTGGTGATACTGGATCAGAGTCATTGTGTATTGCTTATATTAACAATGATTTAGATATATGTACGATAGATATGCATAATTACACAATAATTGATATTGTTGAAGAAGATTTGCCCATTAAGCCTTTCGAGGAATGCCTTCAAATTTGGTTTGATCAAATGGTTTCATCGTGTAATGGAGATTCTTTGGTGGGAACAACTAACACAGAAACTTGGATATATCAAGCCGACCTTGTCTATTTGCCGGTGCACTTAATTGATAAGGTCGCAAAGACCTGGACTGATGAGTACTATCTATTTCCTTGTTGGATCATGTTTTATACACAGATAAATTACGCTTTTGAGTATCCGGTGGAGATTGATGGTGTAATAGGATTAAATGCAGTGACGGGTGAAAATATTGACATAAATGATCTGGAATATCAACGTTATTGGGGATGACATTGATTTATCCGTAGTTAGGAAATAATTATGAAAAGAATAACTTCTATAATAGGAACAGTACTGTCGTTAGTTATTGCTATATGTTTATCCGGATGCGGGGACAAGAGAGAAGGCTATGAAAGAATCGGTAGAGATAATAGCATGCTTGGCTATGATGTAGTGCCTATTAGTTTTGTTTATGATGATGTTGATGCCTGCACGGTTATTAATTCATTTGGATCGAATAGTAAGTACTATATTAATGTGAGAACAAATAAATATGATGAGTCTACGGGGGAGAATACATTAGTTAGCATTATATATAGTATAGATATGTCTTCAGGAGAAGTATCTAGTGTAACAATCCCCGATGGACATACGGTTTGTTGTTTATCTGATGACTTGTTCTATTCTGTATCTGATAATATTATTAGCACATATGATTCGTCTTCAGGGAATCTTGTAGGATCATATGATTATTCTGGTACACCATATATATACGATGTGATAGATGTTCACGATGGATACATTGTAAAGGGAGAAGGTATACTATTCCTTTATGATTCAGCTGATAATTTGGTCGATTCAGTAGAGAATCAGATTATATCCTTTGACTCCGAGATTTACGAAGAAAATGGAAACCTCTATTATTCATGTATTTCAGAAGGAATAATGACATATTATCAGATAGATTTTCTTAGTGACAGCATTCAAAAAGTTGCTGATGCCAATGATTTAGGCGTGTTAAGCTCTTTCTGTCAAGGTGAATATATTTATAACGGATACAAAATAGAAAAGGTGGATATAGTCAATGAACAATTACTGCTACTCGCTGACTTTAATTATATAGATATATGCCCACCTACAGATAGATTGTGCACACCTTCAAATACAAATATAATAGATGATAATCATTTTGCCGTTGTCAATGTTTATGAAAATAACGTAATAGATATTCAGCTGTTTTCATATAATGAAAGTATTGATACATCCTACGAAAATACCATTGAGATAGGCGGGTATGGTTGTAATGAGGATCTTCCACTTAGATGGGCGGTGTATCTGTTTAATACATCTCAAGCCGAGTATCGTGCTATCGTTACGGATTATGCAAATGAAGGATTTGAGTACTGGAATGGGGAACAAGCGGCGGCAGCTAAAGCGGCTTTAATTCAATATTTCAATCAAGGTAATGCTCCAGATGTGTTTTATGGGGATTCGTTTGATTATAATAGTTTTGGTAGAGATTATATGGTTATTGATTTGATGCCGTATATGAATGATATTTCTAACGAGTTAAGCGACGCAGCAAGAAGGTTGATGGTTAACCCGGATGGGTCTTGCTACCAAGTGTTTTCTGCATATCAATTAGATGGTTATTTTGCAGACGCAGATACTATTAATAGCGAGAATCTCTCAATCTCTGGTATTGAAGAAGTGGCACCGATAAATGAAATGCCGCTTATGAGGGGTATGACATATGCACAAATCCTAGATACTATTATAAGGTATGAGATACCATCTCGTGTTGTAAATGGAGTTGATGGTTTTTTTACCAACGATGAACTTGTGCAAGCTATAGAGTATTCCGTTAGTTACGGATATCCCGATTATCAAACCGCGGGGACTCTTGGGACTACAGATTCTCCTATATTAAATCTTGCAATGCTGGGGGATGTTCAAGCGTATACTTCTTATTATTCAGGACAAATATTTGTTGGATATCCGTCATTAGAAACTACAAATAGAGTTGCCAAGCCTTTTGGTATGATGGCTATTTCTGCATCGTGCAGTAATCCGCAAAAAGCATGGGAGTTGATTAGCTTTTTGTTTGACAACCAGGTGCAAGAAGCATGTATAACAGGGTGGATGTTCCCTGTTGTTCAAACGAATATTGATGAATATAGAGAATCTTTGAATAGGATATATGCTAATGTAGATGAACAAGAATATGAATATCTGCAAAATCGTAGTGTAATTACGGAAGAAAGTATATGTGGATACTTTCAAGCTATGCAAAGTGTTGATACTGTTCAAACTAATGACTGGGGCGTATTCAATATTATCACAGATGAGATGATTTCTTATTCGGAGGGGAAAAGCATAGATGAAATAGCGGAATCTCTTCAGTCTCGATTAGAACTGTATATTAATGAGAATTATTATTAGTATTTTTATAGTATAGTGTGTTAAAGAGGAGAAGGAGAGGGTTATGAAAGAGGATAGAAGGCTTATAAAGACTATCAGCGTCGCGCTGATAGCTTCATTGTTCATGGGTATGCTCCCTTTAAGAGAACTTAGAGCAGACGCGAACACACATGGTGAATACGAAGCCTATCCTTTCTCGATAACATACGAACAGAACTCCACATGGGGCACAAGTACACAAGGGCAGTTCGAACTGACAAATGTGTCCGATTACGATGTAACTTCATGGACTATAGAGATCGATTACGGCGAAGAAGTTTTTTTGTCCAATATATGGAATGCATCAGATATCACGGATTATTCAGTTGATGAGAATATCTTAGTATCGGGTGATGTAACTATCGAACCCGGACAGACCTATACATTCGGTGTCGTAGCGGAGGGAGAAGAAGATCATCTGATCGCACCTGCTGATGTTAATACGATTCAGTTTGTTTCTGACGAGCCTGAAGTAACTCCTACACCTGAACCGACTCCTGAGATCACTGAAGAGCCGACACCGGAGATAACGGAAGAGCCTGATCTTACCGAAACTCCGACTCCTACATTAACGGTAACTCCTACACCCGTTGAAGACGAAGAAGATGAGCAGGTGATATTTCCGTATGCTATCTTCGCAGGAAGTACGACTGATGATTTCTCTTTCAGAGGTTGGAAGAGCGATATCTTCGGTGACGTATATTCCGGCAGAAACTTCTTATATGAAGGTTCCGAGCTTTATATGGAGGGCTATGCCAGAACTGTAGGCACAGTGCAACCTGCAGGCTGGATAACCGACATGACGGGTGCCGAAGAGGGAATAGAACCTGTCGAAATGCCTGACTGGTCAGAGTCGATACTTGCCAAGTACGATATGATGCCTACTATCGCACCTGAAGCTTTCGATACACAGGACATTATCCTAGCTAACGGCTTTTACTATACAGAAGACAGCATTACGATCAACGGTACAACATTTACAGGCGATGCTGTTATCGTAGCAAGAGGTGATATCACATATAACGTCAACTCACTTACGGCAGATGAAGAAGCGACAGGAAGGATACTTCTGTATTCCGAAGAGGGAAATATAACGATCAATGGATCAAGGATAGAAGTAAACGGTATCCTCTATGCACCGCAGGGAAGAGTCTCCATAAACGCATATAACACGACCATTAACGGAAGAATAGTCGCGGACAGGTTCTCGTATAACGGATCAATACTTAATGTATATGCAGATCCTTCTGACCTACAGCTTGTAAATGACCTTCCCGAAGTAGTTGTTACGGCATCTTCAAATCAGGTCTTCCTTGGAGATTATGCATATTTCACGATAGATATTCCGGAAGATAATGTATTTGATATCCAATACAGACTTAACGGTGAGACGGTTTATGTAGATGAACCCACAGTAGAAGGTGCGCTTTCTACATTCAACCTTATTACCGATACCGAAGGTACATATACATTAGAAGCATATGTAGTAATGCCGTACGGAGAGTTCGTTCTGGACAGCGACTACATAAACGTCCTTTCAGCTGTAGAACCAACAGATACTCCTACTCCGACATCGGAACCGACACCGACCGAAGAACCTACAGTGACTCCTACAACCGAGCCAACAGTAACTCCGACAGTGGAGCCTACAGAAGGTCCGACAGCTACACCTACGATAACACCAACAAGTACGCCGGAACCGACCGAAGAACCAACCCCTACTGCTACAGAAACTCCAACGCCTACAACAACAGCTACGCCAACTCCTACAGCTGTACCTATGCCGTCTGATTTTCCTATTTATTCAGATGTAATATATACAAGTGTAATGTCGCAGGGTGACACAAGATACGGTTATGAGACGGAGTTTATAGAAGAAGATTGGAATATACATGACAATACAACCTATTCTCCTACAATAATCAGACTTACTGATGGCGGTACGTACAGGAATGGATACGCCTTCTTTAATCATTCACAGCATATTGATGATGATTTTTCTTTCTCATTAAGATATACGTATCAAATTGATCTTCAGAATTATCAGTCCTCTGACGGAATTGCATTTGTTATGCAGACTGGTGACAGAAATCCTAACTCCATGGGTTCTATAGGTCAAAATATAGGTTACCAAGGACTAACCCCCAGTTTGGAGATAGAATCTGATGTTTATTCAAACTGGGAGATTAATAATCACCATATAGCTGTTGTATTGAATGCTAATAGCGGCAGTCATTCTGCTGTGGCTGATTATCCTCAGTTGAGAGACAACGATGCAGTTCATACTATGTGGATCGATTATGATGGTGTGAACGATATGCTATATGTCTATGTTGCAACATATGGTGAAGGTTATGATCTGCAGAAACCTGCAGAACCATTAATTACGTATAACATAGACATTACTGAGTTATTTGGAGAGACAGATGAAATCTATATGGGGTTCACATCTGCATCTGGAGCTCATATGGCAAGGTGTTCTGTCATCGGAATGGAATATGGGACTATTGAGTTTGAAGAACCTGTTATTGGCCTAGCTACAAACATATATAGAGTTATAAAGGGTGATCCTATCGAAGGTGATGGTTTCATTCGCGGAACAGACAGTTCTGTCCAGTTAATTGATTCTGATGGAAATGTTGTCTACTATGAAGATCTTAATCCAACAGGCAACTATGAACGACTCTTCACAATAGATACTACAGATATAGATGAGGGTGTCTATACAATGATCGTATCTGCCACCAACAGTGTCGGAGAAACGATAACTAAGGAGATACCCGTTCTCGTTTATACAGAAACTATACCTACAGAGTCTCCAACCCCTACACAGACACCTGATATTATAACGGACGAGGAATTGTTTGTTGATATCGAAGACAGTCAGGACGGTGAAGAAGTAGAATACTTCACAAACATAATCGGTACTGTTACGGGTTCAGAGCTTGATTACTATACTTTTGAAGTTTATCCCGTAGGCTCGGATGAAGCTGTATATACATATTCAAGTTCTATTCATGTAGAAGATGGATCGTTGGCTACAATTGATCCTACACTTCTAATGAATGGTTACTATAAGGTAATAGTAACCGGATTTGCTTCAGA
>JAFYHN010000089.1 GCA_017539165.1 Eubacterium sp.
CTCAGCCTCATCCTCAGGTGAAGGATATGTTATCTTTTCCTTTATAAGGAATCGGTCTGTCTGAGCCTCAGAAAGAAGATATGTTCCTTCCTGCTCTATAGGGTTCTGTGTAGCAATAACTATGAAAACATCTCCCGGCATCTTATAGGTTTTTCCACCTATTGTTACCTGACGCTCCTGCATCGCCTCAAGCATGGCACTCTGTGTCTTTGCACTTGAACGATTTATCTCATCAAGGAGAACGAAGTTAGCGAATACAGGTCCAAGAGTTGTCTCAAACTGACCTGTAGACTGATTATAAACCTGAGTACCTATGATATCACTCGGAAGAAGATCCGGTGTACACTGAATACGTGCGAACTTTCCATCAACCGCATCAGATATAGTCTTTGCAGCTGTAGTCTTTGCAAGACCTGGTACAGACTCAATAAGAATATGTCCGTCTGCTATGATAGATGATACAAGAGCAAACTTCAGATTCTGCTGTCCTACTACCTTCCCATCATAGTAATCGGATATCTTTTTTATTACATCCTGAGCATAGTTAAATTCTTCCTGAGTTATCTTGTTATTTGCTTCATTCATACCTGTAGAAGAATGTGCATTCATAGTTTCCATTTCGCTTACTTCCTCCTGTTCAGTTAAGCTTTCACTTACTATTTTTTCTTCTTGCTGCTTTTTCTATAAGTTCTTTTCTTTTCAGTGTCTTTTTTTGCAGCGTGAGCTTCAGTTTCATCGGCTTTTTCATCTACCTTTAAAACCTCAGTCTCCATGTCATCCTTATTAACCTCATTATTGTCGATAGATTTCTTATCCGTGACCTTTTTATCTGCGTCTTTTTTATCTGATTCTTTTTTTTCAGAACTCTTCTTGTCTACGCTCTTCTTATCTGTATTCTTTTTATCGACAGTTTTCTTATCAGAACTCTTCTTGTCAGAAGATTTTTTATCAGAAGCTTTCTTGCCGGATTTTTTATCTGACTGGGTATGTTCTTCAGCAGCCGTCTTGTCTACGACTTCACCCATCATATTACTGTGGTGCATCAGAATTGGTTCAATATACTGTGACTCGTAATAGTGATACAGAGCCTTATATTCCTCAGTCTGCACATCAGTAGCATGACCGTGCATCTCATCAAAACTACTGTCACGTCTTATCTTCTTAATAACATGAAGTGATACATTTGCCGCATGTGAAGCAATACGTTCAAAACTGTTTATAAGATCAAAGAGTGAAACTCCACCCTCTATACTGCAAACACCTTCCTGAAGTCTCTCAACGTGATGAGACTTAATAACTTCTTTCAACTCATCAATAGCTTCTGAGAGAGGTTCCACCCTGACAGCCAGATTACTGTCTTCTGTATTGAACGCTTTTACCGCCGTCTCTATAGTATACTCCACTGCAGCGATAATTGTTTCGACTTCTTTGTGACCAGAAGGTGAAAAATGTATGTCCAACTCATTTTTATCTCTCGCGACATAAGCGATATTCATACAATAATCGCCCATACGTTCAAAATCTCCGATAGAGTTGAGAATCTCAGAAACAGTGAGTTTATCATCATTCGTAAGTCTCTTTCTGTCTATTCGAACGATATAAGCAGAAAGAGCTGTTTCACATTTATCTATAAACGCCTCATTTTCTTCCATCTTCGGAAGCTTGGATTCGTTATATTCATAAATCATACTTGTAGCAAGCTTATAGTTCTCAAGTATAGCTTCGCTCATCTTTGTAATAACTGATTTACACTGCTGCAGAGCGATCGTAGGTGTATTGAGAAGCATGTCATCAAGCTTTGCAAGCTCAACATCCTCAGGTTTTTCAACCTCTTCACCAATTACCTTCTCAGTAATCTTTGCAACTCCTTCTACGAAAGGAAGAAGTACAACACTGATGATCAGATTAAATAACAGATGAAGTGTCGCTATACCACCCAGGTTAATGCTTTGGGACATAAACGGAAGTTCTATGATGTAATCAAGCGCATAAATGATCACCGAGTAGAAAACTGCTCCAAACACGTTGAAAAATACGTGTCCTACCACAAGCCGCTTAGCATTTTTATTTGCCCCAATACCTCCTATTATAGTAGTGGAACACTTACCGATATTGGTACCAATTATTATAGGTATTGCCAGACGATATGTAAGCACTCCGTTTTGTGCAATCGACTGGAGAATCGCTATGGAAGCATTTGAACTCTGAAGTATAACAGTTGCAACAAGTCCGAGAACGATAAGGACCAGCGGATTCTCAAAAACTGTAAAGAATGCCTCAAACTGTTTCTTGTAATCAGAGAAAACATCCGACATCGATTTCATACCATAGAAAAGCATTCCAAGGCCTACAAGAATACCTGCTATATTCTTGGTATTTTTATTTTTCGAAAACATAATGATAAATGCACCAAGCCCAACAAGCATAGCAGCTAGTGAGCTTGGTTCAAGGAGCTTTAGTACTATATTTTCAGATCCCAGATCTCCCAGACGAAGAATCTGTGCTGTAACCGTACTACCAAGATTTGAACCAAATACAACAGGAAGTGCCTGTGCAACTTTCATGATGCCCGCATTTACAAAACCGACAAGCATGATAATAGTAGCAGCTCCACTCTGTATGATAGCAGTTACTCCAGTTCCGAAAGCCCAACCCTTGATACTTCCGACACCTTTTTTCTTACCTGTTGTAACCTTTTCAAGAAGTCTCTCAAGTCCTGATCCCGTAAGTTTTTTAAGGGAAGAACTCATATTACTCATTCCGAACAGAAACAGACCTATTCCACCAAACAATTGCAAAATCTTTATTATGTCCATTGTTTAACTCCTTTTCCACGTAGCCCCATCATTATCGTCAAAAACTTATCGCAAATTGTCTTTGCGCACACTTCGATATTTTACCACATATATACGTTTTTTTAAAGAGTTCGTTTTCAGTCAACTACCATAAACTAAATACACTATTACATAAAAAGACGGGACAGATACTTATCTTCTGTCCCGTCAGATTAATTATTTTGAATTCGGTATATTCTTGTATCTGACTATCTTCATAGTCGCATTCTTTATAAACTCCTTATCGCGAAGCTTAACCCTTGTGATCTGCTTATAGATAGGGCGTCCCTTATTCACCTTATTCTTGAGTTTTTCAAAGTACTCAACATCTCCGAAATGCTCTTCAACAGGGAATATCTCTGCAACTATCTTACCACCTTCATCATATACCAGAGTTTCCTGAACCGCTTCATCTCTTGCAATATCCTGCTCAAGTTCCTCAGGAGATATATTCTCACCATTACTGAGAATGATAAGATTCTTCTTTCTTCCAGTAAGATAAATGAAGTTGTCTTCATCTACATATCCAAGGTCTCCAGTAAAGTACCAACCATCCTGAAGAGCCTCTGCCGTAGCTTCAGGATTCTTGTAATAGCCCTGCATGACTATCTCGCCCTTAAATGCAAGTTCTCCCTCATCGGTTGTCTTTACTTCAATACCCGGTACCAGATGTCCTACACTGCCATCCTTGTGCTGATTCGGTCTGTTAACAGCTGTAACAGGAGAACACTCTGTAGCTCCGTAACCATTAAGTATCTCAATACCCCAGCTGCGGAACTCCTTAACATACATAGGATCAAGTGCAGCTCCACCACAGATGATATATTCAAGATTTCCACCGAATACCTTCTGAATATTTCCGTATGTCTTACTTCTGACATCCAGTCCTGCCTTCTTAAGTAAGTCGGTAGATTTCATAAGACCTTTAAACGCCTGAGTCTTACCCTTCTTTTTAACCTCTGCCCATATCTGCTTATGGAAGAACTCAACGAACATTGGAACAAGGAACATGGTCTGTGGACCAAATTCTTCCATATTCTTCTTAACATACTTAAGACTCTTATTGATAAATATAGGCTGCTTATAATTTACAACCATAAGAATTCCAACTACAAGTCCAAATGCATGATGGAACGGAAGAACCGCAAGCACTCCACCCTTTGGCTGGAAAAGCATACTTGTATGAAGAATTTCATAAGTTATATTCTTATTGGAAAGCTGAACAGCCTTGCTGACTCCTGATGTACCTGATGTGAAAAGAATTGTAGAGATTCTTTCATCGACCATCTTATAATCAACAAACTCTTCAGAAGCTCCTTCTTTCACGAGTCTTCTTCCTTCAGAAAGGATACTCTCGAATTCCTTCATATTCCAGGACTTTCTGCATATCTTCTTTCCGACTTTTTCAAAATATGTGTCACTTACAAATGCGGTATCAACATCCGCAAGCTTTGCAAGATTAGCTATCTCATCCTCAGGAAGACTCTTATCAATAGCAACCCCTATACTTCCGCCACAAACTGTAGCAAGATATATTACGAGCCACTCATATGAGTTCTCCCCTACTATAGCAACCCTCTTATCTTTAAGTTTCTTGTTGTACATCCAGGTCCCGAATGCAACAACATCATCCTTCAGATCCAGGAAAGTTTTTCTCATCTCACCTGTCTCGCATGGATAAACAAAGGCCGTATTATCCGGAATCTCTCTAGCATTTCTGAAAATCATATCCTTGATGTCATTCATTTCAGGCACATCATAGTATGGGTATGGTTTATTCTTCATGTTTACTTATACCTTTCATCTTCAAGCCGATCTATGCCAGCTTAGCAGCTTATTTACGCCCCCTTCTTATCCGACTCACCGTCAGACTCTTCTTTACCAAGGGCATTTACAACATTGCCTTCGATCATATCTTCTCTTACGAATGTAATAAGATCTTCTTCTGTCAGGTTCTCATCTTGAACGATACGTGTTGCCTGACGATCAATACAACGCTCGAAATAGTTACGAACGAGACGAGCATTAGCAAAGTTCTTTGTATTACCTTCAGCAATTCCGCGAAGATATGTTTCTGCCATAAAAGCAGCATTTGGAGTCAGAACGTAATCTGTCTCCTCGCACATAAACTTGAATATCTCCATGAGTTCACTACTTGAGTAATCAGGGAAGTGAATATACTTGTTAAATCTTGATCTAAGACCAGGGTTGGATTCGATAAACTCTCGCATCTCTTCTGTATATCCGGCAACGATTACAACGAAGTCGTCACGATCATCTTCCATTCTCTTCAGAAGTATATCAACAGCTTCCTGTCCGTAGTCTCCTGAATCCTTGTTATGTGTAAGTGTATATGCCTCATCTATGAAGAGGATACCACCGATAGCTCTATCGATAACTTCTGTAGTTTTAAGAGCTGTACCACCGGAATAGTGGTCAACCAGACCAGAACGGTCAACCTCTATGAACTGACCACGGCTGACAAGTCCAAGCTGTTTATATATCTTAGCAAGAATACGCGCGATAGTTGTCTTACCTGTTCCAGGATTACCTGTAAATACGAGGTGGAATGACATATCTATACGACGAAGACCTGCTCTCTCTCTAAGCTTACGAACCTTGATGATGTTGATGAGGTGCATAACATCATCCTTAACTGTAGCAAGACCTGTAAGTGCCTGCAGCTCTTTGATAAGTTCATCAAGTGACTTCTCAACTTCATCAGTCTCATCATGTCTTCTTCTGCCGACTCTTCCTTCACCACGCTTAAATACAGCGTCTTCCGGCTCTTCTTCAGGCTGGAAGTTAAGGAATTCAGAAACATCATCGGCACGTTTCTTCTGAATATTATAACCGGATATGTTTATGGCTTTCTTAGTAACAAACTGACCTGATTTTGCATCAAATGTACTGATCGTCTGAAGATCCGGATCTGTTTTATCCGTAAATGTAGCTGTCTGTTCACTTCTTTCCGAACTAGCAGTGGCAGCTTCTCCTGATCTAAGTACACTTGTGTGTGGTGATGTGACAATACCTGCACTGTTAAGTGTCGCATTCATAACAGCAACATAATCTGTAAGAACTTTTTTTACTTCATCAGACGCACCTTCATATGCGATAAAGCCTTCGCCAAGCTTTCTGAAACAGTCAACAATAAACTTAGACTTTGCGATGCTTCTGCTTCCAGCTTCATTCATAGAAGCTCTATCAGACTCGATAAAGTAAGATAATGATTTTGGAGGTTCAGATAAGAATCTGTGATCCTGACATTTCTGTCCAACTAGTTCAAGGAATTTTGCCTCTGACAGAATCATACGAAGATTAATCTTAATGTACTCCATCTGATCCTCAATATTTCCATTGTCCTGTTCATACAGGAAACCAAGAAATATCATCACATCGTATCTGAACAGATCACGAAGTGGCATGTGCGCATCTGTAGGATAGATATCACTTTGGTTTACTTCATCTGCATAAGTTATGCATTCTGCGACCATGTTCTGCAAATTTTTTACATTCATAGCTGATCTCCCATCTCCCATCATTATTTTTGTATAATAGTGTGTTTTTTTATTTTAACATATTTGACATTCATAATAAAGAATAAAAATATATCATACATTCATTATCGATTTGTACATTTTTATAGTTCTGGCGTTCTTTTTGACGTCATGTACCCTTACAAAAGGACATCCTGCCTGAACCGCCATGAGAGTTGTGACCATAGTTCCTTCTTCTCTTTCGTCCACCGGAAGACCAAGTGCATTTCCGATAAATGTTTTCCTGGATGTTCCCAGAAGAACCGGATATGAAACCCTGTCACATATATCTTTCAGATATTTCATTATAGCCAGATTCTCTTCCTGAGTTCTTCCGAAACCAACTCCCGGATCCACTATGATATTCTCTTTCAGAACACCTGCATTTACAGCAGTCTCTGCCATATCGTTAATCTGACTTATAAGCTCTTCAGCATATTCTTTCATATCTCTCACAACGCCTGTTGCTTCAGACGCAGGCACATGGACTGTTCCACCTTCAGCCGCAAGCTTTTGTTCTTCTTCCGGAGTCGGTCTGGCACTATGCATCAGGATCACAGGAACTCCTGTTTTTACAGCAACACCTGCCATAGTCCTGTTTTCGTCTCCTTCATAGCCCTTGTAGGAGCAGTTGTCCAGTTTAAATCCCCAGACATCATTTATCACATCAGCCCCGCTTTTGATAGCTTCTTCAGCAACACATGCTTTATAGCTATCTACAGATATAGGGACATCAAATCTTTCCTTAATCGCAGATATAACACTGCATACTCTGTTTATCTCCTCATCAGGAGCAACCTTCTGAAATCCAGGGCGAGTACTCTCACCACCAATATCGATTATATCCGCTCCATCTTCAAGCATTTCCTCTACGTGTTTTAATGCAACATCTTTATCATAGTAGCTTCCGCCATCCGAAAAAGAATCAGGTGTCACATTAAGTATCCCCATGACATAAGTACTATCCCCGCTAAGATCAAACTGTCTGTTACCTATTTTCATGAATCTTCCCTCTTTTAGTTATATAAATTTGCAACCACTCAGTTACATAAATTTTATAAATGCATTAACGCAGCCACGAGAATACCAAGCAGACATCCTATTCCAACCTGAAACGGTGTATGGCCAACAAATTCCTTCAGTTTATCTTCGTATGAGAGTTCACTTCCACTCAGCTTTTCCATAAGCTCCATCATCTCATTGAGAACCTTTGCCTGCTTTCCGGTTTCCAGTCGTACTCCCGCCGCATCGTGCATGACTACAATAGCCATTATCATAGCAACTGCAAAGATTGGAGATGCGAATCCGCATTCAAGTCCCGCAGATAGAGCGACCGCTGAAACCGTAGCAGAATGTCCACTTGGCATCCCTCCGTCTCCAAACAGTCTCTCTAACTGAAGTTTTTTATTGACAATAAGAAATATAAGTGTTTTAAGAACCTGAGCCGCAGCCCATCCTACAACACCACTCATAAGTATTTTGTTTGTAACAATCTGATTAAAATAATTCATATTATTCCCGACTTTTCCATTATTTTTTTACTCAACAGAGTTCAATACCTATTTCAGATATTTTTTCAGGTATTTTCCGGTATATGAACTTCTCTTTCTTGCCACTTCCTCCGGTGTTCCCTGTGTTACCACAGTTCCACCTCCGTTACCGCCTTCCGGTCCCATATCTATGATGTAATCAGCCTGTTTTATAACATCCATATTATGTTCAATAACTATGACTGTATTGCCTCCGTCTGCAAACTGCTGCAAGATCAGAAGAAGTTTCTTGACATCATCAAAATGAAGTCCCGTGGTTGGCTCATCCAGAATGTACACAGTATTTCCTGTACTTCTCTTTGAGAGTTCTGTCGCAAGCTTTATTCTCTGTGCCTCTCCTCCCGAAAGGGTTGTCGACGGCTGTCCCAGCTTGATATATCCAAGACCAACATCCTGAAGAGTTTTGATCTTTCGGTATATGCTTGGAACTGCCTCGAAGAATTCACAGGCCTCATCCACAGACATATCAAGGACCTCAAATATATTCTTGCCCTTGTATCTGACTTCAAGAGTTTCCCTATTGTATCTCTTTCCTCCACAGACCTCACACGGCACATATATATCAGGAAGGAAATGCATCTCTATCTTATTGATTCCGTCACCCTTACAAGCCTCACATCTTCCGCCTGAAACATTAAATGAAAATCTGCCCTTATTGTACCCCATAACCTTGGCATCTTTCGTTTCAGCGAAGATAGCTCTGATCTGATCAAATACCCCTGTATACGTAGCCGGATTCGATCTTGGCGTTCTGCCTATCGGAGACTGGTCTATATCAATAACTTTATCAAGAGAATCATAACCGATCAAATCATCGTGCTTTCCAGGTTTAACCCTGGCTCTGTTAAGATCTCTGAGAAGTCTCTTTTTTACAATCTCATTTATCAGCGAACTCTTTCCAGAACCGGACACTCCCGTTACCACCGTAAAGATTCCAAGAGGAATCTGAACATCGATATTCTTCAGATTATTCTCCCTGGCACCCTTAACTGTCATCCAGCCTGCAGGCGTTCTTCTCTCCGACGGAACAGGGATTATCTCCTTACCACTCAGGTACTGACCCGTTATAGATTTCTTACTCTTTATTATATCATCTATCGTTCCTTCAGCAACGATATTTCCACCTTTTATTCCGGCTTTCGGCCCTATATCCACTATATAATCTGCAGCACGCATGGTATCTTCATCATGTTCCACGACTATAAGCGTATTACCCAGATTCTGAAGTCGCTTAAGAGATTTAATAAGCTTGTCATTATCTCTCTGATGAAGTCCTATGGAAGGCTCATCGAGGATGTACGTAACTCCAACAAGCCCGGAACCGATCTGAGTCGCCAGTCGTATTCGCTGCGCCTCTCCTCCTGAGAGTGATGCCGTCGCACGACTTAGTGTCAGATAATTAAGTCCGACATCCACCATGAATCTGAGTCTGTTTTTAATCTCTCTCAGGATATCTCTTCCGATCATCTCCTGGCGTTCAGTCAGCTGTAGATCCTCAACATACTGAGACAGCTCATCTATAGGCATCTCTGTCAGATCATATATATTCTTATCTCCGATAGTTACTGCGAGCGAAGCAGGCTTCAACCTTTTTCCTCCACAGACCTTACACGGAGTAAATGTCATGTAAGATTCGTAATCTGCTTTCATATCTTCAGATCCCGAATACTTATATCTTTCTTCTACATTTGCTATAAGTCCTTCGAAAGGATGGGTAAATGTACTTCTCCTTGTTCTCTGACTCTGATAATGTATTGATATCCTTCTTCCCCTGGTTCCGTTCATTATCACGTCTTTAGCCTCTTCAGGAAGATCACGATACGGAACATCCATCGAGAAATCATACGCCTCCGACAGTGCAACCAGAAGCGCATGGGTAAATGACTTCGCATCTCCACTGGAAGCCCACCCAGATACTGCTATCGCACCTTCATTCAGAGTTCTGGACTTATCCGGTATCATAAGATCCGGATCCAGTTTCCTCTCCCAGCCAATACCTGTACAAGCCGGACACGCTCCGAAAGGATTATTGAAAGAAAATGACCTCGGTTCTATCTCTTCAATAGAGATATTACAATAAGGGCAGGAAAAACTATCCGAATACGTATATGTTTCCCCACCGATAACTTCTACTTCAACCGTTCCCTCTGCCTGTTTCAAAGCAGTTTCAAGAGAACTTGCCAGTCTTGACTCTATCCCCTCCTTTATCACAAGGCGGTCAACCACTATACTGATGCTGTGTTTTATATTCTTCTCAAGTTTTATCTCTTCATCTAGGGTATACATGTTCCCATCCACAAGCACACGAACAAAGCCGCTTTTCTTCGCACGCTGAAGCAGCTTCTCGTGAGTACCCTTTCGGCCCCTTACAACAGGTGCAAGAACCTGAAACTTTGTCCTCTCCGGAAGTTCCATGATCTGATCGACCATCTGATCAACCGTCTGTCTCTCGATGACTCTTCCGCAGTTCGGGCAATGCGGCGTTCCTATTCTTGCATACAAAAGTCTGAGATAATCATATATCTCCGTTACAGTTCCCACCGTCGATCTGGGATTCTTATTTGTAGACTTCTGATCTATTGATATAGCAGGTGATAACCCCTCTATCTTATCAACTTCTGGTTTATCCGCCTGCCCTAAAAACATTCGTGCATAGGAGGACAGAGATTCCATATATCTTCTCTGCCCCTCGGCATAGATCGTATCAAATGCCAGAGAGGATTTTCCTGATCCGGAAAGTCCAGTAAACACTATGAATTTATTTCGAGGCAGAGTAACATTTACATTGTTTAGGTTATGCTCTCTGGCACCCTGAACGGTTATATACTTAATCTCACTCATCTTATCTAAAAATTTACCTTTATCTACATACCGGCCTAGAACTGAATTCCGGCATAAACATCAAAGTCGACTGATTTCTCATAACTGTAGTTAGAATCAGTTTCCCTCAGCCATTCCTCATACTTAGTTTCCATATAGTTTCTTCTTTTTCCGACAAGAAGTTCTTCCTTTTTCTTATCAGTTGCATTTCTGTCCGTCTTAGCCTTCATATAGAAAATGTGATAACCATATTCCGATTCAGTAACCAGACTGTAAGAACCATTTTCAAGGTCATACAGATTAGTCTCTATCTCTTCACCATATATTCCCCTGATCTCCGAACGAGTCATCGTATAATATGAAGAATTATACAGACCATAGTACTCCGCAAGCCCTTCGATATTTGTACTGTTCGGATTAGTTGCTGAAGTACCATCATTTACTCCGCTTTCTATAGGATTGATCAGCGTATTGTACGCCTGAAGAGCCCTCTGATACTGAGCCTGTTTCTCATCTTCCGAAAACTTAGTCACGTCCCCGCTTGAGGCAACTGAATAACAGTCAAAATACAGATCGTAAAATGTCGTCTCCTGCGCATCCTCATCTGAAACTTCTATAGCCGCAGAGTCTATTATCGCGTCATAAACCTTTCTTGCTATGGCATTTTCCTGAATAACACTTTGGATCATATCGTAATCCAGCTGCATAGTCGATATCTGATCATCCGTCAGGTTCTTGTAGAATCTGCCAGCCTCTTCCACAACCTTATCAGACTCTTCCTGAGTAAGTGCAACCTTATACTCATTCGCCTTGGACGCAAGAAGCTTAACATGAACTATATCTTCAATGATGTCCTTTCTGGTCACATCTTCCATGTTGGCACTCTTGTTTCTGGTAACCGATATATCAATATCCCATATTCCGCCGCCATAAATCTTTTCATAGTCTTCCTTAACTGTATTGGCATACAGATAAACTTCACCCAGACTTATAGCATTTCCCGCAAATGTCAGCACTGTATCAGCTGCCTTTACTGATGAATTCTTCGCAGTTCCACAGGCACAGAAGTTTACAGCCATCGATACCAGCGATATGATTGTAACCGCCTTCTTCATAAACAATCTTTTATTCTGTTTCATATTTTTTTTCGCATACTTGTTCATCTGTCGCTTCATTCCTTTGTAATGAGGTTATCATATATATCATCGATAACTCCTGCTATATTTGTAAGCATGTTCTCCTGGATAAGACTTGATGTCTTCACTGCGAATCCTGATTCCTTCAGAGTGATAAGTTTCAGATCACCTTTATACTTCTTGATAAACTTCGGAATCTTATCTACATCGATTCGAGCGCCATCTTTCATTATATACTGAACGCATCCATTTGCATAGCGAATATGTGTCATATTCGCCTTATGCGCTTTCGCCCTTATAAGAGCAACCTGGATCAGACGATCCATAGCCTTCGGAAGCTCTCCAAATCTATCCTCCGCCTCTGCAACAACTGCTTCTGCATCCTCATCATTCTCTATATGAGATATCCTCTTGTATAGTTCAAGCTTCAGATATTCGCTTCTCACATACTCATCCGGAATATATGCATCCACCGGAATATCCACCGAAGTGTCAAAATCTTCTTCCATATCTTCTCCGAGACGTGATCTTATAGCCTTGTTAAGAAGCTTAACGTACAAGTCATAACCTATCTCTTCCATATGTCCGGACTGACTGCTTCCGAGGACATTTCCCGCTCCTCTTATCTCCAGATCCTTCATAGATATCTTATACCCAGAACCGAGTTCTGTGAATTCACGAATAGCAGAAAGCCTCTTCTGAGCAACTTCCTTTATGACTTTATCCCTCTGGTACATAAGAAATGCATAAGCCGATCTGTCAGACCTTCCAACTCGACCTCTCAACTGGTAGAGCTGAGCAAGCCCGAAGTTATCAGCATTATGAATTATCATCGTATTTACATTCGGTATATCAAGACCGGTTTCTATAATGGTCGTGGAAACAAGAACATCTATATCTCCATTGATGAATGCATGCATTATGTCTTCGAGTTCGCGTTCTCTCATCTTTCCATGAGCAAACTCTATAACCGCATCAGGGAGAATCGCTCTCAACTCTCCCGTTATCCTTTCAATATCATCGACACGGTTGTATACGTAATAAACCTGTCCTTTGCGGGCGAGCTCTCTGGATATAGCTTCCTTGACTATCTCTCTATCATACTCCATAACATATGTCTGGATCGGACGTCTATCCACCGGAGGTTCCTCAAGGATACTCATATCTCTTACACCTATAAGACTCATATGCAGAGTTCTTGGAATAGGCGTAGCAGTAAGAGTCAGAACATCGACATTATTCTTCATCTGCTTTATAGACTCTTTATGTTTAACACCAAACCTCTGTTCTTCATCGATGATAAGAAGTCCCAGAGATTTGAAACTCACATCCTTTGAAAGAAGTCTATGAGTTCCCACAACTATATCTACAGAACCATTCTTCAGCCCTTCGATAGTTTCCTTTGCCTGCTTGGTAGTACAGAATCTGGAAAGGGACTTGATATTGATAGGATAGTCCTTCATCCTCTTGACAAATGTATTCATGTGCTGTTCTGCAAGAATAGTGGTTGGAACAAGATATGCAACCTGTTTGCCGTCCTGAACCGCTTTGAACGCAGCACGGATCGCTACCTCGGTTTTTCCAAATCCAACATCTCCGCAGATAAGTCTGTCCATGATCTTCGTGCTTTCCATATCACGTTTTGTATCTTCTATAGCATGAAGCTGATCTGGAGTTTCCTCATAAGGGAACAATTCCTCGAATTCTGTCTGCCACACAGTATCCTTGGAATAAGAGTATCCCTTTTTATTCTGTCTGACAGCATAAAGAGCTATCAGTTCATCAGCTATATTATCGACATTTGACTTAACTCTCGCGCGAGTCTTAGTCCACTGTTCTCCTCCGAGTTTATGAAGCTTTGGTGGTTTTGAATCCTTGCTGGAATACTTTCCAATAAGACTCAGCTGTTCAACCGGGATGAAAAGTTTTCCACCGCCATCATAGTCTATATTTATATAATCTCTTTCTCTTCCGTCAGAGGTTTTTACCTTTTCTATCCCCTTATAGATACCGATCCCGTGACGTTCATGCACAACATAGTCACCTACCGTTATCTCATCGAGGCTGTTATATCTTTCGCCTTCGTACTTTTTGGCAAATCGTTTACGTGATGTCTTTCTCTCTCCAAAAAGCTCATTCTCACAGATGCAGACAATCTTTGCCTTATCCACTCTGTATCCCTGCTGAAGACTTCCCTTAGTGACCATAACCTCTTTAGGTTCAAGAAGTCTTTCTTTACCTACAGAGAAGAATGCCGGAATATCTTCTGCCGTAAGAACATCAACTAGTCTCTTACCTCTGGTCGCCGATGGAGATACATAAACAATCTTATAGCCATCTTTTCTCCACATCCTGATATCGGATATAAGCCTGTCGGTATCTCCCCTATACGAACCTATACCCTTCGTTTCAAGCTGCAAAGCTTCCTTCTCGTTCCAATCTTTTTCTGTTCTGTAGAACTCCGAAAGAAGTACCGGATATCTTTCCAGAACTCTGGCAACAGTTTCCTTATCATTGTAGAGTACATCGGCCTGACCCGGAAGAATATATCCGCACTCAAGTCTCGCCTGCATTGAGATTGAGAATTCCTTGGCATAAGCCGATGCCCTCTGAAGAACACTCTCTGGTTCATCTATAAATATCGGAGTTTCCTCTGGAAGATAATCCAGAAATGACACACATGTGGTAAAAAAATACGAAACGAAACTATCAAGACCAGAAGTTGAACTGTACTCCATAACTTCTTCTTTGATATTTCTCACATAAGACCTAAGCCTTGCATAGCTTTCAGTCTTCATTTCCTTCTTAAATGCCCCCGCAATTTTTTCACATTCAGCTTCTATGGCATCAATTCCACGACGTTTTCTTGCATTACTAAGAACATATTCACTGGCAGGAAGAACCTCAATACTATCAACATTCTCAATAGAACGCTGACTCCCCTCATCAAAATATCTGATAGAGTCTATCTCATCTCCGAAGAATTCAACACGACAAGGGCACTCTTCTGTAAGGGGGTATATATCAAGTATACCTCCCCTAGCAGAAAACTGCCCTCTGGATTCAACAACTGCAACATTCTCATATCCGAGCATCACGAGCCGTTTCTTTATATCGTCCATCTCTATCTCCTGTCCGACGCTAAGTTCGAAGGAGTGACGTTTAAAGTACTTCATATCCGGCAGCTTATCCATGATACCGTCTATGGTTGTGATTATCACAGTATGTTCATTCTTATATATTCTTTTCAGGATTTCCAGTCGCCTGGCCGATGTCAGATTACCATGCACATCCGCATAGTAGAAAAGCGCATCCTTAGCCGGATACAGATAGACATCTCTGTCATAGAATCTGTAATCCTCATACAGTTTCTCAGCTCTCGCATCATCATATGTTACAACAAGAGTAAAGAGACTGTCGCTTTTCAGACTTTCTATTATAAGCGGTCGGGTATTCTTCGAAATCCCCCAGATATTGACCGGCAGATGGTCAGCTTTTTTCTTGCTGTCCATCCATCCGCGCACTGTGGAGATCTCATCCGTCAGACTGATCGGTTTTACTAGTGCTTCCATACTATGCACCTTTATCAGTTGTACTGGTTCATGGCGCTATTCACACCATTTACTATTATCTCCGCACAGGCATTAACAGCCTTATCAACCGTTTCTCTCATAAGCGGGAGTTCTTCAGTAGATAACCTTCCAAGCACGTGATCCGCAAGATCCCATCCTTCAGGCTTTTTTCCAACTCCAACTTTAATACGGTCAAACTGATCTGTTCCGATATGAGCTATGATATCCTTGATGCCGTTATGTCCTCCCGCACTTCCTCGGGCTCTTATCCTTAGCTTGCCCACATCCAGATCAACATCATCATATATGACTATCAGATCTTCAGGTTCACATTTATAAAAATGCAGCAGTTCGCTTACAGCTTCACCACTGAGATTCATATAGGTCTGAGGCTGCGCAAGTACAACCTTTTCTCCTTCTATATATCCGTGACCCGTGACCGATTTACACTCTTTTTTGTTGAAAGGTATACCGAACTTATCAGATATACCTATAACGACAGAAAACCCGGTGTTGTGCCGGGTGCCTGCATATTTTATTCCTGGGTTTCCCAACCCTACTATGATTTTCATCTTTTACCTCGTACTGAAAGAATAGAATTTCCTTCTTCTGTCGAGTAGAACACTTCAAGCGGTCTTGTCAATATTATCCAGATTAATTCTTGATCTCATGATAGCTTCTGCCTCTGCAAGCTGAGCTTTCGTGTTCACTCCAAGAATCTCATTTATATCATCTATAGGCATAGCATCTACCTTAAGACCCGTGCTCTTGATTATAGCAATAGTATCTGTCAGATAGTACTCGCCCTGAGCATTGTTGTTTGTGAGTTTATCAAGACTGAAATTAAGCGCCTCAGAATTGAACACATACATTCCGGAATTGATCTCATTTACCTCAAGCTCTTCCTCTGTACAGTCTTTCTGCTCTACTATCTTAGTGAAAGCACCCTTATCATCACGAATTATTCTTCCGTAACCCGTAGGATCATCTACCTTCGCAGATAAAACAGTAACGCCGTTAGATTCCTTCTTATGAACATCATGGAGTCTCTTTATAGTCTCTGAACTGATAAGCGGAGTATCTCCACAGAGAACTATAACGTCACCCTCTGTTCCTATCTTATCTCTGGCACACATTACAGCATGTCCTGTTCCAAGCTGTTCATGCTGCTCTGCAAATTCAACTATATCAAGAATCTCTCTCTTAACAAGCTGACCTTCATAACCTACGATTACGATGACTTCAGTAGCACCTGCATCCTTCGCAGCCTGTATAGTATGATGTACCATAGTTTCTCCGCAAACCTTGTGAAGAACCTTAGGCAGATCTGACTCCATACGGGTTCCTTTACCCGCTGCAAGAATTACAGCCTTAAACTTGTCCATTACTTACTCATCCTCCTAAAATGGGTACTCCCCCCGCTTTTTTTCAAAGCCCACGTATTATAACAAAATATATTAGATTTTACAAGTCTTTGATTTAGATGCCCTATTTCACATGAAAAAAAGCAGGTTTGAAACCTGCTTTTTTCCTTCATTGAATATAACTTTACTGGACTACCGGCTCTTCTTCAGGAGTCTCAGCATACTTTGCAAGTATAAGATCCTGAATACGGCTTCTAGTCTCTGAATTGATCGGATGAGCTATATCCCTATACTCTCCATCTGATGATTTGCGGCTTGGCATTGCTATGAAAAGCCCCTTCTCTCCTTCAATAACTTTGATATCATGAATTACAAATTCATTATCTATAGTTATTGAAACTACCGCCTTCATCTTGCCGTCTTTTGCTACTCTTCTTACTCTTACATCTGTAATCTCCATAGTTGTGTAACCTCCCAATTTCTTTTACTATAGCGTATATCTAAAACTCTTTTCAATGACGATCTTCGGATTCAACGCCTCTCCAGTATGGACCGTATTCGCTTTGATAGTATCTCTACTCTCCACTATACAGTTTTCAATATAACAATTGTCTCCGATATGTACATCATTAAGTATGATAGAGTTTTTAATTACGCAATTGTTGCCTACATAAACCTTCTTGAACAGAACTGAGTTTTCTACGGATCCGTTGATGATACATCCGCTTGCTATAAGCGAATTCGAAGTTACCGCATCACCGTTAAACTTAGCTGGAGGGAGGTCCTCAACCTTTGTATATACTCCCGGCGTAGTTCGGAAGAAATGGTCTCTAACCTCTGATTTCAGGAAGTCCATATTAGTCTTAAAATATGAATCTACTGAACCGATGTTTCTCCAATAAGACTCCAGTCTATACGCATTGATTCTCTTAACATTCTTGTACCTAATAAGGATATCTTTTACAAAGTCTGTTCGTCCTTCTGCAGCTGACGCTTCCAGTAGCTCTATAAGCTGTCGGCGTCTTACAATATAAACACCGATGGATGCCGTCGAGGTCTCGGCAACGAGTGGTTTCTCTTCAAAATCGAGAACACGTCCGTTATCTCCTACCTTTACAACACCGAATCTGGAAATGTCATCCTCATCAGCTCCTATCTCCTTTGTTACAATGGTTATATCAGCATTCTTGGCGATATGATCTTCAAGAACCTTGTTATAATCCATCTTGTATACACAATCTCCGGAAGCTATGACCACGTATGGCTCATGTGCATCCTTAAGGAAACCTATGTTTTGATATAGAGCATCTGCAGTCCCCTTATACCAATAGCTGTTTGTAGCAGTTATTGTTGGTGTAAATATGTAAAGGCCACCCTGTTTTCTTCCGAAATCCCACCACTTAGATGAATTAAGGTGTTCATTCAGAGATCTTGAATTGTACTGCGTAAATACTGCAACCTTCTGAATGTGTGAATTTGACATGTTGGAGAGCGAAAAATCAATTGCTCTGTAGCATCCCGCCATAGGCATAGCTGCTGTAGCTCGTTTAGCCGATAATTCTCCCATCCTGCTGCTATTTCCACCTGCCAGAATTATTCCTATAGCTCTCATATCATTCACCTGCCTCTCTTATTATAGAACCGCCTCCAGGAAGTATTCCGTCAGGATAATCTTCCGATGTGGTCTTTCCGAGAATAGCAGTGTTCTTTCCAACTTTTACATTGTCTGGAACGGTTGAATTCTCACCTATAGTTACTAGGTCGAAAGCATATACTGCAGGCTTATATGTGTTCTCAGCTGACTCTCCTACACCAAGTTCACAATTTTTACCGATAACTACTCCTTCTGCAAGGATAGCCTTGTCGATAATAGCGCCATCACCAATAACTACATTATTCATGATGATAGAATCTCTTACAACAGCACCTTTTCCTATACGCACAGCTGAACCAATGACAGACTTTTCAACATTTCCATATATTTCAGTACCTTCTCCAACGATACTTTTTTGAACGTTGCTGCCTGGTGCAATATACTGTGGCGGAAGATTGTCGCTCTTTGTATAGATTCTCCAGAATTCTTCATATAGATTGAATTCGGGGATAATATCGACAAGTTCCATATTGGCCTCCCAGTAAGAACCGAGAGTTCCAACATCCTTCCAGTAACCCTTGTAGTCGTAAGCCACAATCTTGTTTCCCTCTTCATGACACTTCGGGATAACATGCTTACCGAAATCACATGAAGGAACATCCTTCATCTCTATTAGTTTCTCTTTCAGGAGTTTCCAATTGAAGATATAGATTCCCATCGAAGCTTTGTTGCTTCTTGGATGAGCTGGCTTCTCTTCAAACTCCCGAATCACGTTATTATCATCTGTGATCACAACTCCAAATCTACTAGCTTCCTCAATCGGAACCTGATATGTAGCTATAGTCACATCTGCACGTGATGTTTTATGGAAATCGAGCATAACCTCGTAATCCATCTTGTAAATATGGTCTCCCGATAAAATGAGAACGTAATCCGGATCATAATAATCCATAAACTCAACATTCTGATATATCGCATTAGCAGTACCCGTGTACCAGGACGAATTCTCAGAACGCTCATATGGTGGAAGAACCGTAACACCTCCGAAGTTCCTGTCCAAATCCCAAGGCATACCAATACCGATATGCTGATTTAAACGAAGAGGTCTGTACTGAGTAAGTACACCAACGGTATCAATCCCCGAGTTTATACAGTTACTAAGGGGGAAGTCGATAATCTTGTATTTTCCGCCGAAAGCAACTGCAGGCTTTGCAAGCTTTGCGGTGAGAACTCCCAAGCGCGAGCCCTGACCACCGGCAAGAAGCATTGCGATCATTTCCTTCTTAACCATACTGTCACTCCTTTTTAGCAAGATCTTGAACATCAAGTCTTTTTAATTATAACACTAACTATAAAAATTTGAAACACCTTTTTGGATATTTTTACTTTTTTAATTGCGATATACAAAAAATACTTGTAGCCTTTGCACAAGAGTAATTTTCGTTAACCAAAGACAAAATTTTAAATATAGTTAAAAACTATAGGGATATTTGTTAATTATTACTACAATATGTCAAAAATCAGCAATTTAGTTTACATAACAAAGAAGGCAAATGAGTTTAGATTGCTCATTTGCCTTCTTTTATTAGTTATTTATTTAGTCAATTTGTCACTCTTTTGGTAACACTTTTGAATCTTCTTTTCCTGTCTTGATAGCCTCTGTAACAGCTGTTGCAAGACTTGTAACTCCTGCAAGCTCTGAAGGAATGATAAGTTTGTTAGCAGGTCCGTTAGCAGCTCTCTCAAATGTTGAAAGACCTCTTACTGCTATAGTAGCCTGTGAAGGTGAAGCTTCATTCATCATCTTAACAGCTTCAGCTTCAGCCTGCTGTACCTGACGAATTGCTTCTGCATTACCCTGAGCTCTCTGGATCGCAGCTTCACGCTGTGCCTGTGCTTCAAGAATAGCTGCCTGCTTCTTAGCCTCAGCAGCAAGGATTGTTGCTTCCTTGTCAGCTGTTGCGCGAAGGATCTTAGCTTCCTTCTCACCTTCTGAAACTGTGATAGCCGCCTGCTTCTCACCTTCAGCTCTGATGATCTGCTCACGTCTTTCACGCTCTGCCTTCATCTGTTTCTCCATTGATTCCTGGATAGCAGCTGGTGGCATGATATTCTTAAGCTCTACACGATTAACCTTGATTCCCCATGGATCAGTAGCTTCATCAAGTGTAGCTCTCATCTTGGAGTTGATCGTCTCACGTGATGTAAGTGTCTGATCGAGTTCAAGATCACCGATAATATTTCTAAGTGTTGTAGCTGTAAGGTTCTCGATAGCCGCTAGCGGATTCTCAACACCGTAGCAATACAGCTTTGGATCTGTTATCTGGAAAAACAGAACTGTATCTATTCTCATTGTAACATTATCCTTTGTGATAACCGGCTGAGGCGGGAAATCAGCAACCTGCTCTTTAAGTGAAACCCTGCGGGCTACCTTATCAATAATAGGCATCTTCAAATGAAGACCAACACCCCAAGTTGCCGTATATGTTCCGAGTCTCTCGATAACATACGCATTAGCCTGTCTTACTACACGCAGTGAACTGCAAAGCAGAATAACTGCAATCACAAGAATGATTATCATTAAATACATAACAACCTATACCTCCTTTTATGCTCTCTCGTGCCATTTGCCGGTCACTTGATTTATATAAATAATCATTGCACATTTTAAAGCTGAAGTTCACGTCTCACATAGAGCTTCGTGCCTTCAATCTTTTCGATCTTTACAAGCGTTCCTGCCGGAATAACACTTCCGTCATCAGATACAGCTCTCCAGTCAACATCTCCAAGTCTTATCTTTCCCGACTTGGCATTGTTATCTATGGTTTCCAGTACCTGTTCAGTCCTGCCTATTATGCTGTCGATATTCGTCTTTTCCTGACCTATTGCCAGGTGTTTCTGAGCAAATGGTCTCATTGTCAAAAGAAGGATTGTCGATACCACAATGAAAAGCAGAATCTGCAGCCATAAAGGAGCACCCAGAAAAGCAGCAAGCGCCGCGACTAGTCCACCACCGGTAAACCAGATAGATGAAAGTCCAAGTGATATGATCTCGACTACAAGAGCAACCACTGCAACTATCAACCAGAATGCACCATAGCTTATACTCATAGCATATTCCCCCTTTCCAAAATGTATATCTATATGATACTAAAACCACCTCTATAATGATATAACATTTCAGGTGAAATATCTATTTTTAATTCACTGAAAAAGCAAAATAATCAGAGTCACCCAATTAGAAGAACGCCCAATGACTAAGAAGCCATCCCGGAATGACTACTATTATAAAAAATGTCCAGCAGATCAGAGTAAATGTCTTAATGAAATCTTTGCCTTTTCCCGGGTACTCTCTGACATATATCCGATAATTGATAACCGAAGCAAGTGACCCTATAAGAGAACACAGCCCCGCAGTATCTGCGCCATATATCAGACCCGCAAAATTCTTTGAGAACGGATATAGAACTATCGATGCAGGGACATTTGATATAAGCTGGCTGAGTCCTATAACCCACCAGTATTCCCGTCCGGCTACAGCCTTCATGAGAAACTGCGATATTTCGGCATTTGCCACGATAGATGACGAGAATATAAAAAAGCAGAAAAACGTAAGCAGAAGAACATAATCTACTTTAGTAAAAAGCTTTGGACTGACGATAAGTACTGTTATGATCGTGATCACTACAGCAACCGGCCAATACTTCGTTCGGCTCACTATGGTTCCAAGGATCATTATGAAAAGAAGGATATACGAAATCCTACATACCCTTCCTTCTTTAGTCCATTCACCAGCTACTTTCCGGCTATCTATATTTATGTCTTCTTTCAGATTTTTCCTGTAAAGAACTGTTACAAATACGATCAGAAGTATTGCAGACATGATACAGAGTGGTGACATATGAAGTATAAAGTTTGCCGCATCTGTTCCGGACTGTGAATATAGGAATAGATTCTGTGGACTTCCAAACGGCATAAGAAGCGAACCTCTTATCGCAGCTATATTCTCCATTGAGATGACTGGCAGAATATAGTGTTCCCTCTCTCCTCCCCTGAAAAGAAGAATCGTAAGCGGAACAAATATGATCAGCGAAACATCATTTGTAACAAACATCGACGTGAAAAAGACACCAAATATGAGAAACAGCGATATCGCTACCATTGTTTTAAATCTTGTACTGAGCATAATGATCGGACGGAATACATTTTCCTGCTTGAATCCCTCCAGGACTGTAAGCATCATAAAAAGAGTTCCGAGGGTATGCCAGTCGATATCCTTCAAAAGTTCTTTTGAAGGCGGGGTAATAAACATCGAGGCGATTGCTGCAATAATCGATACAGAAAGCATGATATCTTTCTTAAGTAGATCGACTATTTTCTTTTTTATCATTTCCATTTCTCCCAAATTCCAATAGTTTTTTCGAAGTATTCAAATACTTCAGTCCATGGAAAAAGAGTGCTGAAACAGCACTCTTTAAATCCATTAACGTTTTATAAAAGATATGTAATCAGTTTATTTCTTAGTGATCTCTGTAGTAGTTGATGAGACATCCACTTGTGATGATTGTCCTCTCGTCATCTGTAAGCTCTCCAAGCTTAAGTGATATCTCTTTCATTCCTTTATTAACAATGTATCCCTTGATTACTTCTGCCTTTTCTTCAACTGCCTTCTTAACATCCGGGATAAATACATAATCTCCGTTTTCGAATCCGTATGGATTATCCTGTGTTGTATCTACTGCATTCTCATCCATGATAAATGGAAGCATTCCCCAGTTGATAAGGTTTGAACGATATCTCTTTGTCGCATATTCGCGAGCGATATTAGCCCACCCCCCAAGAACCTTCTGACATGATGCTGCCTGCTCACGAGCAGAACCGTCACCAGGTTTTACTGCATAGATCGTACTTCCGAATCCTGTGTTCTTACGATTAGCATCTGAGAACTTCTCTTTGATAGTTGTCATTACTTCTTTGATCTCAGGATATACTTCACAAGGATGTTCATCGTTTTCACGAGCAACTTCTGCTGCATGGAACTCTTTAGCTCTTCCTACATATTCAGGATCCTTACGTGACAGAGTGAACTCAGCAAGTCCGATAGGATTTGATCTGAAACTTGAAGTCTCTCCTGAAGGAATAAGCTCATCTGTTGTAGTTACAGGATCTGTGATAACTGAGCAAACCTTGAGGAGTACATTTTCAGTAAGTTCAGGCATAGCAGGCCAAGGCTTAATATTTGGTCCCTGCTTTAGCTCTTCTTCAGGTTTAGCTTTCTGCCATCCATCGTAAACTCTGTTCTCGTAGATTGACTTGTCGAAGAAGTACTTAGGACCAGTGTACTGAACATCTATATCTGTTGCAGGTGTAAGGAATCCCTTGTTAACTGCAGTAGCTGCAATTGAACGAGCATCCATAAGAGCAACTGAACTGATCTGACCATTCTGAATCTTTGAACCTTCTCTGTTAGGGAAGTTACGTGTTGAATGTCTGATTGAAAGTGCATTATTTGCAGGAGTATCTCCGGCACCGAAGCAAGGTCCGCAGAATGCTGTCTTGATGATAGCACCTGTCTTCATGATATCTGCAGCACGTCCGTTATTAACAAGTTCCATCATAACCGGCATACTTGCAGGATATACATCAAGAGTGAACTCATCATTTCCGATATATGATCCCTTAAGGATATCTGCAGCGTCGCAAATGTTCTCAAATCCACCACCTGCACAACCAGCGATGATTCCCTGCTCAACATAGAGCTTTCCGTCACGAATCTTATCTGTAAGTTTGAACTCAACATCACCTGTAAGCTGCTTACGTCCATTCTCTTCACACTCATGAAGGATGTCCTTAAGATTTGCATTAAGTTCTTCTATAGTATATGTATTTGATGGGTGGAATGGCAGAGCGATCATAGGACGGATCTTAGAAAGATCTACATATACTACTCCGTCATAGTAAGCAACATCAGCAGGCTTAAGCTCTTTATAAGCATCAGGTCTGTAATGTGTCTCGAACCAATCCTTTGTATTATCATCTGTCTTCCAGATAGAAGAAAGACATGTTGTCTCTGTTGTCATTACGTCGATTCCGATACGGAAGTCGCTTGAAAGCTTATCTACACCAGGACCAACGAATTCCATTACGCTGTTCTTAACGTATCCATTCTTAAATGTAGCTCCGATAAGTGCAAGTGCAACGTCCTGAGGACCAACACCCTTTGTTACCTCTCCATCAAGATAGATAGCAATTACCTTTGGAGACTTAACATCATAAGTTCTTCCAAGGAGCTGCTTAGCAAGCTCTCCACCACCTTCTCCGATAGCCATTGTTCCGAGAGCTCCGTAACGTGTATGGCTGTCTGAACCAAGGATCATAGCTCCGCACTCAGCAAGTTCTTCACGAGCGTACTGATGGATAACTGCCTGATGAGGAGGAACATAGATTCCGCCATACTTCTTAGCAGCAGAAAGGCCGAACATATGATCATCTTCATTTATTGTTCCACCAACTGCACAGAGTGAGTTATGGCAGTTTGTAAGAACGTAAGGGATTGGGAACTTCTCAAGCCCTGATGCCCTTGCTGTCTGAATTATACCTACGAATGTGATATCATGTGATGTCATTTTATCGAATTTTATCTTAAGGTTTTCCTCATCGCCTGAAGTATTATGAGCATTTAAAATGCCATTTGCGATAGTACCCTTCTTTGCCTCTTCTTTGGAAGTAGTGATTCCTTTAGAGGCAAGCTCCTGAACAACTGAATCCGAATCAGCGATAAGCTCAGTGCCATTTAAAAGATATGCGCCAGAGTCGTATAACTTTACCATTTTTTTCTCCTTTAATATTTCATATAGATATGGTCATATCTTGTGACCAACCAAACTGCCCTATATACTAACACACTTTGAAGAAAAATCCAAAGACTAATTTATTAGCTCATACTGATCAAGCTTTCAGTTTTCTGCACAATTCCACATATTCATCGATAAATTCTTCTGCATCACTGCAGATGAATGCTAAATCATTTTCTTTTGCAGCAAACTCATGTTTCTTTGCTCTTTCACTGAATTCCTTTAATCCCAAGGTTGCCATAGTACTTTTTATCGTGTGTGCATCTATCTCATAAGCTTTATAATCTTTTGCTTCAAGGTTTTTCTTCATTCGTTCAACTCTTTCACCACATTCAGAAGCGACATCAGAAACAATCTCCTCAAGAAGCTCTTCATCATCTGCACAATGTCCAAGGGCCATCTCATAGTCCAAACCCTTTATTGATGTAAGCCGTTTCTTTAGAGAAGACATTGTGGCATAATCATCCTCCGAACCAGTCATTGAAGCTTTATCTTCTGACGAATCTGATAAAACAGATACTTCCAACACCTTATCTTCCGGAAGCATATTCTTGACAGTCTGCTCCAGAAGCTTTGAATCCAACGGCTTTGTAAGATAATCATCAAAACCTTCATCAATATACTTCTGACGGCTTCCCGCCACTGCGTTCGCAGTAAGAACCACTGCTTTAGTATCTTTATTAAGAGAATCCTTATCTTCTCTTATAATATGCAGAGTTTCTATACCGTCAGGCTGCGGCATCATATGATCCAGTAGAAGAAGGTCGTATTTCTTCTCTTTGCATAACTCAATAGCCTGAGTACCAGAACTGCAGAGATCCGGTTTTATACCTGTTCTCTTCAGGAACAATCTTACTATTGTAAGATTAGACTTGTTATCATCCACAGCCAGAACCTTTGCGTCAGGAGCTGTGAAATCACATTCTTCAATAGCTTCATCATACTCAACATCTGCTTTCATGAAATCATTCGTAAGCGCATCCTTACTATTATATTTCACAGGAAGATTTACCCAGAATTCCGAACCCTCTCCATATTCGCTTTCAACTCCGAGGCTTCCGTTCATGGACTCTACTATACTTTTTACTATCGCAAGTCCAAGACCGGTACCTTCTATATTTGCATTTGCCTTAGTATCAGCTCTTGAAAATGCATCAAACAGATTTTCCTGATCTTCTTTTCTGATACCCTTTCCGGTATCCTTTACTTTTATGTTCAAATCAAATCCATCATCGGTATAGCTTCCTCCCAATATGAGAGCGACTGAACCTTTCTCAGTATACTTAACCGCATTAGTGATAAGATTTACAAGAATCTGTCTGATCCTGAACTCATCACTTATAAGTTCATTTGGGATCTCATCTGTAAGCTCTGCAGTAAGTTCCAGTGATTTCTCATCAGCCCTTTCTCTAACAAGGGAAATGACATCATATAACATATCTGACATAAAGAATCTCGTTTCATTGATCTCAAGCATTCCTGCTTCAATCTTTGAAAAATCAAGAACATCATTCACAAGCATAAGAAGCATATTTCCTGATGACTTTATACTTCTTGAATATTCTCCAATCACTTTGTCATTGTTTTCTCTAAGGATCATCTCATTCATACCTAGTATGGCATTTATCGGCGTCCTGATTTCGTGAGACATACTTGCAAGAAATCTTGTCTTCGCTTCAGATATATCGATTGCCCGCTGCTTCTCCATATTTATTTTTCTAAGATCATCAACCTGTTGTATGACTACAAATGTAAGCAAAACTCCAAGGCCTATAACCATAGGGATTGCACCTTGTATTGTCGCACCTAAAAGAAGGAGAATAAGCTGCACTATACCGCAGATAATGAATCCAAAGAATCCAAAGAATGTGTAACGATATTCTTTGACATTTCCTTTTATCGCATCCCATAACAATACACCTATTGCTGCTACAGCCATAGCCACCAGAATCAGATTCATAATTGTTCGGGTATTATAATACGGCAGAACACCGGTAAAATGCAGGACTGGCCATATGATGGCATTTATCGCAAACGCTATCATCATAACTGACATAAACTTCTTATATCTCCCACGTTGAAGAGAATTCAAATATATTGAAGGCGCAAAAGGAATCATATGACATAGCATATAGCTGACGAGGCCACTTACATGATTTACCCCGAACAAGAATGGAAACAGATACATATCAGTGATGATCCATGATGATAATACGAATATTCCAAGCGCGCCATACATCATGTCAATCTTCGTCTTATAACATATCTCAAGAACAAAACTGACTATAATGACAGCAATCGAAAAGATTAATACGATTGCAGCGAGAATCAGCGAGATTCCCTCGCTATGGATCAGATAACTAAATGCCGCATAACGCGTACCTATAAATGCCTTAGGGACAACATGTTCGTCCTTTAATTCAGAGAGGCGTACGATTTTTATCTCAGCACCGGAATCTGAAGTTTTAAGAGGCACCATCATATAAAATCTCTTGATTGTTCCTCCCGGTATATTAACATCTCTTTTTTCTATAAAATCTTTTCTGAGTTCACCATTTATGTATGCAGCTGCATCTTTACGAGTGATAAAAAACAGATACTCATTATCTTTTATATTCTCTGGAAGGGTCGAATAAACCGAATAATCACCATCTTCACTTTCTGATACTGTCCAGTTATCAAAAAAACTGACCGATTCGCCTTCCAAAACATCAGATCTGTTGATCAGTCCATAATAAATAAAAACAAAGGCATTAAAAACAAACAATAAACACAGTACTACCTTTACTGTCATAACGCTGGTTTCTAAAAGCCCTTGTTTTTTTATTTTATTCATGAGTATCAGGTCTCCCTTTTGTCTACGAATTATACTACATATACGATGTACTACTATTGTTTCGTCGAATTAAAGAAGAATATCATCACACCTAGAACAGTAAACAGGCCGCCTAATCCAATAAATATAAAATAGAACAACTTCATACCATTCTCCCCATCAATCAACATAACTGATGGATCATCAGGATTATAATGCACTCCCACAATCTGCCCTTCAGTATATTTAGACGGAGAAGAGTAAACATTTGACTTGTGCGTGTATTCGATCCCATCAACAGTATAATTTATAACCGGTGCATATGTCTTCGATGTACCCACATCATTATTGGAAATACGCGATATAATCTCAACAACCATTCCCTCTGTCTCACCGATACAAAGCGCTGTCTTTTTCTTGTCTATACCTAACATTATTAATCCTATTATAAGAAACATCAGACCCAAAGGAAGAAAGAATATTACGAGCCTTTTCTTTATTCTTGTGATGTCCCCCAGATTATTACCATCTCGTGTCATATCATACATAAACCTTCCCCCAACTTTATGAATCAATATACGTTATAGTCTATCACAAAGTCTTTTTGCTATCAACGCCGGCATCAATGTGATTAATAAGAAAAAAAATCCTTTTCGATGTCGATAAGATGGATTTATAATGTATAAATTATACTGCTTATAAAAACTCTTAAAATCAAGGATGGTGGTTATCGTGAAAAAATTCAGAAAAGCAGGATTAATAGCCGTAATCCTATGTAGCATATCATTGGCAGGCTGCAATTCATCCAACACCCAAAATAGTAATACAAACGTTAATACTTCAGTCGATACCGAATCCGAACGTAACGAGGATGAAAACGCCGTTAAACCTCAGGAAAATGAATCCGAGCGTAATCAGGATGATAACGCTGTTAAACCTCAGGAAAATGAATCCGAACGTAATAATAATATTGAATCAAATCAATAATCAATCGCTAAAAATATGACAGTTGAAATCAGATTTCAACTGTCATATTTTGGTTTACTAGATATCCGGTTCACCTTTATTTGTTGCATATGTTATTCTCCTTGTTAAATATTCTTATGCATCTAATAAAATTCTGTTTTTAATTATCTTGCCGTCTTCTATAAAAATCTTGTTATCACCATAATTAAATATTCTTGAATCATGAGTAACCAAGATTACTGTTGCTTTTTCTTCTCTCATTATGGAGCTCAGGCAATCCATGAATAACAAACTATTCTTGCTATCAAGATTTCCGGTCGGTTCATCTGCAAAAATATATTTTGCACCTGATATAAATGCTCTTATGATTGCAACTCTCTGTCTTTCACCACCCGATAAAGACTGAATATTTTTCTTCCTGATATTACCAAGCTGCATCAGATTCAGATACTTCTCTATTTTGCGTTCTGTTTCAGGAGTGACATTTTCTTTTCTCATTATCTGACTGACCTTGATATTGTCTTCAACATTCAGGAAATTAAACAGATTCAGATGCTGAAATATGAAACTGATATTGTTTAATCTGAATTTATCTTTTTCCTCAGTTTTCATCGAATATATAGACTCACCGTTGTATTCCACAGATCCAGTCACATCATCTATTAATCCTGCAAGAGCATATAAAAATGTTGTTTTACCGGAACCCGATGGTCCTGAAATTGTTGTTAAAACATTACTTGGTATCTCGCAATTAATTCCAGCTAATATATTTCTTTCTACTTCGCCTTCTTTAACCTTGTAGCTTAAGTTTTTTATATTTATACATCCATTTCTCATATCGTCACCTCATTAGTTATCAGTTACATACTCATTAATCTTGTCAGTGTATGCTCCTTCTACTGACATTTTCATAGTAAAGCACCCAACCAGATTCATAAATATGTAGGTTATTATCATTACTAACCAAGGAAACTTTACTTCAATTGGAACATCTATAAACTCAAGTATCATAGTTATTCCAACATTTATGAATCCATAAGCCAAAATCCCGCCAATTATAAATGCGATAGTGAATATACTAAGTGCCTGCATGTTATACGTTTTTCTTAAGACTGCTTCACTTACTCCCATTGCTTTTAGTCTAACTATCTCCTGCTTATTCTGCATGGAATTAGCTGCAGCATAGTGAATAAACATAATCAATGAAATGAGAATTATCACAAATGCAGAAAACTCAAATATTTCAACTCCATTGATCGCATTTTCATAACTGTTATTCTCTATATCTGTCTTTGTGACTACATATCTGTCTTTTACGTTACTGTCATTTTCAAGTTCATTTATAAGATCGTCTGATGCAGCGTGAATATATAAGGCATTCACCATATCAAATCCCATTTTCTTCTGTAGATAAGATTTGCTTATATATCCATATCTACCTCGGCTTCCATTTGCCTTAAAACGTCCAGCTATAGTAAATTCAAATGTCTCGTTGCCAAGTTTTAATTCGTATTTCTCACCTATTTTTGAATTTGAAATAAAATAGTCAGGAAGATATATTCCGTCAAAATTTTCATCATCGAGATTCTTTGATGGATCAGTATCATCTGCAAGTACCATCTTCTCACCATATATTCCATATGTAGAATCAACAGCATATATAGTATTTACAATATCTTGATCGTCTTTCATCTCTAGGTTTATCCCATAAGATATTTCCGCTTCAGGATCTATAGCACTTACTTTATCTTCGTATTCCTTCTGGCTTCGATGCTCTATAACGTCAGAATTAACAAGCAATTCTTTGAAATAGATATTTTGCTGTACTGTTCTTCTCGATATCTCTCTTATCGACTCAAACATTCCTATCAATCCAAGACTTACCATTACTCCAACTATCAGAGTACTTATTATAGGGCTTAACTTTTTATAATTTCCCAATGTTATCCTATGAGAAATCTCAACTGATAAAGCCTTTACCTTATTGGAGATAATGACCATCAACTTATTGAATAAGATGATCACTATATCCAGGATTAAGAAAATACCAACTATAGGTAATATTTTCAGCACCATATTATCTGAATCGCCTGATACGGCACCTACAACAAAAAGCACTATACCAATCACAAACATTACTGCATCTGACTTTTTAAGTTGTCTTACTACACCTATCTTTTTTGAGTCTCTCATCTCTTCGAGAGGATTGAACTTTGCGCATTTATAAAATGTAAGTATCAGGTTTATAAACACGATCAATAAATGTAAACCGATTGATATCACAACTCCTACCGGTTCTATCACCCTGCTATCCAGCTCCAGCAGACCCGATAATATGTAATAAGAAATCTCCATAAATACTATGCCTATAGGAACTGCTATAACCTGATATTTCAAAAAGCTCTTTATATACTGATTTGATAAACTTTTTGAACTCAATCCCATCAGTTTAAACTGAATATTTACATTTTTTCTCGCTTCAAATACAGTTTTACATATTATCTGCATGATCCATGCCGAAAAAATGATACACATGATCGATACCGCTATCAGTAAAGAGAAATACATTGTAAGTTCTTCATCATGAGAAATCTGTTCAGCTTGTTTTTTTATCAAGTTAACTTCTTCCACAAACTTGCAGAAGACACCTGATATGATCACATTTAGAACCGACATGATTATAAACAACACTGTCTGACCTTTATTCTTTTTTGTTAGTTCTGTAAATATTTCATCCATATTTTTTTCCTTATCTCTTTCTTGCAAGTATAAGTATATTCCCCCAAAAAAATTACTACACGAATCTGTCATATAATGACAAATTCATGTAGTAACTGTATATTTTCAGAACACTTATTCACTAAAAACCGAGTCTGCATATCTTACAGTCGCCATAGCATCCTTCGCATAGCAGTCTGCACCGATAGCATCAGCATATTCCTGTGTCATGACCGCTCCGCCAACAACGACCTTCGTATCAGGCTTTTTCTCTCTGAGAAGCTTTATCGTATCTTCCATACTTACTACCGTGGTGGTCATAAGCGCACTGAGTCCGACAAGCTTTACATCATCTTCAATAGCTCTTTCCACTATTGCTTCCGGCGGAACATCTTTTCCTAGATCTATCACATCGTATCCATAGTTTTCAAGCATAACCTTAACTATGTTTTTACCGATATCGTGAATGTCACCCTTTACAGTCGCAATGATAACCTTGCCCTTCATGTCTCGCGGTTTTCCGGCCATAGAAGCCTTTACGACTTCAAATGCTGCCTTCGCTGCATCCGCACTAAGAAGGAGCTGTGGAAGGAATACTGTTCCTTTTTCAAATCCTTTTCCTACTTTATCAAGAGCTGGGATCAGTTCATCATTGATGATCTGAAGCGGGTCCCCTGTTTTCATGGCTTCCTTCATAGCATTTTCCGCCACACCGGGCATACCACGTTCGATGGCATTTCCAAGAGGTGTTCCAGAGCCCTGAGCCCCAGTGTCAGCACCGGCTGTTCCATTTGATGCACCTGAAGTTTTTCCAGAAGAAACTACCGAAACAGAAGCATTTGCATAGGCCTCGATATATTCCATACACTGAGGATCCAGATCAGAAAGCGCATTGAACGCTCTGTATGCTGCCATCATCTGCTCGTTATTCGGATTCATGATCGCAAATGAAAGACCGCTCTGCATTGCCATCGTCAGGAAATAAGAATTGATAACCTGCCTCTGAGGAAGTCCAAATGATATATTCGAAACACCGAGAATGCTGTGTCCATTATATTCATCCCTTATTCTTCTCAAAGTTTCAAGTGTTGTAACAGCAGATGAAGAATCCGATGATATAGTCATACAGAGACCGTCGATTACTATATCCTTACGAGGAATTCCGTATCTGTCAGCCGCACGATATATCTTTTCAGCAACCTTTATTCTTCCATCAGCAGTTTCAGGAATTCCATCTTCGTCAAGTGCAAGTCCAACCAGAACTCCACCATATTTTTTTACAAGTGGCATAACCGCTTCGATAACTTCAGCTTTACCATTTACCGAATTGATCATAGCCTTACCGTTATAATATCTCAGTCCCTGTTCCAGAGCTTCAATATCTGTGGTATCGAGCTGAAGTGGAAGTCCTGTCACGCCCTGCAGCTTTGTGACCACTTCTCGCATCATCTTCGGTTCATCTATCTCAGGAAGTCCAACATTAACATCAAGAATGTCAGCTCCCGCATCTTCCTGTTCAAGTCCCTGAGACAGGATATAATCTATATCAGCATCCCTGAGAGCCTGCTTAAATCTGGATTTTCCGGTCGGATTTATCCTCTCACCAATGATAATTGGTTTTCCAGTACATGTAACAGCCTGACAGAAAGAACTCACCACCGTCAGTTCCTTATATGTATTCTCTTTAAATGTTTTAGGACGGACAGTCTCAACCAGTTTCTTTATATGCCCTGGCGTTGTTCCGCAGCATCCTCCCATGACCTGAACACCCATATCAGCTATTCGTCCCATGATCTCTGCGAATTCATCCGGACCTACATCGAATACTGTTTTTCCATTTTCTGTTCTTGGAAGCCCGGCATTAGGATTAATTACGATAGGGACTGAAGCTACTTCTATCAGTCTCTCCACCATAGGAATCATCAGATCAGGACCCATTCCGCAGTTAATTCCGAGAGCATCTACTCCCAGTCCCTCTAGCATAGCTACCGTAGAATCTACATTTCCACCTGTAAGGAGTTTTCCTTTCTGGTCATAAACAGTTGTTACTATAATAGGAAGGTTAGTATACTCTTTGGCAGCGATAACCGCAGCCTTAGCTTCGTAGCTGTCACTCATTGTTTCAATAAGTATCAGATCTCCGCCAGCTTTTTCACCAGCCTCCATAGATTCTCCGAAAACCCTTACAGCTTCATCAAAACTAAGATCCCCCATAGGTTCAAGTAGTTTTCCGGTAGGTCCGATATCCACTGCTATGTAAGCATCCTCTCTTCTAGTATTTATACGAGCTTTCTTAGCTATCTCCACCGCCGCTGTCATAAGTTCTTCGACTCTTCCCGGAAACTTTAGACTGTTGAGTCCAAATGTATTCGTATTGAATATATCAGAACCGGCTTTAAGATATCCCTCATACAGTTCAAGAATAACATCCGGATGACTTACGTTCCATAATTCCGGAAGCTCTCCTCCCTGAAGTCCGTGTTCCTGAAGAAATGTACCTGTTCCGCCATCACAGAACAGCCATTCTTTTCCTAATCTTTCTCGTAATGATTTCATTTATATACCCTTCTGTATTTCATTTATCTCTAACTGCGTGAGTATTCGCACGTTTCATGCATATTGCATTCTTCACAGCCCGCCCTGTGACAGTCTGTATTATTTTCTGTTAATCCTATAACTGCTGTGATTGATTTCGTAGGAGTCATAAGCAAGCTTTCCGAAAGCGTTATCCCAACCGTCTTCGGCATATTCAGAATCCTTTCAAAATCTTTCTGAACCTGAAGCGGAAAATCCCCATATCCCGGAGAAAATCTCGGTCTGGTATAAAGACCACGTTCAGCAGCCTCGCTTCTTACCATATCATTTACCTCTTCACACCAGGCTTCAGCCATCGCCGCTCCGACAGCCTGATATACATACGCTCTCAGCATATCCCTTACCTCGGCACGCCTAACCAGCATATCTGGAGCAGGCCCCAGTGTAACAGCCAAAAGCACAATCTCCCTACAGCCTTTCAGATTCTTAAGAAGCGGACCATCCTCGACATGTATTCCTGCAAACTCGCAGTTTTTTTCCATTTCATCCATGTTCCATATAATGGGAAATGTTTTATACGTATATCTGGGAGTGACCTTATCATTCATCTCTTCTATACATTCATCTATAGTCTTTGAGACGTTTTCATCAACAGAGTTAAGCCCTCTGTATCCCAGATATCTCTCAACTTCCTTTTTATTTACATTTATCAAACCAAACCTGCCATTTCATAAATAGATTTACTGGTATTTTATCAATAACTATATTAGTCTATCACACTGCTTATATCCAGGTAAACATTGTTTTTAGTTAAATTTTGTGTTATCATACCCTACCGTTGGAAAATTTATTTTATTACACTAAGGAGATAACACACAAATGAAAAAGAAAGCTTTATCACTTGTACTTGCATCAGCATTTGCGCTTTCTCTTCTGACAGGATGCGGAAACAAAGCTAAAGATACTGATACAAAAGAACAGACAACGATCACAACTGAGGCCGATACTGAAGTTCAGACTAGTACACAGCCAATAAAACAGGAAGGTACTGAAGCTACTGACAGAGCTGGAAATACAATCTATCTTCCAGAAAAAATTGATAAGATTGTATCAATGTCACCAGCTACAACAAGATTCCTTATCGATCTTGGTCTTGGAAGCAAGATCATCGCAATAGATACTAATTCAGCAGATTACATCGATAAACTTTCATCAGATGTAAAACAGTTCGATATGATGGCTCCTGATAACGAAGCGCTTGTTCAGCTTGATCCTGATATCATTTTCACTTCAGGTATGAGCAATTCTGGCGGCGAAGATGTATATCAGCCTGCAAGAGATGCCGGAATATGCGTAGCTGATATTCCTTCAAGCGCATCATTTGAAGATATAGTAAAAGACCTTGAGTTTATCGGAACAGCAGTTGGCGAAAAGGATAAAACCGCTAAAATCATAGATGAATTCAATTCAAAACTTGACGAAATCAAAAAAATCGGCGAAACTATTACAGATAAGAAGAAGGTTCTATTCGAGCTTTCAATTCCTAGTGCTGAATACCCTTCACTTTACACATTCGGTTCCGGCACATATCTCGATGAGATGATAACAACTATTGGCGCTGAAAATGTAACCGGAGATCAGAACAGCTGGGTAAGCATTTCGGAAGAAGAAGCTATCGCCATGAACCCTGACGTTATCATCACAAATGTAACCTATGTTGACAATGTCACTGACGTTATTAAATCAGCAGCCGGTTGGGAAAATGTAACTGCTATACAGAATGACGCTGTATACTTCATTGATTCAAATTCCAGCAATCAGCCTAACCAGCATGTACTTGATGCAATGATCCAGATGGCAAAACAGATATATCCTGATGAATATAAATCATTAAAGGATCCATTTGCTTCTGCTACTGACGCCATATCTTCATCAGGTGATGCTACTGCTTCAACAGGAGATGCTGAATAATCACTGATGTCAAAAGAAACGGATTATTGATATGAAGAAATGTTTATCATCAATTATCATTTGCATATTAATACTGGTTCTATGTATAAATCTGGGGAGTGTGTCCATCACGCTCCCTGATTCTATTTCAATCACCCTGCACAAGCTGTTCGGACAAGATCTTCCGGATAGCGTCACCCCCATGTCAGTCTCTATATTCTGGAACATCCGTGTTCCAAGAGCTTTGGTTGCATTTATGGTTGGGGGAGCACTTGCTGTCAGCGGTGCAGTAATGCAATCACTTCTTCAGAATCCTCTGGCTTCTTCTTATACCATGGGAGTTTCATCCGGTTCAGCACTAGGTGCTGCCCTTGTGATAATAACAGGAATCTCTTCCTTTGCTCTTAGAAGCATTTTACTCCCCTTATCAGGTTTCGCATTTGCCCTGATAACAGTTCTTTTTATTCTTATGCTTTCCAGAAAGATTGACAGAAATATCCACAGTTATACCATAATACTGATTGGAATGGTGGTTTCACTTTTTGTCAGCGCTGTTCTGACACTTCTTTCGTCACTATTCCCTGATCACTCTAAGCAGCTTTACTTTTGGATGATGGGATCTTTTTCTGCCCGAAACTGGACTCATGTAATCATCCTGATACCTGTCTGTCTTATTATCACATCACTGATCTGGTTACAATATAAAGAACTGGATATCATGACATTCGGAGATGAACAGGCCATGTCACTTGGTGTAAATACAGGTAGAAGAAAAGTTCTTCTGATAATTCTTACCACAATACTTACCGGTGCTTCGGTCGCTTTTACCGGAACGATTGGTTTTATAGATCTGGTCACACCTCATGTTGTTAGAAAGGTATTCGGATCAAGACACAAGATTGTCATACCTATGTGCTTTATGTATGGAGGTGCATTTATGTCCATAGCAGACCTTGTGGCAAGAACGATCATATCACCACGCGAACTACCTGTTGGCGCTGTAACAGCACTTCTTGGTGCTCCATTCTTTGTAGTCATTTTCTTTCGTAAAAAGAAGATGTAATGAGGGTAAAATATATGCAGATAATTCTTGAAAATGTATCCGCCGGATACGAAAAGAATAACTTCATAATAAACGATATATCAGTATGTCTTAACGAAGGGGGTATAACCGGAATCCTCGGTCCTAATGGTTCCGGAAAGACAACTCTTCTTCGTGTGCTTGCCGGAGTACTTCCTTATGAAGGAAGTATAAGAATTGAAAATGATTCTAGAAAACTGGAGATATCAGATGCGTCTCGCCAGGAACTCTCACGCTATATCTCTGTTCTTCCTCAATTTTCGTCTGCTTATTTCTCATATACAGTCTACGATACAGTTCTTATGGGAAGATATGTTCACAGAAAAGGGCTTTTTAATTCAACATCTTCCGAAGATAAAGCAGTTACCGAAGAAGCCCTCAAACTAACAGGTCTTTCAGATATACAGGATAAAGACCTGGGAAGTCTTTCCGGTGGTCAGTTACAGCGAGTTCTTCTTGCCAGAACCATAGCTCAGAAAACTCCTATAATGCTTTTAGACGAACCTATGAATCATTTGGATCTTAAGTTCCAGAATGAGCTTCTGGAATTCCTTGAAACATGGTCCACAGGCTCAACAGAAGTACTTGGCACTGAATATAAAAACACCGTAATATCCATCTTCCACGATATCAATATCGCTTCCCAGGTTTCAGACAGCGTTCTGATCATGAAGGATGGAAGCTTAATAAAAGAAGGTCCTGCCGAAAAAAATCTGACACAAGACCTTCTGTGTAATGTCTTTGAAACTGATATATCGAGATTTATAGTTCGATGATCATCAGATTGAATACTCTAACTTGTCCGCGAAATGTCCTAAAAACCTGATAGTTCTTTCATCCTTCGGATTCTTTAAAACTTCTACGGCCGTTCCTTGTTCTACGATATCACCGTCAGCTATAAATATAACTTTATCGGCAACATCCAATGCAAATTCAAGCTCATGAGTTACGATAATAGATGTTATCCTCTCCTCTGATATTTCTTTGATTATCTCAAGCACGCCCTGTACCCTCTCCGGATCAAGTGCACTTGTTGGCTCATCAAAAAGAATCACTTCCGGTTTTAATGCAAGCGCTCTTGCTATTCCAACTCTTTGCTGCTGTCCACCTGATAACTGGCTTGGATAGTGATCCTTCCAGTCTTTAAGTCCAACCTTATCAAGATATTTCAGCGCCGCCTCAACCGCATCTTTCTTACTGTACCTCTTAGCTTTTATAAGCGGAAGAGTTATATTCTCCAATGCCGTCTTATTCTCATAAAGACTAAAATTCTGAAATACCATTGCGGTAGTTCTTCTTATCTCCGTAATATCACGTTTTGTAAGGTGCTTAAAGTCATAAGTATTCTCACCTATTGTTAATTCACCTCTGTCAGGTTGTTCCAGAAGATTAATGCATCTCAGAGTTGTGGATTTACCCGAACCTGACGGTCCTATTATCGCCACAGTTTCTCCTTCAGCAACATCCAGATCTATATTATTCAAAATGGTCTTATCACCATATGATTTTTGCAGATTTCGAATCTTTATCATATCTTACTCCAGTCTACGCAGGACTTACTGCATTTTTATCTCGGTTAAGCCTCTTCTCCACATATTTCTGTAGATAAGAAAGTCCGGTACTAAAAATCAAATATACAGTCGCTACTTCAATATAAAGCGCCAGCGGTTCATAAGTAACTGCAACAATCCTTTGCGTAGCCATAAACATTTCCGTTATTGTTATGTTCGCCGCCAAAGATGTGTCTTTTACTAATGATATAAACGAGTTAAAAAGCGCAGGCACACAGTTCTTGATTGACTGTGGAAGAACGATATGGAACATCGTCTGCCACAGAGTGAGTCCACAGGCTACGGCACCTTCTGTCTGGCTCTTTGGAATAGAAAGTATTGATCCCCTGATAGTCTCTGAAGCATATGCTCCGATATTCAGTGAAAATGCTATGACCGCTGAAGGAAATGCCTCTATATTTAATCCCACATTCGGCAGCCCGTAAAAAATGATAAAAAGCTGAACCAGCATCGGCGTACCACGAAAAACCCAAACATAGAACTGGAAAATCTGAGATAAAATCTTAATCTTCATTACTCTGGTGACCGCCACCAGAATTGCTATTACCATTCCTATAGTAAATGATATTAATGTAAGAGGAATTGTATATAACAATCCCGGAAGTAATATCTTAGGGAGCGAATCTATTAATATTTCCCATAACCTTGAATCCATATGTTTCTCCAAATATCTAGTAATTCTCAAATAATATCTTACTGAGCACTTGTTATATCTTCTCCAAAGTACTTTTCAGATATCTTAGTAAGTGTTCCGTCTTCACGAAGCTCTTTCAAAGCGCCATTGATTGCAGCCTGAAGGTCACTGTCATTCTTTCTAAGAAGAACTGCTGATTCTGTAGCCTCATCAGAAGTAGCTACTATCTTTACATTTGCATCCGGCTGATTTGCCTTGAAATCAAGAAATGTAACATTGTCATTTACAGTTGCATCTGCCCTACCCTGGATTACAAGCTGGATAGATTCACTGAATCCGCTTGTTGAAACGATTGTTCCACCATAGCTCTCAGCAACCTCTGCCCAGTTACTTGTTACTGTAAGAGCAACATTCTTGCCCTTCAGATCTTCAAAACTATTGATATCATTGTTATCTCCATTTACAACTACTGCACCATAAGCGTAGGTATATGGATCTGAGAAGAGATATTTCTCCTGTCTCTCTTCTGTAATGCTTACCTGATTAGCTATAGCATCGTATTTGTTAGCATCAAGACCTGCTATTATTCCATCCCACTGTGTCTCAGTGAACTTCGCTTCTACGCCGAGCTTCTCGGCAACAGCTTTTGCTACTTCAACATCAAACCCAACCAGCTCATTCTTGTCGTCATGATAGGAATATGGTGAATATGTTCCCTCTGTAGCAAATGTAATATAGCCATTCTCTTTTATCTGCTCATATGTGCTCTTTGCGCTTTCGCTTGTCTCTGAAGTAGCTGTAGTTCCACTTCCCGAAGCCGAAGCGCTATCTGCTTTTCCGCATCCTGCCAAAGCTCCTAGTCCAAGTGTTGCTATTAATAAAAATGCCGATGTTTTCCTCATAATTTTTCTCCTTTTCCTCTTTACTTCATTTTGATTTATATAATGCATCCTCATTCTTCTGCATCGATTCGTCTATAATACCCGCAATTACCTACTAGGTCAATAGGTTTTAATATCCCTATTTTTTATACTCTGTTATCATTTTTGCCTATAGCAAAAAGGGCGGTTAAAACCGCCCTTTCAGACTGTAGACAAAGTCAGGGGCATCGCCCCTGATTTTTCTTTGTCAAAAGGCTGAAAACCCTTATATTTACTGGTTTTACAGCCCTTTTTATGATATAATTATAGTATCATTTCAAGGAGGTTTGCCGCCTATGA
>JAFYHN010000090.1 GCA_017539165.1 Eubacterium sp.
CAGATTCATTTCACGTTTAGTAGCATCCGGCTTATGGCATTTTTCCATTATGCTGATAGCTTTATTCTGCTTCTTTATTGCGTTATCATAGTCCTTCTTTTCAATATATAGCTGAGCTTTGAAATCCTGGAGAAGAGCACTGTCGCAGGAAGTATTAATCTTTCCTTCCTTCATTACCATAATAATTCTATCTACAAGCTTTGGAAGTTCATCTGTGTAGCGGTATTTTTCAAGATGCGGAAAGAGATTCTGCAGGAAAAGCAGATATGCAGGATAATCATCTATTATTATATTTTCCATAACTGATAATTGGCATCTTATGGCGTTCGTTGGTCGCATATATTCAAGACCGTGAACAAGACATACGAGATGAAGACTATTAAGCAGAATGCGGCAGTTACTTACTGATGGCATCAAAGTGCTTATAACTACGTCTCTTATAAGAGGATGAAGGCTGAATAATCTGTTTTCTGTATCATCCTGAATCAGACCGTGTTTTACAAGTCGTATAACTGTATCAAGGGTTTCAAGTTGCAGCCAGTCCTTTAGATGCTGTTTTAATACACCTGTAGATGGCATAAGAGACATGCATCGCATTATAAGTAATTCCTCTTCTGAAAGATTGTTCAGAGAAAGGAGTGTTCTTAAATGATCTATCATGAGTCCTTCTGCATAATCTCCATCTTTATAGATATCTACTGATTCAGCGTCTGGAGCATTAAGACCATTTTTCTTTAATTCGTATAATAAATCTCCGGCTTCCATTCCACATTCGGCAAGTGTAAGAGATGACAGAATAACGGTTAAAGTATGCGAGTAAACTGTCTTAATTATTTCAGATACATTTGCTTTATCATTCTTAGCTGAAGGACAGTTGGATATGAAGAGAGGAATAAGTTCCTTCTCAAGGTCAAGAGTAAGCAGTTCTTCCTTTCTTTCATCCGAGAGGTTTAGGTTGCATCTTGTGGTTACAAGAATATGGAATCTGTTGGAACGGAATTCTTTGAAAAATGGTTCCTCTTTTGGAAGCACGTTGAAGTTATCAAGGATGATCAGACTGTCCTCGTATAGTCCCTGAAGTATCCTGTAGTGAGCTGTAAAGAGTTCATCACTTGTCATATCTGACCTATCACTATTAAATATCATATCAGTGATATCTTTTTTTAGATCTCCTGAATAATGTATGTAAATGATATTGGTATATTTCTTCCTATTCTTATCTGCAAAATACTTTGCAAATTCACTTTTACCTATTCCGGCAATTCCACCTATAAATAGGATTCCCTGCTCGGAAAGCTTTTTGCCGCATTCTTTCTCTTCGCGCTTTCTTCCTACAAAGCCATCTGCTACAGAAGGGAGTCTGTTGCTAAGAATTGTCTCTGAAAGGACAGGAGACAGGAGAGTTATATTATCGTGATTACTATAGATAGCATATCTTATTGCACCTGTAATAAATGTTGCATCATCAGTTTCAGAAATCAGTTCATCTGCCTTTTCCTGACCGATAACATCTATGCTGTCTCTGATTAGTCCGGCCAGTTTTTCTCTTGCTCCGGAAACATTTATCAGATTTGGAATGATAAGCTCTTCAACATCACATTTCATATCTTCATATCCGTCAGTTTCCTTATATGTATCAAGAATATCCTGAGGAATAGGACGTTCACCATTTACCCATTTACTGAATTTGATGTTATCCTCTACAGCTTCATCCGGGTTTGAAGCACTTGTTTTCAGGCATGACGAAAAAAGATCCCGGATCAGCTGATTCTGAGGGTAGGTTCTGCTTTTATATTCAAGAAGTACCTGAGTTACTTCAGGAAAGGTGAGTCTGCTTCTCATTATATATTTCTCCAAAGATCTACAAATTTTAGGTATATCAAAAATATATCCTTACACTTGATAATATGCAAGATTTTTTCATGTCAACTATTGGTCAACTCTTCGTCAATGTTCGGGGAGTTTTTTTATTGGTACCATTACATCATCAAATTGAAGCCGGAAGGCTACATTCATCGGGAAGAATAGTACCACATTTGATCTTTGACAACTGAATGAGCTTGTAATCTATGCTAACAGAGTTACGCGATGATATCTCACAGATAGTCGAGGTGGAGCGAACGAAGACACTTCTTTAAAGGGCAGGAGAGGATCTCGTGCAGGAGAGGCCTGCAGGCCAAGACGAAAGTTCGGTGGCTAAAGGTTAGTTGCAACACTAACGGCATAGGATACGGAGAAAGCCAGTAAGGTATTTTGTTTTTCTGAACTAGATAGCTAAAAACGAAAGGGGGAATATGAATATGCAAAATGAAGAAAAGCAATATGACAGTGTTCCGCCCTGGAAAAGATATTTACTAACGATTACAGAGGCGGCGAATTACTATCATATAGGAGAACACAAATTAAGATCAATCGTTGATGAAAACTTAAACTCTGATTTCGTAATTATGAATGGAAACAGGATTTTATTAAAAAGAAAACAATTTGAAGAATACTTGGATAGAGCAACTTGTATATAAAAAATTGATTAAAAGAGAGACAAATATATGCTAATATAAGATACATAGGTTTGGACTCTCTTATAATCAGAAAGAGAGGTAATAATGAGTGAGAAAAGGCGAGATAGTAAAAATCGCATTTTAAGAAATGGAGAGTTCCAACAAAAGGATGGAAGATATAGATTTACTTATTATGATATGAATGGTGAGCGTAAGTATGTCTATAGCTGGAGATTGGATAAAAATGATCCGACTCCGAAGGGGAAATCAAGAGATTTATCACTTAGGGAGAAGGAACGTCAGATTGAACAGGATTTATTTGATGAGATAGTTCCAGAAGGCGGAGGTTATACGGTTCTTTCATTATGTGAAAGATATATTGGACTAAAAACGTCAGTGCGTAATAGTACAAGAACCGGATACAAGACGGTGATAAATGTCTTAAAAAAGGAAAGTTTTGCTAAAAAGAGAATCGATAAGGTAAAGATATCTGATGCAAAAGAATGGTTGATAAAACTTCAGCAGGTGGATGGAAAGAGTTATAGTTCAATCCATACTATAAGGGGTGTACTCAGACCAGCATTCAGAATGGCGCTTGAAGATGATCTTATTAAGAGAAACCCTTTTGATTTTCCATTATCATCAGTAATTGTAAATGATAGTGTAACTCGTGAGGCTATTACAAGGAAGCAGGAAAGAGATTTACTCAAATTTATTAGCGAGGATAATCACTTTTGCAGATACTATGATGCAATATATATTCTTTTCAATACAGGACTTAGAATTTCAGAATTTTGTGGATTAACTAAGGCAGATATTGATTTTAAGAATAGCACCATTAGAGTTGAGAGACAGCTGCAGCGTGGAAGTGATATGAAGTACATTATTGAAAAGCCAAAGACTGAAAGTGGGATGAGATATGTACCTATGACACCTGAGGTTGAAAACTGCTTCAGAAATATAATCAAGAACAGGCCTGTTCCGAAGGTTGAACCTATGATAGATGGCGTTGCTGGTTTCCTTTGTCTGGACAAGAATGATATGCCTATGGTGGCTCTTCATTGGGAGAAGTACATGCAGCATATCAGGGAGAAGTACAACAGTATCTATAAAATCCAGATGCCTTGTGTTACACCACATGTATGTCGTCATACATTTTGTTCCAAGATGGCAAATTCAGGAATGAATCCAAAGACTCTTCAGTATATAATGGGACACTCTGATATAAGTGTTACATTAAATGTTTATACTCATGTGTCTGTTGATGATGCCAAACAGGAAATGAAGAGAGTTGCCTTGATTTAAAAAGGCCTGATGTACGACATATCATTTTACATCAGATTTTACATCAAATAATTAAAAAAACTTGGAAAAATATGAGAAGATTTGCAAAATAATTGTAAAGATCTAGTCTATCAAAAGTGCATAAATGTTAGAGAAATAAAGGGTTTTATACAATGATTAAAGTACTATTCGTCTGCCACGGCAATATATGTCGTTCGCCTATGGCAGAGTTTGTTTTTAAAGATATGGTTAAAAAGAGAGGCTGGGAAGACATGTTTCATATTGAATCCCGAGCCACTCACACTGATGAGATATGGAATGGCCAGGGAAGTCCTGTATATCCTCCGGCCAGGGCGAAGCTGAATGAGGTTGGTATTTCCTGCAAGGGAAAAACAGCACAGCTTCTTGAGAAATCTGATTATAAGGATTATGATTACATCATCGGAATGGATAGTGAGAATAGGAGATGGATGCCTCGAATCTTAGGCGGAGATCCGGAGGAGAAGATATCTCTTCTTCTTGATTTTACTGATCATCCGAGAAGTGTGGCTGATCCATGGTATACCGGTAACTTTGAGGCGACATACAGCGATGTTGTTGAAGGGTGTGAAGGTTTTATAGAGTTTCTTAAGGGTGAAGGAAAACTGTAAGGAGAATGTATGGATACAGGTGAATTACTTGAAAAGCTTAAGGTTATGGCGATAGATGATTCTGAACTTAGAAAAAGGCTTCTCAATACAAGAAGTTCTGGGACTTCATTAGGAGATTTTTGTAAGGTCAGCACTGAGGCGGGAGTACCTCTGAATAAGATGGATATGATAGAGTTCGGAGAATCTTCATATGCAGCTATGAGAAGAAGTACAAATGGTGGTGGCGAAAATGCCCCGCTCCTCCAGTGGGAAGATGATGCTTATGAAATGTTCATGATGGAACTTGAGATGATTTCTAAGGACGAACCAAATTAAGATATTAGTAATATATTAAATGAGATTCTAAGATAAGGAATAGTTTATGTCACATTATAATGAAAGAATTCCTGAGCTTACCACTCTGTGTTATATAGAAAAAGATGGAAAGTATCTGATGATGCACAGGGTTAAGAAGGAAAATGACATCAATAAGGATAAGTACATAGGTGTAGGAGGACATTTCGAATTCGGAGAAAGCCCTGATGAATGTCTTCTGAGAGAGGTTCAGGAGGAAACCGGGATAGTTCTTAAGAGTTATAAGCCAAGAGGGATAGTTACATTTATATATCCTGTGAACGATGGTTCTAAGAATCTGATATCGGATGATACCATAGTGGAATATATGCACCTATATACGGCGGATCTTCCGGATGAATACGGTAATGCGGGGGATGAAAAGTCCGTTTTACAGTTCAACTGTGATGAGGGGGAGCTGGTGTGGATTGATAAGAAGGATGTGTATGGTCTTCCTATATGGGAAGGTGATAAGATATTCTTCAGATTACTGGAAGAAAGAGATGACTACTTCTCTTTAAAACTGGTATATGATTCTTCAGGACAACTAATAGAAGTAAAGATGGATGGCATGGATTTATAATCCATGCCTCAGACTGTAGACAAAGCCGGTTGCGAAACGTAGTTTTCGCAACCGATTTTTCTTTTTAGGCTTATGCTAAAGCAAAACCGAATGAAAAAGGATTAATTGGTCCTCCTATTATCCCCTTTCTTTGTAACATTTTTGCAA
>JAFYHN010000091.1 GCA_017539165.1 Eubacterium sp.
CTATATCATAACAGATGAGTCTGTGGTCGCATCCTGATTAAGTGTCGTGTCTATATTTCCTCTATGAAGCCACCTGTTGATGGCTTATTTGTGATGGGTTATTTCTTTATCTATCCGCTACCTCTTTGTTTCAAACTTATATCCTCCAAATAATCACCTCGTAATTCTATATAAAAGCACGATCATAATTACAGTTCTTTATATGTTTTAAGATTATAAACAGTTATATTATCAGGAAATGCAAGAAATGCCGTCAAAAAATCATCTTATTTATTAAGATATACTCTTGACTATCGAGGGAAACTCGTGTATTCTCTTGATTTGTTTAACGCACACTATTATTATCCTGGGGAGGAAACTAAAAAATGAAATTCAATTTCAGATCTTGCAGGAACAGATTTTTATCATCTGCTCTTGTATCTTTTATGGTGTTAGGAAATGTAATAGCACCCGCTTCTGCTGTTCAGGCAAAAGAAACAAATCCAACAGATCCAAAGGTTACTGCTTATCAGATTTTAAATGGTAAAGAGCAGCCGCACGAAGAATTCGATACTATCCAGGCTGCTGTTAATGCCGCAGATGGAAAGAATCCGATGATAATTGAGCTGGGACCAAATGAACAATATCACCAGACTATTAACATTGAAAAGAAATATAAAAATATAACCCTTAAATCAAAGGACAGTTCCAGACCAGCAACTATCGTTGGAAAAGAAATCACATCCGGTCAGACAATGTTAACTATTAGAGCAGAAAATACAAAAGTTGAGTATGTGAACTTTACAGGTCTTTATCAAGTAAAACCTGATAAAGATAATGGTACTGTAGCAATCAGAATCAAGGCAAGCAATACCGAAATTAACGGTTGTAAGATTTATAAAATGGGATGCAAATACACTGACGATGCTTATGAAGGTATAGGATTCAACGCCCATGGTATCATATGTTCAAACAGCGATTATAAAGGTGAAGAAACTGCAATCAAAAATGTTAAGGTAACAAATTGTGAACTTTCTGAGCTTAAGCTTGGTAATAGTGAAGCTCTTGTAATGAATGGAAATGTTACTGATTTTGTCATATCAGGTAATAAGGTTCATGACTGTGATAATATCGGAATAGATATAATAGGTTATGAGAAATCTAAAAATGATGGATACGATGATAAGGACAGAGCCAGATATGGTGAAGTTACAAATAACATCGTATATAATATCTCTTCAAGAGATAATCTGACTTACAGGGATGATCCAGATGATAAGATAAGCAAATGCGCCGGTGGAATCTATGTAGATGGTGGTACTCATATTCTCATCCAGAATAACTATGTTGAAAATTGTGACATAGGACTTGAACTAGCTTCAGAAGCCTACCATAAAAATACTGATTATATTGAAGTGTATGATAACATCTTCGTTAATAATAACGAGTTGGGTGGCATAAGTATCGGTGGATGCGGCAAAAATAACGGATATGCCACAAATTGTACAATTGAAAACAATACTATCTATAATGAAGATGAATGTATCTTTAGAATACAGCGTGCTAATGATCCTACTAATAAGATTACTAAAAATATTTTTATAGCTAAATCTGGAAGCGAGATCAAAACGTATTGTGACGATTCAAGTGGTTTAGGAATAGATAATAATGTTATCGAGAATAATCTTGTAAGCAACGATTATAAAAAAGATAATCTAAGAGATAATGACACTAAGTTTACTGCTACTGATATTGTATTTAACAAAGATAGTAAATCAATATCATTTAACTCAAACGGCATAGATCTTAAAGGCTACGGATATGGACAGTCAGATAGTTTCGTTCCAAGTGATTCAAAACCTGTAGATAAACCAGAAGACAAAAAAGATGACCAGCCTGGAGATACAAGCAACACAGGAAACACGGAAAATACAGGGAACACAGGAAACTCTAGTAATCCTAACAAAACAAATGATGGCAATACAGGAAATACAAGTTCATCTACTACAACAACTACTGCTTCTACTACTCCAAGCGTTTCTATTCCTGCAATTACAAAGAACGCTACATTTAAAGATAAGAAGTCAAATGGAAAATATAAGATAACAAAAATTATTAAAAAGAACGGCAAAGTAGTCGGTGGTAATGTTGAATACGTGACTGTTCTTAGCAAGAAATGCAAGAAAGTAACTGTTCCTAACAGAGTCAATATCAATGGTGTACTCTTTAATGTTACAAGCATTGGAAATAATGCGGCAAAGAACTGCAAGAAACTTACAAATGTTGCCATTGGAACTAACGTTACAAAGATTGGTTCTAATGTATTTGCTAACTGCAAGAATCTTAAGAAAGTAAATATTAAGACTATTAAGCTCAAAAAGATTGGTGCAAATGCGTTTAAGGGTATTAATAAAAAAGTTAAGTTTAAAATCAATAAGAAGCGCCTTGCCCGCTATACAAAGATGATCAAAAAAGCTAAAGCTCCTAAGACTTCTAAATTCACAAAATAACAAGAATAAAAAAACGTAAAATCGGCTTAAAAAAACGTAATTTCCATTGACGATGTCATGTAAATATACTATACTACTGTAGCTGAAACTGATAAATTTTATGATTGTTTGAAAGAGGTTAAATATGAGAAAAAACGAGAGAACACCATTAGTAACCAACATATATACTGCAGACCCTTCTGCACATGTATTTGATGGAAAGATTTACATTTATCCTTCTCATGACGTTGATTGGGAATGTCCTGAGGATGATGACGGAGAACAGTACAAGATGGAGGATTACCATATACTTTCTATGGACTCTCTTGACAGTCCTTGTGTAGATAACGGTGTTGCTATCAGTGAGACAGATGTTCCTTGGGTAGGAAGACAGATGTGGGCTCCTGATGCCGTTAAAGTAAATGGAAAATACTATCTCGTATTCCCTGCAAAAGATAAAGATGAAATATTTAGAATCGGTGTTGCTGAATCTGATTCACCTGTAGGACCATTCAAGCCACAGGAGAATTACATTGCAGGCAGCTACAGTATCGATCCAGCCGTACTTCTTGATGATGATGGAAGAATCTACTGCTATAACGGTGGACTCTGGGGTGGACAGCTCGAGATGTGGCAGTCAGGAAGCTTCAATCCTGACGAGCATCGTCCAGAAGGAAACGAAAAAGCACTCGGCCCTCTCTTTGCTGAGTTCACACAGGATATGACAGCATTTAAAGCTGCTCCAAAGATGATTGAGATTCTTGATGAGAATGGTGAGCCACTTAAGGCTGGTGATGAAGATAGACGTTACTTCGAAGATCCTTGGATGCACAAGTTCAACGGAAAGTACTATTTCTCATACTCAACAGGTACAACACATTATCTTTGCTATGCAGAAGGTGATAGTCCTGAAGGACCATTCACATACAAGGGAAGAATCATGGAGCCAGTTATCGGATGGACAACTCATCATTCAATCGTTGAGATAGATGGAGAATGGTATCTCTTCTACCATGACGCTTCACTTTCAAATGGATGCTCACATAAGAGATGCGTTAAGTATACAAAGCTTAACATCAGTGAAGACGGAACAATCGAAAAAATATATCCATATGATCATGAGTAATCATATGTTCTAAAAAAACTCAGTTGCAAATCCTTCAGATATGCAACTGAGTTTTTTATTGTCATCAAATGTAATTAATTAAATAGAAATTAAGCAAATCATAAACTATTCAACCAGATAGCCTTCTTCATCGAATGTATATTCTTGTTTTCCTATCTTTTCTGTAGTCTTTTTATAATATCCACCGTCTGACTTTCTATAACGCCAGCCTTTGTCATCTTTTGACCAACCCTTAATGGAAACGCCAGATTTTATAGGAGACAGATTTAGACTTTCACGAGTATCATTATCAATGAACATCCACCACTTTGCTGGAACAGACTTAAATCCACTCTGATTCATTATTTCACTCAAAGCTTTTGCACCCTCGTTATTTTTCTTCGCAATAGACGAATAACTTAAATCATGAATCTTTGTCTGCATCTTTATATCCTTGACATTTTTAAGTCGAACAAGCGACAGATCAACAGCAACTCCGATATTAAGATTCCTTTGTGTATTCAATAATATTGATTTGAGTTTATATTCTCCATTGTTAAGCATAACACTTTGGTATGAATTGGAAGCGCTGCTATCTGTTTTTGTCAGCGATGATAGTTCGACAACTGATGCCAGCTTTCCGGCTTGATAGTCATCAAATGAATTTCTTGAAAACTTTTGTGCCGGAACTTTATAACTAAGAACTGATTTAGTGTTATTATAAATATAGTCAGTGCTTTGTACAGGCGAAAATGTATTTGTTATCTTTAGTATATAACCAGTTTCTCTAGCTTTATTACCTGCATCAACAAGTTTCTTTGCAGTTGGATAAAGCAGAGGAACTAGGAAGCTATTATCCTTTAAAAGTACATTTTCATACCCTGGAATCATATATCCAGAAACCATAGGTATTCCGTAACCAGCAACTGTATATACAGAAGAGTAAGCATTTGTAATATCATATTTACACAAGGTTCCCATGTAATCCGGAAGATTAATCATACAATAGTTTGAATCAATAAAGCCTTCTTTTGAATTATCTCCCATTCCGGTCTTAATATGAAAACGACCATCTTTCTCATCAAGAACAGTAAGAGGCTTCATTGCTTCAGCTGATCCTATACCCTCTTCACCTGTACTCTGCTTATAGATTGTAAGATTGGTAACAGGCCATATAGTTGCATACTGTGTAGATGCAGCTGTCTGGATGACAACTTCATTTATACGATCTTCATCCTTAACGTCTTCTCCAGTACCAACAGCCTCTACACGAATCTTGTACTTTCTACAAGGCAAAAGCTTTTCTGTTATAAATCTTCGGTCTTCTTTATCTGATATATGTCCAATAAGTTCCCATTGTTCAGTATCCGAGTTTAAAACAGATATATCATATCCATTACCCTTTGTCTCATTCCATGTAAGTGTAAAACGATTATTCCCATCGTTCGTATAAGTAACAGATACTTTCCCAGTTAAAAAATTATCGCGATCGAGAAGAACTGAATTAAAATTCTTATCATAATATGTCAGAGGTCCGTCATTATACTGGCCAATCATATTGAAAGTATATACTTCATTGTCATTGGGGAGAGTTAGATTATCGGAACCAAAACTAATATCAGAAGACATACTATTGTCGGATACAACCATTTGTGCAAGACTAGCCATGTTCTGATCAGATCCAACTTGATCTGCAACCGGAGTTCCATCTTCGTATTTTTTTTTCAGATAGATTTTGTAATCATTGGCACCGCCAACGCCTGATGAAAATGTAATACGACTCATATCAACGTCAATATTTACATTTAGATCGTATGTATCGGGTTCTCTTAGATTAACGGTGGCAATCATTGGTTTACTGCCATTTCTTTTTATAAATCCGAAACTCTTGATCGTATTTAGGTAAATAGTAACATTTTTATTCTTAAAAGATTGACTGGTAAAAACAAGTTCGAGTTCATTATTCTCATTATGCGGAATCTCGGATTCTACATATTCTTTTGCGAATAGAATCTTCTTATCTGAATCGGGAGATTGAGGATTTACATTTGCACCCTCATAAATTGTGTAGATATAATGATCATCCTCATTGCCACGAGCACTCTCCCAGGATAGCTTATATAGATTATTCTCATGTATCAGAGTTAATTTGGCCCCATCAGAAAAACCAGGAGTATAAAGAATTCCTAAATATATGATCATTAAAAGCGCAAAAAGAACTGCCACACCGATAATGGCAATCCTTTTAATCTTATCCCATTCGATTTTATCTTTCCAACTACCGTTAGGAAGCTTACCACCCGAAGAGCCCAAATACTCCTCTCCCTCTTCGTTGGTTCGTAAAATGTCAGTTTTAGTCATATTAATAATTTTCCCCATGAAAAAATTGAATTAAATCTGGAACTATAATACCCCTAAGAAGCAACGAAATAATATCAAAAATGCTACATTTTCAAACGTTTTCTGACGCGAATCCAGGTGTCTATTATATCCCTATTTTATTATAGAGATATCTGCAAGATTTTGGAATTACTATTATAATATATGATTATATAAAATAGTTATTATATATTCTAAATCACAAAAGATATATTTTCAAGAGTTAGCATGTTTTAAGACAGCTATCACTTTGTCATAGTTTTCTGCTTTATGTGGAAATGTACAATTAGTGCAATTCTTAATTGTCTTTCCGGCTCGTTCTATGTATTCAGGTGTACCGGGACAACTCTTGAGATAATACATAGGACAATAACAAAAAAGGCAGTTTATCTCATCTATATCTTTATGACACGGATGATACTTACAATCCTTATTTTCGAAAAATTTATATGAATTCTCCAAGATAAACCTCCAATAAATGTTTGTTAATTCCTTGTACTTCTATATTCAAAACAACTTTTTACAAAATAATCTGGAAATTCAGGATTAGACGGATAATAAAGATGCGCAAATCCCCACCAATGATTATCAGAAACAAAACCAGAATCCCAAGAGTTTCCAACTGATTGATTTGTTGATCCTATTATCGGTTTCGAAGATATGCAGTCTGAACCGTTATTATTACTATCAAAATAGTGGAATTCATGTCCTTTTATGATCTTATTCCCTTCAGACAGGAATATATGCTTCTTCTCTTCTATATTGATGTATCCAAATCTTACGAGATGTCCTGTATATTCACAGGTTCCTTTAATTAAACCGACCATAGGGTAAGAATTGCCATCCTTAAGTTTTAGCTCTGAATGAAGATACATAAATCCTCCACATTCTGCAAGTGAAGGAATATCGTTCTCAAGAGCATTCCTGATAGAGTTTAGCATCGAGACATTAGCACTTAATTTCTCAGCATATAATTCAGGATATCCACCACCTAAAATAATTCCATCAATATTCTCTGGGTGTGTTGAATCATGAAGCGGAGAAAACTCAACAAGATCAGCTCCTGATTCTCTAAGTAACCTTAAGTTGTCTTCATAATAAAAACAGAACGCTTCGTCACGGGCTATGGCTACTCTTACTTTATTTGATATATCCTTAGTTTTTACAACTACGTTTTTCTTATGATCATAATTCGATACCTTAAGTATCCCGTCTATATCTATAGTCTGTTCTAGTTTTCTAGCCAGCTCTATAACTTTCTCTTTTAAATCATCTATCTCATTCGGAAGCTTTAATCCAAGATATCTGCTTTCCAGAGTCCCTTCTTTTTGTGATGGAAAGCAACCAAACACTTTGATTCTCAGTTCATTTTCAATAACAGGTTTAATCTTGTCACAATAACCCTGCGATATTCTGTTAAGAATAACACCGCATATTCTATTTTCAAAATCCATATCAATAAAGCCGCGGATGACAGCAAGGATAGACCTGCCCATTCCTTTAGCATCTACTACAAGGATAATCGGTATATCGAGAGCCGATGCGAGTTCATACGATGAAGCTTCATCTGATAAAGGACTGATTCCATCATAAAGTCCCATAACTCCTTCAACAACAGATATATCGCTATCGTTATTCATCAGAAAAAGATCCCTGGTGACGTCTTTATCTGTAAAAAAGAGATCAAGATTCTTCGAAGGAATACCTAGAATATCTTTATGAAACATTGGATCGATATAATCAGGTCCGCACTTAAAGGAACGCGAATTATATCCACGCCGCTTAAGTGCTTCTAAAATACCACATGTAATTGTCGTCTTACCACAGCCACTTCCAGTAGCTGCGATCATGAAAGCATTCTTCATTTTCCCTCTGTAAAATTATATGAATATATAAATACAGGATTGTTAGCCTGCATCATATGATAATCGCCAAGTTCTTTAATATTTGTAACAGCAACTTGAGAAATGTTAATATCAGTAACAGGATACTCCTTAAGAGCCGCATTCATTTCAGTAATGCTTTCCATACTGACAGCATTCATTACAACTCTCATATTTGGATTAATCTCGTATAGTTTCTGAAGTATATCTCTAAGATGGCCTCTACTTCCACCAATAAATGCCACATCTGCTTTTACAAGTAATTCAAGGCCTTCAGGTGCCGTTTTCTGGAACACTTCTATATTGTTAAGTCCAAACTTTGAAACGTTGTTTTTTATAAGACTAACAGCTTCATCTTTGCATTCTACAGCGTATACTTTTATATCAGAAGAAAGAGAAGCTATCTCAATGGCTACTGATCCTGTACCACTACCGATATCATAAACAACATCTCCTGCTTTTAGGTTCATACGACAAACAGAAAGATGACGAATATCCTCTTTAGTCATAGGAATCCTTGGTTGCTCCGAACGTAAGAATTCTGAATCTTTTATATTCGGAGTTAGTGTTTTGTTATCTATAGAATCATTTATAATAGCACAAACATATAAACCTTCTTCAGTGAAGTTTTGAAGTTCCCTAATAGTAGGAGTCGATATAGATTCATTGCTGTATGAAAGCTGGTAACCGACGTATATCGAAATATGGGAAGAGACATTATCTTTTTCTTCTAAAATGTCTCCTACTCTCCTGATATCTTTGACACCCGAACAAATAAAAAATATTTTTTTATTATATCTAACTGCATCTATTAATTGAGGTCTCCAGATATTTTCATCTATTCCATGCAAACTAAGTATCTTAGCATCCTGCCAGCTGATACCTATTTTAGCTGACAAAAGAGTGATCGATGATATACCCGGCAGGATTTTTACAGATGGAAACTTCTCGATAAGTGCCTGATACATTTTTTCGGCGCCGCTATAAAATCCAGGATCACCTGAGAAAAGTATTACAATGTTACTATCACTAACACTCTCTTCTTTAATCTGCTCCAAAATTGGAATGATATCTTTTGCCAGATAATATGGATACTTTAAAGCATTTGAAGATACAATCTTCAACATCCTTTCAGCTCCAAATATGTAATCAGCCTTATCGATAGCATTTTTAACTTCAACAGTCAGACATTCTTCAGAACCACATCCAATACCTGCAAGTATAATATTCTGTATACCTTTATTAATCTTGATTTCCAGAAGTTTTTCTATTTTATTGATTGTCTCGTTCATTGAAAAGCCAGTTTGATCAACATCAGGTCTTTCAATCATATGCACATCTATACCGCATTCAATTGCAGCCTCGATCTTAGTATCAACTCCACCTGTTGTACCACTTTCTTTCGTAACGAGATGTTTTATATCATACTGCTCAATCAGTGCTTTATTAATAGTCTTTGTAAAAGGCCCCTGCATTGCAATAATCTGCTTGCCTTCAAGATTAGCATCATAGCAAAGTTTAAGACTTTCCATTCCTGGAAGTACACGGACAATAAGTCGATGTTTTAACGATTCATTATTACAGAATGAACTTAATTCTTTACTTCCTGTTGTTAAAAGAATATTTCCATCAGTCTTTTCTAGAGATTTTGCGCAATTTTCAGTAGAATCATATCTAAAAATGTTAGTAGCTGAAACCTTATTTGACGGATTGTTACTGTTAGAATCTCTAAGCAGACGAATATAAGTAATATTACTTCCTTCAAGGCTATTCTTAATAGTTTCAGTAACAATTTCTGCATATGGATGTGTAGCATCGATAACGATATCACAACCAATCTCTTTGTAGAGGCATTTCATTCCTTCGGCATCAAGTCGACCCTGATGAATCTTTACAAAGGCTGAGGCATTTAAAACCATGGTGCCATATTCAGTTGCGACACTAACATCACAGGCAACACCTGAACGTTCTAACATTTCTGCAAGCGTACGTCCTTCTGTTGTTCCTGCAAATATAAGAATTCTACTCATTGTAACCTCGTTTTGTAATCAACCTGTTATTATCTATATATGATCTTGAATTACCAACAAACACAGTTGTAAACATATTTACCTTACAATTACGGAGCTCTTTTAATGTACAGCAAACAGCTCTCGTACCTTCACGGCCGATATTCTCAACATAACCACAGGCTCTTTCAGAATCAGCACCTGCTTCAAGCATGATATCACAAGCCTTCTGAAGATAATCAGCTCTTTTACGACTCGACGGATTATATATAGCGATTGCAAAATCACCCATGATTGCTGCTTGAAGCCGCCTTACTATAGTATCCCATGGTGTCATAAGATCACTAAGAGAAATGACACAAAAATCATGATTTAGTGGTGCTCCCAAAACAGCTGCTCCACTGCTGGCGGCTGTAATCCCAGGCACAACCACTATTTCTGTATCGGGATACTTAGAAGAAAGCTCGAACATCGGAGAAGCCATACCATAGATTCCGGCATCACCACTACAGATTAATGAAACATTCTTTCCGGATTCTGCAAGTTCATAACAGAGTTCACATCGTTCAATCTCCTGACGCATACCCGTTGTTCGATAGTCCTTGTAAGGGTAAAACTTCTTTAGAAGATCAACATAAACCGTGTAACCTACTACTACGTCACTTGATTCGATAACATCTTTTGCCTTCTTGGATAGATAAGAATGGTCTCCGGGACCGATTCCGACTATATATATTATTTTGTTTCTATGAATATTCGTTTTTATACTATCAGATTTATTATATGATAAATTAGTATCACATATACGGACTTTTCTATGGGCGATTGCAACCGTCACACCTTGTCCAGATATTTTGGGAACTAAGAGTTCCGAGTCCTCTCCAGCTGCACATATAGCTGCTCTCTCACATACATTTGAAACACCAGTAACTTCTCTTACAAATTCTGATTCTGAGAAGTCGCCTTTTACAGTACTTAATACATGTGATGAATAGGTTTTAAGTCTCTTTCTCTCTTTCTGAGCATAGAGAACAAGACCATATTCTTTTGCTTTTATATCAATCGTAGCTATTTCTGCAATATCACTTATGTTGAGATTATTATCTATAAGGACCTTATCTACAGCATTGCGAATTGTCTCTTCTTGAGTGTCTTTCTTGCAACCTATTCCGAGAACATATTCTCTAGGTCTAAGATACAATGTGTAATGTTCATCATAGATAGCATCTGATGAAATAATAACATCAAATTCATCATTATCCTTACCAGAATGATCAATATCAAAAGTATGTACTGTTAGTTCAGCCGGCAAGTTTATTCCTTCATATTCAATATCAGGACTTATTCCTATTGATATATGTCCTGTTTCGAGAAGTTTAGATGAGACTGACTGTATCGCTTCTCTGTTGACGATTTCAAGAGAATTGTTCATTGCAAAAACATCTACTGAGAATTTTGACTGAACATCTGTACCTGTTGTGATGATGGGTTCTGAATTGAGACGTTTTGCTATTTTATTTGCAAGTTCATTTGCCCCTCCTACATGTCCTGATAAGATTGGGATGACGTGTCTTCCTTTTTCGTCTATAACAATAACAGGGCTGTCGCTAAGCTTATCCTTAAGAACAGAAGAAACAGCACGGACTGCAATACCTGCAGCACCAACAAAAATTATCGGAGCCTTTATATCGAAAGAATCCTGTGTCCATTCCGAGAGAATGTCATCAGAACTTCTTCTTTCGAAAATGTGCTCTGGAAATGCATATTCTATTTTATCGGAAAGCTCCCATCCGGTATGGGTGAAAGCACATATTCTTATAATCATATTTTTTATTTTTATTAAAGGTTTTTATTATCATCTACTTCAGCTTCACGGTATTCAGTAGAAAAGTCAGGGGCATAGAGACGAGACTTTTTGTAACCGGAATTTGCGATGACATTTCCAACGAGAATCACTGCTGTTTTAGTAATGTTATGTTCCTTGGCCGTTTGAGCCAGTGTTTCAAGCGTACAGATATAACATTCCTCATCAGGCCAGGTGGCTTTATAAACGATAGCTGCAGGAGTATCTGCAGAATAACCACCTCGAACCAGACGCTCGGATAGTTCATCGAGCATCGAAGTACTGAGATAAATGGCCATGCTGGTCTTGTGTGCGGCAAAACTCTCTATCGTCTCAGAATCCGGTACATCCGTTTTACCGGCCATCCTTGTAATGATTAGAGACTGAGATATTCCTGGAAGTGTATATTCCAGATTTAGGCTTGATGCAGCTCCAAAACAGGCCGTGACCCCAGGACAAATGTCATAAGGAATACCTAGTTCATCTAGTGAATCCATCTGTTCACGGATGGCACCGTATAAACTCGGATCACCAGTATGAAGTCTCACGATGGACTTGTTACTATCATAAGCATCTTTCATTACATCTATAATCTCATCCAGAGTCATGAATGCACTATTATAGATTTTAGCATCAGGACAATATTCAAGAAGTTCAGGATTCACAAGTGAACCCGCATATATAACAATGTCAGCATTTTTGAGAAGCTCAGCTCCTCGTACAGTTATCAGGTCTTTTGCCCCTGATCCTGCGCCGACAAAGTGAATTATCGTGTTTTTATTTTCCATATAAGTATCCTTATAAAATCATACTCATAATTCAATTTGTTTTTTATTATCTTTAAATTTTATATCATTTTATCAAGAAGAGCTTCTGCTCCTGAAGTTTTACCCATCAGTCCGAATACATTTGAAAAAATTATGCATTCGATATTGAATCTATCGGCTGCTCTTTTCTTTAGATAGTAGTCAGCTTTACGCATCACTTCTGCCATAAATTCTTTTTCTTTTCCGGTTGTAAGAATCAATTCGTAGGCAGCATCTGTTGAAACACAGTCAAGAATTCCATTAAGTATATCTGCTGGAAGTCCAGCTTTTATTCCTGCAGCAACCATGAGTTCCGTTCTGCAGTCTGCTTCTTTTGAGTGCGTATTCATAATTCCACCGGATACTTTAATGAGTTTTCCGATATGTCCACACAGAAGAGCTTCTTTAAAACCAAGTTCTGCAATCATATCAAGAGTCTGCCCGATGAAGTTAGAACATTTGACAGCTTCGTCGAGATCATATCCATATGTTTCTTTCATAAAATCAAGACCATAATTTCCGGGAGCAATTACTACACTCACACAACCTAAAGCCTTTTTCTGGTTCAGTTCTACTTTTATTGTATCGAGAAGAGCCTGTGAGCTCATAGGTTCAACTATTCCGGAAGTCCCAAGAACTGAGAGACCACCTTCTATTCCGAGTCTCGGGTTAAATGTCTTCTCAGCTATCTCCTCTCCACCAGGTATAGAGATGATCACTGAAAGACTTCCAATATAATCAAGAAGATTCATAACTTCTCTGACTTCATTTTCGATCATCTGACGAGGAACCGTGTTGATCGCTGCATTTCCAACCGGCTGGTCAAGACCGGGCTTGGTTACTCTTCCAACACCCTCACCTCCATCTATAATTATCTGATTATCTGATGAATCACTTTGATTTTTTATAGAACGGACTGTAGCATATACTATCGCTCCGGTTGTTACATCCGGATCATCACCGCCATCTTTCATTACTCCGCAAATGACTTCATTTTCACTACGCTGAATATCTAAAATCCTCGCATGAAAATCAATCCCTTTAGGTGTTGTAATAGTTATATTATCTTTTACGTTACCGCTAAGAAGCATGTATGTCGCAGCCTTCGCAGCAGCGGCACTGCAGCTTCCAGTCGTAAAACCGTATCTCATATATTTCCTTTTCTCATCTCATAGAGAACTGCATTACATATAGCAGCAGCTACATTGCTTCCGCCTTTTCTTCCACGATTAATTATATACGGAATCTCAGTCTCCATTATCATATCTTTTGCAGCTTCTACATTTACGAAACCAACCGGAACTCCAATTACAAATGAAGGAACGTAAAGCTTCTCATCATACATTCTCCTCAGTTCAATCAGAGCTGTAGGGGCATTTCCAATCGCAAATATTACTTTCTTATCAAACTTTGCAGCTCGTTCCATACTGACGGTGGCGCGAGTGACACCTCGTGATGCAGCCTCTTCTGCTACATCTTTGTCTGCCATAAAACATCTTACTTCACCGCCGTACTTTGCAAGCTCAGTCTTGTTAATTCCTGAAAGTCCCATGTTAGTATCAGTAACAATTATTGCACCTTCACGTATCAGTGAAGCGATTATTGTTATTGCATCAGGAGAAAAAGTAAGTGTCTCAGCATAATCGAAGTCAGCCGTCGTGTGAATCGCACGCTTTATCAGAAATGCTTTATCTTCAGGAATCTCAATACCTCTCTCACATAGTTCTGCGGTGATAATCTCAAAGCTTCTCTTTTCAATTTCGTTTGGTTTTATATGTTCTATCATCATTTAATAAAAATCCACGTCGAATTCATTTATAAATGCGTATGCTACAATAGCAACATCAGTCATATTTCCGGTTCCATAAACTTCAATCTTGTAGCTTCGATCAGCCAGATTGCTTTTGAAGATCAAAACATATCCAGCTTTCGTTGTACCATCGATATCCTTTAAGCCAAAAAATGACTTATGAGTCTCATAATACTTGGTTACATCATCTTTAAGATTTAATTGCATCTCTTTATAATTTACGTCATTTGAAAAGCTGCTTTCTTCTGACGCATAATCAATAGGTGTGACAAAAATCTCGATATTTCCATCCGTAAAATGACATTTATCAGGTTCTGATTCGTCAACTTCATCCAGCGTAAAACCTTCACGATAACTGCAGCGAATCAACTTATCAACCTTGTAATCATAACTTGCATATTCACCAGCACGACCATCATCGATGTCAGGCTGATCTAGTTCATCATCAATGATCTTAGCCGAATCCCCATCCCATTCGACAGCTTTACCATCATTGTCCTGATCCTGCTCAAGGAGATTATACAGATAATCAAGCTGAGAATTCGATGATGCATTATTATTTGTAGCGTCTACTATTAAAACATCTTGAGATGTATCTTCAGTTGTATCTTCAGTTGAATATTCATATACGATATCTGATGTATCATCTTCTGTGCTCCTAGCTTTGAACTCCCCAAATTCACAGCCTGTCATCACAGAAAGACACATCAATAAGACTAAACTACTACAAATTCTTTTTTTCATAACCTTCACCTTTTTACCTTTTTTATTGTATTCACTAATAACATATTCTCTTCATGACCTTTTACTGCAATCCTGAACCAGCCCTCTCCTAGTCCGCTAAAATTGCTGCAGTCACGAATTAGTATACTTTGTTTTAATAATTCTGAAAAAATATACAATTTTTGATTCATACATAATTCGGATGAGTTTATATTCATTTGTACGACAAAGAAATTGGTATCAGAATTTACAATCCTACAGTTTGATATTATACCGAATTCTTCAATTAAATACTCTCTTTCTTCTCGGATCATTTTCAGACTTTTTTCTAAATAATCTGAATTCATCAATACTTCTGCTCCAGTAACAAGCATTTCTTCAGAAGGAATCGAGAGATTCCATTCAGGAAGTTGACGTCTGACACTATCTATATTGTCCGCTGATGAAACCAGATATCCTGCTCGAATTCCCGGACACGCAAAAAGCTTGGTAAATGCATCTACAACATAGAGATTAGAATATTCAGAAACTTTCTTTTTGTATGAATAACTACGATCCCCTGAAGAATCCGAGATATAATCAAACATCCGATTTGATAATCGCAGGAAACACTCATCGAGCAGAACTGTACATTTGCAGGATTCACATTTCTCGAGAATTCGCTCCAACAGATCAGAATCAATGTTCTTCCCTGTTGGATTATTGGGATTAGTCAGAAAAAGAATGTCTGTTTTATCTGTTATATAATCCAGAATATCTTCAGTTAGTTTAAAATCGTTTTCTTCTTTTAAAAAGAACTCTGAAATCTGACATCCTTGAATGACATTTAAAGCATGCTGGTAACCGAAAAAACCGGGACTTACGAGAAGCGCATTCTTTGGATTCACAGCACGAACAACAGCCATAATAAGTTCTGATGCTCCGTTACCACATATGATATTCTCCGGGACAACACCTTCTAAAGAAGAAAGGCCATGTCTGGCTCTTCTCTGTTCAGGATCAGGATAATGATTCATCCTTCTGATTCCATCTTTAACTGCTTTGATAACAGTTTCCGGACAGCCAAGCGGATTTATATTGACCGAGAAATCATATTGAATTTTATTGCTATAAATATCTCCACCGTGAATCATATCTAATCCATATCTAATCCTAATTTCAGCGTTTTACATTAATTCTTAAATATCTTACCAGTCTTATCAATATTTTTACCAGTTTATCAATGCATGATAAGATTCAAAATCCACATAATAAGGAAACTAAGAATGACTAAGATTGCTTCAGTCAGATACATGAGACGGCACGCACGTTTAATGTCGTCATACTGAATCTTCCTCTTATCATCACCAATCAGAGGTTTCTTCACCATTTTACCAAAGTAGGATGCGTCTCCACCAAGCTGGATACCGAGTGCTCCAGCACAAACACTTTCCGTCTGTCCGGCATTTGGGCTCTTAGTCTTAAGACTGTCACGTCTAAATATACGTAATGCTTCTATCTGGTCATATTCTTTACCTGCTGCATAGCAGGCACCGATCATGAACCATGCACTGATCCTTGCTGGTATATAATTTGCTATATCATCAACTTTTGCAGCAGCACTTCCGAAGAATTCATATCTATCGTTGTGGTAGCCAACCATCGAATCCATTGTGTTAATCGCTTTATATATAAATCCAAGAACTGGCCCTCCAAGGGCTGTATAAAACATCGGCGCTATTACCCCATCTGAAGTATTTTCGGCAATCGTCTCAACTGTAGCCCTTGCAACGCCTTCATGATCAAGGACATCTGTATCACGGCCGACTATCATAGACACCGCAGTACGTGCATCCTTCAGAGTTCCATTTTTTAGTTTAGTATAAACTTTAGTACTCTCATAATGAAGACTTCTGGCAGCCAGACTATAGCATGTGAGAATCGCTTCAACAAATATACCGAATACCGGATGAAGCTTGTAAGAAAAAATAACTAAAAGCGCCACGGTAACAGCAGTACTGAGAATAACGATCACACATAGATAAATACCTTCACGTACTTCCTGTTCAGTATCTCTGATGCTCGTCTTCGCGCTCATTCGCCAGTCCATGAACTTGTGATCAAGTTTGTCAATAAGCATTCCGATAAGTTTGACCGGATGTGGGAATCCCGCCGGATCGCCAACCACCAGATCAAGCACGTAACCAATCAGAAATGCGATGATATGATGTAATAACATTTGATACCCCCTCACTAATTTCAACCTTGTAGCCCATTCCGGGCTCGCACTGAAAATCGAAATAATCTTTACCTGTCATGGAACTAAGATATGCCATGATATTTCCGCCGTGACATATGATCACGATTGTTTCTATTTCAGTATTGTTCGGATTACTAGAATCATTTTTACAACTGAATATGTTTTTGCAGTTGTTGATACTTTCAATCGAACGTTTTATAAAATCGGCACGTGGCTCTCCGTTCGGAAATGTCATCGTCCCATTTGAATCAATCCATCTTTGATAATCAGGATTGTCAGATAATTCCGAGTAATTATGTCCTTCAAAATCCCCGAAATCTATCTCGGTCAGATTATCGATCACTTCATACTTTGTATCAGGAAAAAGAATTTCCAGAGTTTCAATACAACGTTTCATCGGTCCTGAGTAAAACCGGATATTGTTTTTAGATTTAAGAATCTCTGAGTAAGCTATTCGAAGCTTTACTAATTCATCTATCCCTTTAGCCGATAGTGATTCATCAGTTTTAGCACCTATATATCTCTTCTCCAGATTCCCCGGAGTTTTTCCGTGACGGATGAGATAACAGGTTATTTGGTTGCTCATTTTTTTATTCCCCTATTAGTAAAAAATCATATAAAAGTAGAAATTATATAAAAGTAGAAATCGCAACCAATACGAGTACTACTTCCTCACCAACTACCAAGAAATATCCGGAAGTGTCGCCGGTCACACCACCAAATTGTTTATATGTCATATGACGATAATACACGGTAAAAAGAACAAGTCCAACAATTGCGAGTATTCCTGCGAGCCAGTGAATCATTATCATTATAGTACATCCAATAAGTATTTCTATAATCAGTGCGGCAAGATCGCCTCGATTCATTTTCTCCGTTTCCATGTTGAGCATACCGTCTTTTTTCGCATGCTTCAAAGTAAGTGATAAGATTCCTGTCACACCTCTTACCAAGAAGAAAGAAACAGAAAAAAGATAGAGGGATCTCTTGTCATCGTAACTTAGTATCACAGCCAGAGCTGCTACCCAGATAAGGCAATACTTTAGCAAACTAATTATTGCAAATGCCCCGATATTTGGATCCTTCAATATTTTCAGTTTCTCTTCTGAAGATTTATAGGATTTAAGGGCATCCTGAACATCCATAAATCCATCTACATGAAATCCACCAGTTATTATAAGTGGAATTAACGAAAATATCGCTAACCTTGCTATCATCGGAAAGGTGACCAGATCAAACAAACGAATGATAAGAAGATACACGCCACTGATAATTGCTCCAATCCAGGGAAGAAATACAAGATTATGCTTCATGTCATCTTCTTTCCACTTGAAGATCGGCATTGGAATCTGCGAGTATAACGAAAATGCAACAGCTATATTTCTAATCAGTTTCATCTATCATGCAAACTCCTTACTAATTGTTTGATATAATCCAACTGCCATCTATTATCTCGTGAGTTCTATCTGCAAATTCACGAAGTCTGATATTTACATCATGGATGAGAGTTACGTATCGGATGGTCTCATCGTCGAAGGTGTCCTCTTGTTCGAATTCATTTGTCACTATTACAACGTTCTCGGCGCAGGTACATAGATCGCGAACTGTACCGAAAATGTAATCAGCCAGATGCGTATCAGATAGATTCCTGTTCGAAGAAAGATACATCTCATTTCCAACAAGGTTGGACATACATTCCAGAAGCAGATTCGGCGAATCATACTCGCTTAGTTTGGCTTTTAACATATGAATACTATTCGGACACTCGATAGTTTCAAAATCCTTTCCTTCTCTCATAGCACGATGCTTCTCAATTCGAGTTGCACCTTCTTCACCATATGGAACCATAGTTGCAATATATAATTTGGAATGGTTGCCTGCCAGCTCAGAGATCAGCTGTTCTGCATGCTCTGACTTCCCGCTATCAGGAGTTCCAACGACAAGAATTACCATACTTCTGTTCCCTCAATATATCTGGTAATATCCATATTAGTATCTTTTATACGCTTCCATATCGTAAGAATCAAAATCCGAACCATTACGATAGTATTCAATGATTGCATCCAGAAGAGGGAAGAGCATAACAGCTCCTGTGCCTTCGCCGAGAGCCATATTTCCGTTGATATATGGTTTAAGGCCTAAGTATTCCAGTGCCTGTTCATTTCCGTTCTCTTTACCCTTGTGAGATGGGATGAGAAAATCTTTGACTCCAGGAACGATAAGTTCAGCACATACTGCTGCAGCACCAGTGATAAGTCCATCGAGAACGATTGGGATTCTATACATAGCTCCACCTATCATAAGACCGACGAGTCCGGCGATATCAAGACCGCCCAGTGAACTCAGAATATGAAGAGCATATTCCTTGGTCTTTAATCCAGCTACGTTCTTTTCAAATATTCCACTTACGTTTGATCTATATACGGCATTTAGATAAAGGTCATCCTTACCGAAGCCATCTGAATACTTTCTGATTCCCTGTTTGATGACATTTCTCTTACGCTCAAGACCAGCATCGTCAAGACCGGCACCTCGACCGGTAAGATTGTGTGGCTGAATGTACATCAAAGTTGACAAAAGAGCTGTTGAAGTCGTTGTATTTCCTATTCCCATTTCACCGGATGCAAGTATCGTGTAACCAGCATATTTAAGATCTCTGGCGAGATTCATTCCAGTCACAATAGCTTTTAAAACTTCTTCCTCAGACATGGCAGGTTCTTCAAGAAAGTTCTTGGTTCCTTCGCAAACCTTTCTATCTAGTACACCTTCGATCTTCTCAGTACCTTTAATTCCGATATCAATCGGGTATATATTTACCCTTATTTTTTTACCAAGTACACAAACGGTGCTTTTTCCAGCTCCGAGATTCTCAGCAACCTTTCGAGTAACTTCAGGACCACACTGTGATACCCCTTCTTCCACAATACCGTTATCAGCACAAAAGATTACAACGGCCCGCTTGGAAATATCAGGATTCGCTGTTCCCTGAATCGCTGCAATCTTACTGATTGCATCTTCAAAATCCCCAAATCCATCAATCGGCTTAGCAAGCAGATCCCATTTAAGCTTACATTTGCCATAAACATAGCTGTCTAATTCTTCAATCTTGATATCAAATAATTCTGTCTTTGTCATCTTTCCACTCCCATAATATTATAAATATAATCCATGTCCATATACTCACGTAGCACGTCGGCAAGCCTGTCATACTCCTTCTCCTTCAAGCTCTTATGATCCATGACTGAATCAAGGCTCAGGTCGACTCCCTTTATAGACGCAAGTATACGTACAATCACCTTCACAATATTGGATTCATCAAAAATCCCATGTACATATGTACCATAAATATTTCCGCTGCAATACCCACTGTTCGAAGATGTGAACTCGTGAAGAGATTTCATTTCTTCCAAGACCACAGTTTCGCCCATGTGTATCTCATATCCGGAATATTTCGTCCCCTTTAGTTCCGCAAATACTCCTGTCGGTTCTACAAATTCTCCTTCAGTCTGACTTCTATGCTTCTCATCCTTTAAGATAGTCTTCAAAGGAAGAAGACACAGACCTGTAATACTACCGCCCCCTTCTACATTTGACGGATCACATATCTCCTGGCCCAGCATCTGGTAACCTCCGCAGATGCCAATGAGTGGTTTATCTTTCGAAGCGTATTTTTTAATAGCCGTCTCAAAACCTGACTCTTTCAGCCATTTCATATCAGAAATCGTATTCTTGCTTCCAGGAAGAATTATCATATCCTGGTCAGCTACTTCTTCAATATTGGAAATGTAATTCACCGCAAGTCCATCAATCTGCTCAAACACATCAAAGTCCGTAAAGTTGGAAATGTGTGGCATCCTGATAATTCCTATCTTAATAAGTCCCTCTGACTTTTTTGTGAATCTCTCGGTAAGAGAATCTTCATCCTCAAGATTGAGACGAACATATGGAACAACTCCCGTTACAAGGACATTTCCCATCTTTTCAAGCATCTCTATCCCTGGATCAAGTATAGTTTTGTCACCACGGAATTTATTTACGATAAGACCTTTAACCCTCTTCCGCTCATCTTCTTCAAGAAGTTCCAACGTTCCAAGAAGCTGAGCAAAGACGCCGCCCCGATCGATATCTCCAACCAGAAGCACAGGTGCATCGACCATCTCAGCCATGCCCATATTAACTATATCGTTCTGCTTCAGGTTGATCTCAGCAGGAGAACCGGCACCCTCGATCACTATTATATCAGATTTTTCCTCAAGATGCTCGATTGCTGATAAAATATCTGGAATTAATTTCTTTTTATATTCAAAATACTCGCGTGCACGCATATTTCCAATTACTTTTCCATTCACTATAACCTGCGAACCGGAGTCGTCGGTTGGCTTAAGAAGAATCGGATTCATGTACACAGATGGCTTAACACCAGCTGCTTCAGCCTGGAAAACCTGAGCACGTCCCATCTCGAGTCCTTCGTCAGTGATATATGAATTCAGCGCCATATTCTGAGACTTAAAAGGTGAAACTCTGTAACCATCCTGCTTGAATATCCTGCAAAGACCTGCGGCTATAAGGCTCTTGCCTGCACTTGACATGGTGCCCTGAATCATGAGGAAGGCAGTGCGTTTTTTATCTGAATTACCTATACTAGCCGTTTTCTTCTCTTTCATTTTAGAAGTGTTATTTATTTTTGAAGTCGTAGTTTTTACATTTTTTGAGTTAGTCACAGTTTCTTTATCAATGAAACCATATATCTCTTCGAACTCTATACTTTTAATTCCAAAAAGTTTCTTTATATAATCTCTCTTAAAAATCTCATCGGGAGTCCCCACTTTCTCAAGAGTTCCGTCGCGGGATATACATGCAACATAGTCTGCTATATTTCTGACTAGTTCAAGTTCATGCATAGCCATAAGAACGCCAATATTTTTCTCTTTGACAAGCGACTTAAGTTTCTCAGCGAATTCCAGCTTATATCCTATATCAAGGAAGCTCGTTGGTTCATCAAGGATCATGATCTTCGGTTCCTGCACCAGAGCTCTGGCCAGAAGAATTCTCTGTTTCTGACCATCACTTAACTTGCTGAACTCTTTGTCGCGAAGATCAAATGCCCCCACTTTTTTCAGAGCTTCATCTATAGCATCTTTATCCTTTTCACAAAGTCTTCCGAGAACTCCAGTGAATTGATAACGTCCTACGCTTACGACATCAAAGCAGGTCATATATTCAGCTTCATGACGACCAGTCATCATAACTGACATTAGTTTTGCACGTTCCGTGCCGGATATAGAGCTTAAATCCTTGTCGGCGTAGAGGACATTTCCTGCGACGGGGTCGAGAAATCCTGCGACAGTTCTTAGGATAGTCGACTTGCCAGCACCGTTCGGACCGATCAGAGCAACGATATTTCCCTGCTGAACGAGAAGACTTATGTCAGAAATCAGCGCATTATTATCATATCCAACAGATAGATTTTTGAGTTCGAGTTTTGACATCATGAGTCACCCCGCTTTCTGCTGAGCAGCATCGATATTACGATTGGTGCTCCAAATACGGCTGTAATCGTACTGATACTAAGCTCAGTTGGTGAAAAAAGAGTACGTGCGAGCAGATCTGAAAAAAGACAGAAAACAGCACCGCCAAGAAAAGACGCTACAATTATGGTTACAGGCTTTGATGTTTTGAATAACTTTCTCATTACATGCGGAACAGCTATTCCGACAAACGAAACCGGTCCGGCAAATGCTGTAACAGTTGCCGAAAGAACGCTTGAAACAATGATAAGAAGAATTCTAAAAGCCTTTATATTCATACCAAGGCTGAAGGCGTATGCTTCGCCAAAAAGATAGGCTTCAATTCCTTTGGAAAGAAAGATTGAGAAAATTAGACCGAGAAAAATAATCGGAAGAATATAGAGGACATTACTCCAGGATATAGAAGAAAAAGAACCCTTCGACCAGTTATGGAGATTGACGATATTTGAATCGTCGGCAAATGTCACCAGCAGATCTGTGATGGCTGAACATATATAACCTATCATGACACCGCACACAATAAGAATAGACATAGACTTTACTTTGCCGGCAGCAAGAATCACAAAAAGAGTTGATATGATAGAACCGATAAAAGCTGAAAATATCATCATCATGGAATTGATCGCAAAACCATATCTCACCGCTTCGATCATAAGGATTGCGACAAAAAGTTTGGCTCCGGAAGAAATACCGAGTACATAGGGACCGGCAATAGGATTTGCAAAAAAAGTCTGAAGAATATATCCTGCAAGTGCTAGTCCTCCTCCAAGAGCAAATGCAGCAATAGTCCTTGGAATACGAATATCCCAAAGGATTGTACCATTGATTGAACCTGTCTCGTGTTCTTTGATTATTCTAAAACATTCAGATATAGACAGATCAGTACTGCCTGTGATCAGATTCACACCGATCATAACAACCAGCAGCAGAATCAATATAAGATATAATATTATGAATCTTCTATTCATGACTGCACCTTTTCAGATAAACTGCATCTTCTCCAGCTTCATTTATCACCTTGTAAAAGTCTTCTACGACTTCGGTAATCTTGCTTGTCTCCTGGAACATATTCAGATCCGTGCTCCAGACATTTCCATCTTTAACTGCTTTAAAGTTCTTAAAGAGTTCATTTTTCGAGATCAACTCATCCAATGAATTAACTCCGCCATCTATTGTTCCATTATATATCAGGATGTCTGCGTCTTTAGCTTCTCTGTAAAAATCTTCCCAGTTAATGTTTATGGTAGAAAGCGCATTATCTTCATCCAACTGAAGGTTTTCAAGTGCGTAACTTCCACCAGCCATCTCGATCATTTTACTTAGATAATCTCCCGGTTTACGGACATTTACATAGCCATTCGCGGAAATGTAAAAGAACGCAACAGACTTGCCTGTCTTCTTATCATTCTCGAGCTTCTTCTGTAAATCTTCTACAGCCTTACACTGCTCCTCAAAGAACTGATCAGCTTCTTTTTCTTTACCAAGAATTATACCATAGAGCCTGATCCATTCAAGTCGGCCGAGGGGATCTTCCTCGTAACTGGAACGTTCGACCAGAACAGGGATTCCAAGCTTCTCGAGCTGCTCTTTTATCTCTGGTGAATGATAGATCATAGTCGACTCAATAGAGAGGTCGCAGCCTAAATTCAGGACCTTTTCATAATCAGGAGCACTGTACTTTCCTACATAAGAGATGATGTCGTTATCTATTCGGTCCTTCACTTCCTGCATGGAATAATCCTCTGCTGAAGTGCTGCAGGCTTTTATATTATCAAGACATCCTAGTTGAAGAAATAGGTCCATTGCAGATGATGCAGCAAGGTAAATGTCATCAACTGGTTTTGATATAAATGTAACATTAGAAATGTTGAAGCTCTTTTTTTCTTTACCATCAGGAACGATGATATATTCATTTCCATCCTCAACATGAATATGGATATATCCATCAGGATAATAATCGACAGAAAACTGCGTAGCATATCTTAAGTCAAGTTTATCAACTATACCGGTCTTATTATCTTCAGCTACTCTTCCGGCACATCCCGCAATGACAAATGCAAGAAAACCGGATATACAAATAAGAAGGATAAGACGTATTGAATATTTTTCGAATGTTTTTTTCATCTTAATAATTTATCCTGATATTAAATCTGATTTAATCCTGATAACCAAAGTCAGCCCGCAGAATCCTGCGGGCCAAATATTAATCTACTCTACTTCAGACATATCAAATGTGAGTGTATATTCTATCTCATGAGGCTTGCTCATAGCTACTGTATCAGCAATGACATTTACAGGAGCACTGAGGTCAGAGAAAGGAATCTCGAAAACTGATTTGCCTTCAGTATTGACCGGAAGATACTTCTCACCATCAACTATCATATAATCGTAGTTTGGACTGCTCCATGTAAGCGTAACAAGATATCCTGTATCCGTTTTCTGAATCAATGTAGGAGTATCTACAGTTGCCTTGCCTGATCCACCTTCAAGCGTTACAGGAACAAGATACTGGTCATCATCAAGCCCGCTGTTCTTAGCTGAATCTGTTTCTGATGCATCGTTGGCAGACGCCTCATTTGCTGGCATAGGCTTTGATACCTTTACCTTATGATCATACCAGGTACCTTTGTCACCGATAAGCGCAAGATCGAATTCCTTATCAAGATAAGGTACAGGGATATCAAAGCTGTTAACCTCTTCAACAGAACCATCACTGTAAGTTACTTTCTCAATAGTAGGCTGGATCAGCTTTGCTCCATCCTTCTGAGCATCTTCTGAAACGCCGAAAAACAGCTGATTGATACGCTGAGAAGGAAATACAATATGCATTGTACCAACACCATCTTTTACAGTAAGGATTCCTTTTCCATCATATGCTTCATTAATATGAAACATTGAACTGTCTGTATCAAATGAAGCTGAATATGTACCATCTTTTAGATTTAACTTGGATTCTATATCATCTTTGAGTGATGCATCTGAAGCCGTTGCTTTGTCTGTAGTTGCTTCTGTTGTTACCTCAGTAGTTGCCTCTGTAGTTACAGTTGCTTCTGTTGTAGAATCGGAAGTTTTTTTATCTTTCAAACTGCATGATGACAACGAAAATGTTGCTAATACAGCTATAAGTAAGCATTTTGTTAGTTTATTATATTTCTTCATGTCAAAATTCCTTGGTATTAATTGGTCTGGTTTATAATATAGTTAAATATTCTATTCTGCGATGGCATCTGCTATGTGAGAGATATAGAGTTTCTCAACTGATTCAATTCTTCCAAGACCAGATATCTGAGTGTCAACTGAATCAAACTTGCCTGATGCTTCAAACATGCTCTTCCATGAGTCATCTTCTTCGCCGGCCATGTCGTTATTTGCGTGATCTCCGGCAACAACCATGAGTGGACGAAGTACAACTTTCTTATAACCTGCTTCAGCTACAGCTTCGATGACATTTTCACAAGCTGTCTCTTCAGGCTCGCCTTCAACTGTACCTATGAATACATTTTCATAACCAAGGGCTTTAACCTGTGACTGCATCTGAGAGTAAGTAACCTTTGCTGTGTGTGAAGTTCCGTGTCCCATGAATACGAACGCAACACCATCCTCAGCAGCAGCTTCAAGCGAATCGTAATTAGCGTCTGCAACAGCTTCGTCTGTGATTGCATTTGCAACAGCTTCTTTATCAGAATTTATATCATCTGCTGATTCTCCGACCTCTCCAAGAAGCGGCTCGGAAATCTTAACAGATTCGAACTTATCTGCGTATGAATCAAGTGTCTCCTTCATCTCGTCATACTCAGCACCATGCATGAGGTGAGTTGGCTGAACAACGATGTTCTTAACTCCGTTTGCAACAGCTCTATCAAGTGCCTGAGTCATGTTGTCGATTGCAACGCCATCTCTGGCAAGAACGTGATTGATGATGATCTGTGCAGTAAATGCACGACGAACTGACCAGTCCGGATAGGCTTCAGCGATTGCTTTCTCTATTCCACCAATATCCTTAGCTCGGCTATCATTAAAAGAAGTTCCAAAACTTACAACGAGGATTTCATTTTCACCGATCTCATCCTGGTTGAGCGGATCATCGGCTGATGCATCGCCGGTATCTCTACCAAAGTAGTCAGGGTCAGCATTTTCACCCTCAACGAGTTCCTTCTGAGTATTTGTGAGCGCATCCCATGCTTCTTTTGCAGCGGCGCATTGCTCAGCGGTTTTCTCTGTCCATTCCTGAACATAGATAGCATCCGTAAGTGACGCAACGTAATCTGCAGCAGCTTTGTCAGCATCTGTGGCAGAAGCCGAATCTTTAGTTGCTTCTGTGGTTGTCTGTACTTCTTCTGTTTTTTCCTCAACTGCCTCAGTTGTTTCAGTAGCAGCCTCAGTTGTAACCTCTGTAGTAGCTGCTTTGTTTCCGCAACCAACGAGCGCCATAGCACTGAGTGATGCAACAACGATAGTTGCAAAGAATTTTTTCTTCATTTTGTTTTATCTCCTGTATGTATATATTATGCGGTTGTTAAATAGGGGTAAGAACAACTGCATTTTAACAAAGAAAAATGCCCGTAATATTATATAATTCGGGCACACAATAATAAGCAAAAAAGTTTCTCTACTTTTTTGCTTCCAAAACGGCACGACCAATTCCTCGTGATCTATATGTACCAAACAGGAGGCAGGTTTCCTGACTCTAGGATCATTACAGCTCTATATCTGCAACTCCTCTATTACAGTGACGAGATCGTACAGGCTTCTCACCTGTTTCCCTATTACCCTTTGGCCCTATATAACGGCTAAGCGTCGCTATATAGTCAGAGGCACCTCTTGCTTATATATTCATTTTTTAACATGTAATAATTTAGCACAAACCTATTATTTATGCAAGTTTCCACCCAATATTCAGAATTACGAACAAAGAGTGCCGATTGCGACACTCTCCGCTCGAGGCGCGTGTTGCCGCAGGCAACTATCTTCCTATCGCGCCGAGACGCATTCTCAGCGGATCGGTTTTGTGTAATAGGAGACGCGGTTCACTATTACTCAAAAAAAGAGCCGGGAATTGAAATTAAACTCAATCCCCAGCTCTTATATAATCATATTACTAATTACTTATTTAGATTAATCACTTTCTTTGTTTTTTCATTATATATATCCGTAGCATCTTCTTCATTTGATAAGTCAATGATATCTTCCGAATTAATTTCCTGTACTTTTTTGCTCTTGAGATTTAATGTATAGTTTCCGAAATATATATTGTTATCATCTACAGCATTTATAGTATATTTCTTATTCTTTTTACTTTTTTCTGGAAGATTTGCAACTTTATTAATCTTCCCGGTTGAACAGTTATATCTCTTCATTACAGGACATATTTTTGAATTATCTATAAAATATAAATAATTACCTGAACTGGCTAATCCACTTTTATAATCTGTATTTATTGAAGTTGTTTTATAAGTACCACCATTTACCTTTTTAACCTGAATCTTACCATTCTTTACTCTAAGATAATAATTTCCATTTTTAATCACTTTGTTGTATTTTCCTGTTTTATCATTTTTGAATGAGATATACTGCAGCTTTACACTTGCAGCGTTTGACGCAGGTACAGGACAAATTAACATTATAGACGATATTATAGTTGCTACTGTAATAAGGATTGCAAAAGATTTTTTTACAAGTTTCATTTTTTCACCTTTTCCCTTTCTTATATAAATACACCTCTGAAACTTATTTCTGTTTATTATTATACCTGAATTATAAATAATAAAATTATCTAAAATGTAACTTATATAAATCAAAATACAATCAAAAAAGGAGACAAAAATCGTCATTTTCGTCTCCTAATGTTTTCATTACAACGTATTCATGTCCATTTACTTTACGTTTATACTCATTTATACTGCTGTCATAAGTGTAATCTTTTCTATTATATCAGATTTTAACTGTCATACTTTTTTATGATCAATTAGAATTCAATATATATCTGAAGCGTATTATAAGCAGGCATGAAGTATATATCATCATAATAATCTTCACCTACATATTTCATCAGGTTTTTATAATCCTTTTCGCTACATTTGCACATAATAGTCATAAATGAAGGATTCTGAAAGTCGTCAGTTGAAAGAATACCGTAATTAAATGCAGTATTACTACTTACTTTCACATTGAAGAGTCCATAATCTGAAAGACTTTTAAGGTCATATACATTTCGCCCATTACCAATAAACTGTCTGCCGAATTTTCTTATATCGTCATCTTCGTACTTACTATTTGCATCAAAAACCTGACATTTCTTCAGTAACTCTTTGACCTTCTTATCAGAATATTGTTTTTTCTCAGTACGAATCTTCTGAACGTATGAATCCTTAATAACCAAATTCCATGAATCATTAGGCTGTGCATGTACGATTGGAGCAATAGTCATAACACTAGCAATTGCTAAACTTATACATACTCCCAGTTTTTTAAGTTTCTGCATATTCTTGTCCTCCTGCTAAATTTATATATTTTAAATGTATTTGTGTAGCATAAATTTATCAAAACAATGTAACAAAACATCCGCTAATGTGTAATCAAACTCTAACGAAAATGTAAACAGAGTAGTTACATGTGCTATTGAGAAATGTGACAGTTGAAATCAGATTTCAACTGTCACATTTTCTGTAAGCATATCTCACTCAATTAAAAACAATTTGACCTTAGTTCCATGTAACATCTATTGTTAAGATTTCTGATTCAGGATCATATGAATATTCAGAATTGCTATTCACGTTATTTATGTATGCGGTCAGTTCATCGTAATCGGTTTTACTACATTTACATATACATGTTGTATGTGATTCGTCAGCCGGATTTTCAACCACGATACCATAACTGAAAACTTTATCTTCACTTGATTTAAATTCATATATTCCATAATCAGTCACTTCTTTTAGATCAAATACATAGCAGCCTTTTGATATTTTATCCTCTGCAGCTGCAATGATTCCCGCATCTTGATACTTGCTACTTGGTTTTAACACACGACTCATCGCATACAGCTCAAGTTTCTGAACATCTGTATATTCTACCCTACGATAATTTATTGTCTGTGTATAAGAATTATCAACATCATTACTCGATGCTGATACAGGCAACGCCAAGGTTAAAGTTGCTACTGTAACCAAACTTACACATAATCCTAATTTCTTAAATCTTCTCATCAAATAGTCCTCCACTGGTTTATTTCGCATATTTTGTAACTTATTCGGTATCCCATGATAATGTCATGACATCTTCATCGTAGTTGTAAAAAAGTGTATAATATGGTTCACCTTTATCATGCATAGTGACATAGTAATATGGATTTAAACCTTCCCAGACTCCAATGTCTAATGTCGCGATTATCGCATCGAAATCTGATTCACTACACTCAAACATATAGCATTCAAATGTATGTTCTATGTCAGTTGCCCAGAAGCCTTTTTTAAAGCTTTTTCCGGCAAATGTAAACTCATCTAATCCATATTTGGAAAAATCTTCAAGATCTACAACATAAAATCCAGCATTATTATATGTCTGAGCTACATCACTAATGACCCAGTTATCATAAGAATCATTATTCTTTGCATTAACTGGAACAGACATAAAAGCACATAAAGTTACAATAGCGATAAACGTTCGTAGTTTGAAAATATTTCTTAGTTCAATATTATTCTTCATATTCTGACCTCTAATCGAATGATTGTTTAATTTTATATGTTAAAAATTAAAATCTAATGACAGAATCACTGTATTTAAAATTTTTATGACAGTTGAAATCAGATTTCAACTGTCATATTTTTGAGTTATGCGACGTTTATAAAACGCATGTTTTCTTCTTCTCTTATAGCACTGTATCTAGTGACTGTGAGGATTTTTGATTTTGAATTATATTTAATTACGTAATACATTTCATCGTCACCATGAATGGTTTCGTATTTATCGTTACCAGTTTTCTTCCATTTAGACATATCCAGATTAGAAAGTACTTCTTTAAATTCTGATTTCTTGCATTCTACAACACATGACTCGAAGTCGTCATACCACTGTATTGCCCATAATCCATTATCGAATGTTTTACCAGCAATCTTGAATTCGCCATGTCCATTTTCTTTCATTGACCTAAGATCAAACAAAGGAAATTCTAATGGTACATAATATGCTACATACGCATTAAGAGCCTTGTTATCATAATAATTATCAATTATTCTCATGGCTGATTCGTTATAATCATAGAGAGCCTCAAGAATGCTTATTTCTTTATCTCCATAAAAAAGCGAATCAAAATCGGGAACCTTTTCAAATGTCGGCATCACAATATCAATTTCAGATTCCTCTTCTGATGATTTTTTAATATGATGTTTAAATTCTGGCTGGGCATTCACCTGTGTTGATAACATGGCAGCTAATAGAGTACCTAGAATCATTGTTTTACAAAGTTTTCTCAGTTTTCTCATGATTTGTTCCTCCTTGTTTTATCATTTTTCATCTACATTTTTAGCCTAACAAAAAGATGTATATAAGATGTAACATGGTGTTAAACAAGATGTAATCATTAATTATTCAAAAAAAAGAAATATATTCAGCTAACGAGCCGAGTAAAAAAATATGACAGTTAAAATCTGATTTCAACTGTCATATTTCAACTGTCATATTTTACTGCAATATAGAATATTATAATTCACTGAAGTAAATCAAAACTTCGTATTCGGGATCGTAATCGATGGAGCCGAATCTTCCGTCGACGTCAGTATTAATCCACTGATATTCACCAATATTGTCCCAAAGTTCTCTTTTGCTATTGATAAAGGTCTCAAAATCATTTGCAGAACATTTGTAAACGTATGTGATAGACGATGGTTTTTCGTTATCATCAACAACACTGAACCCATAATTAAATTTTAAATCTTTTACTATATAACCGTCGGAAAGATATTCATCGACACATGTTTTGAGGAATTCATCTTCGTAAATGCTAGAATCCAAAACCTGTGCTGCTTCTTCCCAAAAAAGTATTTTATTTTTCTTGTTTACCTTATTTTGCTTATTCACCCTATACGATAATATAGTATTTTTAAATATTGATGTAGAAAGCATAGCGTAACCTCCTAAATACCTTAAACTATTTATCTTTTTCGATCTCTATTTCTTTCTCTTTTTCTTCAATTTTATATGATATTAAATTGCATATTTCTGCAGCATCTTTATCTACATATTCAATCATTATTCCAGTGTCCGGATTATATGTAACTAAACTGTATCTCTTATTTTCTACCAATGAATAATGATAATCATCATCTTTTGTCCAACCTTCTCCTGAAAGGTGCTCATATTTATAATTCTTAAAATCATTTTTACTGATTTTGGCGACATTTGCAGTAAACTTATCTTCATCTTCGTTCGATATTGCAATCTGGAATCCTCTTGAAAAATACTTATTTCTGTATCCCATTTTTCCAGAATATCTGTTGAATGTTTCTGCGTATTGAGTCAGATCAGTAATCTTATAACCCTTATCAATATACTCTTCCGCTATACGATGAAGGTCTTCATCAGAATAATAATCCGGATCATATATGTGCAAAGATTCAATAAAATCCTGGAACTCATAATCATAGTCAAATTCTTTATATATAAAATCCTCATCATCAACAAGTTCAGATGTATATGACCTTCTCAATTCTTTTGTTTCAAGAGGGGAAATGTCATTTTCAGATATAGTTCTTAGAAGATCATTTTTATAATCCAGCCCTGAAGCATCTATTTCTGTTGTATCTTCACAATTTTCTGTACTATTTTCTTCCTCCGCATGTACTATAGAACTTCCTGGGTTAAACATCATTAAAGTACTAAATATCGAAATTCCAAAACAAAGACCAATTCTTTTTATACGATTCATATTCTGTCTCCTCCATTAAGTATTAATCTTCAATCTGTATCCTATTCTAAATATGGTCTGAATTACGTCTTCAAAACCAAGCTTTTTTCGTAAACTTTTCACGTGATTATCAAGAGTACGTGAATCCTCATTAAACTTATCATGCCAAACATTTTCGAATAAAAAATTCCTCTCGAGCGCAACGTTTTTGTTATATACAAAAAGCCGAAGCAGCTCAAATTCCTTCATAGTAAGTAGAACTTCTTTGCCTTTTCTTGTTACTTTGCGAGAATTGAAATTCACCTTCACTTCATCATGCTCAAATGTCTCTTCTTTAATATTTGCTCTTCTTATTACTACATCAATTCTGGCAAGCAATTCATCAAGCTGAAAAGGTTTACTTATATAATCATCAGCACCCATTTTTAATATCCGAATTCTGGTGCTCAACTGGTCAAGTCCCGATAACACAATTATTGCCGTTTTAGTAGGCTTAATATATTCTAATAATTCATATCCACTTACTTTCGGGAGCATAACATCAAGCAAAACAAGATCCCATCTACCGGAGTTGAAAAGTCTTTTACCTTCTTCTCCATCACTAGCAACCGTACATCCATATCCTGAACATTCCAAAGCTTTCGAAATAATCTTAGTTATTGACTTATCATCATCAATTACCAATATATTAAGCATATTTTCTCCTTTCCTTTTTATTGTTGCTCATTTTATTTAGATGACACTATCACTATAACAAAGAGGATAAACAGTATAGAATCATAAATCAAACATTCTAGCACCCAAGCTGTAAACTATACTTATCTAATAAGAATCAAAACGGCATAATATGAATATGATTCATTTTTATAAACTAAAAACCGGTAAATATAATAAAAGATTCTTACAAACTCGGAGGAATTTGTAAGAATCTTAATCATTGTGCGCCCGACGGCGCACGTTTCTAACGGGTGAAAGTCCCTAATTCGCCCGACAGTGGGAAGGATATAGCTGAACAGCAAGGGTGTCCACCGTGAGGTGGAATCTGAAGGAAGCTGAAGGCAAACCTCTGGTCTGACGGACAGAAATCACATATAGGCTATGTATGGGGATAAGGTCGCATTACAGATCAAAGTCCAATAACTGTACGGAACTGTGCATAGTAAATGTGGCAGATATATGGAGGGAAAGAAACGTGTGGTACTCGGGGAGGTCTCGTCAGCGGTGGAAACAGAGTATGAAGCCGTAGTAACAACGAATGGCGAGAAGTCAGCAGAAGCCATAGTACCGTGATGATTGCAAGCGTCATGGAAAGGGCTGAACTTTAGGAGATGTCAGGAAATGAATGTGACCGAGGACAAATTTAAGGACAGACAACTTCATAATGAGGGTCATCTGCAAATGGTATCTGCGGAACAGAAAGAGTATGCAGAGGCGTCCGCTTGTTCAAGGATTGCTGAAAACACCAACATCATCACAGACTTGCAGACGACTGGACTACTGGAAGAGATTTTACGGAGTGACAACCTTAACACGGCTTACAAGAAAGTAAAGTCCAACAAAGGCTCTGGCGGTGTGGACGGAATGGGCGTGGAAGAACTTCTAACGTACTTGCGGAAGCACGGCAGAGAACTTAACCAACAGATTTTAGGTGGAAAGTATAAACCTAATCCAGTCAGACGGGTAGAGATACCCAAAGAAGAAAAGGGAAAGGTAAGAAAGTTGGGAATACCCACCGTGGTTGACCGTGTATATCAGCAGGCAATCGCACAGGTATTATCACCGATTTTCGAGAAACAGTTTTCAGAAAACAGTTTCGGCTTTCGCCCAAACAGAGGGGCACACGATGCCTTGAAGCAATGCCAAAGAAACGCAGATGAAGGCTACGTCTACGTGGTAGATATGGACTTGGAGAAGTTCTTTGACAATGTATGTCAGAGCAAACTTATCGAAGTACTGTCAAGAACCATAAAAGACGGAAGAGTGATATCTCTCATTCATAAATATATGAATGCCGGAGTTGTTGCTAACGGCTTGTTTGAGAAGACAGAAATCGGCGTGCCACAAGGCGGACCACTAAGTCCATTGTTGAGTAACATAATGCTGAATGAGTTAGACAAGGAGTTAGAACGTAGAGGACACAGATTTGTGCGGTATGCAGACGACCTAATGATTTTCTGTAAAAGCAGGAAAAGTGCCGAACGAACGCTCCAAAATATACTGCCTTACATAGAGAATAAGCTATTCCTCAAAGTAAACAGGGATAAAACGTGTGTGGCTCATATCAGTAAAGTCAAGTATCTCGGCTATACGTTCTATAATCACAAAGGGCTTCGATTTCGAGTACACCCAAAGTCGGTGGAAAAGATGAAGAATAAACTGCGTGAATTGACGGACAGAAACAATGCTTGGAGCAATGAATATCGTATTTTGAAGCTACAACAGTACATCAGAGGATGGGTAAATTACTTCAAGTTGGCTGATATGAAAAGACTGATAAAAGAAACGGACGAATGGCTACGTCACCGTATTAGGGCAATCTATTGGAGACAATGGAAGAAAGTGCGGACGAAGATAAGAAAGCTGCGAAGCCTCGACTTGCCCGAATGGGTAGTGTTTGAGATAGCCAACTGCCGCAAAGGAATATGGCGGTCTGCGTTGGTATTAAATCAGGCACTCACAAACAAAGAAATAGCCAATCTCGGATTCATGTCCTTAACTGGCTATTATCTGCAAGTACGTGAAAACTAAGGAACCGCCGTATACCGAACGGTACGTACGGTGGTGTGAGAGGTCGGGGGACTATTCAAATCCCCCTCCTACTCGATTGACATATTATAATGAAATTGATAAGATGGCTTTAACGCAGAGCGTTATCATAATATATAGGGGATATAGGCATGGGTAGAGGTAAAAAAGTAAAAGAACTGAGAGATAAAATGGGAATGAATCGTAGGGAGTTCAGTGATTATTTTGGAATTCCATACCGCACAGTACAGGATTGGGAGGCGGAGAAAAGAGAACTTCCGGAATATGTTCTAAGATTGATGTGGTATAAGGCGGCTATTGAGAAGAAGATAGATTTGAATAAAAATCAGTAATCGTGAAGTCACAATTTGTGACTTCACGAAGAGGGGATGTGTATGACAGTGAATAATGATGTTAATGAAATTGTTTCTATAAGTGTTAAACAAGAAGAAATAGTAAATATGATTTATACCATTAGAGGAAAACAAGTAATGCTGGATTCTGATTTGGCAATACTGTATGGATATGAGGTAAAGGCTTTAAATCAGCAAGTAAAGCGAAATATAGGACGTTTTCCAGATGACTTTATGTTTCAATTGACAAAGGATGAGGTAGAAGTCGTGAAGTCGCAAATTGCGACTTCACCAAATAATAATTTTTTTGCTGGTCAGGAAGGCGGAAGAAGAAAACCCCCATACGCCTTTACTGAGCAGGGAATATACATGCTGGCAACAGTTTTGAAAGGTGAAGTTGCTGAACAGCAGAGTATTTTTATTATGCGTGCATTTCGAGAAATGCGACGATTTATTTCTAACAATGCATTACTATTTGAAAAGGTCAGTCATATTGAATTAAAGCAGCTTGAATATCAGAAGAATACAGATGAAAGATTTGATAAGGTTTTTCAGTATATCGAAGATCATGCTGAGTCTGAGCAGAAGGTTTTCTTCGATGGTCAGATCTATGATGCATTCAGCTTTATTGTATCACTTATTCAGAAGGCACAGACAGAGATTGTCCTGATAGATAGCTATGTGGATGTTAAGACGCTTGATATTCTTTCAAAGAAGAGACAGGGCGTAGATGTTAAAATTATAACTTATGCAAATGCAAGACTATCCAATAATGACATTTCAAATTTTAATACTCAATATCCTAATCTTGTGGTGAAGAAATCACAGGTGTTTCATGATAGATTTATAATTCTTGATAGTTCTGTAGTTTATCATGTCGGAGCATCAGTAAAAGATGCTGGAAATAAGTGTTTTGGAATTTCTAAAATCGAAGATGGAGATATAATCCAAGGAATTATAAATAGAATTCAATCAATACTATAAAATATTCGTTTGCCAGATCGCAGAAAGAAAATATGATTGTATTGGGCTGGTCGTAAGATAAAAGGTCCATCTTTGGCGGGGAACTTCCCTGACATTTTTTTTAACATCGGTGAAAATCAAGATATTATCGAGCTTTACAAGGTTCCTTATAAATTAGTAAAATGATCTATATAATTACAGTTAAATAAATTATTACGCAATAAATGAAAAGGCTGAAATATTTGTAATTATAAATGATAGATTCATAAATGAAATTTCTGACGAAAGTATAAAGACAATAAAAATAGATTATTGAAAGGGCTATATATGAATCATAGAGATAAAATACTAAATGGTGCAACTACAGCATTTATAGATGCGTCATATAAATCCAGTGCAGCATATAAGCCATCCTTCATTTCAAATGACCATACAAATGGAGTGAAGGTGATGACTACAATAGAGGACGAACTTCGAAAATGTGAGTCCTTTGTTTTTAGTGTTGCATTTATTACTCTCGGCGGAATTACTCCACTTCTTCAGACGCTGAAAGAACTTGAAGAGAAGGGAATTCCAGGTAAGATTCTTACAACAGATTACAACATGTTCACTGATCCGAAAGCTTTGGATAAGCTGGCAGAACTTTCTAATATAGAACTCCGGATGTATAGAGAAGAGGCTACGCTTCAGTCAGTTTATAAAGCAACTGATGAGGAAAGCCCGGCTGTGGATACTGAGAAGATAGGATTCCATACAAAAGGATATATCTTCAAGAACGATGGAACTTTTACCATACTTATTGGTTCTTCAAATATGACACAAAAAGCTCTTTCAGTTAATAAAGAGTGGAATACAAAAGTCATTTCAACTGCTGAAGGTGAAATGTATCAGAACGTAAGTAGCGCATTTGAAAAGTTGTGGAATGATAAGAATCATGCTCAGTCTTACTCTGACTTTATAGAAGAATATCGGACAAAGTATGAGACTATAAAGAAACAGAGAAAGATAGCTCTTGAAGCTGCTCGAAATGCTGCAGAAGAAGGTGGAGGCAGCTCTCAAGCAACAGCAAAAAAAGCCGGAGTAGTATCTCTGGAACAATATAAACTTAAGCCAAACTCCATGCAGGTGGACTTTTTTAATAACTTAAGTAAGCTGGTTGATGAAGGAGAAGATAAAGCTTTACTAATTAGTGCGACTGGGTAGCGTGTAATATTGTAGAAGAAGTCGGGGAATCAAGTGTTTATGCGGTCTCCCAGCCTTCTGCATTTTGTAAAAATGTGTTTTCTTCATTCAATTACACCGATTTTGGCCCTAATAGATGTAAAATAACACAGGAGGATATAGCCAGATCTACTTCCGGAGTAGGTCTGGTTTTTGTTATACGAGCTCCTTAACTGGTAAAAAAACACAATTAAGGAGCTCATATGATTGAATTGTTATCTAATAAGATGTATAATTGACTTAGATTATTATTTCACAAGAGGTGATTTATGGTGAAAAATGAGGTTTTGATTGGAAGAAGTGAAGAAATAAATATATTAGAAAGGTATTGTGAGTCTCCCAAATCTGAGTTTGTTGCAGTATATGGCCGTAGAAGAGTCGGAAAGACATTTTTAGTAAGAGAAACGTTGGGGGATGTTTTCGATTTTGAGTTTTCAGGATTATATGAAACACCAGCTACTGTTCAAAGGGAAGAGTTTCAGAAAGAGATAAACAGGCGGAGTAAAGAGACATCTAAAACTCCCGTTAATTGGTTTGATGCATTTGATAATCTTAAAGAATACCTCGTCTCACTTAAGAAGGAAAGAGTTGTTGTGTTCATTGATGAATTACCTTGGATGGATACCCCCAAAAGTAATTTTCGTACGGCATTAGCTTCTTTTTGGAATGGATGGGGAAATAGAAAACCAATATTAAAATTGTATGTTTGTGGATCAGCAACTACATGGATGGTCGATAAATTAATTGGAGATAAAGGAGGGTTATATGGAAGAATAACAAGACCTATTTATCTTGCTCCTTTTTCACTCAGCGAAACTGAACAGTATTTGAATAATATAAAGAAGATGGGCTATAGCAAAAAGCAAATATTGGATGTATACATGGTTTTTGGAGGAATCCCTTATTATTTAGATATGTTTGATAGAAGTATACCACTGACGGTCAATATCGATAATTTATTATTTGCTGATAATGCGCCGCTTAGAAATGAATATGATTTTCTATTTAGATCATTATTTCAGGATAGTGTTAACTACAGAAAAGTAATAGAACTTCTCTCAAAAAAACTTGTTGGACTTACCAGAGAGGAGATATCCAAGGGGAGCGGTTTGTCAGGAGGAGAATTAAGCAAAATACTGTCTAATCTTTCATCCTGTGATTTTATTAGAGGATATATGGCTCCTAAAAAGAAGGAGCGTAACCAAATGTATCAGCTCACGGATATGTTTTCGTTATTTTATTTGAGATTTGTTAAAACTGCCCCAAGAGCTAATGAAAACTATTGGACAAATCTGATGAATTCTGGGAAAAAGAATTCTTGGACTGGATATGCTTTTGAACAAGTGTGTCTTCATCATATTAAGCAGATTAAGAAAAAACTTGGAATATCTGGAATTGCAAGCAATGTATATGCATGGAGTCAAAAAGCTTACACAGATGCTGATGGAAATGAGTGGAATGGTGGGCAGATTGATTTAATCATTGATAGAAGTGATGATGTTATGAATCTTTGCGAAATGAAGTATTCAAATGAAGAGTATTCTATAGATAAAAAGTATGAAAAAACTATTCGTGAAAGAAACTCTATGTTTAGGCATTCTGAGAAAACAAAAAAGGGATTAAGATGTACATTTATTACCACTTATGGGGTCAAAGATAATATGCATAAGGAGATTGTAGATAATGAAATATTGCTTGAAGATTTGTTTGAATGATTATTTTAGCTCCCTAAGTGGAATAAAAAGATAGTTAAGGAGTTCTGATGTGAAATTCAAAGACTGTGTTCAGAGATTACTGTCTATGTAGATGATTGAAGGGGCTATATATGAATCATAGAGATAAAATTCTAAATGGTGCAACTACTGCTTTTATAGATGCATCATATAAATCCAGTGCTGCTTATAAGCCTTCATTTGTTTCAAACACATATGGTACGAAGGTATTGACTACAATAGAGGATGAACTTCGTAGATGTGATTCCTTTGTTTTTAGTGTGGCATTTATTACTCTAGGTGGAATCGAATCCTTAAAAATGGTGCTTAAAGAGCTGAGTGATAGAGGGGTTCCGGGAAAGATACTTACTACAGATTACAACATGTTTACGGACCCTAAAGCATTGGATTTTTTAGCTGGATTATCCAATATCGAACTTAGAATGTATAGAGAAGATGTTTTGATACATCCTACTTTAGAGAATATTGAGAATGAGAATCTGGTTGTTGATACAGAAAAGATTGGTTTTCATACAAAAGGATATATCTTCAAGAACGATGGAACTTTTACCATACTTATTGGTTCATCTAACATGACTCAGAAAGCTCTTTCAGTTAACAAGGAGTGGAATACTAAAGTGGTTTCAACAACTGAAGGAGAAATGTACCATAACGTAAGTAGCGCATTTGAAAAGCTTTGGAATGATAATAATCATACTCAGGCTTACTCTGACTTTATAGAAGAATATCGGACAAGGTATGAGACTATAAAGAAACAGAGAAAGATAGCTCTTGAAGCTGCTAGAAATGCGGCAGAGGCAGGCAGCTCTCAAGCAACAGCAACAAAAGCCGGAGTAGTATCTCTGGAACAATATAAACTCAAACCAAACTCCATGCAGGTGGACTTTATCAACAACTTAAGCAAGCTGGTTGATGAAGGGCAGGACAAAGCTCTTCTCATCTCGGCTACTGGGTAGCATGTAATAATGTAGAAGAAGTCGGGAAAAGCTAGTAAATAAGCGGTCTCCCAGCCTTCCGCATTATTACATTTTTTGTTTTATAGCTGTTTTGGCTGATAAAATACAGAGATTAATGCGTTTTTCTTCAAACAATTACGTTTTCTGAACGGCCGGTGAAAATGTAAAATAACATAGGAGGATACAGCCAGATCTACGACTAGGGTAGGTCTGGTTTTTATTTGTTTAATGTCTTTCTGAGGGGCGAAAACCGTATAAAATGTAGCTGAAATGTGATATAATTTATAAAGTATTGAATATTTACAAAGGTGGTGTGTTGTTATGGGGGCATATAAAAACAAAAACCGATTTGAGAATATTGATAACATGTATTTTTCGTGTGTAAAGAAATAGAAGTTGACATTTTGCTGTCGACTTCTATTTTTTCGTATTGAAATAATAATATTATGTTTGAAAACAGTTGATAAGAAATGGTGGATACATAGTTTTTACTACGAGTGGGGTGAGATGATGAAAACTATTACTGAGAAATACACATTAGATCAACTTGAATCTGAAATATCAGCTTGTATTTCGGATTATGAATATTGGGGAGATTTAAATCTAAGTTTTGGAGAATTTAATATCATAGGGGATTTATTCCGAAAAAAAATACAGTCATATCCAGGGGCTGTAGATTTGGATGGGATATGCAAAAGGTATTCATGTTCTTTGACTACCTTTTGTGTCTTTTTGATACGATATAAATATAATACTAATTTTTGGGGATTGTTATCAGATGAGCTTAATTTAGTAATAGAGCACGATTGGCAAAGTGGCATTGGAAGTTGTATTCGATCGACATTTAGAAAATATAAATTTGATTTTAGTGAAATTAAAAATGATCCTTGGGTAAATATCGCTCCAATAATATTTGAGGCTTGTTTACCACCAGACAGTAGTTTGGATGATTTGTTCTATGTATTAAATTATGATTCATATAATGTTTTTGATCCGGAAGTAATCATAGATGAAATGATAGATATGAGGTCTTATCTGATTAGAAAACCAATGCTTCAATTTTTGAAACGGTTTAAAAATGATAAGGCGATAGATTTTTTGCTAGAAGTTCATGATACTATGTTAGCTGTAAATCAGCATCTTTCAACTGATTCAAGATACAGAAATAGATATATAGATTGGACAGAAAAAGAAAAAGAAAAGACTAGGATTAATTCTAGAAAATCAAAAGATAGACAGACGCGGCCATATTTAATCTTTGATAATGGAAAGAAAGGTTTATGTATTACGCTGCCAAGAATAGTTATTCATAGTGAGTGGACCGAGGAAGTAGTCTGGCATATTAAATCAGATAACGGCTTTGAAAAGACAATCTACTGCAAAGTATTTAGTGATGACAATGTTAGATTTGTGGAATCTATAAATGTCGCTGTTTCGCCAAGTGCTAACTATTCGATAGCTATGGATGATGAGGAAAACCTTGATGATGAGGGGAAACTATTTTGGGAAATAAAAGGGATTGATAATGATAGACCGAGTATTTTTAATTCATATGGTCGCTTGATAAATGCGGGATATATTCAGAGACCAAATATGGTTCTGATTTATAATGCTAAAACAAAAATAAATTATTCCGATAATTTATTTATTGAATGTCAATCATATCCGACAGATATTGATGGTTATAAGATCGAATGTGTTACTCCGACTGGAGGAGAAGCCGAGATATTTGCCCAAGGTAAAAACGCTTCTCTTGTACTAAGAACAAAACCTCATCTTGATTTATCGTTAAATGGACAAAAACTGTTCTTACTTAGCAAAGATTGCTACGATATTGAATTATTTACTGAAATTCCATCGTTGGTAATCAGATATCAAGATGGAGAATGCATAAGTGATATAGAAATAAGAATAGATGGAGATATAACTACTTTAGATAAACTTGAAGGTGATATTGATAAAGAAATTGAATTAAAGAAATCTATAAAAAAGAGTAGTAAATCGTATGGCATTCATAATGTAAGAGTATATCAATATGGTAAGTTCATCAAACAAATAGAATTTGCCTATGTTCCTAAAATAAGGACTAATTATAGCTCCACGATAAAGTGGCCAGATATGGCAAACAGAAAAAATAAAAAGTCTTATTATTTTGTTTTGCCGGATAATTGGGATATAGATTTTAATGATTGTGATATCACAAGAGATGGAGACAAAACAATAATAGAGTATTTATCAAGTGTTGGATCATTAAATGGGACGCTTAAATATTCATATGATGAAGTGACGATGAACTTTAGGTTTATGCTTCCAGTGAATCCTTATGAAATCAAAATGTTTGGAAAGAATGATACGACAGAAGAAAATATAACAGATAAGTTGTTTAAAACGGATCTATTTGATTTTGCAGATGAAAGTTTTTGGATAGAGTTTTCTATGTTTGAAAACTATATAAATGATACATATAGCTTAAGGCTAAAGTCAGTTAATGGGATAGAACAAGAAGAGGTGCTAAAGCTAACAAATACCGGCTCTGGAAATAAAGATTTAGGTGTTTTTAAGGACACATTAAAGGGTTGTCCGTTGCCTGCGCAAATTGTTTTGTATTCTGAAAAGAATGACGAAATTCCTTTGATTTATATAAAGGAACATCTGCAGCTGAGTGCATATCCAGGTTATACATATGGAAAAGAAAATGATTATATTTCGTTAAGTGTAAATGAAGGCGAGACTGATATAGATATTTCCAGATTTGGATATGATTATAAATCATGGAAGGTTGGATTTAGTGAATCAAAGTTATCAAAAAAGGGACCATATAGAGGTTACAAAATTCCTGAGAGGCTAGAAGAGGGCATTTATATTATAAATACTTCTTCTAATTCCGAAGAGGATATATTCGAGGATGAAGAAAACGAAGTTGAACTGGTTATGAACAATAACATCGTTTATGTGCCGCATGTTAAAGAAAATAAATATAATATTAACACATCTGCTGTATGGTTAGATACCCTTATGAGGTATATATGCAAGAACAAAATAGAGGGTGAAAAGTTTGTAGAGGGATGGCTATCTATTGGCGGTATTAAAAAATTAGAAAAATCAGAGTTCAATAAATATGACATTGAAAAATTAGTTGCATTAGCTTATTTTGTCAATTCCAAAATCAGTAATAATTCAAAGACAGTATTATGCAAAATGATGCAAAGAATAGCATTATATTTCTTGGGTAGGGGGGATAGGATTAGAATAATTGAATTGCTTGTGGAGTTGAATGTCTCTCAAGAGGTATTTGATATTTGTATTAACAATTATTATTTGCTTTTGTTTTATGGAGATAAGAAAGAGGCTAAGCAGCTGGCATCTAAAGTTGCAAAGTATTCTACAGAATTATCAATGCTTCTGCTCATGTCAGCCGAAGTAAGTATGAAGGATTGCATATTAAAGGAACGTTATAGAGATTTGATTGGAAAAGAATCTTTGAGATATATGCTTGATGTTCCAAGAATTGACAATCCTCAAGTAATGGCTGAAGAACAAAAAAATTTTTTAAGAGAAACGGATTCAAGTGTAAGGATAAGGTTGGATGATGCCATTGTTGGTAGTGAAAAAGATATTCAATCGATGATCAAGTTAGATAAATGGAATAATCCAAAACTTGACATCAGCCTAAAGCCAGAGGATGGACTTTACTTTGCTCATATAAAATACATTGATCAATACTTGAATTGGTATAAGTTGAATAGTGATGAAGGCGGTGTCAAGTCAGAAGTTCGAGATAAATGTAAAAAGCTGATGGATAGTACAAAAGAGGAGATTGAGTTCGCGATAAATGTCTTAAAATCAAATGTTGGATTAAGTGATATGACGAGACAGTATTGCAAATCCATGGAATATAGGTGTAGCAAACCCAATAGCGACTATTTTTCTATCGGAAAATATCTTTATTTTCAAGGGCTTGCAGCGTTCTTATCTCGAATTCCAACAGAATACGAGAAGTATGATAAGTATAGAATGATAGGAATTAAGTATATGAGCAGTGCATATGAAATAGCACCTAGATTATCCAGAAGAGACACATTAATGGCTGGAACCTTTATATATCTAAAAACGAAGGAGAAAAAGCTATGTCAATGAATCCTAGAGAGACAACTGAAAAAATAAGAGAGGATTATCAGGAATATATATCATCCATTCTTACTGTAAAAGATAATGAAATAACAAAACTTGCAAGGAAAGTTGTAAAAAGTACAGGCTTTGTAAAGGGACCGTATCTCGAAACTACATTACCATTTGAACAAGGAAGTAGCCTTTCAGATTTAGCTAAAGAAGGTCTTGTTAGCCGAGAGTTTTCTTGTATGGGTAAAAATATACATTATCATGATTGGAAATTAAGAATCCACCAAGAAGATGCTCTGCGTCATATTATAAGCAAAAAGAGAAATATGATTGTTTCCACAGGTACTGGTTCCGGAAAAACAGAGTGTTATCTATACCCAGTCTTTAATGAGATTATGAGAGAAAAAGAGCGGGGAGAGCTTGATGATGGCGTTCGTGCTCTGCTTATTTTTCCGATGAATGCACTGGCTAATGACCAGCAGAAGAAGCTTCGAAAGCTTTTGAAAGAATATCCTGATATAACATTTGGGAGATATACGGGCGAAACAGAACATAAATATGGAAAAGAAACAGCAGAGGATGCCGAAAAGAGATTACATGCAGAGTATGATAACCATCATAGAGATGATACAGATTCTGAATTAAGAAAATCAATTCCTAATGAATATATGTGTAGGGAGTATATGGCGAAAAAACCACCACACATACTTCTTACAAATTATGCAATGCTTGAATACATGCTGTTA